>JABTUB010000001.1:1102500-1702500 GCA_015075585.1 Chloracidobacterium sp.
TGAAGACGAATTACGGCTACACCCTCGAAATGAAGAACGGCGGGCCTGAGCCTCTTTCGGATTTTCTCTTCAATAACCGCGTGGGGCACTGTGAATACTTCGCCAGTTCGATGGTGATGATGCTACGTTCGCAAGGCATAGCGTCGCGTGTCGTTACCGGCTTTCATACCGGTGAATACAATCCGACGGCGGGCCTTTATATCGTTCGTCAAAAATACGCACATGCGTGGGTTGAAGCATATTTCCCCGGCGCCGGATCCTGGGTAACATTCGACCCGACGCCGCCATCGTATGATCAGGCGGCCGCGGGCGGCATTTTGGCGGAGATCGGAAAGTATATTGAGGCTCTGGATGCTATTTGGATACAGTACTTTGTGGCGTACGACGATCAAGGGCAGAGCTCAGTAACGCGTTCTATAACTGGAAGCCTCGAACATTATTCGGCAGAGCTTGGTTCACTTTCGGTAAGCCTGCGTTCGATAATGCACGAGTGGTTCGAAGATCTTCGCGGTGAGAACGGCTTGATCACCAGCATACGGGCCGTCGTTGTTGGCTTTGCCGTCATTATCGGCGCGGTCGTTCTGATACTCGGGGTTGTTCGCGGTCGGCGGCGGATAGTAAAATCGATACTTTGGCAGAAACTCAAGCACAGGTTCGGCCGCCGGTCTGAAGCCTCGGTCGTGATCTTTTATGAACGTATGATCCGCTCGCTTGAGAAACAAGGCAAGGTGCGGCTTCCGCAGCAGACACCGCTCGAATTTGCATATTCTGTCGGAATGCCGGGCGCAGTGTTCGTAACCGAGCGTTACAATGAAGTGCGATTTGGCAGAAAGGCCTTGTCGGAGTCGCAAATTGCGGAGATCGAGGCGTCTTTGGAGGCACTCGAACAATAGTTGAACAGGAGCGTTACGTATGAAATTGAAACCTGGCGGTCTCGCCGCTGCTGCAGCCGTTTTGATGGTCGTTCTCGGATGCAGCTTGAGCAAATTCATGCCGTCCACCGGCAATTCGGCTACAAATTCGGGTGTTTCTAATTCCGGCGTGCCCAGTAACGACGGGCATACGGCGGGCGCCGCCACGGGGCTTTGCAGCAACGCATATTTTCCTGTCGGGCCGGATATTTCGCGTAAATATCGAATCACCTATGCAAAAGGGCCGCTGCAAGAGCGGGAATACACGGAAAAAATCTCGAATATCGCTGACGAAGGGTTCACGGTCGATTCGGATTTCGGCAATGTCAGCTCTCATATCAACTGGAAGTGCACGGCCGAAGGCCTGCTTGCAGTCCAATATGACAATTCTATCGATATGGAAAAGAGCGGCACCATGGCGAAGATCGATACCTTGGATAGCAGCGGTGTAACGATCCCTCAAGATGGACGCTTCGTACCGGGGGCAAATTGGTCGGCCGAGTACCATGTCCGCGAAACCATAAACGGCCCTAACGACGCTCAAATAGGCAGCGGTGAAGGAAAAGTGGGGCAAAACGCACAGGTGATAGGTACGGAGTCGGTTACGGTTCCGGCGGGAACCTTCGATGCCGTCAAGGTCGAGATCAAAACTGAATTGGATATTACGGTCAAAGTAAAAGGTATTACGGTACCCGTTAAGACGGACATGAAGACGACGGTGTGGTTTGCAAAGGACGTAGGTATCGTGAAGAACATAACAAAAACAGGGGTCATCACTGAAGCGACGACTGAGCTTATGTCGTTCTCTAAGTAGTATTTGAATGAAAAAGGTTGGTTTTATCAGTCTTGGGTGTCCTAAGAATCTCGTTGACAGCGAGGTGATGATGGGTACGCTTGCCGAGCACGGTTACGAGATCACGAGTGATGCTGCAGAGGCTGACACGGTCGTGATCAATACGTGCGGCTTTATCGAGTCGGCAAAGCAGGAATCGATAGATGCCATCCTCGAAGCAGCGCGCTGGAAAGAGGAAGGGAAAACAGGCCGTGTGGTCGTTGCCGGCTGTCTGGTCGAGCGTTATCGCGACGACCTGATCCGCGAGATGCCTGAGATCGATGCATTCATCGGCACATCGCAGTTGACTCAGATCACGCGGGCGGCAGATGCGGAATACGATGCGAAAAAGCTGACCATTACTCCGATCGGCAACAAATCCTCGACATTTCTCTATGACGAACACACGCCGAGAATGCGTGCAACGCAAAAACATACAGCATTCATAAAGATCGCCGAGGGCTGTGACCGTCCATGTTCGTTTTGTGCGATACCTTCGATGCGGGGAAGTTTTCGCTCACGCACGCCCGAGTCGATACTAAATGAGGCACGTCAGCTTGCCGATGACGGCGTGAAGGAGATCACACTTGTTGCTCAGGACAGCTCGCGTTACGGTGAGGACCGCGGCGAGGTCGATGCACTTGCAAGGCTTCTACGGTCGCTTGGCGAGATCGAAGGCATCGAGTGGATCAGGCCTATGTATGCCTTTCCGACGCATATTTCGCCTGCGTTCCTGTCGGCAATCGCTGAGACGGCAAAGGTTACAAAATACCTCGATATGCCGCTCCAGCACGCCTCGCGAAATGTACTCAAGCTAATGAAACGCGGCGGAACCCGAGAAAGCCTTGAACGATTGATCGGCCGAGTTCGGGACGCAGTTCCCGGTATCGCGATCAGGACGACCTTCATAACTGGCTTTCCCGGTGAGACCGAGGAGGACTTTGAAGAATTGGTCAAATTCATCCGTAACTGCCGTTTCGATAATGTCGGTGTTTTTACGTATTCGGATGAAGAGGGTACGGCTGCCTATGATCTGCCGGATAAGGTTGATGCGAGGGTTGCAAAAAGGCGGCGAGACCGCCTTATGCAAGAGCAGGCAAAGATCAGCAAGCAGCTCAATCAAGCTAAGGTCGGCAAGACGTTCAAGGTGATGTTCGAAGGAATATCGCAGGAATCCGATCTGCTGTTCCAAGGGCGGCTGCAAGGGCAAGCACAGGAGATCGACGGATATATCCTTATAAATGATATGCCTGACGGCTTCGAACCTGTCATTGGTGCGATCTACGATGTCGAGATCACCGAAGCATACGAATATGACCTTATCGGGCGCATTTCAGCTCCTGATGCGGGCTAGAGGCCGATACGATCTTATTGGAAACGCTCCGATTGGGCTGAACACCTCCAACCCCTCGCATACTTCGCAAAATTTCCTTTTGGGTTGACCGATAAATAGGTTAAAATCTCAAGTTTGCGGCAAGCCCTTTTGAAGGGCTGCGGCCATTTTTGGATCAGGAGATCAAATGAACCCGAAAACAATACTTACATATGCGACCGACCAGGAGGCGAAGTTCGTTTCACTAAGATTCACGGATCTAATCGGCTCTTGGCATCATCTGACATTTCCGATCGACCGCCTCGATGAGGACAGCTTTGAAGACGGCTTCGGATTCGATGCTTCGAGTTTGCGCGGATGGGCCGCTATCCATGAATCGGATATGCTGCTGATACCTGACCCGTCGAGGTTCTGGATCGATCCGTTCATCGATGATACAACGCTCTGCCTGATCGCGAACGCTGTCGATCCGATAACGAAAGAAGGTTATTGGCTTGATCCGCGTTCTGTCGCGCAGCGTGCCGAAAGCTATCTTAAGTTCACCGGTTTGGCCGACACTATTTATATAGGCCCCGAAGCTGAATTTTTTATCTTCGATCAAGTGAATTATCACAATGAACAGCACTCGGCCGGCTATCGAATCGAAAGCGATGAAGGGCATTGGAACAGCAAGCGCGAGGGCGATGCTCAGTTTCCCAACAACGGATATCATATCCGAGCAAAAGAAGGGTATGTCCCGGTCGCTCCGCTCGATACTTTGATCGATCTGCGAAATACGATCTCGGCGGTTCTGGCCGAAGTTGGCATCTCCGTAGAGTGCCATCATCACGAAGTTGCCACCGCCGGACAATGTGAGATCGATTTTCGCTTCTCAAATCTCCTACACACGGCCGATAACTTGATGCTTTTCAAGTACATAGTCAAGAATACTGCCCATGCGGCAGGGAAGACGGCAACCTTTATGCCGAAGCCGCTCTACGGCGATAACGGCTCGGGAATGCACTGTCATCAATCGCTCTGGAAGGACGGCGAACCGCTGTTCGCGGGTGATCAATACGCCGGGCTTTCGGAAATGGCGAAATTCTACATCGGCGGACTGCTGAAACACGCACCGGCCCTAGTGGGCCTCGCGGCCCCGACTACCAACAGCTACAAACGGCTGGTTCCGCATTTCGAGGCTCCGGTGAATCTCGCATACTCGGCACGCAATCGCTCCGCAGCCGTTCGCATTCCGATGTTCTCGTCGTCGCCAAAAGCGAAGCGGCTCGAATTCCGCCCGCCGGATCCGTCGTGCAATCCGTATCTGACGTTCGCGGCATTGCTGATGGCTGGCCTCGACGGTATTCAGAATCGCATCGATCCCGGCGAGCCTCTCGATAAGGATATTTACGATCTGCCGCCGGAAGAACTCGCGAACGTGCCTTCGCTGCCGGGAAGCCTTGATGAAGCGTTGACCGCACTTGAAAATGACCATGAATTCCTGCTTAAGGGTGACGTTTTTACAAGCTCATTGATCGAGCGATGGATATCTTACAAACGCAACAGCGAGATCACACCGATGCGGCTGCGCCCGCATCCGCTTGAGTTCTCAATGTATTACGACGTTTGATGCAGGTTTTTACGATCTGAAACCAGAGGCTACAAACATAATGAAGTTGATCTACCCGATGCTTTTCGCGGCGGCTTTGAGTTTTGGAGCGTGTTCGTCCGCGCCGGCAACTGACAATACTGCAGCACCGCATTCTGCATCTAATACCACAACGGGGCAACGCGCCGTTCCCGAACAGCCGGCCGCGAACGGCGGCAACATCAGCCCGACAGCGGGCCAACCGTCAGTTGCCTCAAATACGACTCCCGACGCAAGTGCGGCAAATGCCGATATGGCCTCTAAGGGGCCCGCCGGGCAAATTGATCCGGTCAACGGCCGTCGAAGGATCGTCGATACGCCTGCGATGGGACCTATCCCGCCGCCTCCTGTTGTCCCGGCACCGGAAAATTCGACGATGAGTTCAACGATGAACAAGAGTGGCCAGTTTGTCGAGACCCGCACTTTTAAGAGCGATCCGCAATTGCTTAAGGTCGAGCGCACTTGGCAAAGCCCGCAAAAGTCCACGATAAAATATTGGCTGCGAAACGGGCGGACCCTGTCCGCACCCGGCGATCGTATAAGGGATCTGGCGACCGTTTCGTCCAATGATCTGCTTGCAAATGCAGGTATCTCGCGGCCGGCGGCGAAGCGCACCGACCCGAATGACCCGACAGGCGCAAAACAATAGATCGAAAATTCGGGTATAATCGATCCGAGATATGGATAAGTTCAGTATCATTTGTCCTTGTTGCGAAGCATCACTGACGATCGATGCCGAAACCGGAGCCTTGCTTGCGCATGAAGAAAAGAAGAAGGTTACGGGATCGTTCGAGGATCTAAAGGGCGAGTTGGACAAGCAAAAGCAGCAGCGTGACCAGATATTCGCACAGGAATTATCCTCGATGAAAGACCGCGAACGTTTGCTTGAAGAAAAATTCAAAGAAGCGTTGAAACGGGCGGATACGTCGGACGATACGCCGTTCCGCAATCCGCTCGACATGGAATGATCATTTGATGACCAACGCCTCATTTTCCATGCAGCCGAACGATATCAGGTCAAAGGTCATCGTTGCTCTCGACGTGGCGGATAGAGATGCCGCATTGAAGATCGTTGATGAGCTGCATGGAAGGGTCGGCGCTTTCAAGGTCGGCCTGCAGCTCTTCACTACTGCGGGGCCGTCTTTTGTACGCGAATTGGCTGACCGCGGCGAAGATGTCTTCTTGGATCTGAAGTTCCATGATATTCCGAACACTGTTTCGTCAGCATCCGTTTCGGCTGCCGAACTTGGAGTATGGATGCTCAATGTTCACGCTGCCGGCGGCAGCGAAATGATGCGCAGAACGGCTCGAACGGTTCGTTCAGTATGTGCGGAGGCAGGGCTTCGCAGCCCTCTGTTGATAGGTGTGACCGTGCTGACAAGTTCGGACAGCCGCACACTTTCTGAGGTCGGCGTCGAGTCATCAGCGGCCGAGCAGGTCGTTCGGCTTGCGGTTTTGACTAAGAATGCGGGTTTTGACGGCGTTGTTGCGTCAGCTCAAGAGGCGGCTGCGATACGTGCCGCTTGCGGCGATGATCTCTTGATCGTAACGCCGGGAATTCGTCCGAAAGATGCAACGTTCGACGACCAAAAGCGTGTAATGACCCTCGGCGGTGCTATCGCTGCCGGCTCATCGTACGTCGTGGTCGGCAGGCCCATTATCGCGGCATCTGATCGTGTCGCAGCACTTGAGTCCCTTATTTACGAGGCAAATGGCCGGAATTAGGAAGTTACATATTGTGAACAAGGTGTTTTGGCGGCTGATGCTGGCGGCTGCGTTTGCGGCCTGCATTTACAGCACCGCCGCTGCACAGAGCGCCGAGGATACGGCTGAGCCGTCATCCATTTTTCGTGTCGGCGAGAAGCTTTCATACAACGTCTCGTACAGCAACCTGGATAATGTGGCATTCTTGGAATTCCAAGTGGTCTCCGACGGCAGGCTTCAAGGGCGCCGAGCAGTGGAGCTGCGTTCAAGATCGAAAACCTTTGATATCGTGAGTGCAGCGTTCGCGATGATCGACGAATCGCGTATCGTTTATGCGGCACCGGATACGGGGCTGCCGCTCTACATTAAAAGCACGAATGATGCCGTGGTGATACCGAGCGAGCGGATAACCAACAACCTGAATATTGCTGAACCGCCGCTTGACCTCGTAACGCTTGTTTACAGGCTTCGCGCGGCTGCCGGTATAGGAACATTCATATTTAGTGAGAATGGCCAAACCTACACACTTACCGCACAGCCAAGCGGTTCAGAGAAAATATCAACTGACAGCGGCGATTTTGACGCGGCGATCTCGCTTATCCAAAGCACGTTCTTTGACGAACTCGGCGTAAAAGACCTGCGCGTTGGCTTTTCGACTGATGAGAGGCACCTCCCGGTGCTTATCCGATTCAATACGTCGAAAGGGCCGTTCACCGCGAAATTGTCAGGCCTTGTCGAACCCGTGCCGGCCGCAGTAAAGCCGACACCGACACCTGCTGCCACACCCGTGCCGAGGCCAACGCCGAAGCCGATACCCACGCCTACACCGTATATCCGGAACCAACCGCTGCTCAGTGAGCTGGCATTCTTGTTGGGCGAGAAACTCGAATATAAGATAGGCCTCGGCGGACGATATGTCGCTGATATGACGATGCAGGCAAGGGAGCGGACGCTCTTCAACGGCCGCGACAGTCTGCTTCTTATTGCCGAGATCAATGCCGCCGCAGCCGATCAAAAGGCTCTTCACAAAGGGGACATGATGAGTACCAGAGTGAATCCCGACACGCTCGTACCGTTTAATTTTGACATCAAAGCGGGCGGTTCGATGGCTTCGCTTACCCAATCGCTCACATTCGATGCGCAGACGGGCAGCGTATCTTACGGAGGCGGAAAGGCCGATGTGCCTGTCGGTACGCACGATATGTTATCGCTGCTATACGCAATGCGCTCCTTTAACCTGAAACGCAGCAAGGACTCGACAAATCCTGTGAACGATACGCGAGTTGCTGTATTTTGGATTGATAAGCCCTATATTTTCCGCCTGATGCCTGGCGATGCAGAGACGATCACGATCGGCGGCCAAAAGGTCCTCGCTCAATCTGTAACGGTGAACACCGGAAATCCGCAGATAGATGTTTTCGGGATCAAGGTTTGGCTGTCGCTCGACAGCAGCTGCGTGCCTCTGCGGGTGAACATCGGCCAATACCAAGCTGATCTCGTCATCAAAGACGCTTCACTGTACAAGTAACTTCTCGCTGCCGTCGCTGAAAAAAGTTTTCTCCGCTTGTAATTTGAAATTGAAAACTGCTTTCAATTAGGCTAAACTAATGCTTTACGGATCATCGAAGAACGATGGAAAAAGAATCAGAGTTAAACAGGACGCTAAACGAGACGCCGCTCGGGTGTGAGGCCCGGGTCGTTGCGGTAAACGGAAATGACGGTATCACGCGCAGGCTGCTTGAGATGGGCGTCATTCCGGGTGTCGTTTTGCGTGTCGTAAAGGCGGCACCTTTCGGTGATCCTATCGAAGTGCATTTGAGGGGCTATAGTCTTGCGATCCGCCGCAGCGAAGCAAGTTCGATCGAGGTCGCTGCCTGAGTCGATGCCTCGCGACGCTGACGATCGAAGTATCACTGTCGTCCTGGCCGGCAATCCCAATGCCGGCAAGACGAGTCTTTTCAACCAATTAACAGGCCTAAAGCAGAAAGTTGCGAATTATCCCGGCGTAACCGTCGAACGCAAAGAAGGGCATTGGCAGTTGGGCGATCGATCTGCAACACTGATCGATCTTCCGGGGCTGTACAGCCTCGATGCGACCTCGCTTGACGAACAGATCGCCCGTAATGTTATCACAGGGCAGCAGAGCGGCGTTCGTAAGCCGGATGTCGTGATCGCTGTTGTCGATGCAACAAATCTCGAACGCAATCTCTATCTTGTTACGCAGCTCTATGATTTCGACGTGCCGGTGATCGTCGCTCTGACGATGATGGATTCATATGAAGGGCTTGCTGAAGAAATAGACGTCGAACGCTTATCGCGAACTCTGAAGGTACCGGTCGTTCCGGTCAATGCACGCGCCGGCGAAGGGCTGGATGAACTGGCTGCCAAGATCACGCCTCTGATCGGAACGCACCCCGAAGTTCCGGAGATACCGGAGCCGGACCAGTCCGGCCCGCATGGCAAGATCTTTGCCCGCTACAATTTTATTTCTAATGCGGTACAGGATTCTGCACGGGTAGGCGACGGCAAGGCGCACTTGCGTTCATCAAAGATAGATAAGGTCCTGACACACAAATTCTTCGGCCTTGTCATTCTGATCGGGATTTTGATGATCGTCTTTCAAGCGATCTTCTCATGGGCGACGCTGCCGATGGAGCTTTTAGAGGGCGTTTTCGGGGCAATGAGCGATGCCGTTAAGACATCGCTGCCGCCGGGCATTTTGACCGATCTCTTAGCTGACGGAATGATCGCGGGCGTCGGAGGCGTCGTTGTTTTCCTGCCGCAGATACTTCTGCTCTTCCTGTTTATTTCGATCCTCGAAGATACCGGTTATATGGCCCGGGCGGCGTTCCTGATGGATAAGCTAATGTCGCGTGTCGGGCTGCACGGAAAAGCGTTCCTTCCGCTGATGAGCGGTTTTGCCTGTGCGATACCGGCGATCATGGCCACTCGTACCATCGAAGATCGGCGCGACCGGTTCGCGACCATGCTTGTCGCGCCGTTTATGTCGTGTTCGGCTCGTCTTCCGGTTTATACGCTTATGATCGGAGCGTTCTTCGGCACTCAATATGTTTTCGGGTTCATATCGCTCGGTGCGGTGCTGATGCTGTTAATGTATGCGATAGGCATATTCGTTGCGATCGCAGTGGCGTTCATTTTGAAAAGAACGCTCCTGAAGGCGCCGCCGCCGCCGTTCCTTATGGAGATGCCGCCCTATCGGCTTCCGAATGTGCGGACGGTCGTGATGAGCATGATCTCACGGGCGTGGCTCTTTTTGAAACGTGCCGGTACGGTCATACTTGCGATATCGATCATACTTTGGGCGTTGACCTATTTTCCAAGAACCCTGAACACGGTACAGCCTGCCGGTGCGGCAGTTGCGGCAGAGACGGCTGAGGCGGGCGGTGAATCGGAAGAAGAGAAGGTCGCTGAATCAGAACAGATCAAGCACAGTTTTGCCGGCATGCTCGGCCACGCGATCGAACCGGTGATAAAGCCGTTAGGGTTCGACTGGAAAATCGGTGTGGCATTGATCGCGAGCTTTGCCGCGCGCGAGGTTATCGTCTCGACGCTAAGCATTATTTACAGCGTCGGAAAGGATGAGAATGAAGGCTCGCAAACGCTGATAGCGGCCGTTCGTGATGCAAAGACCGACGACGGCAGGCCGGCATGGACGCCGCTGACGGCGCTTTCGATGATGGTATTTTTTGTCCTTGCGATGCAGTGTGTCTCGACGCTGGCAGTCGTGCGCCGCGAAACGAACTCATGGCGCTGGCCGATCTTTATGTTCAGCTATATGACCGTTATCGCCTATGCCGCCGCGTTCATAACCTATCAGGGCGGAAAATTGCTGGGATTCGAGTGATGGCCGTTCAGCTCCTCATTGTTGTTTTGATCGTCGCCGCAGCGTTGGCGTATGCCGGCGTTCACATCGCGAAGAAGCGCCGTTCTTTCTCTGCGAAAAACTGCGAAGATGACTGCGGCTGCGGCAAAAGCTGATGGCGCTTCATTGCAACTTTGCCGCTTGCGCTTTACCCTCCTAGTTTGAGCTTTGAGCCGAGATACATTACGCCGGGTGTAAGGTCGATGTTCCTTTCGACCCTGTGTTTTTTTATTGCCAACGCTTTGGTCAAGCAGGTATCACATTTGCCTGCAATGGAGGCCGTTTTCTTTCGCTGCTCCATAGCGACGGTGCTTTGCATCGCAGGACTGCGGCGTACGAAAGCAAGCATGATCGGCGACAATCACTTAATGCTCGTACTTCGCGGGCTTTTTGGTACAGCGGCATTATTCTTTTTCTTCGTAACCCTTCAGCACATTCCGCTTGCCCAGGCACAAACGCTTCAGTATCTTTCGCCGATCTTTACCGCCGTGATCGCGATCTTTGTGCTTAAGGAGCAGATGACGGTGCTGCATTGGGTATCTTACGCCGCGGCATTCTGTGGAGTTCTGTTGATCCACCGCGTTGACGACAGGGTCGTGCCGTTCTATCTTGTGCTCGGCATTGCATCGGCATTCTGCTCAGGCGTAGCATATAACCTCGTCAGAAGCCTTCGCGGCAAGGAGCATCCGCTGACCATCGTGCTGCATTTTCAGCTTGTCGGCGCGATACTCGGCGGGGTCTCGCTGTTCTATGAAAGAGTTATGCCATCGGGATGGGATTGGCTTTGGCTGCTCGGGCTTGGAGTATTTTCACAGCTTGGCCAGATCTTTTTGACCGATGCTCTTCAGAAGGAAAGAGTAGCCGGAGTGGCGATCGTTAATTATACCGGTATCATTTACGCCGTTATTGCCGGTTGGCTGATTTTCGGCGAGGGCCAGAGTTTCCTTTCGATCGTAGGGATGATGTTGGTCGCGGCCGGCGTTATACTTGTGAATCTGAAGCGATACTTAAGCTCATCGGGCAGCGGACGATTCGCTGAGGCAGAATGAGTACGGGACACAACGGACGGCGTATTGAATTAATTCGCCGCAGATCATTCAGAGTTGGGTTGTTATGGATATCAGGACGGCGATCATTTCAATAAGCGACACACGAACGCTTGAGAATGACAGGTCAGGCGATAAGCTGGCTGAACTTGCTGCCGCCATGGGTATGATCGTTGCCGAAAGGGCAATGGCCACGGACGATCTTCAGCCGCTCTCAGAGTTGATCGCAGGTCTTTGTGACCGCGGCGGCGTCGATCTGATCCTGACAACCGGCGGGACGGGCCTTGGCACCAGGGATAATACGCCCGAAGCCACGCTGGCGGTCGTCGAACGCGAAGTTCCCGGACTGAGCGAGGCAATGCGTCGTGAAACGGCCTTAAAAACGCCATTTGCTATGATCTCGCGCGGCGTCTGCGGTGTCCGTGGGTCAACGCTTATCATAAATCTGCCGGGATCGACCAAAGCTGTCGAAGAATGCCTTCAGGTCATCGCTCCGGTTCTTTCGCATGCGGTAAGCCTTATACGCGGAGAGAGCGTGCATTAGTGTCGCTTTGCGGATAGCCGTTCTATTTTCTGATCGAGCCTGAGATGAATGCGGATGCGTCATCATGCAGCTTCCTCAGTTGTTTGACATCGATGTACATCATATGGCCGGCTTCGTAGTATTTGAACTCGATATTCCGCCGAAGGGTCGGATCAAGGTTCATTGCTGAGACGGTGTATTCCGCCGCAAAGAAAGGTGTCGCCATGTCGTAATATCCCTGCGCGAGCATGATCCTCATATATGGATTCTTGCTCATCGCATCCTTCAGCGACATACTTGTGTCCGCATAGCCGTTGCTTTGACCGTAATTCCATGGGGCGTTTATACCGCCGCCCAGGATGTAATATTCCGTATCAGTTCTATAGCCGAGTTCACCGCGAACGTATGCGTTGAACGCCGCAGTATATGGCGGCCGGATCGCATCCATCGAAGGGTCGCTGTCGGGGCTGCTGCCGGCCGCATCGCGGTCGATGCCCTTAAAGCGGCTGTCAAGGCGTCCTGTCGTTCGTCTTTCGCCTCGGAGTAATTCTTTATTGAACTGACCGAGATCTACGCGGAAATTACTTCTGTCGATGAATTCCTTACTCAGGCCCGTAAATGCACTGAATTTTTCGAGCAGTGATGCACGCTCAGATGCCGACAGACGGTCGATCCGCATCATTGCAGGCAGGTATTCGTTCATCGCAAAGTCTTCCGCCTGCTTTGCGATCTCGGTAACTGATCTGCTTTGCATCGCGGGTGAGAGCCGCTTGTGATACCAAGCCGTAGTTGCATACGAGGGAAGTATCAGGACAAGCGGGAGGTCATTATTCTCGGCGAAGCGGATCGTTTGAAAATTGAGAACCGTCGAGATGAGGCAAATTCCGTTCAATGCGATGCCGTGATCAAAGAGCCAATTCGAGAGGCCGGAAGCCCGTGTTGTTCCATACGATTCGCCTACAAGGAAGAGCGGCGAAAGCCATCGCTCATTACGGCCGAGATACAGCCGTATGAACTCGCCGACCGAATCAATATCTCCTTTCAGGCCAAAGAATTTTTGTCCTAACTCAGGTTTTACCGCTCGTGAATAGCCCGTTCCGACCGGGTCGATGAACACCAGGTCGGTTTCAGCGAGCCACGTCGCCGCGTTGTCTTCCATCTCATACGGCGGAGGCGGCAGCATGCCGTCGTCCAGCATCTTGATCCGACGCGGTCCGATCGCTCCGAGGTGGAGCCAAACGCTTGCAGAGCCGGGGCCGCCATTGAATGAGAACATCAGAGGCCGGCCTGCAGGGGCGTTGTCAAGCGCATATGCCATATAGAAGATATGCGCCTCGACATCTCCGGTTGCCGGGTTCTTGATCGGCATGAAGCCGGTCGTGGTCGTGTAATTCAAGGCTCGGCCGCCGATACGGATGCTGTGTTTTGCCGTAACGGGCGGTTCTTCTTTGATCTCCGGCGTTGCGGCAGGCCGCTGCGTCGGTGAAGGCGACGGCTGCTGAGCAACGGAAAGCGATACAAGAGTCAAAAAAAGCGACAGAAGAACGATAATTCTCATAGGTGCGATTCGGTTTTGCGGACGGATTTCCTTTCGAAAGAAGAGTAGCACAAGGCGGCGAACGTATGAAATCGCCTAATGGCGTGAATCGCAAAATGCAAGTTCGGCAAGTGCAAATAAAAGAGGCGGCAGGTTCGTGCCGCCTCAGGGTAATGCGTATGCGGGCCGTTCATCTCACGACATCGCTGACGACAACTCCGTTAATGATCGTCCCTGTGCAATGCGAGGTCCATTCGAACGGGTCGCCGTCATACAGAGCGATATCGGCATCTTTACCCGCAGCCAATGACCCGATGCGGCTGTCAAGGCCCAGGAGCTTGGCAGCGTCGATCGTGATAAGCGCCATCGCATCATTTCGCGAGAGGCCGTTCTGTGCTGCCATCGCAGCCTCGTAAAGAACGACGCGGGTTTTTGGAACGTAGCCCTCGTAGCCGCTTTGTAGTGCGACGGGAATGCCGGCCCGCTTGATCTTGGCCGCGTCTTCCATTGACAATGACGCGCTGTCGCCGCCCGCACGAGCCATCGTCGGGTGGACGATGACCGGGAAGCCCGACGCCTTGATGTCATCCATCACGAGTTGCGCATCGGCAACTCCGTCAAGGACGATCCGCAGATCGAACTCCTTCGCCAGCCGAAGAGCGGACATTATGTCCTGAGCCTTGTTCGCTGTGATAAGCAACGGTATCTCGCGTTTGATCACGCTTACCCAAGCGGCGGAGCGTAAGTCTTTGGACGCATCCGTTTTCTTGCTGTTCTCCTGAGCCTTTATCAGCTCCGCTCGGAGCATGGCCATCTGCTTTGCCCTTGTGCCGGGCGAGCGGCCTTGGCCGGCAAGAGCATTGTTGCCCAGCGTTACCGCGATCATTGCCTCGGGAACGATCACCGATCCATCGACGGTCTTACCGGAAGTTTTCGCGATAAGCGTCTGGCCGGAAACAAGAGCTGAAGGCTGATGGCCCGTGTGAACGGTCGTAACACCGAATTGACGGATCCACTCTATCAGTTTTTCCTCGGCGTTATATGCGTCAATTGCACGCAGTTCCGGCTGAATAGGGCCACTGCCGTCAAGGGCCATTTGGTCATGCGGCTGATTCATATAGCCGTTCAGCCCGACGACGCTGTGAGCGTCAATAAGGCCGGGAGTAACGAATTTTGCCGTAATGATGCGGTAGTTCGCCGGTATCTTGACGGCTGCTGCCGGGCCGACAGCCTCGATCTTTCCGTCCTTTATGAGAACGACGCCGTTCACGATCGGATCGCCCGTCATTGTCCACACCTCGTCGCCTTTTATCGCGATCTGGCTGAAAACCGTAACGGCCGAACCGCAAAGCAGGAACAGCATGAGCAGAAGAGAGCTTTGCCGAGTGAATTTCACCGATCGAGCGGTCTGTTTTATTTGTGGATACATTAGTCGTTCCCTCCGTCATAGTCGTCCGTATCAATAAAGCCGTCGGAAGCGGCTCCGGCGCCTCCGACCTGTATCAAATAGTCTTTCGGGTCTGAGCGGTCAAATACCTTCTTGCCTTCGACCCAGGTCTCCAATATGTGCGTATAGACGCTCAGCGGATCACCGGAAAGCACTATCATATCAGCATCCTTGCCGACTTCGAGCGAGCCGGTGCGATCAGCGACATCGAGAATGATCGCGTTTCCCATGGTCAATGCGTACAAGGCCTTTTCACGGCTCATTCCCGCACGAACCGCCATGCCGGCGCTTCGGATGAACCAGCGTGAATCCGTGATGCCGTCATCGGTATGAAAGCCGACGAGTACGCCGGCCTTTTCCAGAGCCGCGCCATTCTCAGCTTTAAGATCCAACACTTCGAGTTTTCCGCCCGGAGAGTCAAGAAAGATTATCGATGCAGGCACCTTTGCCGCCGCGATCTCATCGGCGACCTTCCACGCTTCGCTGATGTGTTGGAGTACGAGTTTGAACCCGAACTCCTTTTGCAGCCGGATCGCGGTTAGAATGTCATCGTGGCGATGCGTATGAAAATGAACGGTACGCTTGCCGTCAAGCAGCTCGACCAATGCTTCCATCGCAAGGTCGCGCGGCGGCATTTTTGAGGCGTCGCCGGCCGCCTTTCGTACCTTGTCGCGATACTCCTGAGCCTTGACGAACTGCTCACGTACAAGAGCGGCCGATTTGGCACGCGTTCCGGGAAAGGCGCCGCCGCCGGCACGGATCGAATTCGTCCCGTTGGCAAATTTCATCCCGCCCAAATATTTACCGCCGGCATCATAGAGCATAAGGTCATCGATCTTTACGGCGTTGTCCCTTAGTTTGAGATAAAGTGTCTGGCCGCTATTCAGATGGCCGGAACCGGGCATTATATTAACCGTCGTAATGCCGCCGCTTTGTGCACGCTGAATACTGGCGGCACGGACGTTCACGCTGTCCAGGATACGAACGTCAGGTTGTATGGGCGACGACGCATCACCGCCCGAAGGCTCGCCAATGTGCGAGTGTGAATCGATCAGGCCCGGCATTATAACCTTGCCTTTTGCATCAATTACCGTCGCCCCCGACGGCACCTTTATTGATCGGCTGTCGCCGATAGCGGCGATCTTTCCGTTTTGGACGATGATCGTCCCTTGGTCAAGCTGCGGCCCGACGATCGGGATGATCTTGGCGTTGACAAAGGCCACAGGCTTTTTCTGAGCCGCGGCCGTCAAGGAGATAGAAAGTACAATAAACAGCGATACGGCTATATGCCTCATTCGGTATTCCTCACAAGTGATTTTTCAAAGCGTAAGGAATAACTTGCAACTAAATACGGATACTGTCAACACGGGAAATATATTCATTGAACTTCGCTGCCGGTGCGGTCGTATGAAATTCGGTCGCAGCTTATGCAAAGATCGGCGGTTCTGACGTTCTGTATAGTGACGAGGCCGCATGAAGCAGATCTTATGAACCAGAAACCAAAGATAAGGGTCATTAAGAAAACAGAGATGCAAAAGACAGCCGAAGTGCCTGTCGAGCATAATCCGCGCCAGACGGCGCGTGAAATTGTCGCCACTGTAAGTGATTGGGTTGCAGAACTCAAGGCACGCAAAGAAGAGGAAACAAGGGCTGCGATCGAACAGTTCCTTCCGCAAATGCAGACGAACTGACCAAGTCGTTTCTACCGATCACTTCACGTAGTAAAAAGATCATATTGAATCTTTGCCTCGGGCGCTGATATGCTTAGACGTCACGTTTGAGAGCATATATGAATGGCAGAACGGTCCTTGTAACAGGGGCGAGCAGCGGTATCGGCAGGGCTGCCGCAAAACTTTTTGCTGAAAAGGGCGATACGGTCATAGCCGTGGCGCGCCGCGAAAAGAAACTGCAGGAACTTCGCGACGAAGCCGGCAGTGCCGCCGGACCGATAAAGCCGCATCCGGCGGATGTTACTGAAGTGTCTCAGGTCGATCGTCTGACATCGTCGGTCGCAGAGGCTTTCGGGAATATCGACGTTCTCGTAAATGCAGCCGGCATCATCAAGAATGGTACGATCGCGGATACCGGCCTTGCCGACTGGGATCGAATGATGGACATCAACGTCCGGTCTGTCTTTTACCTTATGCAGAAATGCGTTCCGTATATGCATGCAAACAAAGGAAATATCGTAAATGTGTCGAGTGTGGCCGGCACACGTTCGTTTCCGAATGTACTTTCGTATTGTGTATCGAAAGCTGCTCTCGATCAGTTGACACGATGTGCCGCACTTGAACTTGCTCCAAGGGGAATCAGAGTCAATGCCGTAAATCCGGGCGTGGTTGTTACCGATCTGCACAAGCGCGGCGGTATGAACGACGATGCCTATTCTGCATTTCTTGAGCATTCAAAGGAAACGCATCCTCTTGGACGCGTCGGCACAGCTCAGGAGGTTGCGGAATTGATACTTTATCTTGCGTCGGATCAGGCGGCTTGGATCACGGGTGCAACCTACGAGATAGACGGCGGGCGGGCATTGACCTGTGCCCGGTGAACTGTAATGAGGGTTCAGATACTTCCGAGCAGCTTTTCGGGCGACGCAGACGTGTCGCAGCAGCAGCGTCTGACCACATTCGTGGTAAATGATGCGGTTGCCTTTGACGCGGGAAGCCTCGCGTTCGGCTGCGACGACCGGCAGCGGAGTTCCGTCCGCGATATTGTGATTTCGCACACACATCTTGATCACATTGCGGGGCTGCCGATCTTTATCGATGATCTTTTCGCAACCGTCGAGGGGCCGATACGCGTGCACGCCGCCCGCCAGATGATAGATGTCCTTGAAGAACATGTCTTCAATTGGAAGGTCTATCCGCGCTTTTCCGAGTTGAGCAACAAGAACGGCAAGGTGCTTGAATACGTCGAATACGAGTTCGGCCGTACGTTCAAAATAGGCACACTATTGACAACAGCGATCGAGGTCGATCATTTGCCGCCGAGTGCGGGTTTTATCGTGTCGGATTCGGGAACAGCGATCGGTATCTCGGGCGATACTTCACAGACAGACGAGTTCTGGACCGCAGTATCCGCAGTCGAAGGCCCCGCCGCGATTTTTGTCGAATGTGCGTTCCCGGATGAGTTTTCGGAATTAGCAAAGGTGTCGCATCATTTGACGCCGAGGTCACTCGCCGCGGAGCTGTCGAAGTTTGATACACGGCATTCAACGGTTTATGTATCGAATATCAAAGCGATGTACCGGCACACAGTGATCGAAGAACTAATGGCGCTTGGAATAAAGAATTTGAAGATCGCGGAGATCGGTAAGGTCTATGAGATCTGATCATTTCGTAAGATTTTTCAAAAAATTGATCTTCTCGAATGCCTCCTGCCGATATTCGCCATTGAAATCCTGAAGAACAACGCGGCCGCTCGGCCGGACCTCCGCTATCCGGAAAGTACGCTCTTCTCGCAGTTTGCCGGGCATGATCTCGGCCCGGAAGGTGACCTCCATTCCGGGGCGTGCCCAAATGCCTTTTGATTGGTTCCCAGCCGCAGGGTTTCTATTCATTTTCTGTCTCCGATACTATCTTTCGCTTATGCTTCACTTTACGAAGTGACGGATGCACCACCGATTCCGGACGGCCTTCGTCCATTTTTCGTGTCGGCGGAGCCGTCGGTTTTCGAATTGAATCGAATACAGGGCGTTCCCGGTCATGCTTTTTGCGATCCTTTGGCATACATATTCCGCGCCTCACACCGGCGGCAGCCGCGATGCGATGTGATTGACATTATGCTCTAAAACATTGAGTATTGCTATAGATAACGCTTCCAACATCGGCCTCACAGCCGAGTAACGCCGAATGAAAAATGACCTTCGCCGGAGACGCGTATGGCTGCCGGCATCGACATATTACATGATCGTTATCGCTGTCGGCCTCGCGATATTCTTCTTGGTTTGGGGCATCCTGCACGACGGCGGAGAAGAAATGCCCTGGATACCGGCAGGGCTTGTCTTTAGTTTTTTTCTGATCGGTGCGACGGTGCTTCGAGAGATTTTTTTGCGGCGTTCCCGTGAAAGACATCGGCGGGAAGATGCTGTTTTAGAGAGGCAAATGCGTGGCGTTCGGGCTGTTTCGGCTGACAATTTCCGCCCGCCGAAGCTGACATTGGAGGATAACTCGCGCGTATTGGATGAGATACGGCGCAAGTCAGAGGCCGCGCGGGTGTTGGGGAAATTCAGCGCCGCCCACCGTGAGGTTTTCGAGATGTGCGGTGAATACCTCACAATGACCGAACGCGAACTTAGCAAGGTAGCGATCGGTTCGCCTCGACTGCCTGCAATAACGAAAGGCAGACGGTTGGCAGCAAGGCTTCATCACGAACACCTGCTGCAATGGGCGCAGATCGAGGCCCGTGAAAAGGCCGGAGGCAGCGAAGGCGTGGTCAGTTCGGTTGACAAGATCGAGTCCATACAGAGTGCACTGTCCGTGATCGACTCGGCACTTGAGCACTATCCGGACGAACGTTCTTTGATCGAATCGCACGAACTGCTCCGCGAAATGCTTGCATCCACGCGGGTTGCAAAGGCTGTTGAAGAGGCTGAACGCCAGGCTTTCAAGGGAAATTATCGTGAGGCCGTCAGCAGCTACCGTGACGCGCTCTTTTATTTGGGCCGTGACAATATTGACACTGCGGAGCGTCGGGCGGCGGCAGAGAAGATACGTATTGAGATCGAACGGTTGAGCAAATCTCAGTCAGGGATCGACAATGAGCGGCCGCATCGGTAAAATTTAATAGGGTAATGATCTCACAAAAATGTCCAAGGTGCAGAAGCAGTCGTATTCGACGCGGTTACCGGCCCACGCCGTTCCTCTCCAAGCTGATCTTCAGGTATTGTCTGCTGTGTGACTCATGTAACTGGGAATTCTGGGGTTTTGCGGTTCCGGGCACCGTTACATCTTCGCCGCGTAAGCGAAAGAAGAACGATTCCACCGCGTAGGTTTCTGCGATCCAAAACAATGCGACGTCAAATGCTGCGGCCGTTCGATCTTAGAATAATGCTCGGTGCATTTGCGGCTGTTCTGGCGTGTATTGTCTCGATCAGTGCGCAAAAAGAGAGCGGCCTTGTCCACTACGGCGATCTGATCGACGTTGATGTTGTGGGCAGCTTTGAGTTCGATTGGCGCGGCGGCGTGACGCCGGAAGGGATGCTCGACGGGTTTAACAGTTACGGCGATCCTATCAATGCTCTTTGCCGCACGGAAAGCGAGATAGCAGGGGAGATAAAAGAGCGGCTTTCAAAGATACTCCGCGATCCGAAAGTGAACGTGCGGATACTGGATCGCTCGAAAAGGCCGGTCGCGATCCTCGACGGAGCCGTGCGCAAGCCGCAGAAATTCCTACTCAACAGGGATGCAACACTGCTCGAGCTGATCGTAATGGCGGGTGGGCTTACTGACGATGCTAGCGGTGAGATACAGTTATTTCGGCCGCCGGCCCTGAATTGTGAGGCGAAAGACGGTTCCGCGAAACGTGCGGAGCAGTTCACAGCTATCAGTGTGGCCGACATAATTGCCGGCGTCGCCGCGGCGAACCCGATCGTACACAGCGGCGATATCATAACTGTGCGGCGAGCAGACGAGATATACGTTATCGGCGGTGTCGTCGAGCCGCGTATCGTTTCTTCGCATACACAGACCACCTT
Source organism: Chloracidobacterium sp. (assembly GCA_015075585.1). Taxonomy (NCBI): domain Bacteria; kingdom Pseudomonadati; phylum Acidobacteriota; class Blastocatellia; order Chloracidobacteriales; family Chloracidobacteriaceae; genus Chloracidobacterium; species Chloracidobacterium sp. The sequence continues at coordinate 1,123,042 of JABTUB010000001.1, forward strand.
GACCGCAGCGGTCGCGGCCGCAGGCGGTCTCGCAAAAGGCGCCGGAGAGTCTGTGACCATTTATCGGCGTACCGCGGGCGTTACCACAATGATCGAGGCAGATCTGAAAAAGATTGCGGCGGGCTTGCAGGAGGATCCGAAGCTTTCGCCATTCGATATTGTCGATGTTCGTTCAAAAGGCTCCGAGGCTCGAAAGACGCCGCCTCTGTTGCTGGGACGTCCCGAAGCAAAGGTCGTTACCCTGCCTTTGCGGATCGTGGATTGACGCAGAGCGAAGAATTCAGTTGTAACAACAGCCCTGAGCGCATATAATCAACGGGTTATGTCCAAGTTCTCTGATCGTTTCAGCCGACGCACGATAGCAATGTTTTGGGCATTGCTTGTCGGCATTGTAATTGGTGTTTTGATCTGGCAAGAGCAGATCTCGGTGCTCTATGTGCTTACAACCATTGCACTTGCCGTTCTGTTATTCATAGTCGGATGGTCGGATCTCGAACACGCCGAGATCGATTCCAGCCTGAGAGAAGGCGGCAACAAATAGGAAACATCTTAGTATGCGCTTCCTGAACTATCTCAGTTCAGCCATGCTGCTGGTATTTTTGGCCTCTGCGGCCTTTGCCGGCGGCGAAGCGGCAGATGCGCGTTCCGGATCGCCTCGTGCTTCGCGGTGGCGTTCGGAACGTATAGTGCTAAAGGTCTCGTCCTCTCTTAAGGATTCGCCGAACATCAAGGCGGGAAGCGATATAGATGGAGCGATTGCCCGCAGTTTGGCGGCGTGGCAGCCTTACATTGATATAGAACTTATTGTTCGATCCTCGAAGCTTCGGGATGTCAGCCAAAAGAATTCGCCCGACGGCGTCAATCTGCTTACCGTTGCGGCATCACCGCAGAATATCCTTTTTTTTGCGAATGACATCGATTCGGCTGCTAAGACGCGTACCTTTACAAACCGCAGCGGAAGCATTGTCGAAGGTGATATCGTCCTTAGCCCGTTTCACCAGTTCTCGACGGACGGAACGTATGGCACCTTCGATCTCGAGGCTACACTTCGCCATGAAATCGGCCATTTACTCGGCTTAAGACACTCATTTTCACTTGGTTCAGTGATGTCGGCAACGCTTGCCCGGAACGGAATATCTCGAATTTCTGCGGACGTCTCCGCGGATGATATTTCCGCTGTTCATGCTCTCTACGGTAATGACGATACTTATGGCCGCATCGACGGTAAGGTGCAGGTTCCGGCCCGCTTCTCCAAGGAAATCGAACTTTGGGTGCAGGATGCTGAGTCCGGCGCCGTAGTTGCGACAGCTAAAGCGGGACGTGAAGGGAATTATACGTTCTCAGGCCTGGACGCCGGAAAATATTCGGTCTTCGCTCGGGCCGTTGACTCTGCGTCATCGGGGAATGTGCAGTTTGTGGGCGAAGCAGAACTTAACGCAGGTACGAGCGTTGCGCTTAATTTCCGGCTGAGTGACCCCGGCACGGATGGTTCGCTTATCGGCATTGGTGAAAACGGAATGATCGCGGATCAGCCCGTTGCGGTTGATCGTGAAAGCACGCGATACTTAATTGTGGCCACTTCAAAACCAATACTGCAAAGGGTTGAGATCGATTCGCCGTCGATGATGATCGATCCCGAGAGTATCACCTTGAGCGAGTATGCTGAGGGTGTTTGGGCTATCGGTCTGCGTGTTCGAACCGACGGATCGGCCGCAAAGGGAAGTTACAATATCTGCCTTGTCGATGCATTCGGCGGCAGGGATTGTCTCATCGGCGCGGTGCGAATTGACGGCCGAAAATGATCTGGAAATATTCGGATCCACCGAGTTCGCAGGTTGCAATTCGATCTTCTTTGATTATAATCATCAGTGTTCACCACCCCGGTGGACATTAACCGCGATATGTGAGGAATCGCGGTTTCGAGGGCGGCGGTGTGGGAGACGTCGCCCTCACACTTGATTTTGGGGCGTTTTGCCGCAAGCGAGGGTCTCCAGGATCAAGCCGGCCGTTCCGGTGATCGCACTCGAACGGTGCTAAATGCGAGATTGACTCTAGATGCCGTGGCTCACTTGCTTGATCAGCGGCATCTGTTTTTTGGATGAGAAACAGCAAGCCAAGCTGGCTCAGAAAATGGCTGTATGACGGGACCCCGGAGATCGAGGGCCCCGGCGAACCAGAAGGCCGGCATCATCAGAATCCTTGGTGGAAAGTGATGTGCCTTACCGGCCTCGACTACTTTTCTACCCTCGGTTATCAACCCGGAATTGCATTTCTTGCCGCCGGTATCATTTCGCCGGTCGCGACCTTGATACTCGTTCTGCTCACGCTGTTCGGAGCTTTACCTGTTTACAGCAGGGTCGCCCGTGAAAGTCCGCACGGTGAAGGTTCGATCGCGATGCTTGAGAACTTGCTTTCGCGGTGGAAGGGAAAACTTTTCGTCCTTGCCCTGTTAGGATTCGTTGCGACGGATTTTGTGATCACGATCACGTTGTCATCGGCGGACGCAACGGCGCATATCCTCGAAAACCCGTTCGTGCATCAAACTCTCCCGTGGCTTGACCATCCGGTGGCCGTTACATTCGTCTTGATCGCCTTGCTCGGGGCCGTTTTCCTAAAAGGTTTTCGCGAGGCGATCGGTATAGCGGTTGTTCTGGTCGGTATCTACCTTGCTCTGAACGCGGTTGTCATAACGGCAGGCGTTTATGAGGTGCTGACCCATCCGAGTGCTCTGGCGAATTGGCAGAACGCATTGTGGACGACAAAAATGTCCTTGGGAAGCTGGCATATCGCCGGGGCCGCGGGCATTTTTTTGATGTCGATCACAAGTTTTCCAAAATTGGCACTCGGGCTATCAGGTTTTGAGACAGGCGTTGCGGTGATGCCGCTGATAAAGGGGCCGAACCGTATCGGGAACACGCGGAAACTCCTGATCTCTGCTGCAGTTATAATGAGCATTTTGCTGATCGCCAGCAGTTTGGCGACAAGTGTGCTTATCGAACCGAAAGAATTTTGTCCGCGCGTTGACTGCGGGTCAGATATATTCGAACACTCGGTTCCTGAATATTGTTCGTGTACGGCGGACCAGATCGCAGCCGGCGTCACTACCGATGGCGGCAAGGCGAACGGCCGCGCGCTTGCATATATTGCCCACCGATACCTCGGCGACATCTTTGGAACGATCTATGATCTGAGTACGATCTTGATCTTGTGGTTTGCCGGTGCATCAGCGATGGCGGGTTTGCTTAATATCGTTCCGAGATACCTTCCCCGCTACGGCATGGCTCCCGAATGGGCGCGGGCGACACGGCCGCTTACGCTTGTTTTTACCGCGATCTGTTTTGCCGTAACGTGGATCTTTGAAGCCAATGTTGACGCTCAGGGTGGAGCGTATGCAACGGGTGTCCTGGTCCTGATATCATCGGCGGCCATCGCCGTTACGCTCTCGGCACGGCGTCGGCGAAGCAAGTGGACATGGGCGTTCTGGATCGTGTCGATCGTGTTTGCGTACACGACCGTTGCCAATATGTTCGAGCGGCCTGACGGGCTCAAGATCGCGATGATCTTTATTACAGCGATAATCGTTTCGTCATTCATATCCAGGGCGATGCGCTCGACCGAGATCCGGATCGATAAGATCGAACTCGATCCGGCAGCCAAAAGCTTTATTGATGAACTGAACGACGAAGGCGAGCTACGCATTGTAACCAACAGACGCGAGACCGGCGATATGACCGAATATCGCTTTAAGGAGCACGAGAAGCGGGTCGATAACCATATACCGTCGAGCGACCCGATATTATTCTACGAGATCGAACCGGGCGATTCGTCCGAGTTCAAGGGCAGGTTATTCATACGCGGGGTCGATGTTGACGGCTACAAGATCTTGCGGACACAGGCTCCGGCCGTGCCCAACGCGATCGCCGCATTCCTTTTATATTTGCGTGACAAGACTGGCAAGATACCGCACGTTTATTTCGGCTGGAGCGAGGGCAATCCCATAATGTACCTTGCCCGATACATTCTGTTCGGCGAAGGAGATACGGCCCCGGTAACTCGCGAGATCCTTAGGCAGGCGGAAGAGGATCCGGAGCTTCGGCCGAATGTTCACGTCGGCGGCTGATCGTCCTTATCGGGCTTATTCGGTTCTCCGCTGACAAATATGTAGCACGAGCGGCAAAAGACCGGCCGTCCTTGAGAAGGAAAGAACGGAACGGTGGTCATCGCATCACACCGAGCACATTTAACAATAACGTCTATCCGCGAACGAACTCCCGTTTGGCGCGAAGCATGCAGGGACGCAATGCGATCGGTTTTAGCCTGCTTGCAGCGCCGGCATCGTTTTGGCGGGTCAGTGAGGCCTTTTTTGAGAAAGAATCTTTGTTCGCCGGCCGACCATGTAAATTCCTCGTAGCAATCGGCGCAGGTGATGTGTTGATCCTGCAGATGCTCTGGAACAATGGTTTCGTTGTCGAGTCGATCGTTCGACATATCCGGTTCTTTTATCAATTTTCACGGCCCGCACGAAGCCGCCGGAAGGTTGAAATGCCTAAAATCTACGATTATCGTGCCATTGTGTCAAGAGCACCGTAAGGATAAACTGTAGCAGGGTCAAAATGAACATTCTCGTGATCGGATCCGGAGGCCGCGAACACGCGATATGCAGTGCGTTCGCGCGGAGCAAATATCAGCCGAAGATCTATTGTGCCAATGGTAATGCCGGAATTGCGGCGATCGCAGAGTGCGTTCCGGTGCGTCCCGATGACGTCAAAGCCTTAGCGGATCTTGCAGCAGCGAAGGCCGTTGATCTTACCTTCGTCGGCGGCGAAACCGCGCTCGCACTCGGCATCGCAGATGAGTTCGAGTCCCGCGGGCTTCAGATCATCGGGCCGTGCCGCGAAGCCGCTCAGCTTGAGGCCAGCAAGGCATTTGCAAAGGACTTTATGGGCCGGCACGGCATCCCGACGGCTCGATATGCCACCGCACATTCACCGGATTTTGCCATCGAAATGCTCGAAAGCGGCGATTTCGGCGATGCATCGCGGAGTGTCGTTGTTAAAGCGGACGGGTTGGCGGCAGGCAAAGGCGTTACGGTTGCAGGAGATCGGGCGGAAGCGGCCGCAGCGATCAATGACCTTGCGGCTTCGGGCGGTCCGGCAGCGGCAAAGATAATTATTGAGGAATGCCTTGCAGGCACGGAAGTCTCATTGTTGGCGTTCGTTGACGGTGAAGACTTTGCGCTGATGCCGGCGGCCCGCGACCACAAGCGTATCGGCAACGGCGATACGGGGCCGAACACAGGCGGCATGGGTACGTTCACTGACGCGTCCTTGCTTACCGCTGAGCAGATCGGCGACATCGCGGAAAGGATACTGAAGCCAACACTGCACGGCTGTATTCGAGAAGGAATGCGTTATCGGGGTGTGCTGTTCTTAGGTTTAATGATGACCGCCGCCGGGCCGATGCTGCTTGAGTACAATGTACGCTTTGGCGATCCTGAGACACAGTCTATTCTCGTGCGGCTTGAAACTGACCTTGTCGATATTTGCGGAGCGATGCTGAACGGCAGCCTCTCATCAATAGAGATCGAGTGGCGAAAAGGAAGCTCGGCGTGTGTCGTGCTTGCTGCCGAAGGTTATCCAGGCAAGCCGCGTACGGGCGATGTGATCACAGGCCTGCCTGATGCCGCGACAATGCCTAACGTAACGCTCTTTCACGCAGCAACTTCGCGGAACGCCGCAGGTGAATATTGCACCGCGGGCGGGCGCGTGCTCGGAGTAACGGCTGTCGGCGATACGCTGAGCAATGCCGTTTCAACGGCGTATGGTGCCGCAGGGAAGATCGCTTGGCAAGGAATGCAGTATCGGAGCGACATCGGGAAATGAACGCCGTCGTCGCGGCCATCCGAAGTTAACCTGCGGCCGCCGCTTTCTTTGCAAAATCATCCGCATCTTTGATCAGCCCGTTCTTGCGGCAGAATTCAGCAAGGCGTTCATAGCGTTTTGCCGGTGAGGTCTCACTCAGCCAACAGATCTTTGCCATGCACTCCGGGCAAGCATCGATCGGGCGTCTGTCGGTCTCAGCAAGGCTGTTCGTACCGCTCATCACACACTCGTATTTCGTGCAGTGCTTCATAGAGAACATATGGCCCGTTTCGTGTGCCGCGATCTTTAGCGTACGTCTCAAAAAGGTTCCGGCATCGGCACCGCTGCCAAGCCTGTACAGCGACCAAACGCCGACACGGTTCTCAAAACTCGCCTGTCCGAATACATAGCTCATCGACTCATCCGGATACAGATCGATATCAGTAAATGCGATCAACGCCGCTGCGTCGGTAGGCAGGGCAGGCCTTAGAATATCGTTGAGAATGTAGCCGGTTTTGGCCTGTCGGGAATTTTTATCCGTACTTTCGCGCATCTCGGCGGCCGGAACGCTCAGCCGCTTTGCCGGCAGGTGTTCGACCGGAAGGCCGTAAAACGCGGAAAGATAGCCGGCGGTTACATCTATGGCCTTCAATTGTCTCGGCGTGAATTTACCGAGCGGAAGGATGTATATCTTACTGCGTTCTTTTGAGGGTTTGGTCGGGCGTTCCGCGATGTATTCGTCAAACGTCTGTCCCGGCTCCTTATGCGATGCGAGCCAATCGAACGGAGAAGGCGTGCCCATAGGCGTGAAAAACCGCTCAACCCTTTTCATCGAAAGGTGAAGAGCGGTTTGCGCTTCGGCGTTTGTGTTAGGCTCGGTCGGAGCGGAATTTGCGGTTGGCTCGCCTTTACTGCAAGCCGAAAGGCATAGCGCCGCGATGAGCAAGGCCCGGCGCAGATCAATCGGCCGGCGGCCTATATGCTTTCGCCCGATCCATATAGCCGCGAACCTTTGTTTCATTAGCATTTATCCACGCTTCCGCTTCCTTATTTTGCTGGTCATTAATGTAAATGACAATGTTGGCAAAAGCCGGAAGGTGACCCAGCCGCTTCAATTCGGCAATGAAAAGAATGTCATATTCGCCGAAAAAGGTGTGTCGGCAGGCGGAAAAGTTCAATACTCCGCTATATGCTCGGTGTATCTTGCAAAATTCGAAAGTGCTTCGCCGATCGAATCACCGCCGAATTTCTTGCGTATCTCATTCGCCAGCACTATCGCGAGCATCGCTTCACCGATGACGCCTGCGGCGGTAACAGCCGTGATGTCGGAGCGTTCAAATGCCGAGTCTGCTGCCGCTTTCGAGTCGATATCTACGGAACGAAGACGCTTTTTGAGTGTTGAGATCGGCTTCATATAGCCGCGAACGCGAAGCTCTTCGCCATTCGTTATTCCGCCTTCGAGTCCGCCGGCGTTATTCGTTCTACGGGTGAAGCCGTTGCTCTCTCCGAAAAATATCTCGTCGTGCACCTCAGAGCCGGGCTTGCCGGCGTTCGCCACGCCTGTCCCGATCTCAACGGCCTTCACGGCGTGTATCGACATTATGGCCCGCGCGATACGCCCATCCAGCTTTTCGTCCCACGATGTGTGTGAACCGAGGCCGACGGGCAGTTTACGTGCGACGACCTCGAAGATGCCGCCGAGTGTGTCGCCCTCATCCTTTGCTTTGTCGATCAATTCGATCATCTTTCGCTCTGCGTCGGGATCGGCACAGCGAAGCGGCGAATCCAAAGGTATTGCGATGATCTCTTCCCATGCACGTTCGACCTGCGTCGCATCGATGCTGCCGAGCCGTATGACATGACTATACACTTCCACACCGAACGAAGCTAACAATTGCTTTGCAACTGCTCCGCAGGCGACGCGTGCCGCGGTCTCGCGGGCCGAAGCGCGCTCCAGAATGTCGCGGAGGTCGCGTGCCGCATATTTTTGGCCGCCGGCAAGATCGGCGTGTCCCGGCCGCGGGCGCTTCACCTCACGCGGGTTATTCGGCTCGACATCGAGAGGCTCAGCGGACATAACCTGTTCCCAATGAACAAAATCATCGTTGCGTATCATCAAACTGATCGGCGAACCGAGCGTTTTGCCGTGCCTAACGCCCGACAAAATCTCGACACGGTCGGTCTCGATCTTCATACGGCCGCCGCGTCCGTATCCGAGTTGACGCCGGCGGAGTTCGCTATCGATGGCTTCGCGATCTATTGCCACGCCGGAGGGCATGCCCTCGACTATCGCGGTTAAGGCAGGGCCGTGTGATTCGCCTGCTGTGGTGAATTTGAAGAACATAGAATTAGCAGATTAACACGGAACGGCGGCTGAGGCCGCATTACGCGGCGGCGGGCTGCTTTCGTCGTTTCCTGAAGACTATCAACCCGATGCTCGCGATGATAAGCAGGCTTCCGAGGAGCGTCTGCGGCGGAAGCGTTTCGCCCATCGTTACCGCACCGATCACCACCGCCAGAAGCGGCGTAACCAATGAGATCATCATCGCCTTTGTCGATTCGACCCTCTCGAGCAGCCAGTAGTATAGCCAAAATGCGACGACCGTTCCGATGATCGCCAAGTAAAGCACACAAGCAGCGGCGGCCCACGTCCAATGAAATGAGCGAGGATCGCCTTCGCGAACAATGCTGTAAATGATAAGCGGCGGCAATCCGCATGCCATTTGGCAAAGGACGAGCGCACCGGGATGTATGCCGCCGGCCTTTGCCTTTACGAGTATGGACGCCTGCGCGGCGGCATAGGCACCGATGACGATCCCGGCCGAACCGGCGAAGGCCATCCAATTCTCAATACGAAGCTGATCGACGAAGATCACAGCCACGCCGATCAAACCTACGGCAACTGCCACGACCTTTTGTCGGGTAATGCGCTCATTCGGCAGGTGTACCCATGCCAGCACCAGGCCGAATACGGTGATCATCGCCTGCAGAACGGCGGCGAGGCCCGATGTAATGTACTGTTCGCTCCAAAATACCATCGCGTAGTTGACCGAGAATTGCAGGACGCCGGTCAATGCGATCAGCCGCCATTCAGCCGCCGAACGCGGCAGCGGCACCCTCCTCAATACCACTACGGAGAACAGAATAAGGATCGAAAGCAGGAATCGCGAACTCGCGAAAGCCATCGGCGGCAGGTCTTGCAGGCCGACCTTTATAAAGATCCACGTTGAGCTCCAGATGAGCGTCAAAATGACCCACACTGCAATAATGAGCAAAGCCGGCCTACGCATTTTCGTAAAAGCTTAGGCTTGATTCGCCTTGCTTGATGATGCGCCACCGGCGAATATGTCCCGTCGCATCGGGCAGCAGCCGCTTCGTATGGTGTTCAGCCACGAGCAATCCGCCGCGAAGCAGAAGCGTATCGTTCGCACCGAACTCGTGAAGGACGTATGAAAGGTCCGCATCGTACGGCGGGTCGTAGAACGCAATATCCCAATGAGCCTTATGCTCGCGGGCGGCAAATGTCTCGGCGTCGAGGCCGAGGATCTCTGTCATTTCATCGGGAATGTTAAGCTTGTCCAAATTTTCTTCGATCAGAGCGCAGGCCCGTTTTGAGCGGTCAACGAAGGTAACGAAGCCCGCGCCGCGTGACAGGGCTTCGATGCCGACCGCACCTGTTCCGGCACACAGATCCAAGAAGCGGGTCTCCTCGCCGATGCGCGGGGCAAGTACGTTAAAGAGCGTTTCGCGAAGCCTGTCAGACGTCGGCCTAGTCTTGTTGTCCGGCGGGCTTTTTAACACCCGCCCGCCGTAGATGCCCGAAATTATCCGCATAGATAGTGGTGGAAGGCCTGCGTCGGACTAAATTGTAACGATATTACGAGCAGTGCGCTAATTTGACGCGGCGGTCTCGATATAGGTCATGCAATGATGCCGAAGCGTGCGTTCTTGTTCGAACGGGCGATCTTTACCATTTCTGAGGTTTCGGGTGACGATCGTTTCTCGATCAAATAGCATTCGGCCTCTGCTCGTGCTGCCGTCAAAATATCGAGATCGCGGATAATGTTTGCGAGCCTGAAGGACTGCATACCGGACTGGCGTGTGCCGAGAAGTTCGCCCTGCCCGCGTATCTCCAGGTCTCTTTCGGCGATCTTGAAGCCGTCATTCGTTTGTTCCATAATGCCAAGCCGCTCTTTTGCCACGGCGGTGCGTTTGAAATCGGCAAGCAATACGCAATAGCTTTGTTCTGAGCCTCGTCCGACGCGGCCACGCAGTTGATGAAGCTGCGAGAGGCCGAAGCGTTCCGCATGCTCGACGACCATAAGGGAAGCATTAGGCACATCAACTCCGACCTCGATCACGGTCGTGGAGACAAGGATGTTTATCCGTCCGGCGATGAATTCGGCCATGATCGCATCCTTTTCGGAGCCTTTCATCTTTCCGTGAAGCAGACCGACGGTAAACTGCGGAAATACATCATCTTTCAGATGTTCGTACATCGCTTTGGCAGCTTTGAGGTCGGATCTTTCGGATTCCTCGATCAGCGGATAAACGACGTACGCTTGGCGGCCAAGCTCGACCTCGCGCTTTATACCGCGATAAACTCCCTCGCGTTTATCCTCGCCGACGACCACCGTTCTTATCGCGGTGCGTCCCGGCGGAAGTTCGTCGATGATCGACACATCAAGGTCGCCGTACACGGTCATCGCAAGTGAACGCGGTATCGGCGTTGCGGTCATTACAAGCATATCGGGCACACGCCCGCTGCTGCGGAGCCGTGCACGCTGAAGTACACCAAAGCGGTGCTGTTCGTCGATCACTACAAGCCCAAGCCGCTCAAATGCGACCGTGTCCTGTATCAACGCGTGCGTCCCGATCACCATATCGACCGTACCATCGGCGAGAGCAGCGTGCAGTTTTCGCTTTTCAGCTGCTTTCGTGCTGCCGGTAAGGAGTGCAATACGATGTCCGCTTTCGGCAAAGAGCCGCGATGCGTTGCGGAAATGCTGCTCGGCAAGTATCTCGGTCGGTGCCATCAGCGCCGTCTGATAGCCGTTCTCCATCTCGGCATACATCGCAAGGAACGCGACGATCGTCTTGCCGCTGCCGACATCTCCCTGTACAAGGCGATTCATCGGCGCATCCGAACGCAGATCGGCAAATATCTCTCCGATCACCTTTTTTTGCGCGTTCGTCAGCCGAAAGGGAATAAGTTCCTTGAGCCGCGTCCGAATGGAATCGTTCACTTCGATTACAGAAGCTTTTGGTTCTGCTCGGCGTTCGCCGCGTAAAAGCTGCATCGAAAATGAAAGCCAAAAGAATTCGTCGAATATGAGCCGCCGCTGTGCCGGGCTCCGGCACATATCGTAGTCAGACACGGGCACATTATCCGGCGGAAAATGGATCTCTTTGAGTGCCTGCCGCCTGGTGATAAGGCTGTGACGTTCGATGAGATCAGCGGGAAGTTCTTCTTTTACCGACGCCGCATCAAGCTTCTGAAGGACGTCGTAAATGATCTCGCGGAGCCGCTTTGTCAGGAAAGGGCCGAGCTTGCGGTAAACGGGAACGGTGCGCGCCGTGTGTATCGTAGCAAATTCGGGCGATGCCGTATCCTCAGCAAGCTCGCCATCCTCGCTCGTTGCGGCCTGATCCGTAAAGAGGCCTGTTTCGTCGGTCGGAAGTATCTCAAGCTCTTCGGGCTTTGCAAGCTTCAGGAAATATACGCCCCGCCGTTCATCGAACTGCCAAAGGCCGTATGCCATGAAACGTGTGCCGCGTTTGAACTTTTCCGCATAATATTCGACGATCTTTTTTCCGTTCTTGCCCGACACGAACCACTTTATCGTTACCGGCCTCGAACGGCGGCCCGCATCGCCGCCGGTGATCTCAAAGATAAATAGCGGCGGCCTGCGGGGATCTCGGTTCCGGCCGACGCGTGTTCCTCCAGAATTGCGGATGACGATCTCAACAGCGGCTTCGGTGCCGTCTGAGAGCGAATCGATCGAGATGAGATTCGAGCGATCTTCGTACCGTGCGGGAAAGTTGTCGAGCAGGTCGCGCACGGTTACGTTCTCGGCAGTATGATCGGGCGAGTTCGCGGCTACCGCATTCGCGAGCTTTGCCGCCATCGTGGCTGATAAGCGCGCCACGCCGTGGCGATGCAGCTCAGCCAGCGGCATTTCGATCGAGAAGCCCATGGTTCGAGATTCTAGCACAGCCGTACGTTAAGCTTGGCGGCCATTTTCAAGACGGAGAGACAAAGAAAGCCGCCCGAAAGGGCGGCCATGCAAATACATTCGATGCGTACAGCCGAGAAAGGCGTGCGTTAGCCGATGGCGTTGACGTGCTTCGTGAGGCGTGATTTGTGGCGGGCAGCGGTGTTCTTATGGATCAAGCCCTTATTCACGGCTTTGTCGATCATGCTCACGGTCGTGAGCAGAAGCTCCTCGCCTGCCTTCTTGTCGTTTGCCGCAACAGCCGATCGGACCTTCTTGATGGACGTTCGCAGCTTGCTGCGATTGCTGCGGTTCAGTTCGTTGCGTTTTGCGGTCTGGCGAACGCGTTTTAATGCTGATTTATGATTAGCCATTTCTATCTAAGTTCCAATAAACAAACTACAAAGTTTATAGCGGCCATGCCGATATGTCAACTCAAGCTAGATGCCCGGGCTGCGTTCAAAACGATAGGCGAGTGAGTGCATAACATCGACAAAGAATGTGATGATCGGTGGGTAAAGAAAGAATTCCGGTTCAAAATTCTCAGAGAACATTGACGGCAGGATGCGGGCGAAAACATTGGTCCAACTGCCGATGGCGTAGCCTGTCGCAAGCGCAAGCACCACGCTGCCGATGACTATCACCGCTGCAAGAACCCGCGGCATTGGCTTTGCTGCCCTTTCGGTGCCGTCCAGGATAGAGTCGTGGATGGCATCCTCGCTTTCGGTATAACGGGTAAAACTGTCTTGGATGCGGCCAGCAAGATGTATCAAGCCGACAACGAAAAATGAGACTATGATGATCTTTCCGATATTGCCTTGGCTGATGAATATCTTCGGCTTTACCGCGGTCGAAACGAGACACGATATTAAAAGGGCAACAAAAGGGAAGACCGCCCGTTGAAATGCGAGAGCCTCCAATCGTTCCTCGGCCAACATCCTGTCGATGATGTCGTTGTATCTTTTTTCGAACACCATCTGACGCCAGCGTTTGACATGACGATTGTCGGACATGAACGGTGAGCTGCCGTTGCTGGCGTGAAATTGAGCCTCTGCCAATTGCCGGTCGTATCTGGTGCGCTCCTTTGCATTGCCGAGAATTTCGTAGGCTTCGGCGATCTCTGCGAACTTCACAGCGGTCTCTTCGCTTCCGCTGACAGTATCAGGGTGAAGTTTGCGCGCCAGGCGCCGATAGGCTGATTTTATTTCAGCACTGGTCGCTTCGGGTGATACTTTTAGAATTTCGTAGTAATTCACCATCTGAACCGGGTGAGGGCGGACCCCGCGCACGGATCGCGAAGCCTAACAGGAATAATAACACAAAAAGTGCCTTGCTTTGGGTGCGGAATGCGGCAGGGTTCCGGAGGTCAGTCGGCCGAAGCATCCGTTAACGGTAGATGCTCCGCACCGATCGCGGTGAGCAAAGATATGGCTTTGGTCAGAGTTTCTTTATATTCCGAGGCCGGATCGCTGTCTATTACGATGCCGCCGCCGACATTGAATGTTGCTGTCAGCCCGCGAACGACCATGGTGCGGATCGCCACACTCGTCTCGATGACAGCCTTCTCACCGAGCCAACCTTGCGGTAAATACATACCGATGGTACCCATCGAGAGGCCGCGATGTGCCGGTTCGAGTCTGTCGATGATCTCCATCGTGCTTTTTTTGGGGGCACCGGTGATAGAACCGCAGGGAAAGAGGGCATTGAATATGTCCGATGGGCGCGTTCCGCTGCGAAGGCGTCCCTTTACGGTCGAGACAAGGTGGAACAGCGACGGATGCTCTGCGATCGTGCAGAGGTCGTCAACTTTGACGCTTCCAAACTCACACACGCGGCCGAGGTCGTTACGGATAAGATCGACGATCATGACGTTCTCCGCGCGATCCTTTGCGCTCCGCTCAAGTTCATTGCGAAGCGCCGTATCTTCTGCGTCGGTCGCGCCTCTCGGTCGCGTTCCTTTTATCGGCGAAGCAGTAATTTTCGAGCCTTCTACGTGAAAAAACAGTTCAGGCGATGCTGAGATCACTGTAGAATCGTGCCTTTTTATGTAAGCCGCAAACGGCGCAGGATGTTTTAGCCGCAAATTTCGAAAGATCGATTCGGGCATGGCACCGTGATCCAATTCTGCCGTTATGCAATGCGTAAGATTCGTTTGGTAGGTGTTGCCGGAACGAATCTCTTCTTTGATCTCAGCGATGGCGTTGAGATACTGCCCGCGTGCCATATTCGAAGCGACCTCTCGGGCTGCTGCTGCTTCCGTCGATGATCTTATGGCTCCAAGGTCAACGTTTTGTCGGCCGATGCTGAACCCTCTGCCGCTCTCATAGTCGTGAATGCCCAATCCGTCAAAGAGCGCAATGAAAAGGTCAGGCTCTTGACACGGAATGCGGGAATTCAGCCCCATCATCTTTCGCCCGAGATCATACGAAAGCGTAAAAATAGCCGCATTGTTGCCGGTGAGGTATCGGTCAAGGATCTTTTCTGCTTCCGCCGCCGCTGCGACGTTCGTTTCAACGATATCGACAGGGTGTACGCCCGCGACCAGCAAATTCGAGCCTTTTGGCCCGACGCCGCAGCTGTCGAGAATGCAAGAGCCAATATCGGCACTGCCAAGCACCGCGTCAGAAACGTCGTTCGCGGAAATTTGCGCTCCGATCACGGCGTTAATATATCACGCGTCGAACTTTCAATCTCAGCCGGCTTTAGCGTAATATGTTTCAAGCCAAACTCCTGAGCCCGAAAATTTATGAGTACAGAGTTAGGAAAGCCGCAACAGCTCGTCAGGGCGCTTGGGCTGGTCGCCGCCGTCTCGATCATTATCGGCAACGTCATCGGCACCGGCGTGTTTCTGAAGGCGCGCGTTATGACGTGCAATGTCGGTGCCCCTGCTTGGGTTCTGCTTGCGTGGATCGCGGCCGGATTGCTCTCGCTCGCGGGAGCATTGACCTATGCCGAGCTTACTGCAATGAAGCCCGAGGCGGGCGGCGAGTATGTTTTTCTGCGCGACGCATACGGGCGCGCTTCCAGCTTTTTGTTCGGCTGGATGCAGATGTTCATTGCAAAGCCCGGCTCGCAGGCCGCTGCGGGAATGGCGTTCGCTATCGGGCTGAACGACTTTCTCGATAAGAAACTCGAAGAAACGCTGCTGACGTTCTCGATCGGCGGCATCCCTTTTGAGATCACCACGCTGACTCTTGTTGCAATTATGGTGATCCTGATCTTTACGACGCTGAACTGTGCCTCCGTAAGCCTCAGCGGCCAGATCGCAACGGCACTCACGGGTGTTAAGATCGGACTGATCTTGTTCGTCTCGATCGGGGCCTTCGTCTGGGCAACGGGTGATTTCTCGCACTTCTCGCTTTTGAGTCAGAACGGCGCTTGCGAGGGCGTCGCTGACGGCGTGCGGTTCGGCAGTGCGAGCTATTCGTTCGTCGGGGGCTTCGGGGCGGCAATGATCGGGGCATTGTGGGGCTATGACGGTTGGAATAACCTGACATTTGTTGCCGGCGAAGTAAAGGATCCGAATCGCAATATTCCGCTGGCGATCATCGGCAGCACGATCCTAATCATCATCCTGTATGTGATCGCCAACATCTCGTACTATTACGTTCTCGACCCGACCGCCGTTGCTTCCGTTTCAAAGAGTTCTGCTGTGGCAAAGGTTGTAGTTGCCGAATTCTTTGGCGGCAATGTTCAGGCATTTGCGACAGGCTTGGCTGTAGCGATCTTTACAACGGGACTTATGCTTTCGTCGCTGGGAACCCTGCACACATCAATACTCTCGGGTGCGCGCGTTCCTTATGCGATGGCACAGGACGGCTTGATGTTCCATGTGCTCGGTAAGCTCAGCATTACGGGTGTTCCGGTCAAGGCCCTGCTTTTGCAGATGGTTTGGGCAATGATGCTTGCTGTCTCCGGCTCGTTCGATACTCTGACCGACTATGTGATATTCGGCTCGTGGATATTTTACGCATTGGTCACCTCTTCGGTCTTTGTATTTCGGCGCAAGTATCCCGAGCTCGAGAGGCCGTACAAAGCTTGGGGTTATCCTGTGGTTCCCGCGATCTTTCTTGTGGTGGCAGGTTGGCTGCTCTACATTACATTTTCGAACGATCTGGTTATGATCAAGACGGCGCTTGCCGCCGAACCGGGCATTGTCGGTTTGATGAAAGGAGTGATGAAGACATCATCATTTGCGGGTACATTTTTGATCTTGCTCGGCCTGCCGGTTTATTACTTCATTTCCGGGAAGAATGGACGGCCGGAAAAGGCCGATAACGAGGGTTAGATGGAAACAAGGGACAGACGCGGCGGCGACGAACGCCGCAGTACAAAGCGTTTTGCGGTAGAGATCGCTGTCGAATGGGAATCCGGGGACAGCGGCCGTCAACCGGGTACGCTCAATGATGTTAGCTTTGACGGCTGCTTTGTTCTTAGCTCCGGAAATGTCAATGACGGAGACGACGTGAAGATCTTTGTCCCGCTGTCCGACGGGATGAAGGCCGAGTACGCCGGCCGCATTGCGAATCACGTGCAGGACATCGGTTTTGGCGTTAGTTTCGGTAAGCTCTCCGAACCGCAAAGAGAACTGCTGGTCGGGTTTGTGCGAAGTACCATGCTGAGTTAGCTCTCGTCGCTGCGGATCGCCAGTTGTTCCGCAGCGACCTCGCGGTCGTCGAAATGAAATTTGTCTGATCCGACGATCTGGTATGCCTCATGTCCTTTGCCGGCGATTATCACCACATCTCCATTCTCAGCAATATTTATCGCCCGCTGTATCGCTTCACGCCTGTCGGGGATCACGATATGATCGGCGGCCTTTTCCTTAACGCCGCTCTCTATTTCAGCGATTATCTTAAGCGGGTCTTCATTCCGCGGATTGTCTGAGGTGATTACGGCAAGATCGCTGTATTCGCCCGCTACGCGGCCCATCGGAATACGCTTCGAGCGGTCTCTGTCGCCTCCGCATCCGAATACGGTGATGATCTTACCGCTTGTAAGTTCACGAGCGGTACGGAGCGTATTCAGCAACGCGTCATCCGTGTGAGCGTAATCGACGACTACAGCGAAATTTCCGTCGTGCGGCACAAGTTCAAAGCGTCCGGGAGCTCCGATGCAGGTCGAAAGGCCCGCCTTTATGGACTCAATGTCCATCCCCAAGGACAACGCAACGCCCGCCGCAGAAAGCATATTGTAAACGTGCGGTTTACCGACAAGCGGTGACGTGATGCGGTGCGAACCGCCGGCAGTACTTAGCGTAAACGCGGTACCCTTTACCAGCGATACTTCGATGTCTGATGCCGTTAGGTCGGCCGCTCTGTCGATCGCGGTTGTCAGGACGTTCATTCTGTCCGTGCGCAGGTCATCCGCAAGCTTTCGTCCCCAATCGTCGTCGATATTGATGATCGAGAACTGAGGTTTATACCCGAGACGTCCGTCGAAAAGTTTTCGCTTAGCGTCAAAGTAATTCTCCATCGTCTCGTGATAGTCGAGATGGTCGCGGGTCAGGTTCGTGAAAACCGCCGCCTTGAAGGCGAGCCAATCGCACCGTTCGAGGTCTATCGCCTGTGACGAGGCCTCCATCACGGCAACGCTGCAGCCATCGGCGACGGCTTCTGCTAGGAAGCGATTTGTGTCCGATGCTTCCGGAGTTGTCCGCACGGCCTCTTCGCTGCGTTCACCAATGCGGTATTCAACGGTCGTGAGCATCGCTGCCTGCCTTCCGGCCGCCGCAGCCAGGGCATAGCAAAGATATGTAGTTGTTGTCTTGCCGTTCGTGCCTGTAATGCCGACAAGGTCAAGCCGCTGCGACGGATGTCCGTGAACGATATCCGACGCTTTTGCTAATGCCCTCCGTGCGTTCTCGACACGGAGCCACGATCCAGTAAAGCCGTCGGGAGCGGCAAACTCCGATATGATCCCGGCCGCACCCCGACGCATAACGTCGTCCACGAAGCGATGGCCGTCGCTTGTCGAACCTTTAATCGCAACGAACACGGTACCTTCGCGCGCCTGCCGCGAATCGTGCGTAACATCGGTAACGATGGTTTCATTGCTGCCCGTGAGCTTTGCATTCAGCTCGGCTTTAAGAGTTCCGGTTGTAATTTTAGTGCTCACGTTACGCTCTTTGAAGGTGAATTATACGACAGCTCCGACAGTTTTTACGAACACGAGCGGCCATTCCGGCGTATAGTTAAGCAATACCGGAGGTGATCGGACAATGAACATTCTCAAAGCAATTCTTGCCCTAATCGGACTCGTATTTGTCGTACTATTGCTATTATGGGCTCTCGGCTGGGTCGGGACGCTGCTATGGTATGGCTTTTGGCTCGCGCTCATCGGAGCGATCGGTTATGCGGGCTATAAGCTGTTTCTTAAAGTAGAATCCAAGGCTTTAGGTTCGGACCCTCGGTCAGGGCTTGAAACCGGCGATATTAATATGACATGGGACGAATACGACAAGAAATATCTGCACAAATAGTGCTAATGCGCGACTGCCTCTTACGTTTAGCTAACACGGCAGTTTTCGGATTTTCCCAACGTGTGCGTATAATCTAGGCTGCTCGTGCCGAGGTGGCGAAATTGGCAGACGCACTAGACTTAGGATCTAGCGCCGCGAGGCGTGCAGGTTCGATTCCTGTCCTCGGCACCACAACATTATTCTAATTGCGATTGTGATTATTGACTTTTCAGTTGGTGAGATACCTGCTCAGTTCACACGCGATCAGGTGACCGGTCGTGCTGAGGTGAGAACGCCGGGCGGCACTCTGGTGCTCGGCAGTCCATTCAATCCGCTTACTCATTTTTCATTAAGGCTTACTCGAAAATGGCAGTTCACGATCGACGGCAAAAATGTCGTGATCGAGAAAAAAAGACCGCTGTTTCTTGCCGGCCTGCGTCCGCACCAATACAAGGTTTTTGTCGAAGGACGGCTCGTCGCAGAGGCTTCGGGTGTGTAGCGGATTGCCGCGTTCGACTTTTAGCCGCCGCTTGGATATCCTTTTTCCTGTAAATGAAGAGCGAATTAAAGGAAATTTCACCATCACAAAAAGAGATCCATCTTGAGATCGACGCTGACGTTGTAAAGGCGTCGTATGCCAAGATAAGCCGGAAATATGCTGATAAGGCGAGCATCCCTGGATTTCGGAAAGGCTATGCCCCGGTCGATGTCGTACGGATTCGGTTCAAAGACGATATTAAGAACGATGTTCTGCAAGACATTATTCCGGGACAGGTTACGGCAGCCATCGAGCATCACGACCTTCAGCCGCTAACGGAGCCGCACCTGCACCTTGAAGAACCCGAGAATGTAAACGTGAACGGCACCGAGCCTGTTAAACTTCACATACACGTAGAAGTAATGCCCGAACTGCCGGAGCCTGTGTATGAAGGGTTTGAGGTAACGCGGCGTGTGCGGCCTGTCGAGGATGCGGAGATCGAAGGCCTCATTGCTGAACGTCTGCAGAGGGAAGCGGCACTTGTACCGGTCGAGGGCCGAGCGTCTCAGATAGGTGATACGGTCATGGCGGATCTCGTAGGAACATTTGAGGATGATCCCGATGCAGAACCAATCACCGCTGATGATGTTGAGGTTACGCTTGGTGACGACGTTATCGAGAAGGCTTTCTCGGAAAATCTTATCGGCGTCAGCCAAGACGAGGAAAAGGAATTTACGGTTGCCTATGCAGATGATTCTGCGGCGTCCGGGCTTGCGGGCAAAACTATCCATTACAAAGCAAAGATCAAATCGGTCGGCGTCAAAGAGCAGCCCGAACTCAATGATGAATGGGTCAAGAGCCTCGATGAAGGGTTTGAATCACTCGCCGATCTAAGAACCAAGCTTCGAGCCGATCTCGAAAAGGTCTCTGAGGCGGATGCCGACAGTCAGGTTCGAAATGAACTGGTCGCAAAACTTCTCGAAGAGAATGAGTTCGACGTGCCGTCGTCGCTTATCGAGAATCAAACGCGCAATCTGTTGAACAACTTTGTGAATGATCTTCAGCAACGCGGGGTTGATATCAGCAAGGTCAATCAGGAATTCGTTCAGATGGCGTACGGCAATATGCGTACACAGGCCGAGCGTGATGTACGCGCTGCTATTTTGCTGGATAAGGTTGCCGAGCGCGAGAACGTCAGTGTTTCAGACGCTGATGTTGAGGAAGAGATCTCCACGATGGCCGCGTATTACCGCACGACGCCCGAGGAGATCCGTAAATCTTTTGAGACGCATGGCGGCGGGATCGACTCGGTGCGTAACAACCTCAGAACACGCCGTTCTGTCGAGGCATTGGTAGCGAAGGCGAATGTTACCGACGGTGAATGGGTCGAACCGGCTGCGGAACAGCCTCCGGCGGAAACGGCCGAGGCGGAAGAGCCGAAAAAAGCTAAGAAAGCTCCCGCGAAAAAGGCGGCGAAGAAAGATGGTTGATTTTTTTGAAATAAGTTGTAAAATCAGGGCTGTAATGGCAATCGCCATATTCGCAAGCACTTATACATTGTTTGTTCAAGTAGTTCCTGAAGTGGCTTAACTGACAGCGAGAAAAACTTATGGCCTTAGTTCCAATGGTTGTCGAGCAAACGTCGAGAGGCGAGCGCGCCTTTGACATTTACTCGCGGCTCTTAAAAGACAGCATTATTTTTATCGGTACGCCGATCGACGATCAGATCGCTAACTTGCTCGTCGCCCAACTCTTGTTCCTCGAGGCCGAAGACCCCGAACGCGATATCAATCTCTACATAAACAGTCCCGGCGGTTCGATCACTGCGGGAATGGCCATCTATGACACGATGCAGTTCATCAAAAATGATGTAACGACCATTTGTGTCGGGCAATGTGCGTCTATGGGAGCATTGTTGCTCACTGCGGGAGCTCCGGGCAAACGCTTTGCGCTGCCGCACTCACGCATCCTGATCCATCAGCCTTCGGGCGGCGCACAGGGCCAGGCTACCGATGTTCGGATCATGGCCGAAGAGATACTCAGAATGCGTGAGATGACGTCAAAGATAATCGCTCAGCATACCGGCCAATCTTTCGAAAAGGTTGAAGCGGATGTGGAGCGTGATCGAATTCTCGATCCGTGGCAGGCAAAGGAATACGGCCTCATCGATGAGGTGATCGAACATCGGGAGAAGAAATGAGTCAGTTCCGGCGGCCCGAAGAATTACTGACCTGCTCATTCTGCGGAAAATCGCAGAATGACGTTAAGAAATTGATCGCCGGGCCGGGCGTTTACATTTGCAATGAATGCATTGATATCTGTAATGAGATAATCAATGACGATGAACGCGAAGGAACTGCGGCAGCACGGACCTCGATCCCGAAGCCGCATGAAATAAAGGGTTTTCTTGATGAATACGTCATCGGTCAGGACGAATCGAAAAAGCGTCTGTCCGTTGCGGTCTATCAGCACTACAAGCGGCTCGATCTTGCAAAACGCCGCGGCGATGTCGAGATCCAGAAGTCCAATATCCTTTTGATCGGCCCCACGGGAACAGGGAAGACGCTGCTCGCGCAGACACTTGCGCGTGTGCTGAGCGTTCCGTTCTGTATAGTTGATGCGACGAGCCTCACCGAGGCAGGCTATGTCGGCGAGGATGTTGAGAACATTCTCAACCGTCTCCTGCAGGCGGCGGGCGGCGATATCGAAAAGGCACAGCACGGCATCATCTATATCGACGAGATCGATAAGATCTGCCGAAAGGATGACAATCCGTCGATCACGCGGGACGTCTCCGGCGAGGGTGTTCAGCAGGCTCTGCTCAAGATACTCGAAGGGACAACGGCGAACGTTCCGACAGGCGGCGGCCGCAAACATCCGCAACAGGAGTTTCAGCAGCTTGATACGACGAATATTCTTTTTATTTGCGGCGGCGCGTTCATCGGCCTTGAAAAGGTGGTCGAGCGACGTTTTCGCAACAAGTCGCTGGGCTTTCAGGCTGATGTCAAGACGAACAAGCAGCGGCACAGCGATTCGATCAACAAACTAGAACCCGAAGACCTGATCCATTATGGCCTGATCCCGGAATTTGTGGGACGGCTTCCGGTTATCGGCACGCTTAGGGAACTTGATATTGATGCTCTCGTCAAGATATTGACCGAGCCGAAGAATGCGTTGATAAAACAGTATCAGCGAAAGTTCGAATTCGACAACATTGCATTAAAGTTCACCGAAGGGGCGATCCGTGCCATCGCTCAGCAAGCCTTCGAACGAAAGGTCGGGGCGCGCGGGCTAATGATGATAATGGAAGAGATACTGCTCGACCCGATGTATCATCTGCCAAGCGAAAAGAAGGTCAGCGAGATCGTGGTTACAAAAGAGATGATCGAGCGTAAAGTGCCCGTTTTTGAGGTTTTAACGCGAACCGAAGAAGCGGCGTGACGGCCCTCAAATTTCAGGACAGGCCTGTCGAACAGCGTATCGGCAGGCCTTTATCTTTTGACTCAGCAAAACTCGCCAATTTCTAAAATTTAACGGTCAATAGGAGTTTCATTGGTCAAAACCGGCATGATGGCCGCAGAGGTCAAAAGATGTTGCTTTTCATAGCGGCTTTTGCCTAAAATTACTTATATCAAGCCCTATCCGAGCGTAGCGCCTGCACAGGATCAAGGAAGAATTATGCAAGAATTTTCAGACCAGATGCCTTTGGATATCGAACGTCTTCCGATGGTTCCGATCCGCGACGTTGTGATCTTTCCATATACCAAGGTCGCTTTCAAGATCGGCCGTGCGAGTTCGGTGCGGGCATTGGAGAGTGCGATGGCGGGCGAT
The DNA here is from genome assembly GCA_015075585.1 of Chloracidobacterium sp. Lineage (NCBI taxonomy): Bacteria > Pseudomonadati > Acidobacteriota > Blastocatellia > Chloracidobacteriales > Chloracidobacteriaceae > Chloracidobacterium > Chloracidobacterium sp. The sequence continues at coordinate 1,145,887 of JABTUB010000001.1, forward strand.
CGGACGATCTTTCTCGCCACCCAGCACGATGCGACCGTGGATGAACCGACGGCGGATCAGGTCTTTGCTGTCGGCACGATTGGCCGCATCTCTCAGGCCCAGCGCCAAGATAACGGCCAGATAAGGGTCGTTGTCGAGGGACGCGATCGCGGACGTTCGGTAAGGGTAGAACAGGACAGCGACGGGATGTTTCACGCCCACGTGCGGCGAATGCCATCGACCGATGAGTCGGGCTTTCGCACGGACGGCTTGCTTCAAAGGATTCATAATCAGATCGAACAGCTTCTTCGCATTTCGCCGGATGCCTATTCAGATGCACTCAACTCGGCAATGCGCGGTATCTCATCCGGCCAGATCGCCGACTCTCTTTCATCGCAGCTTCGCGTAAGTATCGAGGAGAAGCAATTCCTGCTTGAGACGATATCGGTGCAGGAGCGTCTGCAAATGCTGGTTGATTTTTTGGAGGCCGAGCTCGAGAAACGCCAACTTGACCGCAATGTTCAGTCCCGCACAAAAAAGGCTATGGACAAGCATCAGCGCGAGTATTATCTGAACGAGCAGATCAAGGCGATCCACAAGGAACTCGGCCGTAATGACGAGCGCGCGGAGCTTGATGAGCTAAAGGCAAAGATCATGGAAGCCGGCATGACCGAAGAGGCTCAAGAGAAGGCGATGCAGGAATTTTCGAGGCTCGAGACGATGCCTGCGATGTCCGCCGAGAGTACCGTCAGCCGGAATTACCTTGATTGGCTGGTAAGCGTGCCATGGAAGGAGAGTTCTGAGGAGTTTCAAGACCTTGATGAGGCTGAGCGTATTCTCAACGAAGACCATTACGGCCTTGATAAGATCAAAGAACGCATACTTGAGTTCCTGGCGGTCCGCCAGCTTGTAAAGAACCCGAAAGGCACTATTCTGTGCTTCGCCGGAGCTCCGGGTGTTGGTAAGACATCGCTCGGCAAGTCGATAGCGAGGGCAACGGGGCGCAAATTCGTGCGGCTCGCGCTCGGCGGTGTGCATGACGAGGCCGAGATCCGCGGACACAGGCGAACGTATATCGGCTCGATGCCGGGCCAGATCATTCAGTTGATAAAGCGTGCTGGCACCATTAATCCGGTCATACTGCTTGATGAGGTCGATAAGCTCGGCAGTGATTACCGCGGCGATCCGAGCAGTGCACTGCTCGAAGTTCTCGATCCCGAGCAGAACCATACTTTCCGAGATCATTATCTCGACGTAGATTACGACCTGTCGCATGTATTTTTTATCGCGACGGCGAATGTACTGCATACGATCCCGGCCGCATTGCAGGACAGGCTTGAGATACTGAATTTGTCGGGCTACACGGAGCGTGAAAAGGTCGAGATCGCTAAACAGCATTTGATACCGAAGCAATGCGAAAATTCCGGTATGAAGTGCGAGAACATCGTTTTCACCGATGACGGAATACTCGAAGCGATCCGCCACTATACGCGCGAGGCCGGCGTGCGCAACCTCGAACGCGAGATCGGCTCCTGCCTGCGTAAGATCGCGCGAAAATTCGTCAAGGTAGAAGACAAGGATGAGTTCCGCGTTGTGATCGATGCCGAAAAGGTGCGTGAGCTTCTCGGTACGATACGCTATCGCAAACAGGATATCGCACGCAAGAGCGAGATCGGGCTTGTTAATGGCCTTGCATGGACCGAGGTCGGCGGCGATGTCCTTCAGGTCGAAGCCACGCTCGTAGCCGGTAAGGGCGGATTGATACTGACGGGTAAACTCGGCGAAGTCATGCAGGAATCGGCAAAGGCGGCCCTCACTTGTGTTCGCACGCGGGCCGCGGAACTTGGCATTGACCAAACGGCGTTTTCAGAAAAGGATATGCACATTCATGTACCGGAAGGTGCGATCCCAAAGGACGGCCCAAGTGCCGGCATCACGATGGCGACCGCAATGGTGTCGGCGTTAACAGGCAAACGCGCACGTCACGACGTGGCAATGACCGGTGAGATAACGCTGCGCGGCAAAGTGCTCCCGATCGGCGGCGTTAAAGAGAAATTGCTCGCAGCCCACCGTTTCGGACTGAAGACGATCATCCTCTCAAAAGAGAACGAGAAAGACCTGGCTGACATTCCCGAGGAGGTCCGTGACGACCTTACGATACACAGTGTCGATATGATCGATGAGGTGTTCCAACACGCGATCGAAAGCGGCTACCTCGATCGGTCGTCAGCCGAGTCGGGCATCTGGGAGCGCGAGATTTCGGGGACGGATATCACTGCCCCGCTCGAATAACATCATTGCGAATTAATGGAAATGAAGGAGGCCGCCTGATCACGCGGCCTCCTTACTCGCTATTCCGCCGGCATAAAGTCCACATCGGTCAGATCGCTTGTAACTGAAACCGCCCTGGGCAGGAATGTGCGTCCTTTGGCGGCCACCTCAAGGATATAGGTCATGCCCGCCGGCAGTTCATCGAAGCGATAATAGCCGAGCGAGCTCGTCCTTACGACCCATTTCGTGCCTTCGGTGTCAGTAGCTGTTATGACCGCCCCTGCAAGACCTTGAGCATTAGCGTTGAGTACGCGGCCTGAAATGGCTGCCATCCCGGCTGTTGGGATGTTCGTACAGACAAAGTTGCGCGGCGTAACGATCAGCGACCATCCGTACACTGTGCCGGTATCCGCGGCGGCTTCATCGGCAACGCGAAGCTTCCATACGCCTTTCGTACTCATTCCGTTAAAACGATCCAGCTGACCTACCGGATCCGGCGTCAACCCTAAAGATGTCCAAGAAGGCGTGTTGAAGATCGGTAGGAAATCATCAGTGAAAGGCACCTGGCCGGAAGTGGCAGTCCGCATATCATTTGGAGCTGCTGCCGTCTGATCGATCACCATATTGACGATCGATCCTCCTGACCGTCCGCTGCTCGACGGCCAACCAATAAGGGATATAAGGTCGGTTCCATAGCCGTTGGGTGCCTTCAGCATCGCAGACACATCACCGACATACGAATGAACTAGGTTGTCCATTCTGAAATTCAAGTCCGCGATCTCGTAGTCGTCGTTGATCGTCATGCTGTCGCCGACGCCGCGCGGAGCGTTGTCGGGGATCGCGAGTCCGCTCAAACTTCGAGTATAGGTAACCGCCGGTTTTGTTCCCGATGCGACACCCATTCGAAGCTTAATATCGCGGGTAACCGTCCCAAGCGAGCTCGTAATTGTCAGTGTCAGGTCAATTGACGATCCGCAAGATGCACTTGCCGGGCCGCGAAGCCGCAGAGCAGGCCCGTTCGGGTTTGCGTTACCGTTCGCCGGGATCGCCGGATAGGTTGTAGAGCCTTGCAGGATCGTAACGCCGGGGGTCGAGGTCGTCAAAGTAGCAGTTGCTGAAGCAACACCCTTGCCGCTGTTCCTCCACGGGTTCCTTAAATTAACAATAAGATTTGCGTGTTCATAATGATCGATCGCACCGGTATTATTTGATGCCGAATCGTCAACTGTGACGGTATTCACATCCAAATTCGGTGAGGCAAATGACTCACCAATTCCGATATGGCCCGCGATCCGCCCGTATGCGGCTCCGATCGGCGCAATGGCTTTATAGCCAAGGCCTCGGTCGGCGAAGCCGCCCCATATCGAGTCCTCGTTGGCACAAGAGTTCGCGGCACAATCCGCATCGATCAGGGCATTGCGTGCCTGCTCGAACGACGGGTTATTCGGCGTGAACAGGCGCATGGCGTCAGTAGCTATCGAGAGCGTCTTATAATTACCTGTCGGCACATCGCCGTTCGCACCCGCAGGGTCGGCGATGATGCGGCTGCGAACTTCCCACAACGTCAAAGCCCAGATCTCACCGACGTTGTGAACCTCGAGTGCCCCATTGTTATTGAAGCCGAACGGGCTCGGCGTGATCCCGCCGGAGAGGTCGTTCGTAACGTCATCAACATCAGCCCATGTCAGAGGATTGACGGAGTTGTTTGTTGAATACGGGAAGCGTCGGATGCCGTAAGTGTAATTATCCAGAAAAGGATTACCGCCGAGTTTGTATGTGGCGTATGCTCCCGATGCGTAAGCACCGTCAGGCGAGTCGGCATTGGTATTATTGAGCAGAGACAGCGCATAAAAGTCGCTCCATCCCTCGCCCATCCCGCCGCCAATGTCCCACTGCAGCCCGGAACCATTACCTATGAGGCGGTTGCTCGTGCCGTGCGTGAGCTCGTGTATCAGTATTTCAGCATCGAGGCCGCCGTCGCGGTCGATCGTCGGGCCGGTGAAGTTAAACATTTGCGCGCGGCCCGAAGTTCCGTCCGCCGGAGTCGAAAAATTTGCATTATTGGTTCCGGAACCGTCTTGCACATCCAAGTTGACACGGTCATTTCCCGCGCCGCCTCCGCCAAAATTGTTGTTCTGAAAGTTCCGCGCCGCCGGCGTGAAACCAAGTGTGTAAAGCTTGTCGTGATACCAATTAGCAACGTAGAACTGATGCGTTGCCGAGCCGCGCATAAATGAGGCTGAGCTGCCGTTCGACGTCTGTCCTGACTCAGGATTGCCGGCTTGTGGCGGCGGTGTGTAGGTTGATTGGAAATCACGGGGCGTTGTTCCGAGGAAATCGCGATTTCGGCTGAAGGCGTCAGGATTGCCCGTCGGGCGGCCGTTCCCATCAAGAGCTGACGTCCCCGTCGTGTCGCAGACATTTGAGCTGCCCGAACGATCGAGACAAGAAAGTACATTATTGCCTACGGTCTGTGTTTGTGCAGCGGTGCAGCCACCGGAAGGGCAGTCATCGATCCAACCATTCGGACTCGCCGTCAGATTTTGAACCGTCAGCATACTGACGATCGTTGGCGCAATACCGGGCGGCTGGTAATTGGCGGTCAAAGGCGAAGGCGACAGCGGTGAAGGGCTGTCAGCCGGTGTCGAGCCGTCAGCCTGCACATAGACACGGAATCGTGCTTGATGTGTGGAAACATCGTCACGGATATTCTTTCGCCAAAGCAAAGTGCCGTTAGCGGCGTCAACAAGTGCGTACCAGTCGGCATCCTTTGCAAAGATGGTCTGCGACCAAGCGGGAATGATCACGCCGGGCGCTACGGGGAAATAGACGATCTTGCTGAATACCTTGCCAACGTTCGTGTCGTTCGCGATAACCTCGGCAGAGTATTGATCGTCCTCGCTAAAGCGGGATGTCATGCTGGCGGCGTCTGCCTTGATGCCTATGGTTTTGAGAGTTGACGCCAGCGCCTGCTCGGGTGAAATAAGATCATCGAGTGCCGCGGCACGTTCGACGGCTTGCGGAGCGATATTGCTGAGCGATTGTATAACACGGCCTTCGCGGTCGATGCTGACCTTGATATCGCCTTGAAAGACGCTCCGTCCGTTGACCATTTGGTCGAACAGGGCAAGCCGTAAGCCGCTGTATTCGTTCACGCTTTCGCCGACATAGTGAAGGTTTTGGATGTCTTCATTACTCAACCCGTAGATGTCGCTGTATTCTCGGATGAAGCGAAGAGCGATGGTTTCTGCATCTTCGCCCGGAGCCGGTGCCGTGAGAAACTCGGCACTCTTTAGAACCTCGACCATTCCTGTGGTTTCTGAAAACGTAATATCAGCGGTCGGTACGGTCCTTTGCAAACGCTTGAGCGCGGCACGGGCCGCGCCTTGCTGATCGCGGGCTTTGTCTATCGCGTCCGATTCCGGATCGCCAAGAGCATCGCCGTGCCGCTGCAGCGTGCGTTCAAGGTCGCTCCTGCTGTTAAGCCGGATGTCGATATTCAGAAACCGCCCGGCTTTCGCTTCAATATTATTTGCGTTTGGCCGAGCCTGGGCCTCAGATCGTCTCGTCAGAACGATCGCTGCAACTGAAATTGCGAGTAAGACAGAGAGTGCAAGAATGATACGCATTTTGCGTGGGGAGACCGCGATCCGTTTGTTACCGGTGAAACCTAGCATAAATATCTCCTGGGATCTTGCCTGCTTTCCAGGCAGTGGTGTTTGGTTCGTGCTTCTGTATTAGTGCTGCAAACAGCCTAGAATAGTTCTAAAGAAATGTTATCTTACAATATTCGGATTGGTCAAAGGTTTTTTTCGGGCCGACACTACGATGAAGATATCTTCAGCAGAATTTGTTAAGAGCGCGTTCGAACGGAGCCATTGGCCTGTCGAGAGCATGTCGGAGATCGCATTTTTGGGCAGGTCAAATGTGGGGAAATCATCACTCATAAATTCGCTCCTTGGCCGGAAAGGCCTTGCCCGAACCTCGAATACGCCCGGACGGACACAGAGCATCAATTTTTTTAAGATCAACGGTTCGTTCTTGTTCGCCGATCTTCCCGGATACGGGTTTGCAAAGGTCTCAAAGACGATGCGTGCCGGTTGGGGCAAGATGGCGGAGGAATACCTCTTTGAGCGCGAGGAGCTTGTCCTGTGCATTCAATTGGTCGATGCGCGGCATCCGCCGTCAAAGCTCGATATTCAGTTGAATGAATGGCTGAGGCACCACGACAAACCCTTCATTGTCGTCGCAACGAAATCTGACAAGCTTTCTGCGAATGACCTCGCAAAAAATCTGAAGGAAATTCGGCGGGTCTTGCCGGCGGCCAAGATACTTCCTCATTCCGCGGCAAAACATAAGGGAAATGACGACGTTTGGGCGGCTATTCTGGCAGCGGTAGAAAAATAAGAAAAAAATAAAATTTTAGTTGCTTTTCTTTTAAGAATAGAGTAAGAATTACATATACCTTAACTTTAGGGTTTCGCCGAAGGGGAGCTTTAGGGCTTTAGCGATGTTTAAGGTATAACTGCAAACAACCCATACAACTTCTTCACTGATAATCCGCACTGCAGATAGTTCGACACGACGGGGAGTGTTTGAAGGTGAATGTTCTGAATATACAAAGGGAATTTTGAAACTTCCTCCTACCGAAAAACAATGGCAACCAAAACCACGAATGCGCGCAAATCTCGTCCCGAGAAGGTGTCTGACGAGCCTACTGACGCTGTTATAGAAACGAACGGCTCCGGCGAAATCCCCTCTGCGGTTACCGGCAAACCCTCTGAGGACGGGAAACTGAACCTCGCGACGCTGAAAGATATGTCGATCAGCGAATTGACCCATATAGCAAAGGATATGGGCATCGAAGGTGCGACGGGGCTGCGCAAGCAGGAACTTATCTTCAAAGTACTCGCCGCTCAGACGGAAAAGAGCGGCCTGATCTTTAGCGAAGGCGTACTTGAAACGCTGCCGGACGGCTTCGGCTTTCTCCGAGCTCCGGAATATAACTATCTTCCGGGGCCCGATGACATCTATGTAAGCCCCTCGCAGATACGAAAGTTCGACCTGCGCACCGGTGATACTGTCTCAGGCCAGATCCGTCCGCCAAAGGAAGGCGAGCGTTATTTCGCGCTTATCAAGGTGGAGGCAATCAACTTTGAGGCTCCGGAACAGTCGCGTGAGAAGGTCTTTTTTGACAATCTTACTCCGCTCTACCCTGACGAACAGCTCAAGATGGAGATCGAGGGCGATCCCGAAAGGGTCGCTGCCCGCGTGATCGATCTTGTAACACCTATCGGAAAGGGCCAGCGTGCATTGATCGTGGCGCCGCCGCGAACGGGTAAAACGATGCTCCTTCAGACCATCGCCAATTCCGTTACCGAGAATCATCCCGAGGTTACGCTAATAGTCCTTCTGATCGATGAACGGCCGGAAGAAGTTACCGATATGCAGCGTTCGGTCCGCGGTGAGGTCATTTCATCGACGTTTGACGAGCCGCCGACACGCCACGTTCAGGTCGCTGATATGGTGATCGAGAAGGCAAAACGGCTTGTCGAACATAAACGCGATGTCGTGATCCTGCTTGACTCGATAACGCGCCTCGCACGCGCTCACAATGCTGTCGTGCCGCCTTCGGGCAAGATCCTTTCGGGTGGTATAGACTCGAATGCCCTGCAGCGGCCCAAACGCTTCTTTGGTGCGGCCCGCAATATCGAAGAAGGCGGCAGCCTCACGATCATTGCAACGGCCCTTATAGACACTGGTTCGCGTATGGACGACGTCATTTTCGAGGAGTTCAAGGGGACCGGCAACTCCGAGATACACCTTGACCGTAAACTTTCCGACAAGCGTCTCTTCCCGGCGATCGACCTCCAGCGTTCGGGTACACGAAAGGAAGAACTGCTCATCAGTAAAGAAGATCTCAACCGTATCTGGGTCATGCGACGCGTCCTTAATCCGCTTTCGCCTGTCGAACAAATGGAGGTTGTGCTCGAGCGGCTTGGCAAGACCAAGAAGAATTCCGAATTCCTTGCCTCGATGCAAACCTGATATGCCTCAGCATAGGTTTCGGATCGTGTATAGCGATACATCGAGGACAGCCTCTTACTGTTTACGACCGCACATTTGCGGCTGGAGTTCGCCGTGCGCATAGCCGTCGTATCTGCTGAAGCTGTGCCGTATTCAAAGACGGGCGGGCTTGGAGATGTTGCCGGTGCGTTGCCGAAGGCCCTTAAGCAGATCGGGCACGACCCGATCCTGATCACTCCTTGCTATTGGCAGACAAAGGGCGAGTATCTGTGGCACACGGCGATCGACGACCTTTGGCTGGACTGGAAAGGGAATCGCTACCGCGCAAAGGCCTTTTACAGCGAGGCTAACGGATCACCGACATTTCTGATCGACGCGCCGTCGATCTTTCATCGCGATTCGATCTATGGTTATCGGGAGGATTATGAGCGGTTCGCGTTCTTTAACCGCGCTGCTCTTGAACTGCTGAAGCGCATCGGCGAACCGCCGCATATCGTACATCTCAACGATTGGCACTGCGGCTTTGCGGCGGTGGAATTGGCATCACGCAGGCGGGCCGATCCATACTGGCGAAATTCGCGCACGGTCTTCTCCATACATAATCTTGCATATCAGGGCGGCTTTGCATCAGGCGATCTTGCGATGCTGGGTTTTACATCGCAATTTGCGAGAAACGCTTTTAGTTTCAACGGTTATTCATCTGCTATGAAGGCGGGGCTTGAGGTCTCCGATACGCTTTCGACGGTCTCAAAGCGTTACGCGGCCGAAATTCGAACGCCGGAATTCGGCTACGGTCTCGATTGGCTGACACGCAAACGCAGCGGCCGCCTGATCGGCATCACGAATGGCGTTGATTATGAGGTTTGGAACCCCGAGTCCGACCCGGAACTGCCGCATCATTTTTCGGTGCGGGATCTCGCAGGCAAGCGTGAATGTAAACGCGCTTTGCTTGAACGATTCTCACTGCCGGTCGAGCTGGATCGGCCCGTTTTCGCGAGTGTTACGCGGCTTACGGCGCAAAAGGGTGTCGAACTGATAAGGCAGGGAGCAGGCGATATTTTGGCTGCCGGCGGATTTTTTATAGCCCTTGGCTCGGGTGAGCGCGATTCGGAGCAGTTCCTGCAGGCTTTGCGTGACCGTGTCCCGTCGCGGGTCGGTGTGTATATCGGCTACAATGAAAGCCTGGCGCATTTGATCGAGGCCGGGGCAGATATGTTCCTGATGCCGTCGAAGTTCGAGCCGTGCGGGTTGAATCAGATGTATTCGCTCCGTTACGGCACGGTGCCGATCGTGCGTGCAACGGGCGGGCTTGATGATACCGTTGATAATTGGGATGCGGTGAATGAAACGGGAAACGGCTTCAAATTCACGGAGTATCGAGCTGACAGGCTACTCGAAAAGATATACGAGGCAAGGTTTGCCTACGAGGATAAGGAGTCGTGGGCGAAGATACAGCAGAACGGAATGTCCATAGATAATTCTTGGGAAAACGCCGCTCGGAATTATGTAGAGCTGTATGAATGGACCATTTCGCATTGAGAACTGACAATGGATAATGGACGATCAAAGAGCAATGTTCTTCGTGAGAAGTCGTATGCGTTCGCACTGCGGATAGTGAAGGCTTATAAGCATCTCGCGTCGGAGGCAAGAGAATATGTTCTTTCAAAACAGCTTTTGCGCGCCGGCACGTCGATCGGAGCGAATGTTGCTGAGGCGAATCAAGCTCAGTCCCGTCCTGATTTTATCAGCAAACTTTCGATAGCTCTGAAAGAGGCTGTTGAAACTGAATATTGGCTCAGTCTGTTAGAAGATTCGGATTATCTAACGAGGCAGCAAGCGCGATCGTTGCTTGCTGGTTGTCGGGAATTGATCAAAATTCTTACTTCATCAATAAAGACATCGAAAGGTGTTTGATTATCAATTGTCCGTTATCAAGTATCACGTATTATGATCATCGTAATAATAGGTGCCCAATGGGGCGATGAAGGCAAAGGAAAGGTCGTTGACCTTCTGGCTGACCGTTTTGATATCGTTTCGCGATATCAAGGCGGGCACAATGCCGGCCACAGCGTTTACGTCGGCGATAAGGCCTTTGTGTTGAGACTCTTACCGTCGGGCATCATCCATCCGGATAAAATATGCGTTCTCGGTAACGGTATGGTCATTGACCCGAAAGCGTTCTTTGAAGAGATCGATCAGATACACGGCCAAGGCATTTCGGTCACGCCGGAGCGCCTGAAGGTCTCGAGTCGTGCACATCTCATTATGCCTTACCATCGGGCACTCGATCATACTTCTGAAGAGCGTCTCGGTAATGAGAAGATCGGGACGACGCTCCGAGGTATCGGGCCTGCGTATGAAGATAAGGCAGGCCGCCGCGGCATTCGTGTCGCCGATGCAATGGTTCCTGAGCTTCTGAAATTGCGCGTCGAACGCAATCTTGAAGAGGCTAACCGCATCATTGCACTATTCGGCCAGCAGCCGCTGCGTTCGGACGAAATACTTTCGGAGATCGCACCGCTTATCGATCGTATGCGGCCATTCGTCTGCGAGACATCGAATTTCCTTGCCGAAGCACGCCGCGCCGATCAGAAGATACTTCTCGAAGGTGCCCAAGCGACTCTGCTCGATGTCGATCACGGCACATACCCGTATGTAACTTCTTCAAATCCGACCGCGGGCGGAGCTTCGGTCGGAGCGGGCATTCCGCCGCATCATATCACCGGCGTACTTGGCATAGTGCGTACTTACGCGACGCGTGTCGGCGAAGGGCCGTTTCCTACAGAGATGCTCGAATCAGAGGAGGCCACGGCAGATCTTATCCGTGAGCGTGGCCGCGAGTACGGTTCGGTAACAAAACGGCCGCGCCGCTGCGGATGGTTCGATGCGGTTGCTACTCGCTATGCGGCAGAGCTGAATGGTTTTGACAGCGTCGCGCTGACGAAACTCGACGTCCTTGATACGCTCGAAGAGATAAAGGTCTGCATCGGCTACGAGATCGACGGGCGCCGCGTCGATACGTTTCCTGCGGTCGCAGGCGAACTGCTGCGCATAAAACCCGTTTACGAGGTGCTGCAAGGGTGGATGGCTAACACGGTCGGTATTACAAAATTTGATGAACTTCCGGAAAAAGCACGCGATTATGTAAAATTTCTGTCTGAGCAGATCGGAACCGAGATCGGGCTTATCTCAACGGGCCCCGAGCGCGATCAGACGATCATTCTGCAGGACTCCGTAATGGAAAGTTGGTTCAAATAGTGGAGATCGTTGGCTTTAGTGAGAAATGGGCCGCTGATTTTGCCCGAATGAATTACCGCTGGATCGAGAAGTATTTCACTGTCGAGCAGCACGACCGCGATATACTCGATGATCCTAAAAGATCGGTCATCGATGCCGGCGGCGAGGTCTTTTTCGCAATTGAGGACGGGCAGGTCGTTGGAACCGTCGCATTGATCCCGGCGGGCGGAAATATCCTTGAGCTGACAAAAATGGCGGTCGATCCCGCATTCCAAGGCCGTGGATTCGGCGATGCTCTGATCGTTGCCGGTATCAAATATGCCCGTGATAACGGTTACGAAACCGTTTTTCTCGAATCACACCACAAGTTGGCTCCCGCACTCTCGCTTTATCGTAAACACGGCTTCGAGGATGTACCGAATGATCCGAATTCACTCTATTCGCGAGCAGATGTCCGAATGGAACTTGCCGTAAAGGCCGGCAAATTGTAAAATCCTAAATTCGGCTGAAGTGGGGCCGCGTGCAAAACGCTCTAGCCCGCTGTATGCCGCGTGGTCCGATAGCTCAGTCGGTAGAGCAAATGGCTTTTAACCATTGGGTCCCTGGTTCGAGTCCAGGTCGGATCACCATTATTATCAATAACTTAAGGCGTCTAAAATGACGCCTTTTTCTGTTTACTATCCATTTTACTATCCATTTGACTCCAGGCTACGCTTTCAATCTAGGGCGTCGTGGCCGTGGTTTCAGTCCGCGCATCATCTCAAAGGTGAGAATCACCAAACGCGAACCGTCACGTTGAAGCGGTGTAATCTTTCCCTGGCTGATGCGATGCCTCACGGTATCGTCGGATATTCCCAAAGCCTCACAAGCTTCCTTTTGCTTGACAGCGATAACAGAATTGAATGGATGAAAATGATCTTCAAGTTTTTCATCTAACAACGCCCCCAGAGTCTCAACGAGTTCTTCCTTCGGGATTAGAATAAATTTGTCGTCCATGTGTTTTGCTCCTTTGGATTTTCAAAGTGCAAAACGCGTGCCTCGGCATAGATCATTCCCGGACGCTTGTAAATACAAGATCTCTACAAATATCACTGGGTAGTTTTAGGTTTTAGATGGAACATTTTTGCACCACTTGCCTTTGACATGGTGCATTTTTTATCCAACCATAGACAATGCTTTTTCGTCGATGAATGGATTTTGTTCCAATTTACCGAAAGTCACCGAGAAGCGTGAAGCTTGCCCAGTAGTATGGTTCGTAGGTCTCGGACGATTTGTCACGGATCATGGAGATAGCTGCGTTTTGAAGAGCTCGGGCTGCAGGGATTCCTTTTTTGTATTCCTTGTAGAAGTTTTGTACGAACAAGCCGGTCGATCGGTCGTTGGCTTCCCATTGAGTTGAAATTACTGTGGTGCTCCCGGATCCGAGTAATGCCCAGCCGATACTGACGACGCCTTCACCATTCAGCACATTGCTTGTATCACAGGAAGCTATGAAGGCAAGGCTTTGGGGTTTGAGATGAATTTTCAGCAAGTCGTTGACCGTTATTCGGCCGTTATGATTTCCCGATGGTTTGAATCCAAGAAAGGAATCTATCGGTTCTTCACGATCGGCTTGGGCGTGCATCGAAAAATGCAAAATGTCTGCCGCGTGAGATAGATTGAAGAACTGCTGCGAAGTGGCTCCGATTCTCGGCGGCACATCCAGAAGTTTGCCAACTGTTGCCGCTTCCTGGTTTACAAATCGGAGTGTACGGTTCTCAAATGTGTTGTTCGCGAATACCTGTGCGCTTTTTCTGAACGGGGCCTTTTTCTTCATTGATTCAAGCAGCAAAGAAACTGATGGCGAATAGCTGACCATTTTCTTTTCTATCAGATAGGATTCGCCGTCGGGACTCAAAGCATGGAATGGGATCTTCCAGAGCGACTTGTCCGGAACGAACACTATGTGGGAAGAACTGAGCGATAAGGGTTCTATTAGAAAATCGTAGATCTCCTTTCCGTCATTCTTGAAGAATATCCGATTCATGATCTTGTTTCGGACACTATTCGCCATTGCAACGATGTCTGGCTCAGAGATGCCGAGTCTGACAAGACGAATTGGCTTGTGTTTTTCAAGCACGTGAGCGGCAAGATTGCCTTCAAGCGTAAAAAAGTATGACACGATTGCTGTGTCATCAAGGTCCCGCATATTGTCTAATTGTAATGACTTTGCCACAGCGGTCGAATTCTGAGGAATTGCAGTAGTTATGGTTGCTTCAAAATCGTCCAATGCTCTCTTGTCGTCGCCATTGAGAAATCCTGACGAGAGATCATATGCTCTTTTTGTAATACCAGGAGAAATATCTGAAGATTGTTTTAATGGCGAGAAGTTGATGCGGTCACTCAGGACCCTCCCTTTGAGATAGTCAACTGTTTCAAAAGACCTTCTAAGATCACCGGTATCAGCCTCGATCTCCGCAATCAATCTATAGACAGAGTGGAAGGTTTCAAGCATCGAAAGCGATAACGGAGCGTCGTCAGTCGTCCTTGCCTCGCTTATGATCGCCTCGGCCTTCCGCAGGACCTTCAAAGCCGACTCTTTATTGCCCAGTCCCCAATGTCCTCTGGCGAGCAATAAATACAAATGCGGGAGGTTCTCCCGAAAGTTCTCCTTTTCCGCAAGGCTCAAAAGCATTTCGCTTAATCCGATTAGTTCTCCCCAATTGCTTTTCCGCTCCGCAATGGTAGCTTTCCAGTAAGGAGCCACGAAATTGGAGGTAGATTTCATAGTTTCGAGCCGAGAGAACTGCTTTTCGGATTCGCCAGCGTCATCTTGCAACGCGTTAATGATTGCACGACCGAGTGTAACGTCATATTCGAAGCTCTTACTTTTGTCGAGTTCCGCAAGCGTCCTTACATGCTTTTCAGCGGTCGTAAGATCGTTGTGATAAAGTGCGTTAAGAAGCAATGTGGAAAGAAAAATGGAACTTTGAGTATCATCTTTTGCCGATATTGCCAGATTCAATCCTTTTTCATACATTGTCTTTGCCCGCTGTTCCTGACCGGCCGCGCTCAATAGATTCCCATACTCATAGAGGGCTTGGCGGTACCGGAATTTGAATGTCGTATTCTGGCTTGCTTCAACCAGCTTCTTTGAGTAGGAAATCGCTTTGCCGTAGTTAAACTTGGATTGCCAAGCGAGACTTAGAAATCGCAGTATCTCGAGATGAAGGGCAGACCTCGGAACCGCATTTGATATTGCTTCCGCTTTTTCTAACCAGACAATCGCTGAGATGTCATATCCGCTCGAAAAAAGTATTCGGCCGTTACTGACATAGTATTCAAGTTCGATCTCGCGATTCTGAGGAGCAAGGGCAAAAGCATCGCGGGAACGAGTAGATGCGGACCTGAAATCTTTTTTTGCTCTGAAAAGATGTGCCTGTGCAAAAAGCAAAGATGCAAGGAATTTCTTGTCTCCTTTCACTCTTTCGGCATCAGCCACAGCCTCGACCAACACCTGTTCGGCGTCGTCATACTTTTCAAGTTGTATCAAGGCTCTGGAAGCATATAGGCCGTTAACCGCAGCATCCGCGAACTTGCCTAGCTTACGGGCATTTGTGATCTCAGCAGGAGCACTTTCTATTACAGCCTTAAAGCTGCCTTCCTCAAAGAGAGAACGAAGATCGGTTGTGACCGCAAAACCATTAAATGACGCGAGCGCAGTCAACAGGCCGAAGACTGTGAGTCTGGCTGCCACTGCGCCTGCGTTCTGATGAAAATCATTCATTCTTTATCATTCCTCGCGAGGACGGCAATTGCCGTTATCATCGATCACATTATTTGGTTTACATGTCGTGCACAGCCTGGGCGGGCAATCACCATCTCGAAGCAGAAGAAGCACCTCTTCGACCAGATGCGATAAGATGCTGGTGGCCGCTGCGGTGCCAGCGACAAAGCTGGTATTAGCAAGGATGTTGCCGGCCAGCAACGTCGTAAGCAGCATAGTGCATATAGTTGTTCTTATTTTTTTCATTACTTTTTACTCCTTAATTGTTTTTTCAAAAACTCATACATCGCGGCAGTCACGTAACGGCCTCCAACGCCGTGTCCCGCTTCGTTAGCGTATATGAACCACACCTCGGCCCCGGTTTCTTTGATCTGATCCTTGAGGCCGAGCACGTCCCGTTCAGGGACTCTCTGATCGAGCTTTCCTCGCGTTAGAAACAACGGCGTCTTATTCCAATTTTCTGTGTTGTTCAGCGGAGAAAGCTCGTCGAGCCTTTTCATTAACTCTTCGTCTTTTGGGTCTCCATATTCATTTATGGAGAATTCATCTATAAAACTCTGGGAAAGATATCCCCGGACTGAAACCAAAGGATATTCGGCAATCACGGCCTTTATTCTCTGCGGCTCTTGAAGGGCAGTCGCTAGGGCGATAAGGCCGCCATAACTTTCACCCCGGATAAAGATCCTTGAAGCATCCAGTCCCGGCTGTTTCTCAATCCAATCAATCAATGTTCGGATATCTTTAACAGCGTCTGCCCGCTTTGCACCGTTATCAGCATCCATGAACTCGATCCCGAATCCTGAGGAGCCGCGAATATTTGTGTGTATGGTGGTGATGCCTAGATAGGTTGCTAGGCGTATGTCAGAGGTATTGAATGTCGGCCGATCAATGATCTGTGGTCCGCCATGAACGTAGATCACGACTGGTGACTTAATTTGTTCTGATTTTGGGCGTATTACATAGCCTGAAATGGTCTTGCCGTCGAAGGACCTCCATTTGATCACTTCAGGTGCTTGTACAGTATTTTCAATTTGAAGCGGAACCCGCTCTTTTGTCCAGGACGTGTGCTTCTTCTTGGAGAAATCAAAAGACTCGACCGAGGCAGGTTTTCCGACATTATCAATTGTGTAAACCACTTCCTCGTTTGACAGCCATCGTGTTCCCCAGATGACATATGATCCTCTTACAAAGGATGAGGCTGTTTCGACCAATCGATCGTTCTTCAATTTGGCGATTTTGAGGTTGTCGATCCCGTCCTTTGTTCCCTGTATCAAGAACGACTTTCCATCAGGAGGTACCTTAACGTCCTGAAGATTTGCCGTCCCTTCAGGTAAAAGGATGCGCTTCTTCACGCCGGTCTTGATATCTAACGAAAGCAGACAGCGTTCCTGACCGCATTCGTCCAAACCCTCCGAGAGCCAAAAGACCCGCCCTTGTGCAAAAAAGCCTTTGTTTGAGTTTCCTTTTTCTTCTATCGGAATTGTCTTTTTGGTCGGGATGTCATACAGATACAGGCTCTGATTGCTGGAGGCCTTCCAGTATTTGAGTAATATCTTGTCTTGATCGGCGTCAAGGACATTCCAAATTCCTTTCAGGTCCGTCAGAAAGCAGGAGATCGAGACAAGATCGCGGCTGCACAGTTTTGTCGTTTTGTTGTCGAAGTCAACTTGGGTGTAATAGATGATCTTACCGTCTCTTGACCAAACAAATGATTCGACGGACTCGTCCTTGCCGGTAAAAGAGGACAATTTCTTGATTTCCTTGCCTGTCCATAGATAAAGCTCATAGTTGTCCTCGTCGGCTTTGTCATCGGTGAATGCAAAGGTGGCGTTAGTTGGATTCCCTCTGACGGTACTCGGAACCCTATTGTCAATAATGACCTCCGGCTTCGCCATCGGCGACGCGACGCGATAAATGAATGACTTTTCATCTGTAACGAGTATTGACCGGCTCGTCCTTTCAACATCCCAAATAAGGTTATTCCTGATCTGAGATGGGTCAAAGAAAAGCTTTTCGACTTCATCCTTCTTTATTGGAGGTATTCCTTCAACCTTCATATTCGCCGGCACGGGAAAATCATCAGAAGTTGATTGTCCAAAGATCGACACGGAAGCCAATACGGCGAGGATGGCCGGTACGAAATAGGAAATTAGATTGTGTGCTGATAAACTCTTCATCAATTTTTCTCCGTACATCTTAGGTTCGGCGAACTCCGCTTCTGAAGCCGAAGCTTTCTTTTATCACTATTAATTTCGCCGCTGTCGTTTAGCGAGAAACGCTGCGATCCACTTGAGATGGTTTCGCCCGATTGAAGAGTCACGACAAGGCGCCATTTGTAAACTACATCTTGTTCAAAGCGGGCCTTCGAAACGTATGAGGTTTCGTTTTCGGTCTCGAAATGATCGACGAGCTTTTCGTTGAGATCTGAAATATAGATGGCGTACCGAGCTGCTTTCGGGACATTGCTCCATAACAACTTCACACCCTCATCGAATGCCGTAGTGTCCAGACCGATCGACCCAATGGGGCCGCAAGGGGGCTCGAGATTTCGTGTTTCAGAATCGACCGGAGCGTTCAATTTGGATTTTTGCGACCGGCCGCTCTTGGGTATCGATCTTTTGGATTCCGGTTTTTGGGTTGTCGATACCGACGATCTATTCGGTGTCTTAGGGGGATGAGCGTGAGTTGGCTGATCACTATCAAGGGGCGGCAGACCCGGAATACTGTCTCGGCCATTTAACTCGCAACTGTCGATCGATGCAACCAGATTGGCACTTATCGAATTGTTTGGATTGGAGAGGAACCATAGTGACAAGCCGCCTGTTATTGCAATGAACAGCAAAGCAGCGAAAGCTGGCCGAAGCATTGGACGGAGACTACCCAGGAGCGAAGGGAACTTCATTCCTAGGCTCTCCTCTGCGTCATCGGTGAACGCGCTGTTGTCCCGTTCAATAAAAATCGAATCCAAAAATTCACTTGATGTTGGCTTTGGCAAAAGCTCTCGGCAACTGAGGCATTCCAAGAGATGCCTCGATGTCAGACGCATGTCTTCTCTCGAAAGTGTCCCCTTTCGGAAATGTGAGATCTCTGAAATCTGTAAGTGCTCGCCGTTCATGTTATCAGCCTTTCAAGCCTTTTTCTTGCGTCGTATCTTGCCTTTTTAATGTTTCTGACTTGAGCTCCGTTATTTACGAGCCCAACGTTCTCATTCACCAATCTCGCGATCTCAACGTCAGTCAAGGGGATTTGTGCCGATAACGCTTCCCACATCTCGATTTCGAATGACAGGGCCGAAGCGATTCGTTCCTCGCCGATCCCGAACTGCATCAGATAGATCAAAGTCTCCGCTGAATGCAAAAGTAATGCTCGCCGTTGATATACACTCAGACTGCAAATTCCTTGCCATACTTTCAGGACGAGCTCATTCATCTCAAGATCGGCCTCTGCATTTTGTGATTTGTCCTCAGATTCAGGAACAAACTCGAGGGGGACTTCGTTCAGTCTGGACGATTTTTTCCTTGAGCGATTGATCTCGTTGTAAGTGGATCTTGCTGTGAATGAACGCCATTCATCATGGGACATTCCGCTACTTCGCTCTCGAAACTTTATGTGCCACTTCCAGAGTCGAAGCGAAGTGTCCTGGACAACATCCGGAATATCAGAAGCGGGTAAGGAGGTTCTTTGGGCGTTTGTGATGAGTTTTATGAGTTTGAAGGCTTCTCGTATAAATCCTTCGCTTGAGTGCTCGGGCTTAATATCAGCGTCCGGCGAGGGAACGTTGCCGGGGAATGGCTGTAGTTTTTGAAGTAACGACCTTTTCATCTCCTCTTGGATATTCCGACATGCTTTTTACGGCCCCGGAAAAAAAATTGCTTCCAGCAAGTTGATGTTATGTAACCTTTTCGACTTCCAAAGGTTTTTATTAATACAGGTCAAATTCGGAGTGGACTTTTGTTTCCAAAGTAAGGAAAAAACCGTCGAAAACTCCGGTGATTCATAATGAATCTGCAATACGCTATTTATAAATGTTATACACCTTTCAAAGTAATCATGTAAATATCGAGCAACTTGCACGGTTCGATTTTCTTGACCTGTGTTTGCTAGGTGAAACAGGTACAGGCAAAACGCATACCGCAAAGGAGATACATGACCTCAGCCCCCGCCGGAAACATCCGTTCGTTTCAGTGAATTGCGCGGAATTGGCCGATTCGATCATTGAAAGCGAGTTGTTTGGCCATGAGAAAGGCTCGTTCACAGGTGCTACTACACTAAAGATCGGCAAGTTTGAGACGGCTGCCGGCGGTACGCTGTTCCTTGACGAGATAGGCGAACTCGACAACGGCACACAAGCAAAGCTGCTTAAGGTCGTTGAGGAAAAGTCGATTACGAGAGTCGGCGGCAACCGTCCAAGACATGTAGATGTCAGGATAATTTATGCCACTCATCGTGATCTCTCGGTGTTCCGCGAAGACTTCAGATACCGCATTACTTCACACGTAATTCGACTGATGCCGTTGAGGGAACGTATCGGGGAGATCGTTCCGATGGCCCAGCAGTTTATTAAGGACTTTTGTGCAAAGTCCGGGGCCATCATAACTGCCGAAAAGAAGGAATTGCGAGTGCTCGAACGCTCGCCGTGGTTTGGAAATGTCCGAGAACTGCGGTCTTTTATTGACGAGGTTTGCCTTGAAATCCTTTTTGAGGCAGATGAGCGAGGAAATTGGCTTCTTCCTATCCCGCTCACAGGAGATATAATCCAAAAGCATCTAGAAGCCCCGAATGTTAATGGAGCTAGCTTGGATGAGAAGCCTAACGGCCATTTCCAGACCCTACCCCAAGGCAAAAAGCTTGATGACTACCTTGAGATGATCGAAACCGATCTTCTGAAAAATGCCATGGCGATCCACAACAACAATAGAACAAGAGCAGCCAAGGATCTCGGAATTAGCCGATCAGGACTCATCAAAAAACTTAAACGAATCGCTTATAGAGCTTAGAGTGGTGCAAAAATCATCCACTTTGGCGAATAAATGCACCACTGTGGTGCTTTTTTTCGCCACCTTGTCCCACAACAGCCAGTAAAAAGAGTGTGAACTAAGAACCTAAAAATAAAAGCGGCTGATAGAAAGTGAATTCATCAAGGCTTTCAAGTATTGGTGGATGAATCACAGATTATAAACGCAAAGGAGAAAATAACATGTCAGCTAGCATCACTTTAATTGGCAATCTTGGCAAAGCGCCGGAAACAAGAACAACAGACAAAGGGACATTCATCGCCAGTTTCTCAATGGCGTCCAACACCGTTCGCAAGACAAACGACGGGCCGGTCGAAAAGACCAATTGGTTTCGGGTAATTGCGTTCGGCAAACAAGCCCAAACACTCGCAAAATTCGTCGACAAGGGGACCCGGCTCTGCGTCGTGGGAACGCTCTCTTTCAACCCCTGGCTGGATCGAAACGGCACACCGCAGGCCGGAGCAGACATTGTGCTTCAGGAATTCCAGTTCCTTCCCCGAGCACGGAGACCCGAAAACGGTTCAGAGGACTCCGGCAGTCCGGTTCCCACTTCCTTTGTCAGCGAGGTTTCGGATCAAGTGGCCGCCTTTTAGTTTTTTATTCGTAAAGGGGCATCGTCAGTTCATTTGAGATGCCCTTGCAATTTATCTGGAGGCCTTATGATCCAACGATTGAAATACATACTCGTGAATACGTGCAGGCAAATCCGGACAAGCTGTTTTTGTTTGGCGACAACCTCGAACACCGGGGTTTCGGAGGTCAGGCAGCCGCCATGTGCGGTGAGCCAAATGCTGTCGGTATTCCAACCAAGAAAAAGCCGACCAGGGATGATTCTGCGTTCTTCACTGACAATGAATTTGAGCACAACAAGTCCGCGATCGAAGCCGCGTTGTCTCCGGTATTCATCGCTGTGAGCGATAACAATATTATTGTTGTCATTCCGGCAGATGGTCTCGGAACCGGACGTGCCGAACTTGATAGAAGGTCGCCGCAAACTTTCGCATATCTTCAACGTCGGCTAGCCGATCTAGAAGCCTCCATTGGCTAGTTCTTCCGTTCTACCCAACAAGTCTTTGTTCCCAAGTTGAAAGGGGTTTTCAAGCCTGAATGTTTGTGCTTTTTTCAACTTGGGCATTGAGAACACTGCCCAAAAACAAGTGTTCTCTCCGGCTCTTGTCCGGGATTTACGAGGTGCATATGGCAGTACAATTGAATTTAGAAATGCTAAAACAATACGCTCCGGAAAGTCCAATTCTGGCTTTCACACCGCTTAACAGCGGCTCACCAATGCAGGACTGGTGTCGGCATCTTCAGCGAAATCCGTTGCGTAGGCAGGAACTTGAGGAGTTTGCGATTCTTGGTGACGTAGTGGTCAGGATCGCAGATGAGATTGAGGCCGAACCGGTCGATAAGGTGAAGATACTTTCCCTAGAATATGCGGTAAAAGTGCTTGGTGATGAGATAGATGCGCTTGAGTTCGTTCGCTGCGTCAGGGCGATTGCAAGTCCTGATACCGGACAATTCGAACTTCAGCAGATCGCTTCACATTATTATGGCGAGATCAGGCGTCGAGGCATCCCCGAGGTTCTCAAAGAAATGGGAATGCTCGGAATGCAAATGTCGGCTGTGACCGCCCCTCTTTCCGAGCGAGAATTAGATGTCTTTGAGTCGCGTCCGATCCTGATGAAGCTCTCAAGAGCTGACAAAAGACGAAGCCGCGACGGCGCCAAATCTTGTTTGCCGTTGCCTGAGCCGACTCCGAATTTTGATGCAGAAATGGATTCGGTGATGCGTCGGATCGGGCGTCAGAAGATCACTCGAATGATCACGGACGAATTCGAGGAATATTACCTTTCCGACGGTGACAAATCGCTCGAAGAACTGGATCGTGACTTTCTCACATTCGAGAGTCTCGATCAGTATGATGAGAACGGCACGATCAACATTCGAATGAACGGTGGGCAAAGCGCCGTAGTTGCTTTCGACTTCGAATGCGAGGTTGACGCTTCTTACTTGCCGTCCGATGTTCGCGGCCTGGGTTCGATCATTTCGCATCTGTTTGTCGGACATCAGATGGGAGGCACGGAGGCCGGAAAAGCCCGGATGTTTATCGCCGAATCGAGACCGGAAATGATTCCGTTTGTATCTGCGACTGAAGCCGCCAAGCGTCCATTTTCCGACAATGAGTTCGAGGAATGGTTGACATTGAGCCTGGAGCGGATCTATTGCCGACAAGTCGTTCGCACTGTCCGCAAGATACGTTCTATCCGCAATTCAACAGTCGAATATCTCTCGGAAAACGAGATCAATCCCGATTACGACGAGATGCAGTACGTGGCCGGAGTTTGCCGTGTTCTTTGGCAAAAAATGCGTGGGGATTTCCATATCAGAAGTCTCCGCAACGCATCATATCAGGATCTCTATCTGAGTCTTCGTGGAACCACGGATACTGCCGTGGTTGCCGAACTGAAACGGACAGCATTTGCCGCTTATAAAGAGCGAAAGGAGATCTCACTCAAGGAGTTCACGGCGCTGAACACAGTTGCAAAATCCCAAGAAGCTCGCCTTGCAAATCGAATTAGCACGGCTGCAAGAAGGTGGATAAAGACCATCGAGGAAGTATCGATGGGAAGGCTCAGGTTTTTGAAATTCGCACTCTATAACGATCCCGAAGCCAAGAGATTTACACGACAAGAGAAGCAGAGCCTATGGGATTCCGTCCGAAATCGCGAGAGTGAACTTAAAGCCGAATTGAATGCCAAACAGTCGCAACAACTGCTCTTTGGCCAGCCGGCATTCGTAAAGATCATTCACGCGGCCTAGAAGTTGTTATCAATTTTAATTGAAAAAGAGCGGCAGTCAGGCTTGAGATAATCTAAAACCTTGAACCGCCGTGATCGTCCTCTTGGAGTGGTGCAAAAATAACCCATTGTGGTGCATAAATCGTCCACTGTGGAACAAAAATAAACCAAAAAGGAGCAAATATAACAATGTCAACTACAGTATCGATACTCGGAAACACCGGTCGCGAGGTAAAACTCCGTTACTCGGAAAAAGGAACGGCGGTCGCAACATTTCCGATCGCTTCAAATTCTTACAAGAACGGTCCTGAGGGCCGCGTTAAGACCACCCATTGGTACAACGTGACTGCTTTCGGAAAGGTCGCCGAAACCTTAGCGTCGAATGTCAGAAAAGGCACTCATCTGCTTGTGCAGGGACGGCTTGCATTCAAACCTTGGCTGACTAAAGAAGGCCAGCCGCGGGCCGGTGCGGAAGTGATTCTCCAGTCGTACGACTTCGCGGACGGAGCCAAAACTGATAATGGTCAGGAAGTTGAATCTCCCGAACCGGTGCAATTACCTGAGCCTTCGATAAGTGATGGGGACTCGGTCGTTATGGAGCTGAGTAACGACCAGTTCTGAGTTTAATCTTGTAAATGGTTTCCTGATTGCTAAGTGATCTTTCAGGGCATCGAGAAATCGGTGTCCTGAAATTGTTGGAGGGTATATGAACGATAAGCTAACAGAAGATTATTTTCCAGAAATCACTATTTACGCTGACGGGTCTTGTTTGAGAAATGGTTCTGAGGAAGCATCGGCCGGGTGCGGGGCGGTTATCGTTGACCGGCATAGGATGGAGTTGCGGCTTATATCCAGACATCTCGGTTCTCTGACCAACCAACAAGCAGAAATTTCGGCTTGTACAATGGCTCTAGGCACCCTTCGCCGCCCCTGCATTGTCGAAATAGTTTCGGACTCAAGATATGTCGTCGAGACAATGACAGGCAAAAATCGAATGAAGTCGAACCGAAGCTTCTGGAGTGATCTTGTCACGAGATGCTATCGGCATCATGTCAGTTGGAGATGGGTTCGAGGACATTCCGGTGTCACGTTTCAGGAAGCCGCCGACAGGCTTTCGCGGGCAGCGTCGACCTATCAATGTAGTTTGCCGGATGAAGAGCTGCAAAGGCTTTCCAAACTGTTGCTGTTGGAAAGCAATCGACTGAATATTCGGGCGTTCGAGAAGAGTCTTGAAGCAACAGTGAGCCGGTTGTCGTTGTCCGTTGATTGCGGAAGTGTATTCTCCAATGTCGATTTGAGAAACGATCTTCCTTCTGCTTTCTCCGTGTAGAAAAGAGATGATTAGGATCGCTGTTTATGCCACGATCTGAATCCCGGATCACGGTCAAAAAGCATATTCAGGGCAAAGTCGATTACGTCGCCCGATGTTACTTCCGTCTTTATCTGATCGGCTGCAAAGCGTAGATATTTCTTAAGTTTCTCGTTAGTTGAATCAAGGATCTTTGTATTGACCTTGATGTAATTCAAGCGGTTTATTTGGAGAATTGTCTGGTCGCTTGCGGCCTTTTTTTGTGTGCTGGTATCTGCGATTGAGTTCATAAGTTTGGCATCTGCCTCCTGTCGGATTTGATCGCGGATACTTAATACAAACGGCGTGCCATCAGGAAAAAAGCGGCTGGTTGACGGTGAAATTTTATTACGAAAGTTGCTGTCTTTTGGTTGCCTGACAGGATAGACCAATTTTCACTCTTTGTAACTCCCGCAATTGTATGAAAATAGAGGGTTTACATATTGTAACCGAAAATTACAAACCAAATTGTTTCGGCCAATTTTTGTTCTCGGCACGTAGTTTGCTCACCTTCGCTGTGAATCGGGCGATTACAAATGAGGAAACGTGAACGAGAAAAGTTGATTGAAGGAATAAGTTCAGGGGCAGTTACGAAGCAGGGATTCCCGATGACTATCAGACCCTATGAAAGCGATGTACGCAAGATTTCCGAGTTAGCAAAGAGTACGGGCGAGACTCGCGCGGCTATTGCAAGAAAACTCATTCAAAAAGCGTTGTCGGAAAATGACTCAAAACTTAAGCAGGAGCGGTTCGAAAATAAGATCGACTGGATCATAAGAACCGAACGCGAAAACCAAACTGATTTACGTAACCTCTTGAGCCTCTTCGATGGGTTGAATGAACAGTCGCAAAGTCTTAGTGATCATGTCAAAAGCCTTTCAGACGACTCGCTGAACACAACTGTTCTGCTACGTGAGGCGTATTGCATGCTAAATATCACGGTCTCGTCGCTCAATCAGATCTTTACAAGACTGCTCGAATTCTTATCCCCCAATCAATCAGAGCGGGAAAACAGCATTGATATCGGGAACGCATTTCTTGCCAATCTGATCGCGCATTCCATTCTCGATCTTGATAAATGCAATTCCTTTCATGGACTGAAGACTGAACCCATTGCTGAGGCCAATTTGTTTGTTGAAACAAAGATCAAAGTTCTACAAGAACGCATTGCGGCGAACGCTGCGAACACTAAGTTCAAAGAGGATGGAAAGTCTCAGTGAGAATCGTTGTGTCAATTCAGTCAAAACGAGGCAGTGCACACGGGCTTGTCAACTACATTGCCAACAGCAAGATCGATCCTTCGAAGGAGCGGCCGAATGGCCGTGAACTCTTCAATGATTTTTCAAGCAATCTCTCATTGGAAAGCGCAAACAACTCTCTGAAAGTCGCACTCTCAAAAACGCGGGTAGGCAATGATCAATTGCATCATCTCGTTATCTCATTCAAAGAGTCCGATTATAAGCAGTTGGCGCGATCTGAAAAGGAACGGCAAACCGCATTAAAATCTATCACGCGGGCAAGTGTTGATGGATTAAGGGAATACCTCAGAGCGGAAAAACTATCTTGGGTTGCCGCATTGCATCTAAATACTGACAATCCTCATGTTCATATCGCGTTGCAAAAGGAATACATATCAAAGTCTTTTGAAAATTGTCGTCTTACGCAGATACCTAAAGATGCAATTCCTCACTATGAGATTGTGCGAAGGGAGAAGGTGTTTGTTCCGGGCATTGTGGCTCATGCGGCAGAAGTGAAAATGGAGTCGGTATTGGCTCAAGAACAGGTCAAAGAAAGGAATTTGCCTTTGCTGTCGCCCGATCTCTTTTCGCATGCGTCTGGTAACGCCGCTTTTCTCGATGAGCCTAGAGGCCTTGACCGTAACGGCAGAAGAACCCTCGGCAAGGCGATTATTGGTGAAGCATTGATCCGGCGAATTGAAGCCCAAATAGAACACTTGGCTCAAAATGGCGACAAGATGAAATTCCTTGTTACGGATTCATCGAGTGGTGAGAAACGACGCTTGTCACTGAGCGATTTAGACCGACGCCGGGATAAACGATCCGAAGATGCTCGCATGGATGAAAACCCGGAGGCCAGGATTATAAAAACCGTGCTGTTTAAAATGATGGGCAAGCAGGAGAATCAAAAAACCAAAGTAGAAAAGGAATTCGGTACAGCAATCGAGGTAGCGAAGAAGATTCGATCTCACCATCGGAAACAGAACCTTAGACTACCGACACCAATACTCTCGAAAACCGAGATCGATCAGCTTCAGGAACAGTGTCTGGAGACATCCGATATCCGTCGGTTCGCTTATCTCGAAAAGGTGCGAACGGAGAATGAAAGAGAAGGCGAGATTGAAGGCCGGAATCAGCATGACCTCAGTCGAATATTCGCACAAAAAGCAATCGCAAATCTAAGGGTCAAAAATAACGAACGCCAAATTCAGAATTTTGATACCGGCCGCTTCTATCGTCGCGTTGATCTGGATGGAAAATCACTTTCACTTGCAGACGTTGAAAGAGAACAAACTAAGCAGAGTATCGCATTGAAACTGGTTGAGGATATCCAACATTTTATAGGCAGGCTTACTTGTAGGGATGTCTCTCGTGAGGACTTAAAAACCAATCAACTACTGCAAGACATAGAACTCAAACTCGATGAATCGAAGCGAAAAATAGCGAAAGAGTATTCAGGCGCCAAGAAGCAATCGAAATTATTGGAAAAGATACTTGAATCGGATCGCGCTTCAGGAATGCAGGACGGAAAGTATTTGCCACACGAACTTGACGAGATAGAAAGACTGGCGGCTAGACTAGGTTTACGAGAGGTTTACCAGGAAAACTGGAGTGAACAAAGGTCACTAATTGACTCGGCTAGAGCCGATTGTCCTGCCGCCAGAAGGCTTTCAAAATCCGGAGATCAATCTGATTTTGAGTGCCACAAACAGGAAGTGATCGGCGGCCGAGCCATCGCAAAAGAGATAGTTGCAAAGATCCGATTGGATATGGCTAAAGAAGATCTCGATATCTTTAGAAAGAAAAGACAATATACCAGGTTTCCTGTTTCTGGGTCGCGTCCAAAAGAAGTCAATTACTTGAGTCTAAAAGAGGTCGATCTGCCAAATACGCACTCGATATTGGATCAAGCTGTTGCGTTGATGCTGGAGGGCAAGGATGACAGACAAAACAGAAAAGTGGTGCTGAAGATGGCCGAGGAGAAGGAAACAAGACTCAACTTAGAATACGTAGGAGCAAAAGATATTTTCGACGCTGCATCGACAATCGCCGCCGAATTCAAACAAAAGTCGGTTATGTCATTACACAATGAGCCGAAATATGCTCCGATCTTCACCCCTTCGGAGATTTCATTGATCGAATTCCGAATCAATCAAACTCAAAGTTCAAACGAAGGGGCGAAACTGAAATCGATACTGAGAAATGCCGATACAAGTTCGGCCCAGTCCGTAAGGAATTTGTTAAAGACTTTTGATGCACCGAACCGAACTTTGGAGATCATTCGCCCGGACATGCAAAAGTCGGCATCGTCAGTTGAACACGGCTCTCGGCCACCAAGGGCTGAACACGGAATAGAACGCTAAAGGTTTAGATTTTTCTTTCGCGTCTTACAGGCACACGACTTGCTATTCAGATTGATCAGAACCGATAGGTTTCTGATTGATTGGAATGGAAACAGAATTCACAAGCCAAGTTGTGGTGAAACCCGAAGAACCAAACGGTCGCCTTCCGAGACGTTCTCTCGACCTGTTAAATATCAATACGCCACAACTGATGCCATTAGCCCCTTTAAGGTCTGAGATCGCACCAAAGGGACTTGCGAGGGCCAGAGCATTGCTTGCTTATTCAGAACGGCTCCGAAATACATACAGAGCAAATGAAGAAGGTTTGAGGGAAGGCATGAAACTCCTGGCCGAAACTGTCAACAACGGTCAACCAATTATTGTTTCCTGCTTTTGCCGTGCCGGCGAGATGTGTCATGCCGATGTCGTAAAGCTTGCGATCGAGAAGGTCCAACAGCGGGTACTTGTTCATGACAGTGCCAAAGGCAAAGCAGAACACTCACCATCAATAATAAGATTGGTCGATATTCCTAATCCGAGGACCCAAAGAGCTATTAACGAGATACTTTCCGTCAGTAAATCGGACTTGCTGCTGGCCCGCATAGACCAAACTGATGGTCGAAGCCGATATGAACACGCCTGGTTCTTGAATCAACATTCCCAATTCGCGCGGGATCTTTACGAACGCGGAGCCACTGTGTCCGGTAACATGGTTATCGTTCCCAAAGAAAAGCTATCCATTGCCGCAGGGTTGAGTATCGCAACCAATCAATATGCGGTAAAGAAACTGGAAGACATCACCGGTGATCGGACAAAGGCGGTCGAAGTTGCTCCCCAGATAGTCGAATACGGCCAAAAGATCGCGGGTTCTGACGCCGACCGTGAAACTCAGCTAAGGGTCTTCAATTGGATCTACCAGTCATTGGAAGGTAAAACTGAATTTTTAGATTCCGGCGATAGGACATTCAGTGAAGAATCTAAGCAAGAGCGCTTTGAGCGAACTATGACCGATATAGCGAATCTAGCTCACGAGTTAAGCCAACTTGAACCTTCCGATCATTTAATATCCTTAGATGCGGTGTTTGAGCACGGAAAAGGTCATAAGACCATAGAAAATCCTGAAATTCTGCTGGACGGAAACGATTCACCTGAAAGAGAGCCTATAGAAACGATATCTGCCAGTAAGCTAGAATTTGAAAGATTTGAAATCGGCAACGTAACTCTAGCTCAAATGGCATCGGAAATGAGTAACAACGAGCGCGACCACTGGTTCAACGTGAAATTGCCGGCCATCGACAAAGAACTCGAAGACGGCAAACCAGTTAGTGAAATACTAGACGCGTACGGAGACACCATCTACGCGACTGCCATTCACGAACCCTCCAGGAAACACGAAGCGGTTGACGATCTAAGATTTGCCACTGCTTATATTGAAAATCAACTAAGGCATCCAGACTCGAGGCTGCGGCACTTCAATGCACGATACCGAAAATATGCCACGATGATTGACCGAGCAACTACTCGCCAAGAAGTAATTGAAGCTGCTTCTTCCATTCGCAAGGATAATTCTCAGATTGGACTTAGATGGAAGGAACTTTCCGATCAGGAACGATCAAAAACCCCGAAAGCTCTTTCAGTGACGGAACTTCAATTCCTCTTTACCGAGGGTTCCCCAAAACATTACTCATCCGAAATGAACGCTGCAAAAATGTCCTTCTCACACTTTGGAAAGAGTCGAGAGGAAAAGACACAAGCCTTGTTTGAAGGCAATATCCGGTTAAGCACAGAGGGACGGCAACTTTTGCACAGCCTCGAAGCGAGATTGGAGAGATCTGATCTTAGACATTCCTTGGCCGCGACTAAACACTTTCTTTCAAGTCTGAGCACTCCAAGCAATGATCTGAAAAACCCGAACGAATTCGATCACAAGAAGACTTATCAAAATTTACCTTCCTATGAAAAAGATTTCGTTTACGGCAAAGCGATACATCAGAGAGATCTGTTAGAAACCCGAGTGCAAGAGCGATATGTTGAAATGAAATCAACAGATGATGCCGTTCACAGGTTTGCACAATTTCGTGAGGACGTTGTAGATGACCTTGTCAGAAAGTTAAGCAGCGACAAGTCGAAATCGCAAACAGGTACAAGAGAAATCGTTGAATTCCACATGAGTAAATATTGTTTGACGGACACGACTGAAACGTCAAGAGCAGACGCTTTCATTCATCAACTGGGCGCAAAGCTCGATCAGATCCGCTTATCTCAAGCCAAGCAGATCAATTATCCAGTGTCATCAGAAAACCCAAATGTTAGAACTGCACAGATTGGAGAACAAGGTCATTTACGCCAACGCTAGTTTTGAGTAAGCTCTCCTGTCTAGCCCCGTCAAGTTTTTGGCCTAATTTTGGCGGACACAGTATCTCACTCTTTCTCAGTACATAACCAATCAAATTCCTTCCCATCGGCTGGAAAGCTCCCTGTCACCCCATTCCTTGTACCTTTGCCAGTTGACCCAACCTTAACGTCAAGAAAGTCCTCAAGGTAGTCAATGCCCGGTCCTAACACAATGGAGCCACTTTCATCCGGTGAACTGGCACGTCCTGCAGCAGGATCACCCCACACAGCTTCCTTTTCTTCACATTCCCAAGACCATTCACCGCCCTTTATGATATTCAGATGGGCCCGGTGTGTTCCGTTTGTACATTGTAATTTCCATTTACTCATGATTAAAATTTCTCCTGCCTAGAACTGTTCCGATTTTGTTATCCTAAGGTGTCCCCTACATTCCTCACTTCAAATTCTCGAACGAGCGGCTCACTTTCAGTTTCATCTTCAAGTCTAACGTACCTTACACCTATTCGAGCATTACTTCCTTCTTTGAGGTTTGTTTGAGGCAATATTTCAAAATAACTAGAACCTCTTAATGGTTGTTGAGCCCCAAATTCACCAGCAACTTCGCTTTTCGTGAAGTCGGCTGTCGAATCTGCAATCGCGGGGCCCAAAGTCACCTTGACGGCATATCTATCGTCAAATGCATCACAATTTTCAGCACTGATCCGCATTATAGTCCGCCCATAATAGTCGGTCCCCAATTGATCGGCTTTGAAACAAAAGTCGGGAGCCTTCGGAGGGGGCTGAACGTAGATCGTATCTAAAGGGTTCGACACCTGTCCCTCATATGACAACTTCAAATAATCAACATGAAGTCGGGTCGCAAAGGTTAGATGGCGCGTATAGTCAAGCGTAAGTTTATCTTCATCCCCGGAAATCCCCTTATTCCATTCTGTTTCACATTCAACGAGATTTCGTTTCGACGAGTAACTACCAATCGATCCATCAGCCAAAATGTCCGATCTATGAAAGACCAGCCAGAACCGCTTTGCATTTGGATTTTCAGTAACAACTCCTCGTGTCTCGGAATCCGAAAACACCCGTGCCGACCCACATTCAAATTGTGTTTCAAAACCACAGCGAATGGATTCCCGCGAAAGCCGGACGACTTCTGTAATCGTAGCGTAAAAACTGCCAACATTGAGCGTCCCACCGACTAAACCTTCTAAAAGTTCGTCAGAAATGGGCAATGTAGCTGTTAGCGTTACGCGCCAGACATTGTCAATATCTAGCGTTTTTCCCTCAACGTTGACCTCCAGACTTGTTACCGGCCGATCTGGGTGCTTAATCAGAAACTGAAGTTCTCCCTTTGCAGTTTGGGCAAACTTGTCAGCTTTCCAATCCACTGAATCTAACTCATAAGTGATTTCGTTACGTTCGCGGCTTATGTGAATGTTCTTGAATGCAACACAGGATTCCTTATAACGGATCTCCGGTCGCACTTTATCGGAATCGCCGACTTTTTTTCTGCGGTCCCAAGTATCTCCCGCCGTCAGTTTTGAAAAGATCTCGGAATCATAAAAAGGAACCGGGAACTCGAAATGTCGTCTTTGAATTATAGCGAGACCTTTGACCTCTAATGGTTCTGTCGAATCGGGGGAGATTGATTCACCGCATCTCTCGAATTTTGTTGAAATAAGGGAACTATCGGTCGCCATCGGTTCAACAATAACAAGCTCTGTCGCCGGAAGAGATGATGTCAGTTCAAAAGTAACATTATTCAGATACTCATCGATTTCCTTAATGGAAGGATCTCCGTCGTTGGTTACTTCATCAATTGTTTCAACTTTTTTGACTGTTTCGACACTCTCGGCAATTCGTTTGAAATCCGAAAGATTCCCTGATTGTATTCTCCTTCGGCTGGTCCAGATGCTTCCAACCTGGGAGCATTCAATCTCACCGAGTTGTGCCATGCTGACATTGCTGGTAAAAACCGGCCAGCTCGTCTCTATCGCTTCATTACCTTCAGTGTCATGGTAGTTTGCGATTACATAATAGCAGTAACTGTTATCATCAACTCCCGTGAGTAAAGATTCCTTCTTATAATCGTCGGCGTCAATTTTATCGTGAATACCGTCCAGAAACCCTTGGCCCAACAATGTACTCGTTTCCCAACTCAATGAAGTCAGCAAGCGAAGAGCACTCAAGTCGCTCGGATCAGCATGTGCTATGGACGGGGAATTAAAAATCCTTTGCCCTCGTGCCTGAATATCTTTCCACTGATTTATGTTGATATGCACATAAGCACCGCCGTTTTCAAGAGAAGTGCGTTTGCTTATGTCGGATAAGTCATGGCTGATCCAAGCCCTGGCATCTATCTTCGCAACCTCGATAAAATTCAGATTGAGATCATAACGGGCGAGTTCGTCGACTGGCGGAAATCTCAGAAATTGAATACCCTCTAATTTGACCGGTGCTGAGAAAACTACGCTTTTTAGCCCTGAGCGTTCGAAATAAAAAACATCTCCTGAGCGTACTCTCGCCTTAACCTTCGCGCGACCGTCGATACCGTTGAGAGTTACGGTCGCAGCATCTGTACTTCCGTAGACCCTAAAGTATACCGCGTCAAACGACGAACACTCACTGTCCGGCTGGTACATAAAGGTCAGATGGCCAAAACGAAGGTTATAAGAATCCCAAAATCCACGAGGGTATAAGCTTCTAGGCGGATGGCCGACAGTTACGGTTTCAGGCTTAAATAATCGGTCGTCGTCGATCGAAATCCCATCACTTCGCATGACTGAATAGGAGTCGGGATAATACCGGTTGTCACCAGAGAAGATGAAAGGAGCATTCCACTTTAGCCTGATTCCACCAGGGACCACAGCAGTCTGCGTGCGATCACCAACATTTTGACCATCAATCCAACTGGAACCCTGTATTCGAAACCGTTCAGGGCAATTGCTGGCTTTTGGAGTGTCGCACAATCGAATAGTTCCCATGACTAATTTTCTCCCCAAGTCTGACCTACCCTTAACCAAAATGAAAAAACAAATTTCTCTTCAGCTATGTTTTTGTCATTTTTAAACCTTAACCGCGGCAAGTTCTCTTGCTCCAAGCAGAATGTTACCTCAACAACATACTTTCCTTTCGGCAGTCTGACTGCGACGCCATCAAGTTTGCCGACGACGATGCTGTGACAACCGTCGGCCGATGGTATAAGTGCCCCCTCCAAAATTTTGATCCCTCCTCCAATCTTGTCAACGGCGATTCTTATCTTAACGCGACGCCAATCGCATGGCTCAGGCGTTTTGAAGAGAAGCCCGACGGCGGAATGACCCGTATCATACAGTACGCAAAGCTCTGTTATTTCTGCTTGATCAAGGACATTCCGTGCTGGCAATTGGCGGGGAGCATCAAATATCCCGCACCAATCGAGAAACGCAAGGAAATGAGCCCCAGCATTTTCAGAAAAAGTACCCGCCCAGTCTGACACAAAAGCCGGTAATAGCCATCCACTGGAAAGTGCAATATCGAGAATGGGAATTTGAATTGAACCAAAGTCATAACTATCCAACTGAGCAATTCCTGATAAATCATAGATATTGGTACCGAATGGCCCAAACACCATCCGACATTCCCGTGGCGTCAAGTGACTTACTGCCGAGGTAAAATCCGATACTCTAAAGTCCCACTGGTCGATCAAATCGTTCAGGTCGCCACCGCTAGGATCGCTTTTGAAGATCTCAATCCTGTGTTCTCCGGGCGAAGCGTCGAAATTGAACCAATATTCTTGCTCCGGTAGTCTCGGGCCTCCGCCTAGGCGGGATCTTTCGATAGAGATTTTTGTTCCTGCTTCATGAGAGTCGTTCCGTGAAAACGCAGTCGATTTACCGTCTAAGACCCCTCCTTCCCATAAGGACTCTCCGTTGATCCTGAACCAGATGTCTTTGTAGATCTTGTCCATGTATCCAACGTTAGAACGTATTACTCCGGAGTGATTTAGATAGTGCCCAAAACCAATACCAAGAGGGTTCGGGTTCCACCCAGGCTGATTGGTCTGAAAATTCCGTTCATCCCCTAGGGTCGAAAATCGGATGTATGGCCTGAGTGGCGGAGCTATTACATTGAACTGTCGTTGAAGTGCCCAGTCTTGGGGCGGGGCTTTCGCTGCAGAAGAAGATGAACTCCCTTCTAAAACAAGTTCATATCGACCGGGTTTGAGAAGAGATGTCGGTGGGGAAACAATTTCACCTAAACTTCTTTCTGACCATCCGATAGAAAATACCCAACACGAGAAGAATTCCTCGTCGCCAAAATTAATGCAGATACTGTCATCAGCTTCAGACTCATCATTCCGAGTAAGCAGGACCGACCACTCAGACAAATCGGCGGTCACCTTGCCAATCTCCCTAATGGCGGGGTGTTTATCCCAAGTGGGTCCCCACGCACTCGGCTTTGAACGAGAAATGATATGGATCTCGCATGTCTTCGCCCCTTTTGGTACGGTAAAAAATGTCACATTCCGTTCGTCTGATTCGCGATTTCCCCCGATAGCCAAAAGTCGCGTACTTTTGAATGGAAACCCGACAAATTCAAGGGGGCGATAGCTTGAAACGATCACCTGCCCAAAAACCTTTTCCGCACGTCCTCCAACGACAGGTACTGTTTCGTTTGGTTCGTTTCCGAAAGTTTGAACAAAGAAACGATTTTCTGGTGCATATTCACTAGGCTGAGCGTAATCAAACGGATTTAACCATGCGAGAGGATTCGAACACGGTATGGCAAGGGTCGATGTTGGGGTAAAACCGTGTTTTGTGTCTGTTTCCAGCCAACAAGCTTTCACATCAGGCACAATCTCTCGATTTTCAGCGTCGTCAGGGTCTATCTTCCATATTTCGAGTTTGTTTAACGTGTGTGTAACATTCTGACCTGCTTCGAAATAGGGAGCATTAGGCGGTTTATTGGGGTCGATCTCCGAGTTAAATATCGTGGCTCTAGTGACGCCGCCTTGATTGGCTCTCTGCTGAAATGGTATCAGAATAGCCGTATCAGGATAAATATTCTCTTCTTTTTCAGTCAGCTCACCCTGGATGCCGGACGCCGCGTGAAACGTGCCGATAGGTTCTACAATCCCCGTACTTGATTCGGAAAATTGCAATGGGCTTGCTGGAGATCGATAATCGCCCGATCCAATATTGAAAATGTCGGCCTCAAAATGAATATCATCGAGAGGCCAACAAAGCGACAACGTAAATCTAAGCCGCAAATGAAGTTTTTTCGGATCAGGAAATCGCGCTTCTAAATCAACACCAAATCCCAAACCAAGCGTATAGCCCCAGAGAGACAACCATGCATAGCCGTTAGCTTGTAGACGGCCACTCACCAAAACGGGGTTCCAGGCGAGTTGTGCCCCCACGGACAGACTAATATTAATGCCCCCACTAAAGCCTAGAAGGCTACCCGAACAACTTAAATAACCGCTTGCCTTAAAAATCGCACCTTCGAATGGTTTGATTTGTAAACCGCCATACAGCGAAAGAATGTTTAGAAACGTAACTGTAGCAGCCTCCAAATATTCCCCACCCACTCTTACGAGCGCCTTCAAGGGGTGCTCTAGTTCGGCGATAAACTCAAATTGTCCCTTAAACGTTGCGACTAGAAAATCCAAGTGTTGTTCAGCTCGAAGCGCGATTAACTTACGGACAGTGTCTATTACGCCTTGCACGGAAGCTATTTTTTTCTGTTTTAGAGCACTTAGGTCGCCACTGAGAAGAATAATTGGTCCTCGATTTAAGTATGTAAGGCCCAGTTCCTTTATTCCAATAATTTCCCCATTGGAGCTGAGATCCCCAATCGCTGCGGAAATCCCGTAGGCTTTAAATCCCGTTGATTGCAAAGAAACCCATCCATCAGACTCATAAATTTTGTTCTTGGCCCAATCTTGCACCGCTTCTGGTTTGGCTTGTGATAGCACAGAAATAACTTGATCCTCGGTCGCACCATCGCTTAGTGCAGGGAGGTTTGGGGCAAAACCCTCCGCATACACAATTCCAATCCCCGAAAGGCCGAGACCAGTAGAAGCGATCGGTATCGCGAAAGGCAGGTCACTATACCCATTGAATAAAACCCCTCCTCGCGAGCTTTCTCCGATCAAAGCCCTTATCCTGAGACTGGGATCCTTCCACCGAATGTCCGCTGAGAGCTTCGAACTAGAATCTCTGTCACGTGTTGCCACCATCTGACCGGCAATAGCGATTTCATAATTTGGTCCTGAAAAAGCAAAACTAACTTCGATCGAATATGGAAAATCAGGAAGACTAAATGTAGGTAAGCCGTCAATTACGTCGATACTGGGAAGTAACGGAATTCTCGCAATCAATGATGGTATTGCGATTCCAACAAATTCATCAATGGATAAAGCGGCAGTGCTGAATACTATGTTCAAGTACTCGATCTGATCGTTAATGTTTTTTTCTATTGACTCAACCTGTAGACCCAAGAACTCTGCAAGTTCCGAATCCTCAAGACGTGATTTAAGTTCCTTTATTACCTCATCTCTTTTCCTATATCCCTGCTCAGCGAGAATTGCGAGTTGACGCCTGAGATAAGCCTCAAGACATTCGCGAGCAATCTTCGGAATTTCTTGTGGGAGTTGTCTCATAAAATACTCCTAAATGGCAGAATCCTTTTTTCGGTGATTTCGACGACGGCACTATAATCAGCCCATCGCCAACGAAAATCTACTCTTATTAGCAAACTTGTGACAATACAGTAATTCTAAAAGTCAAATAGAGTCAACTGGTTGCGATGATTTTCTAAGAAAAATATGTAGATCAGGGGATTGGAAGAACTTGCTTTTCAAGGCGTGTCAATAATATTGACCTACAATTGCGGCTGTAAAAAAATCCGAGATGCTTTAAAGTCGAGTTACTCTGATGGCTCCCCCGAAAACCGTTCTGAAAGCGATCTTATTAATGTCTAACTCGGAAGAAAAGATTACAGTTGTTCTCACTAGCGTTGCGTTAAAAGTCGAATAAAGTCAATTGGTTACGACCATGATCTTTGAAAATATGTAGATTAGGAAGTTGGAAGAGCGTATTTATCGGGGTTTTTTCAAAAATGTTGAGGCTCAGGATCTGTAGAATTTCGTACATTGAAATTTGTAGGTTGAGTTGTTTTTTGACGATAGCGACGATTACATAAGAGGTGACGGCGATCCATATTTGTGACTTTACGGCGTTAGGGCTGTAGCCCCAGAAGGACTTGATCTTCAGATGTTGTTTTATCCATTTGAAGAAGAGTTCTATCTGCCAGCGGTGTTTATAAAGCCGTGCGATCTCAAGCGGAGCAAGATCGAAGTTATTGGTCAGAAAGACCAATGTACGATCTTGTTCGGCGTCGTGGAACTTAATTCTTCTCAAGTTTTTCGGATAACGTTTTGAAGAATTAACTCCCGCGAGACGGATCGTCTGATCGCAGATAACACCGGTTTTTCTGTCAACGGGTCGAGAGTACAACCACCTGAAATCAAGATTGCCGTGAGCACGAGTGATGAAAAAAGCACGTGCCTGAGTAATGTTGAAAAGGCGTTCAAAATCCTTGTATCCGCGATCCATTATGTAGAAGCCTTCGGGTTCGTAATCGATCAGGTCGAGAACGTTCACATCGTGAACTTTCCCAGTAGTTATCGATATGAAACACGGGATCGAGTTCTTGAGGTCAAGCTGCACGTGAAGCTTCACGGCTGCTTTTGCTCGTCGAAAATGTGCCCATGTGTAAACGTTCAGACACAGGTCGATGACAGTCGAATCGATGGCGAAGACATTCTGTTTGAGGGCGACCTCAAGCTGGCTGTCAGCACCGTAAAGCCGCCGTGCCTTTTCGATCAGCACAAGTGCGAAATCGGCAAAGATACGCCAATCTCCCGTCTCATTGGCCCGCGACAGAGTGGTCTTCGTCACCGCTCGTCCGATGCCCATGTGATAGAGCTTCGAGGCATTCGAGTTCAGACACAAAACCGTGTCGCTCAAACTTTCACGGTGAGTCATCTGACCAAACGCCATGCACAAAAACTGCTGCCAGCAGCTAAACGACCGGCGGCGATAGTTGCCGCCGTAGCGCTCGACACATCGCTCGAAATCATGATGATCCACAAACGATATGATCTGAGAAAATACATACTTGCCTTCGTTCATACAAACGAAGTCTGGCTAAATAGCCTTTCTCATTTCAAATCGTCCAGAACCAAAACGGCACTTAACTCCTTATCTATCTATATTTTCAAAGAACATTCCAAAACTTTAACGCAACGCTAGTGAGTTGTTCTGATAAATCTTTAGGTTCGAACCAGCCTTTGACTACTTCTTATCAGTATTGAATTGAACACGGTTTTGTTCCGTAAGCCCAAGAATGCCGAGTTGCTCGGTCGTTGGTGTGCCGGATACATTTTTGAGTTGATCAAACTCAATAGCAGGGCCTTTCCATCTTCGGCATTGTTCAGGCGTTAATACATAAAACCATGATGGAGCTTCATCGCGGAGTTTACCCGTGGGGATTGCCCAGATCGTTACATATTTGGCGTTGACGGCAGTATAGAGATAGTAGTAATTCCGATGATTCAGTGTTCTATTGTCATTGGAAAGACTTCTTGGTTGCTTCTGATTCCAAACCACTCCTTCCATTTGCTTAAGAT
This sequence comes from Chloracidobacterium sp., assembly GCA_015075585.1. Taxonomy (NCBI): domain Bacteria; kingdom Pseudomonadati; phylum Acidobacteriota; class Blastocatellia; order Chloracidobacteriales; family Chloracidobacteriaceae; genus Chloracidobacterium; species Chloracidobacterium sp. The sequence continues at coordinate 1,184,937 of JABTUB010000001.1, forward strand.
CTTTGGGGAAGGCTCCTCTTTTTTGATTGAACGTCATCAGATCACGCATCATTCTATCCACAGCTTCAAAAGGCAGATCTGCCTGTTTTTTCATCTCCGTTGCCCAAAGCGAATAGATATATACACCGACTACCAGCAGGAGTGCCAGAGGCGTGAGGACAAGAGATATTTTGAGGCGATTGATCATAAGGTGACTCAAAAGGAAGTTTGGGCAATGAACATCCGTGATTGATCTGCGTACTCGGGAAAACGATCCCGCACGTCATCGACCAAGTCATCAAGAGCATTCTCTTCTCGTAATTCATCAAAGGTTTCGTCCGGATTCTGATCCTTCGCGATAATTTGAAGCATCTTTTCGTCACTAAGGACTTGTCCTACTGCCTGAGTTACCAACCCTCGCAGTTCGGCTTTGCGCGAGCCATTTTTAGATGCAAGTGACGTGTCGTTCAAATCAAATACTGCGTCAATTTCGCCGAGATAGATCGCACGAGGCTTGGTACGAGGTTTTGCAATGTATGATTCCGTTTGAACGGCAAAAGGAAGATAGGCGGCCCGGATAGGCGGAGCTGTATCGTTTACTATCAGGACTTCGTGATGAGCAGCGATCTGTCGTATCTCTGACGAAAGCATCAACGATCGCTTCTGTTCTGCATATCGGGTGTTGTCGTTCTTCTTGCCGGGGAAATCCTGAAATGTCTTAGAAAATATGGTTGTATCGCCAAGCTGCTTTGACGCGTATTCGGCCGTCACATCGTCAAGACCCGGCAAAAATATCTTTGTCATAACGGTGCCAAGAATTGCGTTTGCACGTTCACGACCGTATTGGTCATACATTTGTGGAAGATCCTGATACCCGAGCCCAAGCCCGACACCTCGCCCACGTCCGATCCCGGATATTCTCTTAACCTCAGATACATTGAGCTGATAGGCTTCATCGATTAGAACGAAACAAGGATGTTTGGGGTCGTTAATGCCATCAAGTCTCATTTCCATAACGGCCTGACCCAGAAATGTCGCAATGAATTCCTTGTAGATATCCGAGGCTCCTTCCGAGATAACCAGATAGACCGCCGTCCCTGATCTTCTAAGGTCGGAAAAATCGATCAATCCACAGCCCGCATTCTTTTCCTCGTCGGATGGAGTTGTCGTTACCATGCGTGCCGGTGCGAGCGTAAACGGACGAAGCTTGTTGTAGAGTCCGATCAGTATGGAGCCGCGCGTTTGCGGCGGGGCCTGGCGAAAGGCAAGATAGGCCTGTTTTGCGTAGAAGCTTGGCGAATTGCTCATCGCCTTCTCAAAGGCTCCGTTATTGTCTTCACCGAGCGAGAGCAGGAAATCGGCGGCAAAAGCCGGAATCGCTTTCTCACGATACACCTCGGCGATATGCAAAAGAATCGCCGTTAAAGCGATCTGCTCAGCATCACCCCAAAATGGATCTGCGTTAGTTCGGCGACGGCTCTCGACACCGATCATCATTCCGGCAATCTGACAGGCAAAAGCAGGATCATTGCGGCATTTGGGGATGAAATTCCAGCGATCGCTTTTGGCCGGATCGTTCAGGTCAAGACGGAATATACGCCTTGCGGAGAGAGCGGTCTGCTCGCAAAGTTCGCCTTTGGGGTCGTAGACCAAGCAGGAAGATCCATTGAGGATGGCCCGAAGCATTGAAATGAAAAATGTCTTTGACTTGCCCGATCCGGTCGGCCCGAACATGACAAAATGTCGAAGCCACTGGTTTTGAGGGAGATAGATATCACGACCGCCGAATGCCCTTGCCATCGGCATTGCATTGGATGGAATGGGAAGACCGCGTATCTTGTTCATGAGGCCGCACCGGATCAAGTCCGAAGCTCGCGCCCATCTTGCCGAGCCGTGAGCCGTACTCATTCGTCTGATCCGGTAAGCCCAAAGCAGTGAATATGCGTCAAGAAGAGAGCCTGCCAAACAGAGGAGTGCCATAGCCCAAAAGACGAGAGTGATCAATCCCGTTACATCCAGCAGCAAACCCGCCAATAAACTTAGGAATGCTCCCATAAGTCCGAGTACGAAAAAGAAGAAGCCGCGTCCAACATCTGCCGTCCAGTGCCAGAACGCCTGATATGCCGGAAGGTACTGTTCGTTCGCCTTACGCGGTATTCCGTAGGCTAGGTCAAATTTTTCGATTTGCTGACGATATAGCATTTACTATTTGGTTTCTGGTTTAACCGACTTTAGCCATTGCCTTTGTTCCTGCAGTTCGTTAATTGAGGAACCGTCCAACCTAAGTTCGTCTATATTCCATTGACCGATCTCCCATCCTTGAGCTGCCAATTGTTCCGTTGTGCTAAATGGGACTGGCTCTGCATTTCGGATGGAACGAAAGTATCTCAAAGTGTTCTGCCCTCCTGGAGGAAGAGGAAATCGGAAAAGCATCATCGGACCGTATTTATCTTCAATAGGCACGGAGAGTATTTCAAACGAAAACGGAGAAGGACGCAAACTAAGACGTATAATGCTTGTTGGCGAACTAAACCCTTCGTTTTCGACTGAAATCTCTGGCGGGAGTAGCTTGCGGGACACAATATCCGAAATAACTTCTCGCCCAGTTTGAGGAGGACTCTTTGTTTCATGGTATCTAAAAAAAACAGCGAGTGACGCAGCTATTCCCAATGCCGCCGATTCACGAAGCCTTTTGGCCGTTTCATATTTGGTTCCAGAAAAAATATTAGTAATCGTTCCGTCTAACTTTGTTCGCTCGGTGATTGTTTGCTGGTCCGGCGCATCAATGAACTTTAGTTGAGCATGACTGTCGGGAATGGTAAGGCATCTTGCTGCTATGTAAATTCCGACTATTCCAACCGTAAGGAAAACCGCTGAGTATTCGCGAGCGATAGAGCTTAGTCGCACGCGAAACCTTTCAATTTCGTTCTTAATTCTTTTCATACAACCTCACGAGCCAATCTGCGGCCAGCGCGTTGCCCAGCGTGGATCTCGGGATGCAAGCCAGCCGTCAACTTCCGGATGAAATGAATTTGTCATTGCCAGCAAATAATCAAGCTGCAACGATAAAAGTTCCTGAGCGGAACTATCTTTGACGAAGTAACAAAAAAGGCGAGATAAGATTTGGGTATTTAGGTCCTCAACTGAATTGCGAATGAAAGCACCGGTGATATCAATTGATTCCCGAAGACTGGGATGATCCTCCATACCGGCGATGCCGCGAACCGCGTCGAGCAACTTAATAGAGAGAGCCAGCTGCGCGGATGAAGCTCGTTGATTTCTTGCGGATAGTATTTCAAGCTCTTTTATAAGACCAGGTGTCTCAAACCTTGTGAAAATATGTCGTGAAATAAACGGAGAGCTCAAGCGATGCCGAAGATCATTTGAAGTTGTAATAACTATTGGACGGAATTTCCAATCACTGATCCCGACAAAGCCTTCTTCAAAACGCGGAATATAAATCACCCCGCGTTCCAGCGGCATGAGCAGCGCGTCCTCAATACTTGGGCCGAACTTGTCACTTTCATCCAAAAGAAGAACAGGAGGAGCTTCAGATGTTGTGGCCGCCGAAGCAGCAAGATCATAGGCACTCCCGACTTCACCCAAAACGAGGAATTGCCGCTGCCATTTCATTCGCCGGGCTTTCTCAATATGCTTAACAGCATCTTCCGAACGTAGTGTTTTTGATATTGCAAGGTTTTCTTTCATCCAGACTTCCTGCTCTTCTTTGTCCCAGTCATAGAGGATTTCTTCCTGCTTGATACCGTCACGGCCGGCAACAACACACATTGAAAGATTGCAGCATTCGGCAAGAGCCTCGGGGAATGCCGTTTTTCCACTGCCGCGAGTCCCGGAGATAAGCCACGCCCTGCCTGACTTGAGGCTTTCGCAAAAATCTGAAAAAATGCGGTCGTCCGGAATATAACCGGTTTTTGAAATAAGCTCGTGAAGCACGGATTCTCGTCCATTCAATACGATCTCTCGCGGATTGATTTGAGGGCGACTCGGATCATGTGGGATCATTTGATTTCGCCCTCCTGATTCCTGGTATTGGTAGCATCCGCATTTGCAGATGAGTTTGATAATTCTGTGATAAGTACGTATCCCGTAGTTCCGGCTGGAACCTCGATAAAAGTGGTCTGGTTGTTGCTTTTTAAGACGGGGCCGGAGATCTCATCGGATAACTCACTTGCACCTCTCTTGATCTGGTCAGAGAGAATGACCGTACTGCCACCACGAATTGATCCGACAGAACCAATGACAGATGATGCTGTGTCTTTGAGACCGCGAAAAAATTGGGTCCATTTTCCGGTTAGATTTCTCTTACGCCCTTCGATCCCGGATGCACCGTCGATGCCCAACAGGTCGCCATTGCATTTGATAAGTCCACCGGTGACCGGATCGATCAATCCGATAATCGTCACAAAAGCTCTGTTTGATTCGCCGCTGCGCACATTCCCGACCAAAACCGTGCCGGCCGGATACTTGTAACCTTCGCCTTCTACCGGACGGGTTAGCTCCATCCTTACCATACCGGTCGAGTTCCGTAGAGTGTAGATCGACCCGATCAGACGCACCGGGAGCATACTGCCAAAACGTATAGTATTCGGTGAGCCAGGTCGTCGAATCGACGGATTGAGCGATTGTTCCTTTGGTTCATTGATTGATGATGAGCGTTTAGCGATGCCGAAAAAAAGCGATCTGCCGAGCGGCTCAATATCTCGCATTGTAGCCTGACGAGACAGAGGTGCGTCGTTAGATTGTGTCTGTGTGTCTTTACCATCAGTTCTTTTTTCATCGGGAACATCGGTTGTTGGGCTGGCAAGACTGCGATCCGGTAACTGTACGGAAGGGTAAGTGGATTTATTGTCAATGCCGCTAACGATCGAAGTTTCGTCATTCGTCTTGCCGTCAGATGATGGTGAAGACTCCGAAGCCAGCAGGTTGCTCGCAGCGTAATTTGTTTGCTTGTCATTCGCCGCAACAAGTCTGAGTGCAGTCCGAATTTTTTCATCTTCTGAAACAGGCTCGCTTTTTGTGTTACCGGTATTTTTTCGGGTTACATTCTCCGTCTTCTTTACGGCAAACCAGCCAATGCCAAAAAACCAGGTTATTCCCAGAACGAGTGTTACTAGAAAAAGAATAAAGCCCGCAACGGTTCGAAGGATCTTCCATCTTTGGTTTTGAGACGGATTGACCTCACTCGAGTCAAATTCGTCGTTTTCTTCCTCATCTTCAATACTCGCCTTTTCATCTTCAAGGGTTTGCAGCAAGGACTCTCGCTTGTCATCATCCTCAATGTCAGGCATAGCCCCTGGTATTTCATTTATAACTGAAGTGTTTTCCATGTGTTCACTCCTTAGTTTTGGAATTCACAAGAGCTATGCCAACAGGGGCATCCGCGGCCTCTCGGTGGGTTACAAGCACTTTGACAGTCTGATTTACCCCTAAAATCGGCGACTGATAAACTAGCGCGTAATATACCGTTGCTCCGACTGTTAACAGCCCGTCCGCATTTGTCGTCTCGATATATGCGATGTTCAAGCGGGACGATTGTAAGGTGTTTCCCGAAGTATCAACCGTCTGGACTTGAAGTTCGGGCGACGATGCGAGCAGTCTCAGATCCAAAGTGCTTACGTTTCTTACCGCAATGATTGCGAGTCTAGTTTTGTCATCGACATCGGTGAGCTTTGCCGCCGAGATCTGTAAACCTGATTGCGGCTTGCTCCATAACTTAAAGTTTTTCTTGGCGTCCTTAATACATTCAGCCAGTCTTTTGTTGGCAAGATACGAAATATCCTTTTTGTTTTTGCCTGCTTGCTTGACGGATTGGTCACGTCTCATGTCCACATAGTTGGCCTTGAACTGGGTTGGATCAGAGGAAGAGGATGCTGGTGGAGTCGACGTTTCTACATCTGTTGACCCCACGAGTTTTGAAGCCGCTTTCGAGTTAGCTGATCGCACAATCGCTGATTCATCGCCGAGGTTGTATGCGAGACCGACGGCCCTGCGAGCGGCGATAACGGTTTCGCGGTCATAGTAGATCACGCATCTGTGGGCGTTCTTTCTCAAATCGGAGACTGGAACGAGTTCCAAGATCAATACAAGGCCTGACCTCATCTGAAGGCTGATAGATGATGAAGTGCTTCCATCTCGAGACGGCAAAAATGATTCGCCCGGATAAATGGTTATCGATCGGTCGCTTTCCTTAGTCGGAGACATAAATACAGAGGCCAACTTTGGATTGCCTTCGTGGATGTAATAGATCCCGTCGTTTGCCGGAAACTCGACAATAGATACAGCATTTTGCGCCAGCCCCAACCGGATAACGGTTGGCTGCTTGGGATTGACCGATATGCTGACCTCGCCGGATAGAAAATCGTTTGCTGTCGTATTCACAACCGAAACCGGCACAGAGGAATCGCCTTTTGGCTCAGATTCTTTGTCTGATCGAGCGGTCTTTGATGTCACGGGCTTCGTTCGCTTAGCTGAAGATGGAAATTTGTCATTCCTTTTTTGTGAGAACACGTTCTCAACAAACAACGGAAAGAGAGCCAAAGTAAGAGCAGCTACAATAGCAATGCGAAATTCGTTCTTATTGAAAAAGTGATTTGGATTTACTCGATTCATAATTCACCTTAAATGCTGAAAAATTGGATTATTGATTGTCTGTTGCCCCAGATTTTTTATTGGCCTCAGTTGTCTGATCGGGAATTTCTTCCTGCTCAGTTGGGTCGCCGGTAAGAGTTATCGGGGAAACGTTTTTACCACTCACAGGCTCTACGCGGAATCTCAGGATCGTAAAACCCGTTCTCAGGTTGTTGTCGTTTCTGGTGGGGGACGTCGGACTGTCCTTAAGCAGGAATTTGCATTTCAACTGTATGGACTCTTCAACGTCTCGTCCGGCAGCCTTTCTGCGTATCTTCCTCACGCCAATCGCGCGCAGTACATAAGGGTCATTCTCATCGATGTTGAGGTCCTGCAGATCCCAGACAGAATTAACGCTTTCTGTTTTCTCGGCAGCGAGTACGCCATTTTGTTTCAGGCGGGTTGCTACGGCTACCGATAGATCGGGGTCAAGCATCTTGAGAAGTTTGTTGACCTGAGCTTCGCGCGTAGCTTGTCCAACATCATAGAGAGCGGCGAGAAACTCCTTTACCAGATATTTCTTGTCCGTTTCGCCCGGGCTGTCGGGAGTGATGCTGACCGACTCCGTATTTCCATAGTCTCGATTATTAAGTTCGGTAACCCGTCCTGAAGTTTTGTCGATTATGATCCGATCCGCCTTTCTGAGAGAAAGAAACACATTTATACCAACACTGAGCAGAAGAACGACAAGCAGTATCCAAACGGCTTTGAAAAGCGAAGAGATAGTTAATACATCATCCGGATCACGGGACAGATACAACGGAGTAAAATTGTCGTCTTGTTTTAGGGAATCGATGTGATTTGAGTTCGTCATTTCGTGTTCCTGTTTCCTTGTCGTGGAATTGTCTGAAAATGAACTTCGCAATCTAAGTGCCAGAGCGGATTGAGTGCAATATTCAGGTGATTTTCCGTTAGCTAACCCCTGTGGCTAAAAAATGTTCCATTAGTGGTGCAGGAATTAGCCAAGTGGATAAAAAATGCACCACTATCTAAGTCTGCCGACGAAAGTGGTACGGGCTATCCGACCTGACATGATGCGGGTTTCCGGAGATACGATCACCGGGCCATTTTGGCCGCTTGGTAATGAATCAGTATCTGGATTGTTCAAAACTCGTCGGAGACCGGTGCGAGGTTCGTAGTACACGACAATTGGCAGATCCTTAGGCCGAGCATCTTCGTTTTTCTGCTTGGACTGGTTGTTGTTGATCTCGACAGCCGGTTGCCGACGAATCGTTGTAGTTGAGGCAAGTGTGTTTTGTGGTAGAACAAGCCTATTTTGCTTCGTCAGCCACGCATATATTTTCAGTCCGCTCGTCACATAATTGCGGGTTTCTTTGTAAGGAGGAACTCCGCCGTTTGTCCGAATACGAGAGGGGTTTATCAACTTTCCGTTTACCAAGAGCGACTTTCCGATCAAGTACGCCGTAACAGTCCCTTCGCCCGAATTGTAAGCCGCAAGGATCGAGTCCAAACGCCACTCGAAGAGCCGCCCCAAAACCTTCACATATTTTGCCGCAGCAAGGATCGAGGCTTTTGGTTCATAAGGATCCCACAGACCGAAACGTGAAGCTGTCGCAGGCATGAACTGCATCAGGCCTTTGGCATTTTTGGGGCTTGTTAGCCAAGGCCGAAATCGCGTTTCGTTGTAAGCGATTGCCCACAGTATCAACGGATCGATGCCCTCACTTTGTGCGGCCTCAATGATTGCCGGTTCAAAAATCCGCGAACGCGCCAGAACGTCCATTTGCGAGATTGCTTCCTTGGTGTGAACGATCCGCGTCTGGGCTTTGAGATTAAAAGGAAAAACAATGAGCACGCCGAACATGGCCGATGAAATTAGAAGTTGTTTGATCATGTCGGGAAGACTTCGCAATCAATATGCCACGTCAAAATCTGAAACGGCACGAGCCTTGCAGTGTGTCCTTATCGCTAACAGGCAAGTTCTCGAAACACTACCCGAAGAGGACTGGATAAGCACATAACTTCTTTCAGAGGACAATATGAAGAATTTAGTCAAAACATTCAGACAAGTTTTCACACAGTTCATGGTTGTGGCCGCAGTACTGACACTTTCCAATGTCGTATTTGCTCAGGGGCCTATCTTCACCGGTGATGCGAGCAACCTGTCCAACATCATCCGCGAATCGCTCAAACTGATGGCAATCGTGCTGTTCTGTTTGGGAGCCGTGGGGGTCGCATGGGCGATCTACAACAAGATGACCGGCAAGGAATGGGGTAACCAAGCATTCGGTTCATTATTGGCATTTGCGTTCGGGACGATCGTCGCCGTCTTCTGGCAGTTGGCGCAAGGTAGGGCAGTCGGCGTTGATACCAATTTCTGACATGGGGGACTTTATGCGGAGAAGGCAAACGCGGCCGAATGTCTTTCGGGAACTTAAACGCTTTGGTGTTTATTCATCCGATTGGAAATTCATCCTCAGCCCCACGGCGATGGCTTATTTAATACCTTTTATCCTCAACGTCTGGATTTGGTTTATTCCGCTCGGATTTCCATTGGGGTTGATAACATTTTTGATCTTGCTCACCGCTTTCAATTTTCTGCGACGGAGCAAACCTAAGTACTGGCTCTCGCATAAGACCGAAGCTCTCATTGAAAAATGGACACCGGTAAGGCCTCCACTTGGTGTCGAGCTAAAAGTGACGGATTGGGTTAATAAATAACGGGAGAAAAGATGGACACGGCAAATCTAACATTCGCGCAATTGATATTGTCACTTTTCGGAAGCCTTGCTTTTGCAGGGATCGGAGTGGCGGTTGGGCATCGGCTGTTTCCTCTTTCAAAATTGCATCGAAAGATCAAAAGCAAATATGACAACACTGCAAATGCAGATACATCGCGGAGAATCCCGAGTCAAGGAAAACTCCTACCGACAGAAATTATCGGCCTCGAAGGGAACGTGATCCGCTACCGTGACGGCAGCTATGGAAAAGCCTACAAATTTGAACCCGCCAATACTCTCTATGATGACGGCTATTTGACAGAGCAACGTATTGAAGAGCTAAAGACCATTCTCAAATTCGACAGACCCGAGAATACGATCATTCAGTTTCGCTTTGAGAATGCGGCAGACGATGGACGTGTTTTGAAAGAACACCTTCGCTCCAGGAACAAAGACGGCAGTGATCCGGTCGCATGCCTTCTGCAAGCAGGTAATCTGTCGCTCTACGAAGAATCGATCCGTTCAGGTCAAATAATGCAGCAGACCGCATCCGTATGGATACGAGTTCCTGTTCGAGCATCCATGGACAAAAGTATTTTGTCGGGTCTAGCTCCTTCGATAGCTCGGGAAATAAAAGCAAACGGAGCAATTAGATTCCTCTCACAGCCGGTCATAAGAGTAAAAAACAGAACTTGGGATTTATTTGTGACGCGGCAGGAGCGAGAGGAGTCAGAGTGTCGCGAAAAGGCAAAACGAGTGTTTCAGTCATTTGAATCGAATTTTCCAAGACAGCTGAACCTTTGTGAAATGGATTCGGTTGAGTTGTTCGCCAGTCTATTCAAAAGCCACAGGAGAGACTCGGCGGATGTTCCCGTGCTTCTTGAAAACAAGCGAATTGATATCCGTAGATATCTGGCTGCTACAAATATCGAGACCAATGATGAATCTCTGGTAAGACACAACGGAACGCCTGCAAGCCTTGTCAGTCTGAAGACCCTTCCTAATGGCTTCGTGACAGCTGACGTGATGCGATATTTGACAGGGACGCGCAGCCTTTGTTTTCCGCACGAGATCGTCGTGGACATCATGACCACCGAGAAGCGGTCGGCAAAGAAAGACCTTCAAAAGAGGATCGACCGGATAGAAAGGAGCCGCAATACCTGGCTCGGTTTCAGGAATCTAAAAAAGGACGCAGTAGTCATAAAGAACGATCTCGAAGATCTGCTTGAACAGGTTGAGGCAGACAATGAAGAGATATGCACGCTCAGAATGAACGTGATCGTTTTTGCTGATCGCTCGATCGGAACCAAGGATAAACGGCGTCAGATAGAAGTGTTGAACGACCGGTGCGATTCGGTTATCTCCGCAATCCGGCGAAAGATCGGAGCAGACGCTGTTCGGGAAGAACTTGTCAGGCAGCGGGCACTTTATCCGCGTATGCTAGCCGGTGAGCTTTCCTCAAGACAAACGGGCCAGGAACTTACGGAAACCGGGGATTCGATCATTACTTTTGTCCCGACCGAAACGAATTGGCGAGGTAATTTGAGCCCTCACAGCATTTTTATAACACCAAACGGACAAATGTTCGGACTTAATCTATATGACCGATCATTAATCAAATCCCCGACAGTTATTGTTACTGCCGCGTCCGGTGAAGGGAAGTCCTTTCTTGCGTCGATGCTCATCACGGATATAAGAGCACATCGCGGGAACGTGAAAGTGAGGGTCATGGACTACCGCTACTCTTTCAAACCCATCTGTAAACTTCTTGGAGGACGTCATATCGAATTCACCGAAACTGACCCAAAACCGATAAACATATGGAACTATCCCGGAATAGAAAAAGGAATGCCGCCGTCGAAAAGGCAGCTGGCAATGGTTCTGACAGACATTCAGATCCTCAGCAAGACGCCGAAGACAGACGCCATTACAAGCGCCATTGCCGCCACGGTAATAGATGAGGTCTATAAGATGGCTCTCGCACGAAACGGCGAAGGCCGGCCAAAGTTTCAGCCCACGCTCGGACACTTTCTCGACATCCTCAAAAGCTACCACTGGAGCATCGGGGAACAAAAGCAGGCCAGCGAACTATTCCTGAAGATGAATATTCATCGCAAAGATCCATGGCTGAATGCTCCGACACATCCCGATTACGACCAGCAATCGATGTTCGATGTTTTCGAGTTGTCCGGCATCAGCACTCTCGACGAGAAAATACGCGAGAGCGTCGGTTTCAGGATCAGCGCCCAGATCATGCAGGAGATAGGAGAAGAAGACGCCAACAGCCAAAAACAACCGATTCTTTTCATCTGTGACGAAATGCGCGAGATCAACAAACATTTTCCGGCGATTCAGGAATTGATAGCCGAGGCCACTGTCACCGGAAGAAAGGAAGGGCTAGTTACGGTGCTTTTCTCACAAGCCTACGAGCATTTCACCGGCACACCCGAACAGCCGAATATCACGGGCGTCGACCTCGTAAAAAACTCGGGAGTGAAAATCGTCGGTAAGCAGATTGGAGGCTTTGAACGACTCGCCGACGACTGTGAACTTGCTTCCGAGACGATTGCCGCGATCCGAGCTATAAGAAATCAGTATGGCAGATACACGCAATGGGTGTTCGTCATCGGAAGCGGCAGCGACAAGATCGTTCAGATGGCCGAGATACATCTGTCGCCGGTCATGATATGGGCGAATACAAACGATACCAACGAAGCAAACGCAAGAAGGCTTATCGAGAACCTGCGTCCCGATCTGCCTCTTGAACTCATTGTGACCTGGCTAGCGAATAAATATCCTCAAGGGCTTTCGGCAGTTGGTCTTACCGGTTTGTCCGAAACCGATCTTGAAGAAATAACAGGAGCTCAAAATTGATATGAACCAAGAACATCTAAGCGTGAAAAGGCAACTTCTGATTAGTCTTGTCCTGTCTTCGATCCTTATCGGATTGGACGTGAAACCTGTATCTGCCCAATGGACGGTGTTCGATCCGTCACAATATGCGCTTCAGGTGGCCAAGAAAATCGAAGAGGCCAGCAGGTGGATCGAGACGATCAATCACTATGTGCAGATGTATGAAAAGGCGGTCCAGCAATATGAAAAGATGGTCGAAAGCGTCACCAACCTTCGCGGCATACTCGACAAGGTAGATGAACAGATAATGCGGCACAAGCAACTGATCTCCACTTACTCGACATTGGGACATCTTATCCGCAATATCTTCGAACTGAAAAAGAGGATAGAAACTACCATTACCAGCCAGATACATTCCGTTGTCAATATAGCTCGAAGGCTCAAAAGCGGCATCTTCGATATGGAAGCCAACAAACGCGACCTCGACGATTTTTTTCGATTTTCGATCGGTCGAAGCGCCGATGCGGAAATGGCGAATCTCGAAAGACTGGCAAAACTTGATTCTGAGCTTGAGCGAATGCTGTTTGACCGCGAGAACATACTTCTCGACCTTGCAAAGCTCTACGAAGAACGCGAACGCATCGCTGACGCAACAAGAGCGATTCAAGCCAACCTTCCGGCAAATCAAGATGGCGTTCAGTCACTCATTGATCAAATGCTCGCCGTGAATCTGCGAATTACTACTGTGGAAGGCCAGCTTCGCGAACTCGAAGCAAAGATACAAGCGAAATTCGTTGCTTACGGAATAAAGATCGAAAGAATGACCGAATTCGGAAACGAGATCCGCAAGTCCACCGAGATGATGACCGGCATCACAAGGGCTTCCGATGACTTTATGCGCGAACTCGAAAGATATGAGATCTGGGATGAAGATACTTATCAAAGCCCGCTTCCGTAATTGACTCATAACCGCGAACAAAAAAAGAGGTTTCAAATGATTCGCCGAACATACACAGCAACAGTTCTCTTCGTCCTGATCATTCTTGCCAACTGCCTCCTCGCCACCACAGCGGCCGGGCAACGAACCCGGCCGCGCCCGCCTCGTGTCGAAGGACAAACTGTTATCGGTACTATGAACGGAGAACCAGTTACGGCGAACGATCTCATTCTAACCATTAACTCCGACTCGCCGTTCATGCCGCCGCTCGACGGCAGTCCGGTCCCTGTTTTGCAGCAATATGAAAACAACAATCCGGCCAATCCCACCGCTACACCAGTGCCCGGAACCGTACTGCCTCAGCAGCCGCCGGCGAGGAGTTACGCCGAGCAGATCCAAAATCTAATGAGAACGGGTCAGGAATGGCTTTTCAGATCAATTCTCGATGTCATCATAAAGCCGCTTATGCCGATCTTGCTGTTCCTTGCATGGATAGTCGGAAGCTTTGTTTTGATATTCGGCTTCATCAGGCGGTTTTACGACAACCGCGGACTTGGACCTGAACAGCTAGTTGCCTGGGGAATCCGTTCGGTTGTTTTTATGGTTGTGATCGGAGCAAGCCCTTTTATTATCGACGGACTCACTGTAACCGGAAAATTCTTTGCCAGACCGGTGCGAAACTACAACCGGCAGCTTGTCGCGGAGTTCGACGAAAAGATGAAGCAGTATGTAAAAGCAACCTTTGCGGTCGAAGACCCGAACGAATTACTGGCACCGAGACTGCCGAACGGACAACCCGGACTTGTCGGCATCATTACCGATAAGGAATCATCCGTTGCCGACATAACCGCAAACTTGAATGTCTTTGGCTGGGACATGCCGAGAATGTTCACCATAATGGTTATTGGCCAGAACATAATAAAATTCGGTGCGATTTTTCTTTCACTTGCCGCCTTGTTCATTCTTATCGGCCTCAAACTCGCGGCACCTGTGCTGTCGGCGTTCGGTTTCGATGAGAAGTTCGCCAATCAGATCTTTTATCCATTTTGTTGGGGGGTAGCAACGTTCGCGCTTGCCTTTCCGATAGTGAAAGAGGTCACGTTGTATGCGTGTTACTCCATCGGACTACTTGCCGTGTCGATTTATAACGGCGAAAGCGTTTATATGCTAGATCCCCAAACCGCGAAGATAATTACGAACGGAAATTACGATCCGGCATCAAGCGCCTTGATCGTCACGATACTTTTCTTTGTCTCAAGCCTTTGTTTCATTCTTGTTCCGTGGCTCAGTTATCGCGTCCTTCGCGGACAGGTGTATGAAGGAGTATCCCAGATCTCAATGGGATGGATGCTTTCAACGCTCGGAACCGCGCTTGAGACCTACGGGCTTGTTGCCGGTGCCGCAATCAATCGTCAGGCGGAAAACACCCAAATTCAGGGAATTTACAATGCCGAACAGGCCGCCGCCAGAAAAGCTCTCGATGCCGCGAACCAATCGACCGATGCACGGGTTGTCTCATCCGTCGCTGGAGTCGAGGGCGGCCTTGTTACAAACTTAGGTCAGATCAGGGCTAACCAGGTGACCCAAACACTGATGGCCGAGGCGAACAAAACATTTGGAATCGCGAGCAGTTCGGCTGCAACGCGTCGCGAGATCACAGGAATGCGGGTCGAGGCACAAGGAACTCAGGACAGCCGCATCTTCGACGCCGCTAAGGAAACGAGCCTTCGGAGTCAGGGGATGCTCCAAAACTTCGGAATGATGAAATACGAGTTCATTCCCGGCGGATCTTCGGTTGCCGGAACGACTGTTCCCATTCGCAAAGGTGTAGAGTTGTACGACTGGTCAAAAGACCAGCATGTTATGCAGGAAGCAAACAAGCGGATGAACTCTACAACGCTTGATAATGCTGCTTCCCAAAACACAAACACGCAGATCGTTGCCGATCAGAAGATAGAGGCTTCAAACACCTATCAGAGTGACATAAACAAAGCCTATGAGGCGCAAGCATCGCAGAACATTGCAGCGATAGATCGTGGGAGCGGAATCGCCGCATCGAGCAGCCGACAGGGAGCAGGCATTCAGCTTTCTGGTATTCGCCGTTCGGCCGATATGGAGCGCGGTGCAAACCATTTGAATTTTGAAGGACGAATGGAGTCAGCTTCTATCAACCAATCTGCAGCTACGGAAGCAGCGAGATTGAGAATGGTCTCATCTGTCGTAACAGGCTTCTTCCGAGACATGGATCGCCGTCTTGAAGAAATGAAACCGAAATATTGAAAATGGAGGTCATATGTTGAAACATGTCATCTAAATTCCCACGGCGGGATCGGGTTAGGTAATGACCAAATACCAACCTTGCCTGCCTTAGCTGCCAACTCCGCTTCGCTGTAGAGTTTAAGATCATGAGGACTTTGTTCCTTTTCATACCTCTTGTAGTGCCATGCAAATCCGGCACTGATTTGAGCTAAATTTATGTCCTCAGCCATTAGGAGTATTTTGGCTACTTGGCGTCCATAACGATCTTGCTTATTCCCGTCGACCAAAACCGTTTTTCCAAAGATCAATGACGATAAGTGAGCTTTGGATTGGCTTCCAAAATCCTGGCGTGATTCAGGTGCGTCTATTCCAGCCAACCTAATGCGGTGTGATTGATTCTCAGAATCGAGCACGTCAATTGTATCTCCGTCAATAATACCAACTACCTTGCCTTCATAATGGAATTTCCCGGGTTGAGTCGGTTTTGGGAGAATATCACCTTCATTGTTTTCGTTTAGATTAGGTTTAACTACTGGCGTCGCTGATGTGGCTAGTTGCGGCGTGGAAGAGGTATCCGAAATGCGGCGTGTACTCGATTCGTGAGGCTCCTTCCATCGGCCTGAGCGAGAACAACCGCTAGTGGCTAGACCGAGGACAACGAAGAGCAGGAAAACACATTTGATCTCATTTCTCATTTCGTATCAATGTCTCCAATCTTAGGGAGAATTTGGATTAGGAAACGCTGATTTTTGTACTCTTGGTCACCGGAATATCGCCCAACACCACTTACGCCGCTTCCGGCAATCTGGAGTTCACATACGTTCGGATCAAAAACAATATTATTGGTTTGCCACAATCTAGCGAGAGCTAAAGAGCGTTGGTAGCTCAACTCATCATTTAGAGGGTAACCATCTTTAGAAGCCATACCCTCAATAACAATCATGTACTTAATATCATCATTACGATATTGCTCTTTCAGCCTCGAAATTAGTTCTTCTATACTGCGTCCAACCTTGAGGAGAAAATCCTTGTATTCATCAACAATTTCGCTTTTGCCTATTTGAAATTGGATCTCACGATTTAGCGTGAATCTCTTAAACTCGGGTTGAAATGTAAAATACTCCTTCGGCAGTGCTTGAACTCCAGATTGTATTTCCTTGATTCTGTTTAACTGAGCTTCAGTAGCCTGTTGCTCAATTCGTAATCTTACGAAGGTCAGGACACAGAGTACAAGCATTACAAAAAACAGACTTATCATCAGATCTGTAAAACTAGGCCAGAAAAAACTTGATGAAAATGTGCTTCTGCGAGATGACATTATCTTCTAAACATTGAACGAATGAAACCGAACATCGTGCCGTTATCTTGCTTTTCGAGGAGTGATAATATTTTCTTAGACTGCACAGCATTTTCGCGGAGTTGAACCAGTAAATCCATCATTCTTTCATTGTGTTTTGAAAAACTAGCATTAAGTGGGGCCAAAGTGTCTTCGATTTTCTCACGTGACATAATTGGAGTGTCTCCATTCGTAGTTTCTGAAGCAGCTGCAATCATCTGAGTTTCACCACCAAGATGAGAAGCAGGGAAAGTGTTCTCGATGGTCTGGTTTGTGCCTTGCCTTTCGATGGGACTTGTTAGCGAAGTAATACCATCTCGTATATCCGATAACATTTGAACAATTTCACCCATGGACTGAAGTTCGGCCAAACTGGTTCGACCTTCACTAAGAGTCTTTTTTAATAGATCCACCTCTTGGATGGTAAAGTCTCGAACTAACTCTGTAGAACTGCCTAAATGAGTTTTCAGATCGTTCATCAGGTCAGAAATGTCATGGCCAGCTCGGGCAATGGATTGCTCAGTACTAGTCTTGTAGGATTCCAGATTCTGAAAGTGGCGTCCCAGAAATGCCAATAAGGCAGCACTTTCAGTAAGTCGAAGTTGAACAGTGTCTGCGATCGTCTCAAATTTGTTTGTTCGCCCAAGAAGTTCATTGGAAACTGTAACCAATTTTGCTGATGTGTCCAAAAAAGCCCCTAAGTTAGAAAAATATATGTTGAATTTTTCAAACTCTGCGGCACTACTTTTTATTTCTTTAAAGACCTTAACGTTGTATTTTGCGAGTGCCGCGACGTCAAGATTCTGCAAATCCTCAAGAATGCTTTCCTGAATCTTCAGGGCATCATAATTCTGAGTAAAAATACCGGAAAGCTTACCTAAGTTAGCACTAAACTCGCCATTGAATTTGGTTAAATTTCTATGTAACGCCTCGATGCTCGAGCTGAGCGTTTGGTTAACAACAGGTAAGAGTTCTGTTTGGATGAGTGAGAAAAGAACATTTTTCTTCTTTTCAATTCTTTGCTTGGCCCGAGGCAAGAAAAAGCTGGAATTGACAGTCGTTAGAACTAGGCCAGTAAGGCTCGCAATCATCGCGATCAGCACGCCCCAAAGTAAACTTGAAATTCCGCTGCCAAGGGCTTCGTTAGCGATCTCACCTGTCAGGGCATCCGACTGGATGGACATGTCCATAAGGCCAACAATGATTCCAACCATCGTTCCCATTAACCCGAGATATAAAGGTGTGGAAACTCTATAATAAACTCCTTCCTCTAGTGAATAGACCTCTCTATCCACTATGTCCCGAATTAGATTGAAATCTGATACACCGGAGCGATTTTTTCTTAAATATTCATTTATTGAATTTACTATTTGTTGAAATATTGAACTGCATTCTTCTGTAAATGTAATTACGCCGTTTTGAATCGACTGCGGATCAATTGATAACTGATCGGATTCCGGGATACTTTCTTGAAAAACACGTATCTCTTTCCGGGTCTTAAAAAAACTCCGGAATTGAAGAATCAGAATAATTCCAACAACGATGAATTCAATATACCTAAACATAACGGATCTTTGCTTTCTTGGTTACTTTCCATTTATTCTCAATTAACTCCGCTTCTCCTTGCTCAACTGTAGTAATTGATCTTGAATTGCTATTTGCATTTTCAGAATCACAAACCGGATCGATCATTTTGTAAGGGTATCGTAGAGCTGAAGCAATAGCCCCATCCTTATCTACTATCTGAAATGACCCTAGATTTGAGGTCCGTTTGGTAAGTTGGTAGACGGTTTGTTGATCTTTGTATGTTGTTTGAGCGGTTGTCGCGTCAAACGTCCCCTCGTCACTTGGTGTCGTAAGGAAGATTACCTCTTTATCCTTACTAGCGTCGGCTTTAGTTGCCGAATAAGCGGAATTCCAGCCTCTTTGTGCACTCATGTCTTCCACTCTGATTGACGAATAACTTTGGTTGTTCCGCAATAAAATTACTTCATTGTGAAGTGATTCAGTCTTGCTTTCTAATACCTCTATTTGTTCGTGCAATCGGTCGATGCTTTTTTCCAGATATGCCTTCAAAGCAGTCGCTGACGACACATTCGAACTAGAAGCTACGTTTTGGTTTGAAAGAAACTTATTAATTTTATCCCAGGCTTCCTTTGCTCGAAGACCTGCATTGTCTGCTCCAATCCTGGCTTTATTTGCCGTTTCTTCCAGTCTTTTCCACACTGCAAAAAGGTACGCTCCGAGGAACCCCAAGAGGACCATACAGACCACCAATGCGATGTAATATAAGATGCTGTATATTATTTCACTCATCAATCAGTTCAAAGCAATTTAAGCCGTCAACTTGTTCAAAAGATAATTGATCGATCCAATGATCGGGTAGAAAAAAAGTGTTTCACCAAAGGCTTGGTCATCACCAGCTCCTTCGGAATCGTGGCTAAATTTTAGTCCATCCTCAAGAAAATCGCGGAGGTGCTTATTGATCTCTTTTGAAAAGGTTCTTAAAGAGTTGGGAGACACTCCAAAATTATTCGCAAAATTCACTTCTTTATTCAGATCGATAAACAGGGAGTTGAATTTTACGATATAATCAACAATCTTTTGCTTCCTAGCATCGGTCAAATCAGCTTCCGTAAGACCTACCACTCCTTCGTCTTCAAGACAGGTTAGAATTCTCTTTATTTCATGAGGGTTGATGCGAAGGTCTTCTGGATTGGACATCAAACCGCCTTTGCAAGTGACTTCCTTTGGGAAATTTTTCTCCATTTCCACAGTCATACCATCACTATCAAATGTTCTTTCAAATACCTTTTCAAAGATATTTCTAGAGAGGGTTGCGAGAGCATCATGGTCTGGTGCAATGATGCTTAATACCTTTGAACCCGTACCACTGAATACCAAATGTTTTGGCAGATCTATTCCCTCATGTTTCATCAAATTAGCAATATGAAAAATTATCGCCGAATAAAAATACACAAAAAGTATCTTGATATCTGTGTCATTTGCTAACAATGAGTTGTAAGAAAACAAAGACGGATCGTTTATCCGGGCATGATTCTCAAGAGAAAAGAAAAATGCGTTAATATCCTCTGAGCGGTTATTTTCTTTGATTGAGGTCAATGCAGCTACCGCATCAGGAATGTTGTTGTTCTCCAGCAATTGTTTAAATTGAGGATAGTATTTAGAAATCAAGCCGTTCGAACTGGCTGCCCCGTTTTTGCTAAATCCATCGCCAAAGAGAGCATTTGCAGCAAACTTAAATGAAGTGAGCAGCAAAGGTCCATCCTTAAAAACGACCACATCAGTGGTGCCGCCACCAATATCAATCGAAACTACCGGCTTATGAATGCCACCTTGTATCCGAGTGCTCCCCTTGAAGTAATAGAATGGAGCGATAGACTCAGGAATCCCGATCGGTGCCACTGATTGTCCAAAATATTGCTCGCACAATTCTTTCCACGCCCCCTCAAGTTGTCCTTTACGCCAAGGTGTCATGCTGGATGGATAGAACCATATGATCTTAGTGGTTTCAAGATTTCCCTCATTCAGGAGCACTTTATTTCTCAAGAGCATCACCAAATTCTCAAGAAATCTCTTCACTCTGATTTCGTTATCATGACCACGATCCCCCCATTTTAGGTTTGAGTGAATTTTTGCAAATAGACGTTTCCGCTCATAGACAAATGGAATATTGAAGTCGGCAAGAGCCCAGGTTTGAGTCTTAATATCCAATGTGGGACTCTCAGAAATGACAGTGCGTTGGGGGAATCTGAATTGTGACTCATTGCCAATGACATGCGGGACAAACTCATCTTCGATCAATTCCCGAATGGCAATTGCGCTCGATCCGGCAAAGTCATCAGTTGTCTTGTCAGGGTGGAAAAGAGTGGCGATCTGAAGGTCGGTTAAACCAATGTCAAATGGTTTAGGTTGTCCGGAGTCCTCCTTGTACTCGACATGTGTATTAGTCGTTCCGAAATCAATTGCAAAACTAAATTGTTTGCTACCGCGGGTAGAGAGAGGCCATTTAGGGATGATCACACCCGACATCGCAGAACCAGAGGTAGAAACTTGTATGAAGTCAAAAGGCTTATCCAAGGCATAATATTTGGAATTCGCCCCTTCTTGTGCCTTGTTACTTCTGGATTTTACCGCCTGTGGTTTAACCGAATCTGTTAAACCATTCGAATAAAACTTGATGTCATATGAGGTGTCTTTCAAGTTGTCAGAAACATTTCGGTCGATTAGTTGGATTCTATAAAATGAAGCATCATTATTTTGAGGCTTTACAAACGGAAATATCGTTATACCAAATTGATGCTCAACAATTACCCCTTTGTTGTTGACCTCATCCGTAGGTGGTGTCTGATCTTCAGGAGCCGGGTAATATATCCTTTCAAACGTTATAAGTTCATCGCTCTTTTGAATCGGAATTCTCAAGACTACTTTTGCAGATTCCCCTAAGCCATTTGAAATAGTAATTTGCGGTTTGTCGGGCAACCTGGTTAATAAGTCCGCAGTCGTAAAGTAGTCGAAGAACTGTCGCTTTAGCGGCAGCAAATATCCTTTTTTGACTTCCTCACCCGTCGCTGTTACATTCCCGTCAAAAAATTTTTCACTGTGCAGAGGATATACAAGCCTTATTAAGTAAGGCTCCAGGAAATCACTTACGGTCAGATATGGGTACTTTGTCCTAATGCCAGGAAGCCTTCGAGATTCTAAACCATCCTTATCAACATATGGAACAGTTGTTGCTTGATCCCAACGATCGCTGGCGTATTTGAGAGGCCGAGTCAGATCATTCTGGAGGACAAGTGGAGCAGGGCCATTTAATGGTATAGTCGCCGCTATACAAAAATCACTTGCTCCCAAAGCGGTTTCAATATCTGATCGCTTTCGGGTTCTCAGTGTTACTCCCGAAACTGTAACTGGGTGCCCAGGGCCGGTAAGTGTCAACTCGGAGTAGCTGCTTGAATAGTTCTCTTCAGTCAGTTCCATCAATTGGGAATAGAGGTCACGGTCGTACTGCTCCAAGTATTTGAGATTACTCTGGAGATATTCATAAACAACCTTCATTCGTGTCCGGAGTTCAGGGTTCGCAATAAAAATCGAGTGAAAATATCGCTGAAATTCCTTATCCCGTTCGTACAGCGGCGTATAAGAATCATCGAATGTGACATCGTTTGTAGTTAACCTTATCTTTGCGCTTGAGAGGTCATTTCCAGACGTGACAAACAAAGTAGCTGGCGAAGTGCAACCAATCACCTTATGCTCATACTTGAAAATATAAAGAGTATCTAAATTCCCAAAGTTATAAGCATCTGCGTCCTGGTCAAGATACAGTTCAAGGGTCTCCGCAAGGCGCCGGTGTTCAGGTGTGGAATCCTTTAAAAGTCCAAGCTCCCGACTACGTTGCCAAGGCAGAATCTCCAAACCTCCAGGGATAGAGTCGCGATTAAAGAGCAATTCAGCTAAATCGAGGCAGTCCGAAACAAGTTTCTCATCGGTTCGGCTGGCGATTACATCTCCATTTCCAGCCACTTCCTTTTTAAGGTTTTTACTTTTAGCGATATTTGAGAAGGCCGTCTTAACAAGATCAAACCTAGCAAATGGGGATGGTATGGCCGTCGGTAAATAAACCTCTATGCCTCCTTCCGGGTCCTTTAGGGACTCGATTTCCTTATCTCCGTACTCATCTGAACGGAACCAATCTTTCCCAGCTTTTCTTGTATATCCAAAAGTTTTTCCCATAAGTGTTAGTTTTAACTCATTTCGAACCGAAACGTTCTTTCATGATCAAATTAGTCGCTTCAAAGAAGATTTTTATTAACTTTTGTTGTGAAGAAGCGAACGATTTTCCGTTTGAAACCTTGTTCAAATAGCTATTAAATTTAGGATAATCAAGTTTTCCATTAAGGATGCCGGAACTAGCAGTTTTATCCCTGATCAATTTAACCAAGTCAGCATCCAAGTCGAATGGTGAAAATCCTCTTCTGTTGGAGGACATCTCCTTTAACCATTGCTCATATGATTGAAAAAACTCTTGTATGCTAGTTCTAAAAAAACTATTTTGCGTAAATTGATTGTCAATACTTGGAGATTGTAGGCTCCACGGCTCTCTGCCGATCGATGAGCTAAACTGCCCTTGGATGAATTTATAGAATAATGTGAATTGTGCGAGTTCTTTTCCTATGGAATCCTCAGTTGGATCTTCCAGGTGTGACAGAGTGATGTTATCTATGTCGTTTTTTATGCCGAATTCCTTATAAATTGGATTAACTGCGCGTCCATCTCTAGACTCCAATTCAGAATCGCCCATCTCAAGAAAGTCAAAAATTGCAAGAGCCGATGCAATTTCGACAAAATGGGCATCGTTCTGTTGACCGTTATTTCCCGGATCATTCCTGTATGGACGTCCGGTGAAGTCATCCCCGATATAATAAAGTGCGTTTACTGACTTGTTGCCAGTTATGTTTTCCTTATAATAGTGAAGAGCGGAACGAGCTTTTGCTATAAAGTGTGATTTCTGAATCGGGCTTTTATCATCAGTTTCGATGTTAAAATACGGCAATACAGTTATGGCACCAATTTTGGAGTCTTTAAGGAATTTTTTACTTGAAATCCCTTGGAGCTTGTCGGCATTTCTAATGTTTTTAAGAATTGTCGGAAAACCCGCAGCACCAGTTCCTCCAAAAATAGAGCTGATAATAAAAATGCGGTCATCGGAGCCAAAGTTTGATGCAAATTCTTTGAATTCATCAGAATCTTTTATTTGATTCAGAACAACACTTCCAATATTTGGATTACCAACAAACCCAATATCCATTTCGACGTCCAAGAGATCGATGGAATCCCCCCGTTTATCGACAGATTTACCAGAAAACAAAATATCAACCAATGCTTTACTTGATTCCGACAAAGTTGAGAAAGATATATATTCTTGAAACTTTGTATTTACAACATTCTGCAAATTGAACGTAAAAGCACTAGAAAGTCGACTATCAGTAGTAGAAAGTTTGTCTAAAGTAGTAAGCCTAGTTGCAAAGAAGCCATTTTCAGTGCCAACAGATTCAACTATCTTTTGGTAATTCTCTAGCAGGCGAATAGTTCGATTAAGATCATCATTACTTTTATGCGGATCAATCACAATTGGAACTATTTCATACTCTCGTTGAGAGCGAGCCTTTACACCTGCTCCGAGAAGCATGACAAGAGATTTCAAAACTCTTGAGCCAGTTCCACCAATTGCAAAAATGAACAAACGTGCCATAATTATTTCGGTTTCCAGAGAGTGGTCTCTGTCATATTGTAACCAGCCAATCTTCGTGGATATGGCAACGCAGTGAGAACGCCAAATGCGAGAAGACTCCAAAATGCCACTGACAACCCAAAGAAGACACAATCCGCCGTTGAAAAGTGAAGCTTGTTGCAATAGTTACCTGTATCTAGGTCTTTAAACGCCCACCCGAAAGCAACAAGAAAATTAATTAAAATGAGTACTGTTGCGGCTACCCACCAATGACCACGTTTATTGAAGCGAGGATTGTTAATCACATGGTAAATGAGTACATAAAATCCAAATACGGTTCCAAGCACAATCCAACCGATGTAGGTATAAAGTGGACTGCCTACATAATCACTGCAGGTTATATCCAAGCCTCGGAGGTGGTCGCCCAGATCAACGGAGTACACCGAAAATAACCCAAACCATTCGAAAATGCTCGCAAATATATCGTTCATTCTAATTTTTGGTGAATCTCATTTTCTAATTGAAACTGAGAATGAGCCTAGAGGTGCAACCCTATTTTGAGAATAAAAAGCCTCTGCAATCCCATCGACCTCATTCTTCAGACCAAACGTTTTTTTACTCTCGTCATTTTCACACGCAATCGACAAGTCATCGGATGAATTTGATGTAGTAACCCATGTTGGAATTCCATTCATCACATCAACTGTCAATGTTTCCTCATTTACGTTATCGGCAACAAATTTCAACATATGGGTATAGCCACTTAACGAATTGTCGTTGCTTGACACCACATCAACCGACAGTTTATAGCTATTGTTACTGACACGATAGATATATGGATCAAGAAAGTAATTCATATCTTGCAGACTCCGGGAAAAGTCCACTGCGACGTTGAACCCAAATGTGCCGTCTTTTGAAACCTTGGCTTTTGTTATCGGACCTTTAGCTCCATCAGGTAAATCTCCGAACTGTGGCCTGAACTGGATCTTGTAATCCAACGTCTCTGGGGACTTATCTGAGTAAAAAACAATTCTATTTAGGTATCCTCCTTTGATGTCTGTCAAAATATTCTTATGGAGCAATGTTCGCACCTGATCTGTGCTTCCAATAACCCACAAGTAATATGGTCTCTGACAATTGAGTTTGTGGATCTGACCGGTTCGATCGTAATAGTTCCCATTAAAATTGGATGAGAGTTGAATTATGGCAACCGCCAGATCAAGTTCCTTGAGCTTCTCGGCGAAGTTGATTTTTAGACCAACAGTCTGGTTATTTAAATAATCTTGAGCGTTGGCATTCTTCCCGGGTGAAAAAACAAAGTCAGATATTAATATTGCAGCATTCTTTTCATCCACCTTGTCTAACACTAGCTTAACTACATCTTTGATATCCGTGACCCCTCTATCTCCGCCAAGTTTTCGAAATGTTTCTGGTTCAATCTTTGTGATCAAATTATCAATTTCTTGAGACGAAATATTATCCTTCGAAAATGTCACCTTACTATTTACGAAACTCAGGCTGGTCACCTCAGACACTCCGCTAATTTTCAAATTAGCAAGCATATTATAAATAACCGTTTCCAGTTCAGTGACACCAGCAAAATATGCGTCCATGCTTGCCGAATTCTCAATGTAAACATTTACGTTGAACTTCGCGGTCACATCAGAATTAGTCGGTTGCCAAATATCCTGCGGATTTATCGGAATCTTCTTAGTTTCAAAAAGGGTTTTGAGGTACTGAACAAATTTGGGATGATCCACTTGTTTCCCATTTTCAGTTAAAAACCTCTCTAAGCTCCCATCAGTTGACTTCAAAATAATTTCAGTGAGAGAATCATACTCGGATTGATCAAGTTTTTTTTCACTTGTAGCAAACATAACAGCTTGATTTTGCAGCCGTAGTGCATCTGTTGCTGCACATGAACTTATAATTGTTACAGTCAAAACCAATGATGTCAGGAATACCCTCATAAACAACCATTTTTTAGCGCAACATTCACTAGGTGGCAGAATTGCGTTATTTTTTTAGAGAAAATTGGCCCGAATTGCTAGGTAACTAACCTTACAGTTAGCTACATAATAACGCTAAATGGTGTCATAATTATAGCTTATATGTCAAGACGGTGCTTGAAATATAGTGAAGTATTGCTCTTAAAAGCAACCAATACATCAGATCATTCAAACATAGATTGTTAGGAACTGGTCTGGATTGGTCGTAAATGACTTGGAGAGAAAATTCCTGTTCGTGTGCCAATTTTGTTCTCGTCTATTTTGGGCCGATCCAAATCTAACTGTCCCTCGGCCGTATTTGAGATTTATCGCGTCGATGGCTGACATCAAGGTTTTGTCTTCAAGGTAGATTGCTTCATCGAATAGCCGTTTTGTTTCTCCCTCGATAGGTTGAAGTCCAAGAAGCAGAACGCCTGATTTTCGGTAGCCGTATCCAGGTTTGTAGATCGCCTTCAGGATTCGCAAGGCTTGAGGGATCATTTCAAGGGTGGAATCAGTCGGCTGGATCTTCAAGGTTCCTGAGTTTGCATAAACCCCTTTCTCTTTGAACCTGGCTGTTTCAATGAACACGCTTATAGCGCTGGCATTAAGTTTCTGTCTTCGCATCTTTTCCGCAGCAGTCGAAAGATAGTGGATAACAGAATCCGCCATTTCACGAAAGGTCTTTACTTCACCCGCAAATGATCGCGAGCTGCAGATATTCTTTTTGCGTGGCTGAATGAGTTCCAGATTCAAACAGGGATTTCCTCTGAGCTCTTCGACAAGTCGCGCACCTACGACCGTGAGCAATTTTCTTGCATCACGCAATTCCATATCGCGTAATTGCTTGGCTGAGACTATCCCGATTCTTTGGAGTTTTGCCGCTGTTCTTTTATTAATTCCCCATATATCAATGATATCAGTCTGATCCAAGACCTGCTCTAACAAACATTTATCAGTCAGATTAAATACGCCCGTTGGAGACTTTTTGGCAATACTGCCCGCAATCTTAGCGAGAGTTTTTGTTGGGCCAATGCCTACGCTTGACGGGATTCCTGTCCAGCACTTTACGCTCTCCCTGATCTCGATCCCGGAAGCCATGAATGACTTTGAAAATTGGTTCGCTTCGATCTCAGCAAACGCCTCATCGATGCTGTAGTTCTCAACCTGATCGGAAAAATGTGAGATCGCTTCATGAACGCGTGAGCTTATATCTCCGTACAACGTATAGTTGCTTGAGTAAACCGCAATCTTGTTACGCTCGACCTGTTCTCTAATTTGGAATAGCGGAACTCCCATCGGTATGCCCATGTCTTTCACTTCTTGAGAGCGAGACACAACACATCCGTCGTTATTGGACAAGACGATAACCGGCCTGCCGTTCAATTTTGGTTCAAAAAGACGTTCGCAGGATACATAGAAATTATTGCAATCAATTAGGGCAACGGCTTTCACTTTTGCAGACTGTGTATTGAAAAGATCACCTTCCCGAAAATCTCGAAGTCGCCTTCGTATTCGGATGGAAGGTGGATCGATTCGTATTTTGGATTTTCAGGTCTTAGTTCAATCGAGCCGTCAGGCCAACGAAAAAGTCGCTTCACACAGAAATTATTGTTTACGGACGCAAGCACTACGCATCCGTTGTTTTGTTCAGCTTTCCTGTCAACCACCATCAGATCTCCGTCTTGAATCGAAGGTGTCATTGAGTCACCATCCGCGTAAGCAAAAAACGTAAAAGAGGGGTTTTTGATTAAAAGATCGTTGATGTCGATGCGCTTTTCAACGTAATCTGCTGCTGGCGACGGAAAGCCTGCTGGAACGCGGAATTCGACCAGCGGTAATGCGATCGGACTAGAATTCATGGAAGGAACGTAGAATTGCATAATGTTTCACGTGTATCACAGATGAAACAGATTTGGCAAATTTGGCTGGTTTATGAAACACGCTGAGAGGTTCTATGCGGAACTCTTTTGAGGAGATTCAAACATGCCATGCATCAGGTCGGATGGAAATGGCTGGAGGAGTTCAATCAGGTTTTCGGCTTGTTCAGGCGGAGTGTTCAAATAGGTATCGAAATACGCCGGAGTCAAAATAACCGGCATTCTTCCATGAATTTCTCCAACTAACTCATTAGGTTCGCACGTGAGCAGCGAACAGCAGTTGAGTTTTTCACCGTCGATCTCAGACTTCTGCCAAATTGCGGCAAACGCAAAAGGCGAACCATCTTTCAGGGTAAATTCAACCTGATATTTTTTGCCATCTACTCTCGTGGGTTCAAAAAAGCATGTGGCAGGCATCAGACATCGACGTTTTCTAAACGAGTCGGTCCATGTCGGCTTGTTAAGAGCCTCTTCGGATTTTGTGTTGGTCAAAATCTGACTCTTGTTTTTTGCCCAATAAGGGTGTATTCCCCACTGAAAATTCCGGAACATTTCCTCACCCCTAACACGCAAATAAACAGGCACAGTACTCTTAGGAAAAAATGAGTCGTACCGATCATCTGAATCCTCGAACCACTCATCCGGAGCATTCGCGAAGATCGTCCGCAATTTCTCAATGTCTTTTGCTGTTCGATACCGGTTGCACATACATCATAATATTGTAAACTTTAACTACGGATGTGCACAGAGGAATTTTCAGGAGAAACGCTGTTATCGGGTAATGAGAACCTGATATTGTATTTTGACGATGACGGCGAAGAGTTGTCGCCTGGTGATCGTGTCCTTGTGAATTATGAAGTTGAAGCCACGATAGGTGGGATCGAAGGTATGCGGCGGCTCGTCGGCTTTCCAAATGATGAGATCGTTCACAGTCTCGAACTCATACCTGACTAGACGGGCAGATCTCGTTTAGAACACATTCGTCACACTTTGGCTTCTTTGCAACACATATCCTCCTTCCGTGGAGCGTGATCATACTTGACCAGATAACCCAATCCTTCTTGGGCACTATCTCAACCATTTCTTTTTCAATTTTGTCACCCAGTTTTTGTTCCGAGAGACCAAGTCGTTCCGATAACCTGATGTGATGAGTGTCAACAACAATTCCTGCGGGTTTTCCAATTGCAAAGCTCAAGATCACGTTTGCGGTTTTTCGTCCTACACCGGGAAGTGTTAATAGATCGTCCATAGTTTCAGGAACATTGCCGCCAAAATCAACAACGAGTTTCTGTGACAGAGCTTTTATCGCCTTCGCTTTCTGTCTGAAAAATCCCGACAGATGAATATCTTGTTCAAGTTCCGAAGATTCGACCGAAAGGTAATCCGCTGGGCCTCTATACTTTCTGAATAAGTTCGTGGTGATCTTATTTATTGTCGTGTCTCGATTCTGGGCGGCTAGGAGCGATGCTACTAACAGTTCAAAGGGCGTTGAGTAGTCCAATTCGACGACTGGAGCTGGATAGAGTTTCTTCAGTTTCTTTGAAATTTCTGCGGTGTGTTTTTTCCTGTCTTCGACCATCATGCATCAATTATATAACTAAACTTCGCCGTTAAATGAGCGGCAGGCAAATCTTTGAGGTCCGAAATGTGGCAAACTGGCTATAAACGTGTTTCAAAAAAGCGTCCTTGCAGTGTTTGCGGCAAACCCGACTGGTGCAGTTTTACGCGAAATGAATCGATCTCATTTTGCGCTCGATCAACAACGCGATCCGACCGCATCAGCGGTCACGGCTGGGGAATTTACTATCACTTTGTTCCTGAGTACAGCACATCAAATCGGCCAAAACAAAAAGCAGACAGAAAATATCCACATCAAATTCATTCATCAGATCCGAACCTTAGAGATCGTGTCTATCGAAAATTGATTGAACTTTCTCTTGCGGCGTCAAATATTGAAATAATTTATGGCAAAGGTGGTCTGGTTGAGAGAGGAATTTCGGACATTTCTGGATATGGAAGCCTTCCGAAGAACGCAGTTGATCGGAAGATTCTAAGTGAATTGATCATAAAGGAACTCGGAATGGAATCTGCCGAGCTGATCGGAGTTCCGGGTTTTTGGAAAGATAGCAGCGGGAGAATCCGGCTTTGGAGCGAATATGATATCAATGATGATTTAATGCTGATCCCATTTGTTGGAATTGATGGAAAGATACAGGCCTGTCAAATTCGCTTTATGAGGCATGTGCCAAATAAATCAGGGCATTATGTGTGGCTGTCTTCTGCAAGCAAACCTGGCGGTTGCGGACCGGGATCGCCATTGCATCATGTTACTCCGGGATCATTCTCGAATAAATCAGTTCTTGTTACCGAAGGTGCTCTAAAGGCAGCTACTGCGCAGAATTTCCTTAGAGACATATATGTCATCGGGAACAGTGGTGTGGCGTGCTCTCATCGAGAAATAATCGAAACTGCAAGGCATAAAAAACTGGAGATCGCATTCGATATCGATAACCTTACTAATCCACATGTTGCGAGGGCACTGGCAGGACTAATTCGTTTACGTTACGAAGATCAAGCATCGTTAGCCTATCACGATGAGGTGAAGGTCATCACTTGGGATGGGTCATCCAAAGGAATTGACGAAGCTCTGCTAGCAGGCTATCAACTGAAATCCATGTCAGTTGACGAATGGCTTCATAGACTTTCGCCTAGTTGTTTCGCAGAGGCTCAACATCAGTTGTCAATGCTTCAGAAAATAAACGAGCGGCAGGCAGAGTTGTGAAGGTAAATTATGCAGCAGTGCTCTTTAGCGACAATTGAAAAGATCATCGAAATCATAGATGTTGAGCAACGAGCGATAAATAACCGAGAATTACTTGCGATATGTGCTGAAGAAGCTGATTACTTATTGACAGATCCGCACCTTTGTCACGAGATTGCCGAAGTTGCCTTGAATCTGCTGATCGTTAGAAAGTCCGGGAGACAATTACTTTCTTCAGGCGAACCGGCCAAAGCTTGCGACGAAGTTCTTCGACCTCTGCAAGAGCGACTTCCAAGCCAAACCTGGCGAAGTGCAAATCAGATAACTTATCAACAGTTTTCCACGCCGGCACAGATCGCGTACCTCTCAGCATATCTACTGAATTTGAACGAGAATGACACTGTGCTTGAGCCGTCATGCGGTACTGGCAGTCTTGCTGTTTGGGCAAAGGCAGCGGGAGCGACTGTTGTTACTAATGAAATAGATCCAAGAAGACAACAACTTACGAAACTGATCGGATTCGAGCCTACCGGACAAAATGCCGAGTTCATCGACGACCTTCTGCCTGAGAGTATTGCACCGGACGTTGTTCTGATCAACCCGCCGTTCTCATCAAGCGGTGGGCGCGTAGTTCGGAATCGTAACAAGTTCGGGCTTCGGCATGTTGAGTCCGCACTTCGGCGTCTCTCAAGCGGAGGCAAGTTTGCAGTTATCCTTGGGGATGGCGGATCACCAAAAAGTTTATCAGGCAAGCTATTCTGGGACTCGCTTTTGCCCGTCATTCGCATTGCCAGATCGATTAGTCTCCCCGGTCGCGAGTATTACCGGAACGGCACAACCGTCGGCGTGACTTTGATATTTGGTCACAAATTCTCAGTCAACGAACCGGCTAGTGATGTTCACACTGACAATCACGAGAACTTCCAAAGTGTCGAAGCAGCTTTCGACGCAATCAAATCTGAAAAGATATGAACTACCGGGAACTTCACGAAGCCGTCAAAAACGGCTCGATCATCGGCGCCGTTGATGCCAGTGGCAGGAAAACCAGATTCTTTATTTCTGACAGCGGAAGTCTGTGTCGATTCAAACCACGCAGCAGCCGACGCGGATACATTTTGCTCGAACCTGATGTGGAGCGCTTCAAGTACTTCATCAATGTTCAGCCTCCGCTGACCGGTGAAGAGAAAGCTAGAAAGGATTACCGAATTATCGAAAAGTACAAGCGGATGGCAGGCGATGCAAGTTTTACGAATCCATTCATCCGCGAGTGTCTGGCGCTGCCGGATTACCATGGGTGGAAAAATGTTCTTGTTGAGCCGAACTCATGGGAAAAGGCTAAAGAAAAGCGGCCGAAAACGCTGTACGAACTGCACATAACGACCGGAACCAATCTCGACGGCAAGGTGATCTCGTTGAACCGAGTTGCCAAAAAGTATCCGCGCGAAATCGAAGAGCTCCGCGAATGCATTCGGGCCAAGTTAGCAAGGATGATTATCACAGGTCGCTGGGCCAAGTTTGCCGGATACGACATCTCGATAGAAACCGAATACAACGCCGAGACCGGCGATTTTCGCGGTTTCTTGTCATTGGAATATGCAGGTTGCGGCAACGGTTATTATTACCTGCTCATTAACGATGAAAACTTCATCGGCTACGATGTCGATTGAATCCAATTTGCCTCCCGCCTTCAATTCAAGCTGCCAACTACGAAGAAATGTTATCAAGTTACCAACAATCCGCGGACATTCCTGCGCCTTTTTCAGGGGCGGCATCGGCCACTGTATCCGTAGAAACGAGCGAGTCGGATAAGACGGGTCATATACTGGCCTACGCACCCAGATTCGTCGCCGGCGGAGTTCAACACCCAGGAGTAATAGTTGAAACCCCGGGACTCGCTAATGTGGAACCACCATCGATAACTTACCGGCCACATCTGCCTAGCGAACTTGCTTTGAGTGGAAAACTGTCGGCAATGCAGCTTGAGAGAATTATCTATGCCGGACAGGCTCATCATCAGAGGCTCAGCGACGGAGCGCGTGCCGGTATCAGCATCGGAGACGGAACGGGTACGGGTAAAACAGCGTCGCTGGCCGGGATCGTTCTGGATAACTGGTTTCACGGGCGAAGGCGCTCTGTTTGGTTCTCGGTAAAAGCCGATCTCATTGAAGCAGTTTCGGATGAGTTTGAAAGACTCGGACTTAAACCGCCGATAAAACTGATAAACGATTTTCAGTCTGACAGCGATATCGCGTTCGGTGACGGCATACTTTTCTGTACATACCGATCACTGATTGCTCGTTCTAAAGTCGGACATCGCCGGATCGATCAAATTATTAATTGGTTGGGTAAAGACGGTGTTGTAATCTTCGACGAGGGGCATAAAGCCAAATATGCGTTTGCGGATGATCGCGGCAAGTCAACCCAAACCGGTGCGGCAGTTCTTGAGATACAAGATCCGATCCGTTTCCCGAATCTGAGAGTGGTCTATTCTTCGGCTACCTCGGCAGGTGAGATAAGACATCTTGCCTATATGTCGAGGCTCGGATTATGGGGAGAAGGCACGAATTTCCCGCTTGGTTTTGAGCAGTTCGCAGAAGAGATTGAATCCGGCGGCGTTGGTGCACTCGAAATGGTCTGCCGCGACCTGAAGGCGATGGGCCGGTACCTTTGCGGAAACCTGAGTATGGGAATCGATCCGAAGTCGGGCCTTGCCGTTGAATTTCGAGAGGTGACGCACTGGCTTACACCTGCTCAGAGACAAATGTATGACAACATGGCTCAAGGATGGCAGGAGGTATTCAAAAATATTCACCGGGCGCTTGATCTTACAAATTCCGGCAAGGCCACACGAGCTCAGGCGGTCAATCAATTTTGGGCCCAGCATCAACGATGTTTTCGGAATCTGATTACCGCATTCAAAGTGCCGACGCTCATACGGGAGATAGAAGATGCACTTGGCAGGTCAGAGTCGGTTGTCGTTTCGATTACCGGCACCGGTGAGAGCCAGACAAAGAAACAGATCGAATGGGGAGCTGATCAGGAAGAAGCAATTGACAGCCTCGATTTTAGCCCGCGTGAAACTCTGACAAGGCTTGTTGCCAGCTGCTTCCCGACCGCCTGCTTTCAGGAACGCACCAACCCATACAGCGGCACGACCGAATACATTCCTGTTCTCGATGCCGATGGAAATCAGGTCGAGAGCCGTGCGGCTTTACAGTTAAGAAGCGAACTTCTGGATAAACTCTCTATTCTTGAAGTTCCTGAACACCCGCTTGATCAGCTTGTAAATTATTTTGGAGTTGAAAATGTCTCGGAAATGACCGGCCGCAAGAAAAGGCTTATCCGAACGATGTCTGGAACCCTTGAATACAGGCCACGCCAACTTCCCGGCGTTCCGTCGAAGCTGATCAATCTGCATGAGAAGAACGCTTTTCAGAACGGCGACAAGAGAATAGCCATAATGTCCGAGGTAGCTTCAACCGGTGACAGCCTTCATGCCGGTTGTAATGTCGGGAACAAGCAGCGCCGCCTTCATATTGCCGCCGAATTGAAATGGTCAGCCGATAAGCAGATACAGGACTTTGGCCGTACGCACAGAACCGGACAGGTTGCCCCTCCCGTGTATCTTTTGGTCTTTACCGAACTTGGGGGCGAAAAACGATTTTCCGCTACCATTGCCCGCAGGCTTGGGAATATGGGGGCTCTTACCAAGGGTGATAGAAAAGCGGAAAAGGCGGGCAATCTTGATAAATACAATCTAGAATCAAAGGAAGGCCGCTCTGCACTCAATATTATTCTGTCGAACATAATGCGGGGCACAGAAGTGCCTGGTCTTGACGATGCTAAGCAGGCTGTGCGTGACATGGGGCTTACAAAAACTGTCGATGGAGTCGAAGATGTTCCGGACAGCGAGAAGACTAATATTCCAAGATTCCTGAACAGGCTCCTTTCGCTTGAAGTAGAAAGGCAGAATGCTTTGTTCGACTATTTTTACTCGACCTTTCAGGAGACGCTTGAATATTTAAAACAGCAGGGCAAGCTCGACGACGGCATGGAAGACCTCAAAGCCGTTTCAGTTAAGATCGCCGAGCCGCCGAAGGTGCTTCATAACGATGCTCTAACCGGTGCGAAAACGGTGTATTACAATCTGATCCTCAAAGTTGCGACAAAGCCGGCTGGATTCCGCGAACTTGCCTCGGACGAGATCCACCAGTTCTTTCAGCATAGAGAGAACGGTACTTTCGTTGCTGTCCGCAAGACTCTTTCGCATACCGATCCGGAAACCGGGGAAAGATACCAAATGTATTCGATCTCAAAACCCGTGGGCAGAAATCTTTCGTATATTCCTGAGCGAGAACTGAACCAAAAATACCGAGTCGTCCCCAAAACGAAAGCAGAAAAATGGTGGATCGAGGAAGAGGACAAGATCCCGGAGTTTGAACATAGAACGGTTCATTTGCTGAGCGGAGCACTGCTCCCCATCTGGAAATATCTCAAAACTTTGAGCAAAGATGCCCTCAATATTGTGAGGACAACCACGGACGACTGTATGCGGCTGGTCGGGGTAAAGATATCCGACGAATGGCTGGTGGATATACGAAGGCATTTTGGTCTGAGGTCGAAAACTCCGACAACTGCCCAAGAAGTCCTCCGAATAACTGATTTTGAGCACAACACGGTCAAACTTATCGCTGATATTGAAATTAGGACTGCACGATTTCAGGGGATGCTTCTAACCGAAGTTTGCCCGTCAACTCTCGATCAGATCAAGGAGCTGCGCGAAATAGGGCTTGTCAATATCGCCCAGCACGGCAAGCAACGATTCTTTCTGCCGCAAGATGAGCCTTCAGCAATTGCTTGCCTTGAAAAGGTCATCGAATTATATCCGCCGGATTCAAGCGAGTCTGGATTGCTGACTGAGATTGAAACGAGTCATGAGATATTTGCCAAGGATGAACCTATACAACTTCCTGAGTGGCTCATTGAACCCGATATAGATTTAGTCGCAGACTTGATTCGACAACCAGAGTTTAATTCGTTGGGCTAAATTGACCATCAATACAGGCTTCATTTCTGCAATCCTATCTTATCGAGCACAGCGGTCCAGCGCGGATCGTCGTGGAGGTTGTCGAAGAATGGCCAGACTTTTAGATACGGAACGGTGCCGCCGCCGGCATCAACCATTTTTTCGAGTTCCGCGAAAGCCGCATCTTTGTCGCCCAGTTTGGCTAAAGCCATTACACGTCCGTATCCGCCAAACTTTAACGCCAATTCTAAGTACACACGCCAAAATCCAAGATTCCCGTCAGCGTCTAAGGCCGCTTTTAGTTTCGGTTCATATTCTTTGTAAATATCAGCATTTCCGCCGTAATCAATAAGCGGATAGACATTCATTGCCTCTTTGAGCCTGTCGGCGGCGGTATAGATTGTAAATGCGTAAAAGTATGTACGTTTGAAATTCCGATCGAGTTTTCGGACTTCCTCGATGCATCGAACCGCTTCGTCGTTTCGCCGGGCGAACATATAGGCGTAGCATTTATCACCACGAACCGCCATCGAGAGCGGATCGAGTTCAATTGCCTTGTCATATTCCACAAGGCTTTCGTCGAATTTTCCTGTCAACGCGAGATATTCCGCAAGCCAGTGCCGGGCCTGCGCGTTCGACGGGTCGAGTTCCACAGCTTTTCGATATTCCTGTCCGGCAATCTCCCATTTAGGTTTCGGAGCAAGAAAAAGTTCGTTCATTCCTAACGAAGCGTGTGCCTGGCTCAATGTCGGATCGATCTCGATAGCCTTACGCAGATAAGCCGTTACGACTCTGTATCGTTCATCATTTGGCAAAGCATTTTTGCTGCCTACGCTCATTTGACCGAGAGCGTTGGCGATGCCTGTATAAGGCAATGCGAATGTCGGATCCTTGTCAATGGCTGCCTTAAATTCGTCAACTGCCTTGTCGTAATAACTGTCGCCGATCGTCTCTTCACGGCGATCCCAATAATATCTGCCACGTAAATAGTGCTGATAAGCCTCGCGGTTGCTCGCTCCGTATTTATCAAGATACTTTTGCTCTTCTTTGGAAAAGTTTACGTTGAATTCGTTCGAGATCGCGGAGCTTCTGCCGTCTCCATAGACAAAATTCCGATAGCTTACGAATATCCCAAATACCAACAGCACCAAAGCTGCCGCGATCCAATACTTGTATTCACGGAACGCGGACACTCTTGTCCGCTCTGCATCAGTTGTATCTGTAGCCGTCGTGTCTGTAGCCCGCACGTCAGTAAGGGCTTCATTTTCAGATGTTCCGTTCTTCCCGTTTTTCTCGATCTTTTTTACATCCGCGATAAAACGGTATCCCTTTTTCGGCAGGTTTTCGATGAATTTTGGATTTTTTGAGTCATCGCCGAGTGCTTTTCTTATCTGGGCGATTGACACCGAAAGGTTTGATTCTTCGACAAAAGCCCGTCCCCAAACCTTGTCTAAAAATTCTTGTTTTGTAACGATCTGTCCGGGATTTTCAACCAAATGCAGCAATACCTGAACATTGCGCAGCTTCA
Organism: Chloracidobacterium sp.; assembly: GCA_015075585.1. Lineage (NCBI taxonomy): Bacteria > Pseudomonadati > Acidobacteriota > Blastocatellia > Chloracidobacteriales > Chloracidobacteriaceae > Chloracidobacterium > Chloracidobacterium sp. Next base: position 1,222,065 of record JABTUB010000001.1, read on the forward strand.
GATTTACCCGTTCGCCGTCGTGATACAGGGTTTCTTCATCCGCATCAAGCCTAAATTCGCAAAAGTGAAATTCGTGGGACATACAATCAATACGTTAACATATTCCCAAAATTATATCAATTTAGCCGAATTTATCTAAAATTCGGAGAAAATTCGGAGATTGTTAAGGACTTTTATTAAACAGCGCAATAACCTCGTGGAAGTGGAAACAAGTGGCAAACCTTATTCTGGTTTTGCCTGATGTTGACAAAAAAGGAGATAAAAAGATGAAGCGATATATTTTTGTAACCTTTCTGATATTGGCAATAGGAGTTCTTATCCCAGAATCGAGACATGTTGAAGCGAACAACATTTTGACAGATCCGGCATTAGCCTATTGTCCGTATAAATACGGACCGGAAAACTCCGCAAGTATTACTGGCGGGACTGTTGTGTATCAATGGGAATGTTATCCCCATTCATTGAACGATTCCGCCTACTGGACATTAAGGGCAAGGAGTGGAAATGGCGAAAGATATCGGGTAGTGATCAAAACAACATATTACGGAGAAAAGGGGACATCTAAGGAAATTATAAGAACGGTAGGAAGCGAAATGGGAACTTTCGATTCCGATTATAGCTCCAGCATACCAATGGTTACTTTTCGTCTAGCGAAAACTGATGACTAATGTCTGATGAATCAGTAGGTTCTATACACGAAAACACGGTTTTCAATATTTTAGACCTCAACAAATTTTAAGGAGAAATAGATATGAAGAAAAGCAGTTTATCGATAATCGCAACGCTAATTTGTGCCGTTGCTATTTTTGCCGTTGTAACAAAAAAATACGGCGGTTCGGCTGAAGGCACGGCGACTGTGTATCAAGTTTATGGCGGCAAAGCACTCCGCTCATTCAGTGTCAGCGCGACTGAAAAATGTTATCACGACACAGAATCGGACGCGAAAAGCCGCCTTAAATCGTCGCTCGAATCTACCGCAAAGACGCAAAGCAAATATATTGCCGGCATTGAGGAAGTTCGCGTGTCCGATATCTATTACGACATTGATACATGCAATGTTGATTAGTGACTCAGACCGCCTGTGGCTCCTCAGCCGCAGGCATCCTTATGAACTGGAGATGAAAATGAAAAAACTACTGCCAATTTTACTGATACTTCAAATCTTCTGCATCGCCTCTTTCGCGCAGGAAAGTACAGCGACATTGGATGAAACACTTAGCTGGCTGAAACAAAAGACTGTTGAATCAACGGTTCCTTCCTTTAACCCAGGTGGGGAAATGACACTAAGAAATAAGAGTGCTTTATTTGAAGGATGTTTTATGAGTTTAACGTCCGTACTAACCTATAAGGGTGATAATGTATTTCGGTCTGAGGTTTCTCTTTCGGATCTGGATGAAACATCTATAGTTGTTAAGAGCGATCGAGTAGCTTCTTCAGGGTATAAAGATCCTGTATGGACAGTGGAAACTTGGGTAAAAAACAAGGCAAGACTGGTCAAATCGGTGGATGAAAAATTCGCAGCATATCCTGAACTCCAAGATCACTATAATTCAATTGCAATCACGGGTTTTGCAGTAAAAGAAATGGCAAATAGATATTCAAAAGCTTTAAGTCATGCAATAAAGTTGTGCAAACAGAAAGAGCCTTTTTAACGGAGAAAGTTATGATGAAAAAACTACTGCCAATTTTACTGATACTTCAAATCTTCTGTATCGGCTCTTTTGCTCAGGAAAAGAAGCCGACTAAGCAGGAAACTATGGATTGGATCGCTGATAAAATGAAGTTAATTCAGGGCAGCTATACTTGGGAAAGAACTCACTATGAATATAAATCCGGGACGGTTCATTTTTGTCTCAAGTATCGGATGCCGTGGGGTGATGTGCTGCAAGAATGCTTTGATATCTCTTTGCAGAATGTACTAGAAATTTCTCCTCGTTATTATAATAAGAGCGAAAGTGGTTTTATAGTTTCCGGAAAAGATGTCATATGTCAAAATAGCGGCTGTCATAGTAAATTTTATTCTTGGTCAAATTCCTCCAGCAAAGAACAACTCGCCAGATTTGCTATAACAGATTTTTCATCGGAACCAAATCTGGAAGAAAGAATGTTCAAAGCCTTTCAAACTTTGGCTGAGTACAACAATGCCGAAAAACCGAAAGAAACATTTTGATTAAAGCTCGGCAAATATAAAAGATCGATCAAATAATTGATGTTGTCAGTAAATTTAATTTGTAAATTGTAGAGGGCGATATGGCAGAGACAGGACATGCGAGGATTTGCTGATTTGCTAAGATGAGTACTTTGTCGAAGCGTATGGTGCGTGTTTCGTCCTGTCGCGGGCAATTAAGTTGACCTTTTGCAGGCGTTACGCGAGTCGAATTTTGACTTAAGCTTTGTTAGCTATAAAGCGCGCACATCGTAGACGGAAGTGTTGACGATGTAGACAGTTTTAATAGAGTCTCACCGGCCAACGGACAGTGTCTATTTTGATCGTAACTGTTGCTATTACTTAATTTACACATCCGGAATGTATTCGCAGCATAAGCGGCACGCAAATTGAATTACATCACTTCACTGAAATATAAATCAGACGGGAGAAGTGCCAATGCAAGACCAATTTGTAATTTCGAATGCCGATACATTTTCGGATGCTTTAGAAGAGAAGATCGCCCGATTCGCCAAGGTTCCTCACTATGTCCTCATTACCGGCGAGCGCGGTACCGGCAAGACGACAATTGCCAAACGGCTGCACGAGTTGAGCGACAGACGAAATACACCATTCGTAAACCTGAATTGTGCAAGTTTTTCGGCGGAGTTGCTGGAGTCCGAGTTATTTGGATATGAGAAAGGTGCATTCACTGGAGCAACTACCCCCAAAGCAGGGCTGTTTGAGATATGCAGCGGCGGCACTCTTTTTCTGGATGAGATCGGCGAACTGTCTCATGGACTTCAGGCAAAGCTGTTGAAGGCTGTCGAAGAAAAACGAATTCGGCGGGTCGGCGGGACGAGTGAACGCAGCATCGAGGTTCGCGTGATCGCCGCCACATCGAGGGACCTTCTCGGAATGGTGCGAAACGGCGAGTTTCGACCCGACCTGTTTGACCGCCTCAATATCCTTCAACTCGAAACGATTCCGTTGCGGCATCAGAGGGAACGGATCGAAAGTCTGCTCAATGAGCAGCTTGAAAAGGAACGCACATCGGTTGGTCGGACCGAACCGTTCGTCATCGACAAAGATGCTATGCGATTCCTACAAGCATTGGAGTGGAAAGGAAACTATCGCGAATTGCGAAACTTCGCCACGCGTCTTGCAGTTGACGCTTTTGACGAAGGCTTCATCACGCTTGAAAACGTAAAAAGGTTGAGTTCAGTGGAGAATGATGCTGGAATTTCTAAGGAAAATCCTGCTGAATCAAAGCCCATTCAGTGTAACCTAATTACCATAACGCTCGATCCCGAAAAGGACGACCTAGAAACGATCTATATCAAGGCGGCAGCAACATTTATTGAACATACTTTGAAGCATTCAAACGGCAGTTTTAGAGGCGCGGCACGATCACTGGGAATTACTCATTCGACAATTTCCAGGATTCTAAAGAAGCGTCAGAACCAGATCTCAGATTTTTCTCACAATCAGCGAAACGCGTCATTTGCCGCCGCAGCTTAAAGTTACTCCTTATGGAAAAATACCTTGGGTCCGTGTCGTCACGGACTCTTTTTTGCGCTGAAAAAAAGAAGCGGATGGCAATTAAGTGGAGTGAGCAACCGATATGGAAATTCTGAATAAGGGTTCCTTTGTGCCTTTGGATAACCGGGAAAGAGTCGGGCAGATGATCTTTACGGCTAAGACATTCGCCGCCGAAATTGCAAAGAACGTAGGGTTCCAAAACAGCGGCCCGACCAATCAGCAGTTGGCACTGGAGATATGGAAAGGTTCCGAATATATGACCCGTGCGCATGAGGAAGCGACGATCAAAAATCTTTTCCTGAGTAATTTCCTGAAAGAACTTGATGAGGCAGTTCAAGAGACGAATGGAAAGCCCGTTTCGGCCTTGCCGCAGACCGCCACCACTCCTCTCGAAACAGAAACGTTGATGTCGGAGAGTACTGGAGAAATCGCCGAAGCGGGCTCGGATGACGAGTTTCTTGGCGTTGTCTCGCCCGATGAGCCGGCGATATCGGCGGTTCCTAGATCATCATACGCCGACGAATGTAAACCCGAATGTGAGGACGAGATAGTGGAAATGATAAATGGTTCTGCCGAAGAAATGCCTGGATCACAAACCGAGAACATTTCTGCTCCCGAAACGTCGCTAACAACTGCGGCAGCGACCGTAACCGCAATCGAGGCTCCACCCGTTGAGCCGAAACCGACAACTCAGACGGTAACTGTTGTTGATAGTCAACCTGCAAACATTGAACCGATCGTTTTGGTTGAAGATGAGCCGTTCAACTTTGATTCCTGCACGATAATGGCAGTGATCCAGCTTCTCCCGATCAGTGACGGTTTTCGCAGATGCGTGGTCAGCGTTCGCTCGCACAATTTCCTTCCCGTTATCAACATCGACAGGTTGACGGCCGGCCGGATAAGGGATGAGGTCAAGGTTTCGCTCGAAAAAGCCCTTATAAAGTATCGAAGCGAACTGCCTGCTCTTGCGGCTGAAAAAGTGAAAAAGGCTGCGCAGGCGAACAAGAAAGCTGCAAACAAGTCATCCGGTGGTTCAAAGACCAAGGCCGCAAACAAGACATCTGACGTATCGGGGAAACCCGCCGAATCCCAATCAAAGATTGATTCAAACGGACAAACAGGTGAAGAGGCAAAAGAACAGCGAACACTCTTTGCTCAATAGAAAATGCTATGGCTAACGAAACACAAACAACTCAAACTGCGGCGAGTGCGGCAACAGCACAAAATGGTGATCCGAATACTCCTGTGACCGATGCTAAGGCAACGATCAAGATCGAAGGCCAGAGTTTTGAGCTTGATGCGGCATTGGCACAGGACGATAAGACATTAACGGTGGTGCTGCAACCGCACTTTGCCTCGATCGAGAACGCTAACATCACACGTGAAGTGAAAGACGGGAAACTGACCGTCACTATAGTCAAAAAGGCTCAGCACAAGGGATGCAAATGAATCACGAAACGCCATTTGAGATCCTGGCGGCCGAACCTGAAACGATAAATCCGGCTATTCTTCTTGCCGATACGCTTATGAGGCGAAAAGCCGCGCACGTACTTACCGTAGAGGAGATCATCGACGCCGAAAAGGTGCTGGAAGCCGGAACCGATGAGATCTGCACGGTTGAAAGGCACAGAGATACATTTGTAAAGACTACGGCGGCATCGAGTTCACAAATTCCGGTGGGTTTCTGACCCAAAGAAGTTTATTTGTAATGGGTGAATGTACGTTATCAGCATCTTTCGACCGCCCTTTGTTCTTTAGGAAATCATTTGGCGACGCACTCTTGCGTTCGCTTGAATACGTCGGCTTTAAGGCCAGAAGCCACAATGCAGTCAATGCCTGTGAGCTTGTAAACAGGGTACTCAGCGAGCAAAAGAAATATGCTCTTTTTCGGGAGCTGTTTCCGAAAGAGTGGAAGAACTCGAAGACAAGTCTTTATCGAGCCGGCCGCTTCACTCATTACAGCGAACGGGCTTGTGAGCTTTTCGAACTTGTTCACGAGCATTGTTTTCCGCTGCTTGATTATTGGAATGACGATTCTGAGGCGGAGTTCGAATGCTTTGCCATAATGCCTCTTAACTTTGACCTCTGCTGTGAGGATATTGACCTGGAGAGCATGAGAGTTAGTTATGTGGCGGGTTTGATCTTCTATTATCACGAAACGGATATATGGGATTTTCTCTTTCAGAAATACGGTTTATCAATGGGTGAGTTTGTTCCGATCATAAACAGACCTCATCCGAATGTGTGGAAAGCAAGACAGGGCCGCAAAACAAAACCGTTGAGCATGTTGTTTCGGCTGATAGATCATTCAACGGGAAATCCGTGGCTCGACCACACCTATTGCGAATACGCGGAAATGTTTGAATGGGACAAGAAAACCATCGAAGGACTGACCCGGGATTATCACGATGCCGGAAATTATTTCAAGAATCTTGAGCAGCTTGATATACGCATGGACGCTGATCCAAAGGGATTTGTCTCGGAGCTGATCAGTTTCTGGAATAACGGACGTATCGACGGTTTGCAAGAGGCTCAGAACTGAGATATGAACGGACTTCCGCATATTCCTGCCGATGCCTCGGCCGCATTGTACTTTCTTCCCGGGCAATACCTTTTTGCAAATTTTCAGGAAGGTGCGACGGCAATAAAAGCACTCTCAACGGCTCAGGTAGCCAGAGCTTTTAAGGATGTGAATACCGATACCGGCTGGCTTGGCCGTTATGTATTGAGATATCGGGAGGCTCCCGAGGGAAACTCGATATTGTCTTACGAACCGGCTTCAGTAAGGAAAATATTCGTTGTGTCAGGCAGCGGAGAGATCGAGGAACTAAAAGTACCACTCCCGACCTTGATCCTTCTCAGCAAAGGTAAAGATCACTATCTATGGGCGGCCGCCGCTTCCAGTGTATCGCCAAAAACAAAACTTGCTGTTGCACCACTTCCCAATATAGGTTCGGGAAAGATCTGCTTTGGCAGGAATGACGTGCCGGAAACTCATGCGTCAACACTGAATACCGTCTGGAAGCTGATCTTCGAAACGCCGTTCAATCATGATCATGCAAATAACAGATGTAATTCTCAGCCCGATGACATTCGCGTACTGCTTAGAAAAATAGCGGCTGACAAATTGCGGAAGTTTCCAAGATCCGAGTTGATAACATCGACCAGCACAGTCGAAGACGCTTGGGAAACACTTGCCGAAAGGCGTAGATATGACTCCAGATTTTGACATTATAAACTATCAAGTTTGCACAGGAGCGATTCCGAGGGTTCCCAAGTTTGTTGGCCATCGGATCGCCGATCAAAGATGTGAAACGGTCGAAGCGATTATGTATGAATATTTGCTTGCCGGAAACGGATTGCTGCTTAGGGCCGCACGTGAAGAATTTACGGCCTCATTGCCGATCGCTTATCGCGAAGTCAAAGGATTGCCTGAAACATTCGTGGGACTAAAGTGGCATCGCCCTCGAATTACGTCAGCGATCTGGGAAGATATCCTCAGGCATGCACGGAATTCTCATACAGCCATGGATTTCAAGGAAAACGTCTATCTCATCTATTGGGATAAGGTCCGGTCAATGTGGCGATGGCGGGCCGCAGGGAGAAACAATTCTTGGGCGGCCACCATTGCCGATGACCAACTGCCGGAATATGCGGACGCGTGCATCGAACTTCACACTCATCCACCCGGAGCTTTGAATTTCAGCGGCGCAGACGACATAGACGAATCGGGAAAGTTCAGAATATTTGGAATCCTTGTCGATGTTCACGACAAACCAAAGATACGTTTCCGGTGTGGGATATACGATCAGTTTGTTCAGATACCGGCGTCGTGGATAAGCGTCCTTCCCAAAGGAATTGTTGATCTCAACGAAGTAGAATCCCTTCTCCAAATGATGTTGTAATGCAGATCGATCTTAGCTTTTCTCAGGCAGCCATTGTGCTGCCGAGAGAATACAGTGCGCTTAAATTCATTCTTGTTGGTGCCGGTGGAACGGGTTCTTTTGCTGCTCCCGCCATCGCAAGGCTCATATTCGAGCTGAAGCAAAATCAAAACAAGCCGATCGAAATGCTGATCGTTGACCCTGATGTCGTCGAGAGCGGGAACATACCGCGAAGCAACTTCTGCGCAGCCGAGATCGGCAGATACAAGGCCCAGACTCTTGCAGAAAGGATCACGCTGGCTTGGGGAATGGAAATCGAGTATTCGTATGAAGCGTTTGATGCGGAAAAGCACCTGCGTCGGTCAATGCGAGATTATCGCAGCCTCACAGTAATTGTCGGATGCGTTGATAATCATCACGCGCGGCGTGATATTCACGGCGCTATCGACGAGTTCAAAACGTACGGCGCATCGGATGCGCCCGGTATTTGGTGGATAGATTCCGGAAACGGCAGAACGTCGGGTCAGGTTCTTCTCGGTTCAAACACAAGAAAGCTTAAGCCTCAGCAGCACTTTGCAGGGACAAGCATCTGCCGCTCTCTCCCGGCCCCGTCGCTTGTGCATCCAGATCTTCTTGAACCTGAGACAAAAGCAACTCTTGAAACGAACGAAGATCTTTCCTGTCCGGACCGCGTAAGGCTCGGAGAACAAAGTCTCAACATTAATCAGCGTGTCGCAGTCGAGATAGGTGAAATGCTGTCCGCAATGTTCCTGACAAGATCGCTTAAGCGATTTGCAACTTACTTTGATCTCGAAAGCGGCACATCTCGGTCCCTCTATTGCACACAAGAACAAATTGAGATGTCTTTTAAGAGCAACAATCCAAAACTGAAGGACGGGAAGTTGGGGCCAAAGTTATGAATTAATGGGGCACTTAGGGCAAAGCGTGACTGTTTCAGCATCAGCAACATGCTTCCAGCCTTTATTAATCGCTTTTCGGGCCGTTGAGCCAGCCCACAACGAGTTGTTGTCCACAGGTCGGTTTTCTTGGAGTGGAAATTCTACACCACACTTTGAACATACGATACCACCCAAAAACAATATAGCAGTATAGAGGGCAAACTCGGCGGGAGGCATATCTTCGATTGAAATCCTCGACAGAAGAAATATCTCGAAAGCGTTAATAACGTAAGAAACTTCTTTGAATTCGGAGTAATCGGCACCTGAGTACACTCCGTAAAATGATGGCAAAATGGAGACTGAAAACATTGGGCCAGTGACAGTTTTCATGACTGGGATCGGCGAGACGGTTGGGATACTGGGTGCCGTAACTGCAAGCAGAAAATCAGCATCTGCGTTTGGAGGTCCAAGTAGCTCGATATTCCATTCAGCTAAAGATGTCTGGTTTGGTTCAACTCGAAGGGGAGTATTCGGAATAAGAAAGCCTTGAGCAATCGCTATTTCACTTAGTTTGTTAGCAAGATTTATGTGCTCATTCGTTTCCTTATTTGTCCCTATTAAGGTTGCAAACATATCGTTTCATATTCTCGCGCTGGTAAATATCACAAGCAAATAGGCTAATGTCAAAACTTCTGACACATCAACTTCAGAACCTACTACCAAAGTTTCGGACTCAGGAATTCGTAAAAGACCCTGTCGTTTACGGAATCTTCTTCTTTCCAGGAAGCAGCTGGACGTGGTTTGTTACCGAAGGACAGCAGGAAGCAAACGATTTCATTTTCTTCGGATACGTTATCGGTTTTGAATCCGAATGGGGATATTTCACCTTGAGCGAACTCGAAGAACTCGACATTCACGGCCTCAAGATCGAAAGAGTACAGGATTTCATCCCAACCCCGATAAGCGAGCTGAAAAAACAGGCGGCGGGCATGTGAGTGTCTATGGAAGCTCAAACTTACAATTCAGGTCTTGGTGATCAAGTCATGGAAATTCCTCCAAAATCGCTTGTGAGTTCTGTTCTGGCGAACATCTTTGGACAAAATGGCCACACGAAAACTGACGAGATATTTGATCCTCCAAATGAAGAGGAAGGCTCATCACCAACTGATTTAGCCCGTGATATTCTCAGCCGATTCGAGTCGAAGAAAGAAAAGGCTGCTGTGGAGCTTGGGATCGGCGTAAACGAAGTTGAATCTCTGCCATTCGATCTTTCGACGCTTGAAAGTGAAGGCATATTCATGAATATCGACTGCCGGGGGTTCGGATCTCTTGTCCGACAGCTTGAGTGGAAAACGCTTGGTGTGAAGCTGCCAGAGAATGCAGCGGTCCATGTCAGTCCGCCTCGTGCCGGATTGCTGCCGGACGTTTACCGTAACAAGCTGATGCGCGGTGCGGCTCGGGCACATCAGGCGCTAACACGATACGGGTTCAGATTCACACTCTGCGAAACCGTCTGGGGAACAAGCGAATATAAATGGATACCTTGGACAGCATTCGAGCAGTTCGAACAGGCCTATCTAAAGGCGTGCGAGACCTTGGCCAAAGCAAAGGCCGAAGTACTTGAGGATTATGATGAGATCCTTGGAATACTCCAGGACAGTTTCTACACGCTTGCGAGGGATTCGGCCGACCGTTTCGAAGCGACCAGTGACGAGTCATTTGATAGAGAGGAATTCGTGAATGCGGTAGCTGCTCAGGCGATTGGGATGGTTCCGACGCGCGAGATGATCCGCGACGGACTTACTATCACGATGAAGCCAAAAGTGCTCGTTCTTGGCTCCGAGATGATCGCCGAACAGAACCTGCGAAAAACTCTTTCACTCGAAACCGCAAAGGTCGATGCGGAGCGTGTTTCGCTTGAACTGGAAATGGACTCGAAACGTCGGGTCGAGCAGATAAAGGTGACTCAAGTCGAAGAAGAAATCCGTCAGGAACGAGAAGTAAAGGAACGCATTCGCAATATGAAAATCGAGGCGGCACGACGCGAGGCTGAAGAAGCGGTGTCGCCGATCAAGGAAGGGCTTTCGCAACTGACCGCGAAGATCTTCGAGGCCGCCAGCGAGATGTCGGAAAAGCTTAAGGGGGCAAACTTTGTTTCCGGTTCGCTTGCCAAACGGGCAAGGCAGATGTGCCAATGGTATCAATTGATGAATTTCACAGGCGATACATCGCTCGAAGACGTGCTAGACAAACTCCAAAATGCCGCGGGTCGTGAAGTAAAACAGCGAACAACTCAAGAGATGCAGTCTGCTCTCAGTGACCTGATCAGGCTGACTTCTGTCCAGTCCAAGAAACTCTTGGATGAAGACAGGCTATCGGCTCTTGAATTGTAAGGAATCAACATAATGGCAAGTTTTGATCTTAGTAATTATATTCCGGTACATACTCGCATCGTTGAGTTTTACACGAAGTATCCCGATGGTCGCATTGTCACGGAACTCGTCCGCCTGAACGAGGACAGCGGATTTGTGTGTATCAAGGCAAGCGTTTTCCGCGAGCGTGATGATGCAGAGCCAAGCGCGACCGGACACGCGTTTGAGATACGCGGGCAAGGGTATGTGAACGCGACATCGCACATCGAGAACGGCGAGACCAGTGCGGTAGGCCGCGCACTCGCGAACCTTGGCTTCGCGATCGAGAACGGTATAGCTTCCCGTGAAGAGATGCAAAAGGTTCAGCGGATGACCAACGCAAATGGAAATCCAAACGGAAATACGAACTCCACAAACCATCAGAACGGACGCCCGCAATTAGTGCAGTCCGTCTCGTAAATCCCCAAAACAAATGACGCAGCTAGAAACCGATGCGGACAGCATCGGCACATTCCTAAACGAGCTTGACATCAGGATACGGGCAAGATATCCGCTTATCGCGATCAACACCTACGAGGAAGATCGGGTAAAAGACGCACTTCTTGATCTCGTCTTTCAGGAGAGGCACAAGGAAAAGCCGCTTTTCTTCTGGAGCCGTCCTAGTGGACTGCAAAGGATCGTCGATCCAAAGGAGGGGCTGCTTCAGACCACGACGCCGGTTCTTGACACGGAGGATCCCGAAAGTGTCCTCGGATACATAAGCGAGCAGAAAACGGGTATCTTTCTGCTTTGCGACTATGCGCCGTACATCTCTCCGTTCGGACAGGAAGATGCTTTGCTGGTTCGGCGGCTTCGGGAGATCGCATGGAAACTAAAATCTACCAAAGCTACTGTCCTGTTTGTCGGGCCGAACTTTCCCGAGTTGAAAACGCTCGAAAAGGAAGTCACACAGATCGAGCTTGAACTTCCAAAAGAAGGAGAGATCGAAGATTCTATCGAACTCCAACTCGACAACCTCAGATCGAACGGGCTTGATATCAGCCTTACGAAAGACACACAGGACGCTCTGCTTCAATCGCTACTGGGACTGACCGCAGGCGAGATCAGCAACGTGATCGCCAAAGCTGTCATCAGCTGCAACGGCCTAAATCAGGAGTCGATCAATGTAATTCTGGAAGAGAAAAAGAACGTGATTCGCGGCAGCGGTTCGCTGACATACGTTCATCCGGAACCAGCAAGCAGTCTTGGCGGCTACAAGACCCTAAGGGCAATACTCGAACGAGCGGCTTACACATTCAGTCCCCGAGCCAAAGCCAGGCATGTCGAACCTTGCAAGGGGATTCTGCTTGTAGGCCTGCCCGGCTGCGGCAAAGACCTCTGTAAGCGTGTGGCATCGAGCATTACCAATCGTGCTCTGCTTGACCTGGATTTTGGCTCGATCATGGGCGAAGGCGGCGGTGTGATTGGTTCATCGGCGATGTCGATCAAAAGAGCATTGTCGATCGCGGGAACGATCAAGGGAATCCTCGGAATAAGCGAGTTCGAGAAAGCTGTTTCCGGCATGAAGTCCTCAAACAAGACAGACGGCGGAGAAACCGCGAGAACGATCTCGTATCTCCTCAACTGGATGCAGGACAACAAAGATGTGCTCGTCTTCGCTACTGCCAACGATGTTCGAGAACTCGAATCAGAACAGTTCAGAATCGGCAGGTTCTCGTATATCCACTTTGTCGATCTTCCGGGGAATGAAGACCGAGAGGAGATATTCAAGGTTCATTTGCGAAAACGGCATCTTAATCCCGAAAGGTTTGATATCAACAAGCTGGTTGAACAAAGTAACGACTTCTCAGGTTCGGAGATAGAGGAAACGGTAAAGGACGGAGTCCTCGAAGCGTTTATTGACGGCGACCGCGAAGCCGAGACTCGCGACATTCTCAAAGCTGCCGAAAAGCTCACTCCGACAGCGCAAATGATGAGTGAGAAGATCGAAGAGATCCGCAAGTGGGCAAGAAACAACATTAAGGGAGTTTCCGCTAAACCTGAAGGCTCCCAGCATACGGGACAACACTCCAACCGCATTTACGAATTCTAGACACGAGGCTTTATGAGCAAATACATGACATTCGATTCGCAAGCCTTTGCCAACGCTGATCTTCTGATCGATGCACTTTCCGATCTTGGTTTTACCAATGTTACTCGCGGACAAGATCTTGTTCTCGAAGGCTGGGACAGACGCGATAAACGTACGGCCGACATCGTTATTCGCCGTTCGTGTGTGAAAGACAAGCGGCTTTTGGGTGACATTGGTTTCCAAAGAACGGCATCGGGATATGTCACCGTCATCGATGACATGGATCTCAACTACAAACTTGGACGTGACTGGATGACCAAACTGCAAACAAGCTATCACGAAGCCGCCGCTCGAAAAATGGCTAAGAAACTCGGCGGCTCTCTCACCCGTGAGTTGATCGGCAAGACCGTTAAGATCCGAATCAAGTTCTAGCCAAAAGGAGGCTCTATGCCCGAAATCGAATTCACTATCGACACCGATACCGGAAAATGCGACACCGAGATAAAAGGTGTTAAAGGGCCGGCTTGCGAAAAGACTGCACAGCAGTTGAAACAGGTTCTTGGAAGTCCTTCAAAGGACACGAAAACCAAAGAGTATTACGTAAAACCGCAGCAGAGGCGGCGAATCGAGGCAAAATGAAGAATGCGGTCACATTTATCGTTGAACCCGACACCGGAAAGGTAACGGTCGAAGTCTCAGGTGTTTCAAATAGAACTGTCCGACAACTTGAGACCGATATTGGAACCGGAAAGTCTGTTAACTGCGGACGACCTGTTCAAACGGCATTTACGAAGCCGTCTCCTGAATCATCTCGAGACGACGCATTTTCGATCTGGCTCTATGGTCTCTACCACAACTCCGTTGTGGACGGCCCCGGCAGGCGAAGCGTTATACGCGTGGCCGGATGCTCTCTGCGGTGCCCCGGCTGCTATGTTCCAGAAACGCACAATCGCGAGAACGGATCCCTTGTTCCGATATCGTCAATTGTCAAAGAGATCGTTGCCAATCGTTCACAACACGACGGAGTGACAATTCTGGGTGGTGAACCGTTCGACCAAGCGGGGTCAGTTGCCGAACTTGTTTCACGGCTCAACAGACTCGGCTTACACATCACCGTTTATACCGGCAACACCATTGACACTTTGATCAGCCGAAAAGACAAGAGCGTGGACTACATCCTCACTCATATCGATCTCCTGATCGACGGTCCGTTTATCCGGAAGCTGAAAGAAGAGGCAGGGGAATACAAAGGCTCGCGAAATCAACGTGTCATCTCACTTCGCCGAAATAGTTAGGATTCGTTCCAGAGATTCATACTGTTTCGTGAACTTTGCGGGATTACTGTCTTTCAGGTGCCGAAGATTTTGTAGCTTCCATTGAACGGCCGGGTATTTTTGGAAATCGTATTTATCCCATATTGGATCCAAGCCATTTATACTCAAAAGAAACTCGTGATCCTCATTCGTCAATCTTTGGTGTATCGAGTCCACCAATTTCGCTCGAGTGTTTTCAAAGTCCTCGTAGGTAAACACCTCGCTGCTCATTCCAATGAAGTGATTTTCCAATGTGGCCTGCTGGTCCAGAAAGGTGGGTTGGATCACCTCATGTAATGGTCGATCGCTGGATATCAATGAAAGGAGGAATCCGGTTTTAACCTCATCAGAAAACCCTTCGCGTTCGAGTAAATACTTCACATCAAAGAGATCTCTTGGATGCTGCCGATCAAGGGCAGCACATATCTTGCCGCCGTAAATTTGACCAAAGGGTGACACTTGGATTACACAAAAAGCTTCAAATTCTTCCTGAGCTTTTTCACACAATGTCATCTCAGTCGGTTCGGAAATCGTTCCCCTAGCAACCAAGTTGACCTCGATCTTTATTCCAAAACCGGATTTCGAGATGAGCAGTTTTCCGGCCTCGCTTCTGTCGGAAATTCTTACATTCTTGAGAACAGTTTCTATATTCCGTTTCACCCTTCCCAAAGCTGCCGTAATGTTCGACATTGTAGTAGCTCGATCTTCAATCGGGACGTAGGTAAGATCGATGTCAACGGAAAGACGCGGCATATCCCTGATGAAAAGATTGATCGCGGTGCCACCGTGAAGTGCGAAACACTTTTCTTTGGCTACTTCCGGAAGCACGTTCAACAGCAGTGAGACCTGATTTCTATAGGTTGCTTTTTCCACTTTCTTCGAATTCCTTCGGAACTGTTATCTGATATTTCTTCATAAATATCCCGTTTTTTACTATGCTGCGTTTTCCTCTGCCAAGATCAACGTTCTTGAGGTCCAAATATTCCACCCAGCCGTGTCCGCATTTTTCTGCCAAATATAGGAACAGGCGCTTTACCTTTATTGACCGACATTTCTCCAGCAATATCTGTACCTGATCCGGTCGCAGATTATTCAATCCTTCCATTAGTTCGTAACATTCCATTAGATCCTGTTTGTCAGGCGCGAGGTACAGGCATTCCATCAAGGCTCGGGCCGCGCCAGATACCTTTATTGAAAAGGTCCTGAAGTCGATGTCAGTCATGCCGACATCAGGAGGCAGGAATGAAGATGGATGGAAATCGATCTTGACACCCCAGTTATGTTCTCGGAACCATGTCGGCAATTTTTCGCCCTGGTTCCCAAACAGAGTGACTTTTTTGGAGTCCATTTCGAGATAGTGGGCTTTTCCGGCCAGAGATAATGCTGTTCGCCCCCCCGGATGCACCGTCAATCCGGTTTGCGCTTGCAGAGCGTATATAGCGCCTTCATAACCAACCTGATCACCGGCGCGTATCATCGCCCCGGTTCCTATCGAAACAAGCCAATTGCTTTGCCGATACTTCTTTTGAAGGTGGCCGCTATATCCTTGATCGGTAAGCCACTTAGCTTGAAATACAATTCCACTAGGCTGCGAAGTTAGTAGGCGGTGTATTTTGCTTGTATTTATGGCACTCACAGTTCCAGTATTACAGATATAATGAACTATTAGCAATGATTAGTTTAGATTCAATGAAATAACCGCACCATAAGTACCATTAAACGAATGATATTAAACCGTTTTGATTGAGAATCGCCACTTGAAAATTGCAACTTCAGCAAAACTGGCTAAAATAAAGTATAAACAAGAACTTAGGCCGCTCGAGAATAGTATTCATGACATCCTTCCATTCAAAATATTATGCCCATGACATTACGAAACACGTGTCATCGGACAGCATTGAAAAGCTCGGCAATTCGCTTTTCAATGCCTCGGTGGATTTGAATCCCCATCAGTTGGATGCCGCACTTTTCGCGTTTCGTTCCCCTTTGTCAAGAGGTGCAATACTAGCTGACGAAGTAGGACTTGGAAAAACGATCGAGGCCGGGATTATCATCAGCCAGCTTTGGGCCGAACGGAAGCGGCGAATTCTGGTTATTTGTCCATCAACATTGCGTAAACAATGGGCTCAGGAACTATCTGAAAAATTTTATATTTCGTCTGTCGTCTTTGATACTCGGGAGTTCAACGCACGCATCAAGATGGGAGTCGCTAACCCATTGGAGCCGCAAAATGAAATAGCAATTTGTTCTTACAATTTTGTGCAGGGCAAAGAACAGGAGTTCTTAAAAACACGGTGGGATCTTGTTGTAGTCGATGAAGCGCACCGACTTCGTAATGTTTACAAGAAAGGAAACAAGATTGCATCGGCGATCAAACGCGCCTTCGATGACCGACCAAAGGTATTACTAACGGCTACGCCCCTTCAGAACAGCCTTCTTGAACTATATGGATTAGTCAGCTTTCTCGATGAACACATGTTCGGTGATGTTCAGGTGTTTCGCGAACGTTATATGCGCGGGACGCTTCATCAGCGCGAGTTGGGCGAGCTTCGACAACGATTAAGACCCATTTGCCAGCGCACATTGCGGCGTCAGGTAGTTGAGTACGTAAGGTTCACAAATCGCATTCCGATCACACAGGATTTTACCCCTTCAGTTGAAGAGCAAAAATTGTACGATCAGGTTTCTGCCTATTTACAAAGGGAAAAACTACACGCCTTGCCGGCAAGCCAGCGGCAACTAATGACGCTGATCCTCAGAAAGCTGCTTGCTTCTTCAACCTTCGCCATTGCGGGAACGCTTGATGCTTTAGCCCAGCGATTAAGGCAAGCGGGTAGTAAACCAGAACAAGTAGAACAAGCAATTGAGGACGATTTCGAATACTACGACGAGATCGCGGACGAATGGAAAGAGTCTGAGGAAGAGACGATCAGCGATGAGAAAGAAGCCGAGAAGCAAGATATTCTGGATGAACTTTCCGAAATTTCAGAGTACGGAAAACTCGCTTCATCGATCCAGCAAAACGCAAAAGGTACCGCCCTTTTGATGGCGCTTCAAAAGGGGTTTGAAAAACTTGATGAGCTCGGTGCAAACCGAAAAGCAGTGATCTTCACCGAATCTCGACGAACTCAGGAGTACCTCGTCCGATTACTTAATGAAAGCGGCTATGCCGGAAAAGTCGCTTTGATGAATGGAAGCAACGCTGACAAAGGATCCGCGGAAATTTATAAAGCCTGGGTTGAACGGCACAAGGGCGAGCCTATCGTATCAGGAAGCAAGCCAATCGACATCCGAGCGGCCATTGTCGAAAACTTTCGGGAAGAAGCCGAAATACTTGTCGCTACTGAAGCTGCTGCCGAAGGCGTAAACCTGCAGTTTTGCTCGCTGGTCGTGAATTACGATCTACCGTGGAACCCGCAGCGAATCGAACAACGAATAGGCCGCTGTCATCGATACGGACAAAAACACGATGTCGTTGTTATCAACTTCCTCAATCGCGGTAATGCGGCGGATGAACGAGTGTTCGACCTGTTGTCCGAGAAGTTCCAGTTGTTTGACGGCGTTTTTGGATCGTCAGACGAGATTCTTGGAGCATTGGAATCCGGAGTTGATTTTGAAAAGCGCATAGCCGAGATATATCAGAATTGTCGAACGACTGAAGAGATCGAGGAAGGATTCAATCGTCTTCAAACCGAGCTGGAAGAGCAGATCGTTTCAAGAATGTCTGATACGCGACGCGATCTCCTTGAGAATTTCGATCCTGAGGTTCACGAAAGGTTGCGGATGAGCCGTGAAGAGGGAGAGAAAGTTCTAAACCGGCTTGAAAAAATGTTCTGGAACCTGACCCGGATTGAGCTAAATAATTTGCTCAATAACGGAACCCATTTTGATGACCGGAACTACGAATTCACGATCCCGGACTGTCAAATCGATGACGAGCACATTCCTGGCGGCAGATATCGGTTCCTGAAATATCTCGAAGGAGCGGAGCATGTTCATGGATACAGTCTCAACAATAAACTGGCTGAAAAGTTAGTACAGATTGCAAAGAACCGTGAATTGAAACCCTCCGAGATCGTTTTTGATTACTCCGGGTTAGGTGAAAAACTTGGCCTCGTTGACGAACAGGTCGGAAACTCGGGGTGGCTTTGTGCCGAACGTCTTAAGGTAGAAGCTCTCGAAGAGGAAGACCATATTCTATTTGCGATCCTGGATGACTCGGGGAATGAACTCCTTCCAGATTTTGCCGCGAAGTTGTTTCTGGTCGGAGGTGAAATCAAATCTGAGAGGACTGTTGACGAAGAAACTTCAAAAAGACTGTCGAACGTGATGGAACGTGCCAAAAACATTTCCGCACAAGAAATTGCGCAGAGAAACGCGAAGTACTTCGATGACGAGATGGAGAAGATCGACCGTTGGGCCGACGACAGGAAATACGCTCTTGAAATGGAGCTTAAAGACCTTGACGCCCGGATCAAACAAGTGAAACGAGACGCAAAAGTCGAACCTGATCTACAGAGTAAACTTGAGCTTCACAAGCAGTTAAAGGAAGCGGAATCTGAACGGTCAAAAAAACGTCGTGAGCTTTACGAGGCCCAGGATGACATTGACGAACAAAAAGATAACCTGATCTCGACTGTCGAGGCGAGACTTGAACAGAAGATAACGCACGAGCAACTCTTTTGTATCCGATGGAGCGTTGTTTAATAGCTAAGGAGAATTCAGATGTGCGAAGAAGCCCAATCACCGGCTGAACAACTGGCAGATATTACACTTAAGCGACTAGTTGAAGCTGGTTTGGTTGCAGATCGTCGTTTGGATTCAATTAAGACCAAGCTGCTTTCCGGAGATGCGAGAGAGCAAGATTGGCGAATTTGGATCCTTGGCTCCCGAGCGGAAAGCGAGGACCGGAAGGAAGACTGAATGTACCGAAAAAGGATCAGGCGAATCGAACTTGAAAAGTTCCGCGGGGCTACAACGGCCACGTCGGTTGACTTCGATGTGTCGAAGCCGCTCGTCCTGATGTTCGGTGAAAATGGTTGTGGCAAGTCAACTATTTGCAATGCTCTGGATTTTGTTTGCAATCAATCATTTGGATCGCTTCAGTCGATCAGTTCAACTGACCATACTCACGTGGTATCGATAGGTTCTGACCCTTCGGAGCTAAAGGTTCGGCTCTTTCGTGATGAATCGAGTTGGGAGGCAAGTCAAAAAGGGCGACGGGTTAATGTCAGTCCGATTGACGGTTATCCTTCAGTTAAGATTCTGAGAAGATCCGAATTACTCAAGCTAGTTGAAGCAGCTCCCTCCGAGCGGTTTGAATCGATAAGGTCCTTTATTGATTTTGAAAAGTATGAGGTCAGCGAGCAAAACCTCAGAAATGCTCTAAGGACATCAAAACAGTCGGTCGAACGGAACGCCGAACTCCACACACAGGCAGTTAACCTATTAGACGCCATATGGCGAGAGCATGAAGGTCTCGGCGAAACTGCGCGATCGTGGGCCGAAGACATTCTTTCAAAGGATTTGGCGGATGTCAGAACATTGGTTTCTTTATTGAGCGCGGCAATAAAATCAATCGACACGTTCGAGTCTTGTAAAAATATTGCTGTAATAGCCAAGGAGAACGTCAACACAGCGCAGTCGAGTTTGGATGAGGTCACCAAGCAGGTTTCAGCTTTTGAAGCCGGCGGGACTTCCGGGCTTGCTCTAGTTGACATGCTTAATCGTGTCAAAGCTGTAATTGCCGAACCTTACAACGATAATGAGTGTCCTGCGTGTAAGTCACCATACGATCTAATTACTCTCCGAGGTGAAGTCAATGAGCGCATTCAAAATCTAAAGACTGCGGACGAGATCAATAAGTCCTTGACAACTGCAGAGGAAGCCCTAAGAAACAAACAGGCACTATTTGATGAGTCGAAGCGGCAGATGCAACAGGCAATTCGATCTGTTGAAACTGCTCTCACAATTCCAGTCAAAGAGTCAATCGACCATGGAGAACTTTCGGAGGAAATTACCCTTGCCTTCGAATCGGTTGAAACGATCACGGAACAACAAGTGCATTCGCTCTCGGAAGGTCTCGCAACGCTAAAAGCACCGCTTCAAGAGAAATTAAATGAGCTAAATCGTGAGTTGAATCTTTTCGATTCCTTAAAGCCTGCCGTCGAACAGATCGAGCGAACAAAGGACGATTTAGAATCCGAAAACGAAATGTGTAAGGGGCTGGACGCAGCTCTAAACATTGTCCTCAGATCGCGTCTTGAGTTCACCGGCGCAATACTCGATTCAGTTTCTGATCAGCTTAAATGTTATTGGGATGCTATTCATCCTGAAGAAACAGCCAAACTTACAAAGCTTGCCTTAAGTGAAACGACAAAGGGGTCTCTAAATCAATTTGGTTCCTTTGGTGAGCATGAAGACATAACACCACAAGCCTATTTCAGCGAATCTCATCTTGATACGTTAGGTTTTTGTTACTGGATGGCGATCGCGAAATATTCATCCGGTGGAGATATGACCTTGGTTTTAGATGACGTCTTTACCTCGGTCGATAATCAACATGCGTCCAGAATAGTCGATTTACTCCTGAAAGAGGCGGATAGTTTCAACCAGATCATTGTCGCAACTCATCAGCGGCGGTGGCACGACCTATTCAGGTTTGGAGTGAAATCGCAGCAAAAGGCAACGGTTCTTGAACTCGACACTTGGGATCATTCCAAAGGAATTGTCGTTTATCCGAGCGTGATGGAGATAGATAAGCTGAAGTCATTGGTCACCACTGGGCCGTTTGATCGGCAAGCGATCAGTTCAAAAGCCGGAGTCTTGCTGGAGCAGGCATTCGATGAACTTACAAAGCAGTATAGGTCTAAGATGCCGCGTGCTCATCGCAGTGAATACACGTTGGCTAACTATTGGGACGGAACCACCAAACTTTCCAAAAAGCTAAAGGTAACAAGGCCTGATAGCGAAGGAAATCAGGAAGAAATACTTTTTGAAGAAATACATCAGAAACTTAAGCCTTTCATCGGAACGCGTAATCAGGTCGGAGCACATTTTAATCCTACCGCCGAAGAATTTACCGACAATGACATAAAAGGACTCGCAGGGCTTGCGGTCAAGTTCGTCGAAATGCTGTTGTGCTCGTCATGCAAAGGTTTTGCGAACAGAAAGAATAAGAACGATGGAGTATGGCAATGCGATTGCGGTACAACTAAAATGCTGCCGTACGAAATATAAGAAATGGCAGTGAAGAAAACAAAATTGGAGTTGACGTGGATCGGGAAGGATGAGCGGCCGAGGTTGGAGCCGCGCATTCTTTTGGAGGATAAGGAAAAGTCTTATCATGCGGAGCATCGTGTTTCGGATAATGATATTTTCGACAATATTCTGATCAAAGGCGACAATCTGCTTGCCCTAAAAGCTCTCGAACAGGAATATACCGGAAAAGTTAAATGCATCTATATCGATCCGCCGTATAACACCGGAAATGCTTTTGAGCATTACGATGATGGAATAGAACATTCGCTTTGGCTTTCGTTAATGAGAGATCGTTTGGAGCTTCTGAGAAAGTTATTAAGTGAAGATGGAAGTATTTGGATTTCAATTGATGATGATGAATCACATTATTTAAAAGTTCTCTGTGATGAAGTATTTGGACGGATGAACTTTGTTTCTAATGTAATTTGGCAAAAGAAATTCTCACCGCAGAATGATGCAAAGTGGCTTTCAGATTCGCATGACCATATCTTAGCTTTTGCAAAAAATAAAGAGACTTGGAGACCAAATCTGCTACCAAGAACTGGTGAAATGGATTCTAGATATAAAAATCCTGACAATGATCCTCGCGGGGTTTGGACTTCTGCCGATATGTCCGTAAAAACTTATAATCCATCAACTGACTATGAAATAGTTACACCAAGCGGAAAAATACATCGCCCAGCAAAAAGTCGTTGTTGGATTTATAGTAAAGAAAAATTTGAAGAGCTTGTTAAAGATAATAGAATTTGGTTTGGAACTAACCAAGATAACCTTCCAAGAGTTAAAAAGTTTCTTTCCGAAGTTAATCAAGGAATTGTTACAAAAACCGTTTGGCTTCATGATGAAGTCGGACATAATCAAGAAGCTAAACAAGAAGTAAAACAATTTAATGATGAGGATATTTTTGCAACACCAAAACCCGAAAGGTTAATTCAGAGGATTTTACAACTTGGCACCAACGAAGGTGATCTTGTGTTGGACTCTTTTGGTGGTTCCGGAACGACGGCAGCAGTTGCTCACAAAATGAAACGCCGTTGGATAATGGTTGAGTTGGGTGATCATTGCTATACGCATATTCTTCCGCGTTTGAGGAAGGTGATTGACGGTGAAGATCAGGGCGGTATTACAAAAGCGATTGATTGGAAAGGCGGCGGCGGTTTCCGCTTTTACGAGCTTGCCCCAAGCCTTTTGAAAAAGGACAAGTGGGACAATTACATTATCAATCCCGAATACAACGCCGAAATGCTTGCGGAGGCAATGTGCAAACATCTCGGATTTAAATACGAGCCTTCGGACAGCATCTATTGGAATCACGGACATTCGACCGAAGCAGATTTTATCTATGTGACCACCCAGAACCTGACCCGCGAAATGCTGCAGGCGATATCGGATGAGGTCGGCGAAGAAAGAACTTTGTTGATTTGCTGTAAGGCCTTCAGAGCGGGGAAGAACGAGTTTCCCAATCTGACTCTCGAAAAAATACCGAACGCAATACTGAAACGCTGCGAATGGGATAAGGACGATTATTCGCTGCAAGTAGAGAGCCTGAAAATGAAGGAACCCGAAAAAGGAACGCAGATAGGATTGGGGTTTGAGGAGCCGGAAGATGCCGCGTAGCGGCGAATCGAGTTTAGCCGTGGGTTTCAACCCACGGTTGGAATATTTTTATGGTTTCCGTCGCGTAGTGACGGGTGAATAATTTCGATTTTCGTTGCGTCGCTACGCGACGCGGATGTTTTACTAACATTTCCGTGGGATGAATCCCACGGCTAAATTCTTGGGATCGCTACGCGATCAAAGCAGATATTGAATGACGGATCGCATTGTCAATACAATTTCAGCCCGCCTTTCCTTAAGGCCGCCGCAGCGTGAATCGCTGGAGATACTCGCGCGGCTAAACGAGATCGTTGAGTTTTCAAAAGAGACTGATGCGGCGGCAGCATTGGAAGTTATTAAGTCAGAATATCCGAACGTAGATGATTTTGAGCGCGATTTTCCGTCACTCTGTTTTGCTCTTGCGACAGGTGTGGGCAAGACAAGGCTAATGGGCGCGTTCATCGCTTATCTTAATCAGGCTAAGTCGATAAGACACTTTTTCGTATTAGCCCCGAATTTGACGATCTACAATAAACTGATAGCTGACTTTACGCCGAACACATCGAAATATGTCTTCACCGGACTCGAAGCCTTTGCGATAGAGCCGCCCGAAATTATCACCGGCGACAACTATGAATCGGGACGTGGCGTGCGTGCCGCTGACCTTTTTGGCGAAACTGCGGTTCACATAAATATCTTCAACATATCGAAGATCAACTCGGAGGTACGCGGCGGAAAAGCTCCACGCATTAAGCGGCTATCGGAATATATAGGCGAAAGTTACTTCAACTACTTAGCCGGACTGAACGATCTTGTTCTGTTGATGGACGAATCGCACCGCTATCGCGGCTCGGCAGGCATCAATGCCATTAACGAACTGAAACCGATCCTCGGGCTTGAGTTGACCGCAACTCCGCAGATAGAATCTGGCACTCGATCCGTTCCGTTCAAGAACGTCATATACAGCTACCCGCTGTCGAAAGCTCTCGATGACGGCTTTGTGAAGGAGCCGACCGTTGCTACCCGCGAGAACTTTAATCCGGCGAACTATTCACCTGAGCAACTCGAAACCATCAAGTTGGAAGATGGCGTCCGTATCCACGAAAGCACAAAAGTCGATCTGGAAACTTTTGCCAAGCAGAACGATCAGAAAGTAGTAAAGCCCTTTATGCTGGTCGTTGCTCGTGATACAGACCACGCGGGCGAATTGATTACAAAGATAAAATCGGACGATTTCTTTGAGGGCAGATATCGCGACAAGGTTATCACTGTCCATTCCAATCAACGCGGCGAAGAGGCCGAAGAAACAGTTAAGAGCTTACTTGCGGTCGAGGACCCTGCTGAGCCGACCGAGATCGTAATTCACGTCAATATGCTCAAAGAAGGCTGGGACGTGACCAATCTCTATACGATCGTCCCCTTGCGTGCGGCCAATTCGAAAACTCTGGTTGAGCAGTCCATCGGACGTGGTTTACGTCTTCCGTACGGCAAGCGTGTTGGCGTAAGCGCGGTCGATAGGCTGACGATAGTTGCTCATGACAAATTCCAGGAGATCGTTGACGAGGCAAATCGCCCAGATTCGGCTTTGAAGATCGTGCCGGTTTATATCGGCAAAGATATTGCCACAGAAGAAAGAAAGTCGGTTACTGTCGCCCCTGCGATAGAAACTGCTCTATTTGGACCTGATGCAACATCTTCGGAGGAACCGGCTGCCACCGCTCCGGCAGTTCAGCAGCCAAAATTTATTTTCGAAAATCCTTTGGATCGTGAAGTTGCACGGACGACATACGAGGTGATCAAGAAGTTCGAGCGATTAGGAAGTTCGGCCGAGCTGAAGACGCCCGAAATACAAGCGGAAATTATTCGCGAAGTGAGGGAGGCCCTTCCGCTTCCGGCCCAGGCTTCCTTCGCCGAAATGAATGAGGAGCCTGATTTTGAACGTATCGTCGAGAAGGTAACTGAGAAGTTTGTCGAGATGACAATAGACATTCCCCGAATCATTGTTCTTCCAAAGGGTAACGCTGAATGGTCCTACGAAGATTTCGAACTCGATACAGTAAATCTGAACCTGCAGCCTGTCTCGCAGGATATCTTGCTTCAAAGTCTTCAGAATAATCGTCGTGAAAGACTATCGGATCTTGACGGAATGCAGACAGAGATCGTTCTGGAGAACTACATCGTTAGATCGTTGATCGATTACGACGATATCTCGTACGATGACCACTCTGAACTGCTTTACGAGCTAAGCGGCAATGTGATCAAACATCTTCGATCTTATCTTACTGACGAAGGAGATGTGTCGAATGTGTTGCAGTATCATTCGAAGCGAATCGCCGAGCTAATCCACGCTCAGATGGCCGCTCATCAAAAGCAGAATAAGACTGAATACGAGGTAAGGACGACTAAAGGATTCGTTACTTTGCGGACTGCTGCATATTCGATCGATGCCTCGGAATTAGCTCGCAATTTCCGAGCCCCAGTCGATAATCCACAGCAGATTCGATCAATGCATTTTGGAGGCTTTCAGAAATGTCTCTATCCAATGCAAAAATTCGATTCGGATTCGGAACGTCGTCTAGCGGTGATTCTCGAAGACGATCCCGAAGTAATCAAATGGTTCAAGCCGTCAAGAAACACCTTGCAGATCTTCTACCATCAAGATCACCAGTACGAGCCTGACTTTATTGTCGAAACCATCAATGGGAAGTTTGTGTGCGAAGTGAAGCGAGAAGATGATATCGAGGATTCGACCGTCCAGGACAAAGCCAAAGCTGCTCGCCAATGGTGTGAACACGCTTCACTTCATGAGGCCGCCGTCGGCGGAAAAAAATGGTCCTACCATGTGATTCCACATACCTTGCTTAATTCAAATATGTCATGGGAGGGCTTAATACGAGTCGTAAGCTAACCATCAAAAGAAAGGAAATCTCAGATAAGGATAAGCACATCGTGTTTATGAAATCTGGCGGCTGCTGTGCGTTCAACTTAAAATGATTCGACTTATGGTGGCGAATTGACAAGGTTGTTTAGTATAGGTCAGGACTCAGACGCGGAAAGGTTTCTTGCCAAACGTTTTTCTGTAGGTAAATTCACGTACCCAAAGTGAACCGCGGACAGGCAGAACCTTGGACAAAGATGAATTTTCGTGTCGGCCTTTGAGTCACCCCACACATTGAACCATTTGAGATTCCACTTCATTCTAGCTGCTTTCGCTTTTCAGAATCACTCTGATCGTCAGGCGAGGGGCCCCTTGATCCAATCATTCTCTGTCAGGTTCTTTTTTTCTTGCGATTCTTTATGAAACTTGGCCGCTTATAAACCGGAGTGCCAAAGATCTGCTCCTCCAGCTTTTTGAACTGGACCTTTTTACACGAACCTACTTCGATCCGCTTGAACCTTTCAAAGCGTTTCACGAGAAATGTGTAACTGACTGGTGCAGGACAAGCGCTCTTAAATCGAACAATGTGCTCAGGCGTACACGCGGCCGGTGGGACACCGAAGTTTTCTAGGTCCGTCAACATCTCGGTGTCCGGGTAAATGAATTGTGCGGCGAAAACCTCCGCTCCGATCTCGACAAAATTATTGTCATCATACGCCCCGCATTTATGAACCCCGTCAAGGATCGCGTCGCGATCGACCCAGTGGTGCTTAAGCTCATGTACCAGCGCGAATATCTTCGGCTCATTCGGAAGGTTTTTGTCGACCATTACGGAGGGCTCGCCGTCAGCAAAGTAACATGCCTTGATCTTCCTGCCCTTTGGAACCCAGTAGTCGATCTTGACGCCCTCCGACTTGTATATGCTTCGAATCAACGTTAGGTTGATCTTCGAGGTGTCGATTTCGTAAAGCTCACGTTTTGTCATCGCGAGAGCCTTCATACGCTGATAATATTGTGCAGGAGTTTCAGGCATGCTCTCTCGATAGTGATCAGTGTGCCAGACGCCCTAATTGAGCAGTCAAGGTCGCATTTACGTTATTCTCCGCTCCGTTGTACAGAATCACGGGAGTTACTTACTAGCTATTTCGCTCTTCGTTTGTTCCTGGCTGCTTGAGCCTCCTTCAGACGTTGGCGACTCTTACGGAAAAGCGCGTATTCCGTTAGGTCGTCTATATCCTCGTCTTTGAGTTCTCCGAGGGCGCTGGTAAGAGCTGCCATTTTAGGTATCTCCGCGTCCGGAAAGAACACGGACACGTTCACCGAAAAAGCCTTCGCAAGTTTGTGTAGGTCCATCGCCGAAGGCTTGTACGTAGCGCTTTCCCATCTAGAAATTGTGTTCGCAGTCGTGCCGACCAACTCGGCAAGCTGCTCCTGATTGATCCCAACGCCATCGCCGAAGGCCGCGCGCAATTCGCGTATGCGATTTCCGATTGATTCGTACAAGTCGCTCATATAGATTCCTGTATTAGGATGCAAAACTTCCTGCAAAAGTTGACAAGAAAATGCTCGGACGATTAGGATATTAATATTCCCATAACAGGATATTACGAAATGGGTCGAATTTTCTAGTGGTTATGAGCATAAATAGCACGAAACGTGAATTTTCTGAAGAACTACCGGCTGCGATTCTTGACCGGAGAAGGCTACCAGACACCCAGTTCGACCTTCTCTGGGACTCGATCTTTCTAGAAAAAGACATGAAAGATCAGTTGGTAAATCAGGCCGTCGTCGGAATGACTCTCCGCGCGAATGGGCTGGGCCGCGAGGTGATTCCTACTCACGGTGTTGTATTGCTGATCGGACCACCTGGAACGGGTAAGACGTCATTGGCTCGGGGGCTAGCCTCGCGAATTGCCTCGGTGATCAGCGGAGGGGCAACGTTCCTGGAGATAGAGCCACATGCGCTTACTAGTTCGGCAATGGGCAAGACGCAACGAGAGATAACCAAGCTTCTTGGTTCGACAATTCCTGAATATGCCGCAGCCGGACCCGTCGTTGTGCTGCTTGACGAAGTCGAAACTTTGGCAACCGACCGGCAAAAACTGAGCATGGAGGCAAACCCTATCGACGTGCACCGTGCGACTGATGCGGTGCTCGCCCAACTCGACCATCTTGCCGAGAAATACTCCCGGTTACTGTTCATCGCGACTAGCAATTTTGAGGGAGCGATTGACGAAGCCTTCCTATCACGATGTGATCTGGTCATACAGGTTCCGCTTCCGAACACGGAGGCTCGACGGTCAATTCTCAAAGACACGATTGAAGGATTAGGAAAACAATTCCCTGCGGTTCGCAAACTCATTAGCTCGACTGAGTTCGAGAAGGTCGTCCAGATCTCAAACGGCGTCGATGGGCGAAGCTTACGAAAAATGATTGCGAGTGCGTGCGCTTACAAAAAGGAATCCGCGATCGATCCTGGAAAACTTACAGCGGAGTCTCTGTTAAAAGCGGCAGTAGCTCTTGCGGCCACAAAGCGAGGGAAATAAGGAAGGGGAGTTTTATGTCCACAGTAGCAAGACGTATTGCCGCAACGCCGGCGCGAACGGCGACCAGTACTTGGTCAGTAATATCCGAACTACTGTCGAAAGAAGGCTCGACTGCTCGTTCGGAGCTCAATTCAATCGAAGGATTGGCCGCGTCGCTAATCACCGACGAAGTATTTAGGGACGCGCCAGTGATAGTTTCCGGCAGTGGACCGCAGGTCCGGATCTATTGCGTCTACGGGGAAGACTCCGTTGATGGGAATGGCGTAAACGAGGATGTTCTTGCTTTCAATGCGACCGATGGCGACTGGAAGATGTCGCTTCCGTGCAATGCAGAAAACCTGGATTGGGTGACGAGGGAACTTTCGAACAAGTCAGAAAGGATAACCGCCCGCGATTCCGCCAAGGATAGTGGGGCGAGGAAATCAGCGGCCGCGGCAAACGCGGCCCAGATCGATGTGGAGGCATTTCTAAGGTTATGAGTGCTACTGCTGTTGGCGTGTATACACACGTCCATTCATATAACTTTGTTACTAACCAGCTTCTTAACTCGGTTAAAGAGATCGTGCGAATGAGCGGTCTCGATCCGGCGAAGATGTCCGGCCAGTGGGCCTCGCTTGAGTTGGGTATCCATACCTGGCTTGCCGATGGTGACCTTGAGAGCGTGTATCTGGAGATCTATAATTCGCGAACAGACAAACTCGTCAGGCGATGGGACTTCGACATCTCATACAGCAAATCTGGAGATGGGTCCTTCTGGCAGGACCCGGATGATATTCGCTATCACATTGAGAAGGCCGGTCTGAACCCTGCCAACTGCGACTACGAGATCTTGACCACGACGGCGCCCGGGCGACGAAACGTCGCCGGGTGGTCAAGGTGCTCGCTGCGCTCCACGGATGGGTTCGTCAAACAGAGCATCGGGACAACGATCGGAGCCGGAGGCATCTCCAGCGGCACGAGCTATTGGAGGGAAAAGTAAGCCATGATCACCGTACAAGATGCTTTCAAAAAATTCAGGAGTCGCCTCGAACTCAACGACCGCGAACAGCAGGACGCATCACATCGTCAGCAAGATATTCGCCGTGTGATGAAAGGGGCGTTTGTCGTGGATCGAGATTTCCTCACGGGATCGTATGCACGGCACACCAAAACGAAACCGTTAAAGGATGTCGATATCTTTTGCGTCCTAGGCGATAGTGAAAGGCACTACCGAGACAAGGCGCCGTCGGCCTTGCTGGCAGATGTAGAGAAGGCCTTAGCGGATGAGTATGGAAAGGATAATGTTTGTCAGCAGCGTCGATCGGTCTGTGTCGACTTCGGGATCCGCGAGGACGAGAATGGTGAAACGGATGACAAAGTCGTCAGCTTTGACGTAGTTCCTGCCTTTGATGAGGGAAAACATTACGAGATCCCGGACAAAGACATCTCGGCCGGATGGACGAAGACCGATCCGGAAGTCCATGCCGACAAGGCAGTCGCCGCACAGAAAGCCTATGACAGGGAATGGAAGGGCCTGGTCCGGATGATGAAGTCGTGGAACCGTGAGCAGGGGAAACCGATCAAGCCCGGTTTTCTGATAGAGGTGATGGCTCTCGACGTCTTATACCCACCGTGGGGCGGGAGCTATGCGCGAGAAATGCAGGCGTTTTTTGCCACCCTCGCGGCGAGAATCTCGGAGAGGTGGCCCGATCCCGCAGGACTAGGTCCGGACGTAAGTGACCGCATGACTCCTCAGATGTGCGCAGATGCAAAGAATGCACTGCTGGCTGCCGAACAGAACGCGACATACGCAATCCGGCTCGAACGAGAAGGAAAGAATGGGGAAGCACTTAGGACATGGCGGAACATGTTCGGCAAGTTGTTCCCGCTCTCATAATGCGCGCTCGTGGGCGATGGGAAAGTACTTTATGGGTGAACAAAGCGCGGCAAGGATCGGTGGGGATGACTACCAGCACTTATATAGTTGGTACGCGATGTTGCAACTGCTTGACGATAGCGGCGACTTCGATCACGTATATGTCGAGCACCCGAAGGCCGGCTCGGCGGACGACATCACGATGCACCCTAAACCAGGTCGGAAGATCGCCGCGAGATATTACCAAGTGAAGTGGCATCGGACGACATCGGGACAGTACGATTTCGATTACTTTTTGCAGGTCAAAAAGCCGAGTGTTACATCCTTGCTCCAAAAGCTCTTCGAAAGCTGGAAACAATTGAAAGACGATAGTTCGGCCGAGATCTGGCTGGTGAGTAATTGGCCCGCCGCGACGGATTTCGGTGAATGCATACGTGAAAGTTATGAGCTTGATGAATCATTTCATTCCAAGGGCCCACATTCAAAATTGGGCAAGGCCAGGAAGCGATGGTGCGAAAGTCTAAATGGCGATGATCGAGAGGTAGCTGAGTTTTGTCGGGCCTTACGGCTCAGATTGGGCTTTGGAAATACGAACGATCTCGCTGAGAGCGTAGACGATCGGATGTCGCGTTACGGACTCAAAAGCGGAGACGGGCCGCGAAAAATCGTGCTAGGTTCCATTCGGGAAATCATCAAAACGGGTGGATCAAAGAAGAAAGTTACCCGTGAATCGCTTCGTAAATTCATTTCTGAAAACGACTTGTGGGCACAGGCGGTTGATAACCCTAAAGTCAGCCTGACAATTCACGGCTGGACGAAGGAACTGTTCGATCCAGTGCCTACGGTTGAGATCGACTGGACTGGTTATATTGATCGTCCGACTCGACGCGTTCCGAGCCAGGCGGAATGGGAATGCTCACTTCTTCCCGAGTTACAAAAAGCTAAAAAGGTTTTTCAAAACGTCCCTGAGGGTCGCTATATCGATTTCCGCGGAAAGCTGCCTTTGACAACGGTCTTGGCTGTCGGCGCTGAGTTTCCTGATGTAGGGGGCTTTTCGTTCCGGACGCAACAGCCGACGGGAACGGAAACCAATTTATGGCGATCGGACACTCCGCCTACTCAAGCAAGGTTTAGATATGAGGCACTAGTCGGGAGTGATCAAGGCGAAGACATTGCACTTTTTCTATCAATTTCTGGCGATGGCCGCGCCGATGCAGAGAATTTTCTCGATGAGAATCGCGGCACGACATCCGGTCTAATCTACGCAGAGCCCGACAGCGGTCCCGGACAGGCGGCTATTAGAACTGCGGGAGATGCCGTCGCGCTAGCCGACCATGCTAAGCAGTTGATTCGTGAATCACGAACAAAATATCGCGCAAAGCGTGTTCATCTAGTCCTGTTTGCTCCAGCCTCATTTGGTTTATTCCTTGGCCAAAAGCTGAATGCGGTTGGCAGGATCGTTACGTATGAAAGGACTGCCGACGGAGGCTACCAAGAATCTGTGACAATCGCTACGGGATAAAGTCGCATCGGCCAAGAAGGTTGACCACTGCCATTGCTTATTGCGGTCCCGATTCGTTCGGTTTGGATGGCAGACATTTGCTTCTTTCCGTCTACAGGGTTTCTCTGCGGGTAGACTTTCGGACGCGAAGATCAGTCCAGAAGTGTAGGAGAAATCCGCTATCTCTGGTGCAATCGCAAGCATACAGACGTAGCCCGTCCAGCCATCGCAAATTCGACCTAATGCGTAACTCGCAGGCGCTTGGACACAACTTTAGATTTTCAGCTAATGCTTCTAAAATCTTTCTATAGGCTGGCGAGAATTTAACATTTCAAGCACCGAAGTTTCCGCTGATCCGTTTCTTCTGAAAGGAGAAGCCAGTTTCATACCAATGCGATACTTCACCAAATCAAAATTCAAGTTGGCGACGGAGTGTCCAACCAAGCTTTTCTATACGGGCAAAGCTGAGTACGCCAATGCAAAGATCGAGGATTCTTTTCTGCAGAATCTGGCCGAAGGCGGATTTCAGGTTGGGGCTCTTGCTCGATGTTATTTTCCTGACGGAATTCTGATCGAAACGCCGAATGACGAGGCAGCCGCAACCGCGACAGAACAATATCTGAAAGCTGACAATGTCACATTGTTTGAGGCCGTTTTCAAATTCGAAAACTTCCTGGTGCGGTGCGATGTAATTGTCAAAGACGGCAATCAGCTCGATTTATTTGAGGTAAAGGCAAAATCCTGTGGCTTCACTGAAGAGAGCGGCATGCTTACCCAAAAGGGAACGATCAGTAGCGATTGGAGGAAGTATATCGAGGATGTTGCGTTCCAAAAACACGTTATCTCACTGGCCCGAACCGATTTTTCGGTTAGAGCACATCTGATGCTTGTCGACAAAACGTCGATAGCACCGACTGACGGGCTGAATCAGAAATTTCGCCTTGTTCGGGAAGAAGGAAAGCGCCGCGTCCAAATCGCCGATACTCTTACCAAAGCTGATCTGACGCCCCAAATCCTTCGGGCAATAAACGTTGACGAGACTTGCGAGAAGTATTTTGCCGAACTGATTGACGATTACAGGTTTGATGACTACTGCGCAATGCTGGCGGATAGTTACAGCCGCGACGAAAAAATTATTAGTGAGCCGCGGAGCGTATGCAAAGATTGTGAGTTTCGTCTTGCTAACGACGAAGCTGGCGGAAAACTTCGAAGCGGTTTTCGTGAGTGCTGGAGCCACACGCTCGGTTGGACGGATGCGGATTTTGAAGAGTCGACAGTTCTTGACGTTTGGGATTTGCGGTCCAAAGACAAATTTATGTCAGATCGCAGAATAAAATTTTCTGACCTAACAGAGGATGACATAAAACCAAAATCAGACGGTAAGCCGGGCATCGCGCGGACCGAGCGGCAATGGATGCAGATCGATCTCGGTCAGCGACGCGTCGTAGAGCCATTCTATGACCGCCAGAATCTGGAGCGCGAGATCGAGTCTTGGACGTTTCCGCTGCACTTTATAGATTTTGAAACCTCAATGCCAGCGATTCCCTTCAAGGAAGGGCGCCGACCATATGAAGGAGTTCTTTTCCAGTTCTCCCATCACATCGTCGGTGAAAATGGAGATGTTGAACACGCTGGCGAATTCATCTCGATCGAACCAGGAACATTTCCAAATTATGATTGTGTCCGCGAACTGATGCGACAACTTGCAGATGACGATGGCACGGTTTTCCGATACGCGGCCCATGAAAATTCATATCTTTGCGCGATTCGTGAACAGCTGCTTCGGGATCCTATAGACATTCCGGATCGCGCGGAACTCGTAGCATTTATCGAATCCATTGCTAACCCACGAAAAGACAAGGATGAAGCCTGGACGACTTCTCGTCCGATGATTGATCTTCTTGAACTCGTAAAGCGATATCATTACGATCCGGCAACGAACGGCTCGAATTCCTTGAAGTTTGTGCTCCCAGCTACGCTAAATAGTTCCGAGTTTCTAAAGGCGAAGTACTGCCAACCCGTTTATGGAGCAGAGGGTGGAATTCCGAGTAGAAATTTCACCAATCAGGCTTGGGTCGTCGAAAAAGATGGCCGCGTTATTGATCCTTACAAACTTTTACCATTGATGTTCGCCGATGAATCGGAAAATGATTACGCTGCGATCATGGAGATGGACAAGATAAAAGATGGCGGGGCCGCGATGACGGCATATTGCAAGCTCCAATTCGAAAATTTGCCTTCGGAAGCTCGCAACCAAATGAAAGCCGCCCTATTAAAATACTGTGAACTTGATACGCTCGCAATGGTAATGATTTACGAGGCCTGGATGGCGGAGATAACGCTGAAACCGACTAACTCGGGTTGAGGAATTTAATGTTGTTAACAGTTCTCTACAAACTTGCATGAATCGATAAATTTGATGGCTGCATTAAAGTCATAGTATTTTCGCTTTAGCAGTTCTACTTGAAATTTTCTCGGCAGTAGTGATCCCCACTTTGAGAAACTTAGTATTTGAGGACGTTTGTCAATTAGATCAGAAAGGTGTTCATCTATGTCCTGCAAGGCTGATTGCAAAGCAGGCCATTTCGCCCGCAGCTGGGTCGCAGATGTTTCAATCTCAAACGAGCTCGATGGAGTATTGAGCTTACATTCGAATCCCGCCAAATCCAGTAAAAGATAAATCGTATTATTTATCTTGGTGCCCGCGAACGTGAATAGTTCGACAGAGCCATCCTTTATCCGCATCGGTCTTTCAGTTTGAAAGTCTTGGATGTTAAACGGTGCAAATTCTTTTCGTAACTTTCCTAATTCCATGACGCTTGCTTTGTTAAGAACATTAAAGACTTCCTTCGAGTAAAGTAGTTCCAACATTTTTTGTCTGACGCTACCATGAACACTAGCAGCAGTACCTGAAAACGATGGCTTTTTCCCGTCTAACGCTTTGATAACATGGATCCTTTTGGCATCGAAATCTACATGGATGATTTTCCATATTCGGGCTGCTAACAGTAGATTCTCTCCTTCAACTATTTGCGGGGAAAACGGGATATCTCCTATGGGACTTCCAGAGCTAAGAACTTTGAAAGTATCCTCAGTTGTAAAAACGCTGTAAAAATTACGACTGTTAACAACCTTTTCCCCTTCAATGCCTATGATTATTTCCTTGCGTAATTTCTCGAAGAGATCACATTCAGTTAGGTGATCAATAATTTCTTCAATATCCGAAATAGAAAGGTCTTCGAATGCGCAATTTTGCTTTAACTGATTAACAAGTAATTCTATTTCGATACCTGAAGATCCCTTTGTGATAGAAAGCGCCTGGTGAACGAGAATGTCCAATGGACGCGAATTGGTTTCCGGAGGTTCAATGAATCCATCCTGGTACAACGCCCAACAAGCCAAAGATTGTAAAAAACTCCATGGTTTTGTTGCGTATAAGATCAATCTGCTCTTTTCACTATTGCGTCTTCCACTCCTTCCAAGCCTTTGAATCAAAGAAGAAATACTATTTGTAGCGTCGATTTGGACGACTTCATCTACCGTACCGATATCAATGCCCAGTTCAAGAGTAGATGTACACGCAATCGCGAAATTCTGTCCTCGATTATTCTTCGCGAAAAATTCGACATACTCGCGAACGTCCTTATCGACGGAGGAGTGATGAGAAAAGTAGTTTGAATGGCCTTGAACACGGTCGGAAATCTTTTTCAGTTTTACCGAGACCTCTTCAACTCGACCACGGCTGTTTGGGAAAATTAATGCTTTATTATTTTCCGTTTCAAGATAAAGATCTTTCACTAGATCCAGAGGAAGTTCACTATCCGACCCTTCAAAATATCGGAATTGAGCTTCGACCTCCTTCGCACTCCGATCCAGCAATACTTTCGTTCCCGTCTCGCTACCGGTGAATCTCTTTGCCTCAACATAATCACCAATAGTCGCGGACAAGCCAATTATCCGAAAGGGGGGCGAGGGGGGATTCCGAAGCCGTGAAATTATCGATTTTAATTGCGTACCTCTATCAGTTCCGATAAATGAATGTATCTCGTCGATAACAACAAATTTTAGATTTCCAAAGAGGTGCTTCACGTTGAATGGCTTATTAACGAGCATGGCCTCCAGAGATTCCGGGGTGATTAGTACGATTCCTTGAGGCCGCTTGATCAATCTTGTCTTGGCCGACTGGTTTGCTTCTCCATGCCACTTTGTAACTGGTACATCGAGGTATTTGCACAATTCTTCAACCCGAACAAACTGATCGTTTATTAGCGCCTTTAATGGCGAAATATAAAGGACCTGGACTCCAGCATGATCAAAATCCGTTTGGGAAAGAATTGGGAGAAAGGCTGCTTCAGTTTTGCCCGACGCCGTTCTCGATGCCAATATATAATTGTCGTTCGTTGATAGGATTTTGGATATTGCGGCGTGCTGAATGGGACGAAGTTCCTCCCACCGCTGATCGCGAATGTATCTACGGATTGGTTCTGAGAGCAATTCAAATGACATTAGAGTTCTTCAATGCGATCCAGAGGATTCTCATCCGGCCTTTCGTCCGAAATTTCGATATCACGAAACAGTATCTTCTTGTCAACATTGGGATTTTGCCTGAGGATGCTCAATATGTTTAAGAAATCCCGAATAACCTCGCGCGGAGTAAGGAACTCGGCGGCGCCTGGTTTATTGAAGATTTCTTCCATGAAGTAGCGAATGTCTTCATCACTGACGTCAATTGCTATTTGGTAGTTGAAATCGAATATTGCTTTTAGATTTTTGAGGAGGACAAAAATCTCATTGTGGTCCAATGGGAACAAGCGTATTACAGGCTGCGCAAAATCTCTTACCTCGGCGGTTTCAAATTTATTGGTTTCCAGTCTCGTTCTCAATGCATCGTAGCTAAATAGTCCTCGACGCGGGTTTTCGAGCGTCTCCCTTGTTCCAGCAAAGTTAAAGAACAAATTGTTTACTTTTCCCTGAAAACAATCGTTGTAGATAGACAAAATCTTTTCATAATTTTTCTCCCTCATCGCTGCTGTGGAAATCTTATAGAGGTTAATAACCTCATCGAGGTTGATCATAAATCCGCTATAGCCCATATTCACAAAAAGTTTGCAGAAATTTTTGAGCATGTCATAAAAATTAGTGTCATTTATGACTTCCCGAACACCTAGATCTTGTCGAGCTTCGGTTTTTGTGTGGTATTCGCCTTTCAACCATTTCAGAGAATTTCGCCTTAGGCTATCGTCACCATTTATAAATCCCTCATAATATTTCATTACCACCATTCCAAAATCGAACCCGCCGACATCGGTCAGTTCGTTTATGGTTTTCATGATATTTGTTTGAATTAGACCGACATATCGTTCTTCTCGTATATCCGCTAACGAAATACTGTTTTCTTCGGCTGTTTTAACTACGACTTGCTCAATCCATTTCTCCATTAAGGTCGGCAACGCACCACCCTCGGGTTTCGTCTGAATCGAAATGTTATTCATTATCGCCGAGTAAAGGGCCAGAGCCCGGCCGTCATTGGAATAGAGACGATTCTCCGGCGTAAAGTCAGCACTCGACACAACAAATTTCTGCTTCATCGCAATTACGTTTAAAACGTGAAGCATGAATGATTTTCCCGAACCGTAGTCGCCAATCCAAAACTTGACCAAACTCTGGCCATCCCGAGCCTCTTCCAACGCTTTCACAGCCGCCGCAATCTCCTCGGAGCGCCCTACGGTAATATGCTGAACACCTGTCTTGGGAACAACGCCACCAATTAACGAATTGATGATAGAAGTCGCTTCTTTCGGTTTAATATTCTCGATCATACGTTGATAATCCGTTTGAAATATTCAGGGTTTACAATATAGTTTTCGTCTTCTTCCTCGATGAGAACATCATCAAGAATTTCATAACAAGCATCGTTGACGCTTTCGATCAACTGATTCTTAAATAGGCCGTGGAGCCTCGCAAAACTTTCCGCATCATGTTGCTGGAGGCTAAAACTGCCTTTTGCAAAGAGAAGCAATAGTTCTATTTGATTTGAATTCAACACCACATCGCTGGCCAGTTCAGCAACCGGAGTTGTTGAGCTTTTTTGAGCGATCTCTATCCGCACCTCTTCACTGCTTATTTCCTCCGAGATGATTGAGTTCTGACCGTCGTCAAATTCATCCTGCAAATACTCATTCAGCAGTCCAACCGTACTACTGTGTTTACTATGGGCGTCTCGTATAGCGCCGGAATCTAGCTTTATTTCCTTTCGTCTTGTGAGATAAATCTGCGGTATTTCAGAGAGAGCCTTTTCCAAGTCCCGGTTATTGATGAAGTCGCTTACAATTCGCTCGAATTGGTGCAATTGCTCGTTTGTCCTAAAAAGAGTTTTCTGAATTGTTTTAGTAAGTCTTTTGTTATCAACTTTTATCGAACGGAGATCGTGATAAAGATAATGAAGATACAAGGACAGCGCGGATACTTTGTCAATTTTTGAAATATACTTTGAGCCCTCAAAGAATATATTCTCGACTGACGGATTTCGTTGGTTTAGTCTTCCAAGTTCAATTAGATCAGCAACAAATCGTTCTGTGTGTATTGGCTGGTCGGCAGTCAATTCACTAAATCTAACTTTCCAGCGCGTCGTATTTTGTCCGTTGAGTTCGATCTCCGTACTTTCATCCGGCGGACTAATCGTGTTTACTCCAGCTTGAATTATCCCCTTAATCTTCGATACGACTGATTCATCGATTTCTGCTTTTGCTTGCGGAGAATCATAAACATTGGTATTGAGCTTCCGTTTATGCCCGTACTTCTCCCGAACCGCATTTTCACAGTGCTTAAAAATGATGGAGTAAATATTGTCGGTAACTGACTGAACTGCCCACTGATAATTGTAACTGTTGAAGCGATACCGGAAATGTTTCCTCGCGACCAAATCCGCGATCCTTTCAGACTCTTTGTCCAATGTTGTGTGATTTGCTAGGTACTCAAGTTTCAGTTTCTCGATTGTCGCGAGATACAGTTTGATTACCTCAACACAACAGTACTCGATGTCGACAAAATTACTTCGAGGATAAGGAAGCTTATTTAGTAGCTCAACCTGCTCAAAGTCCAACCCGAGCTTTCTCTTATATTTGCTCCCGAATCGCCAGTACTCTTCCTCCTGTTGCCGTTCACTCAAGCGCCTAAGACCTTCTGAATCACCGGCGGATGTCATTGTTTCGCGCAACATTTCTCGACTATATGTCCTCGTCGCCGGACAAATTGTCGCAAGTCTTGAAAAGGCATCTTCCAGTCTCAGAATGTTCCGATGCGTCTTGTATTGATTTTGAAGATCGAAGAGCAGAATGAAGGCGTAATTGGAATTCCCCTCAATATCAATTAAAACGTTGTTCAAAAATGCATTCTTAAAGTATTGGTAAAATGCCTTTTGATTCTTGGAAGCGTAGTCGAGTTCTGAAACACCATAGACATATTCGTGTTCCCAATATGGAACTCCTGAGGAACATTTATTTAAGATAACTTTCTCTTCCGATTGAGGAATTGAGTAGGAGAGGTTGGTAACATCAATGACCGGGTCGATTGTGGGATTCACTCGTCCTGTTTCAGGGAGTTCGAGAAGATCGTTTTCACGTATGGAAGGAAATGTGGATTTGTTAAGTGAGGTGCCACATTGTCCACAAAAATTAGCATTCCATTTATTAGCAGAGTTACACCTGGCGCAGACGAGCCTGCTAATCAGGCTTTTCCCGCAGTAAGGACAAAAGGCTGTCTCATTTGAGTAGTATCTATTACAATTGTCACAGCTTTTCGCGTCCTTCATAGTAAGATTACTTGCCGGCAAAACGGCTTGCCACCTCGCATTGAGAATCAAAAGTATCGAATCTCCAACTTTGTTTCGGCTTCTTATTCTCAATGCCTGATGAGATAGGAAGGGCCAAAAACGAAGTAGAGTAGCCTTTTCCGCTGTTTTTCTAGTGGCAGGGTACCGAGAATAATAATATTATAAACCAAGGCCCTTGTCCTCTGCATTCTGGCAGCCAATTTGAGCGTACATATCTTCCTCGACTCAGGTGGAAAAAGTGGAATATGCTTGATGCATCTCAGGTACTCCAGGACCAAGACCAATGGATAGCAACAGTATTATCTACATCGTTATCGGTAGCCTTCTCGGCATCTTATTGGGAATAATTGCCGGCTTTCTAATCGCTTCGCGTAAGACCAACGAGGCGGAAAATCGGGCAACCCGATTTGAAACGATGACTAATACTCTACAAGACCAAGTTGCTGCAAAGGATACAGAGATCAGCAGGCTCAATGAGCTGGATACCCGCAAGCAGGACCAGCTTCTTGTAGCCGAGTCATCGAAGACGAAGGCTGAAACGGAATTAGCTGATGCCAAGGTGTCGATCCAACAGCTTGGCAAAGAGGTTGACCTGCACAAAGGCGACAATTTATCGCTCAGAGATTCGAATTCTACGTTAGGTGTCCAAAATGCGGAACTCAAGGCGAATTATGATGCCGCTTTGAATTCGATCGCCGAACAAAAGAAATTCCTGGCTGAGGCTAACGTCATACTTCAAGATGCTTTTGCATCGCTTTCTTCGTCAGCTCTGCGAACTAATAATTCTACATTCCTCGAATTAGCGGAAGAAAAACTCGGGGCAAAGATCTCAGAATCTAAACTCGACCTTGAGAACAGAAAGCAGGCCATCGATACGCTAATCAAACCTCTAGGAAACAGTCTTGCGGATTTTAATTCCAAGATTCAGGAAATCGAACTCAAACGTGAAGGTGCCTATTCGGGTTTGCGGGAGCTTATTACCGCAATGAGTAGCACAACCCAAAAACTGGCCGACGGAACGACAAGCTTGGTTTCTGCTTTGAAGACGTCACATGTTAGAGGTAAATATGGAGAGATAAGCCTGAGGCGGGTGATCGAGGTAGCAGGGCTGAATCCTTACTGTGATTTCACGGAGCAGCAATCCGTCGCTACCGAGGACGGAGTACTTCGACCGGATTGCACTGTGAATTTACCGGGAAGCCGACAATTAATTCTCGACTCAAAAGTTCCTTTGAATGCATACCTCGATTCTTTCACGGCTGAAGCGGAAGCTGACAAGATTGCTTTGTTGAAAAAACACGCAATCGATGTTCGTGATCATCTCAAAAAGCTAAGCAAAAAATCTTACTGGGAACAATTCGCCGACGCTCCAGACTTTGTAATCATGTATCTCCACGTCGAGTCCTCTTTTGGTGCGGCATTAATGACGGACGCTGATTTGATAGAAGATGGATTTAAGATGAACATTGTTCTCGCAACGCCTTCGACGCTGATTGGAATGCTCCGAACAGTTGGATTTATGTGGCAGCAGGAACGAATGGCCCGAGACGTTTATGAGATGCGCGATGCTGGTGTCGAACTTTATAATCGGACAAACGTTCTTCTGAGGCACTTTATTAACCTCGGTAAAGGCCTCGGAAAGGCTGTTGGTAGTTATAACGAGGCTGTTGGGTCGCTCGAAAACCGTTTCATTCCGGCGGCGACCAAGATGAAAGAAATTGGCGGATCATTAATGCCAAAAGAAATGCCGGCAATGCAGTCGATCGATACGACGGTTCGCCAGATTGATAAGCGACTGTCCGAAGATTCATACGACGAAACGACCTTAGACTTTGCCAATCAAGATTAGGAAAGAATCTTATCTCGGAAATTTTCCGCTAAGCCTCTATAGACTTTAATGATCAGTAGTACTCAACCGCAGTCGTCGTTTTCAACAGCGGGTGCCAGGATCGGTACACCTTTGCCGAATCAGATTGATTCAATGGCTCTCAGTTGTCACCAGAACGCTTGATCTTAAGGCATTTGTTGATGATCTAGAGAACTTGTAGTTTTTCTCTAGGTTGGGGGCAAAAGGGCGTCTCTGGCTGCCGCAGGATATTTCTTTGAAAGGAGTTGATTATCTCTATCGAGCAAAGCTTTTGCTTGAAGGGCGGCTGCTTCGTCGAATTCGGTGTATTCGAAACTGGTCTGCATCTTCTTGTGGCCGGCTCCGCGTTGGGCGAGTTTGTCGGAATAGCCTAGGCGGCCTAGCCGAGTTACCCAGTCACGGCGTAGATCTCTAAGCCTTAAACCGGGTAAGCCGGCCGCCGTCCGGACTATATTCCAGGATTTCTTGAAAGTAGTATGCGGGAAGACTAGGTTCTCAAGATTTGCTGAATTTCCAGGAGTGACATTCTTTGATTGCTTTAGAAAATCCCAGAGTTCAAGGAACGCGATCTTCATACGCTCGGTTACGACCGCTAATCTTTCTTCTCTGACCTTTCCCTTATAAGAAACCAACCGAGAGATGTCGCGGATTTCCCCCTGCTCATCGAGAAGATCACGCCAACGAAGCGGCTCATATTTTGCTTTGTCCTCACTGTAATCATTGACCGGGTAAAGTTCGTTTGGTCTTGCACCCGAATCGCGAAGAGCGAGAATGAGGGCATATAACCTTGGGGCGGTCGTCTTTATCAACTTGCGAGCCTCATGAAGAATTTTCTTCTCTTGAGAATCCGTTATTGTTACTGTTCGACGTTTTTCCAGTGATTTCTGAATAAAATCATCGAAATCAGGGATTTCGCGTACCCACTTCTTTTTCTTGGCCTTTCGGAACATCGTACGAATCGTTTCGAAGTCCCTATTGACCGTGGTCACCGTTACTGATTTGAGCCTATTGCGTCGGTATTGGCGGAATACTGTTTCATCCATTTCATTGATCAAATTGTCACCGATAGCCTCCACAATTCGATCAATCTTCGATCTTTCGGCTTCCCAGGTTCGCATCCCCTCAACTTTCTGACCGTCAACATATAAAGGGGCAATAACGAATTCATTTTTATACCACTCTGCGAGCGTCCTGAATTTCATCGTGCGGCCATCGAGGAATGCCTGCCCACGCATCTCGTACTCTTCTCTTATTTCATCCGCTAGCTGCTCAGCGTGCTTTACATTGAGAGCTTTTCTGTAGATAGTTTTGATTGTGCCGTCTTGCTGAGGTACTCTGATTCTTGCAAAGAGTTTGCCGTTATTGTCCGTCCATGCAAACGAGCCATAGCGGCGTCTTTTCTTTGAAGATTTTGAGTTATTTTCGACCATTGTCGTCTACTATCCATTTTACTATCCATTTGGATGCAGGTTTGATCATTATTGTAGATCGGTAAAGTCACTAAAGTAAAGTAAATACGGGCTAGATGTGATAAGTAAGCCGATTCAAAAACCATTGGCTATCGGCTTTTAACCATTGGGTCCCAGGTTCGAGTCCTGGTCGGATCACCATTCTTTACAACAATTAAGGCAGGCCTTCAAGCTTGCCTTTTCCCTTATCTAACTATTTTCTAACTATTCCAAGTGTATTTTACTTCAGATCTTTTTTTCGTCTGGTGCGTGGTTTTAGTCCCGGCATCACCTCCAATGTAAAATTAACTAAACGTGAACCGTCACGCTGAAGTGAGGTCACTTTTCCCTGAGCCACTCGATTTCTGGCAGTATCATCAGTAATTCCGGCTGCCAAACAAGCTTCCTTCTGTTTCACTGCAATGACCGAATTCAAAGGCCACAGCTGGTCTTTGATCTTTTCATCCAGCATTGAACCAAGACTTTCGAGCAACTCATCCTTTTCAACTATTGTCAGATTTTTGTTCATATTGTTTTCTCCGAAGGACTCTCACCTGCGGGCCATCACTCTAGGGCAACGGATGTACCTCGGCTTAGAATCGTTGTTAATCCCTGTAAACATGGTGCTTTCATGAAAATCAATGGCTAGGTGAATGATGTCCGTGGAACGTTTTTGCACCACTTTTTTGCGATTGTGGTTCATTTTTGCACCAAAACTGGAGCGTTTCTGCGTTTCGATGAATAGAATGGATTTGAGTTTATCGGAAGTCACCAAGTAGTGTGAACGCTGCCCAGTAGTATGGTTCGTGGTTTTCGGATGATTTGTTGCGAATCATAGTGACAGCCGCATTTTGTAGCGCTCTGGCACTAGAAATTTCCTTCCTATATTCCTTGTAGAACTGTTGTGCAAACACGCCGGTTGATCTGTCGTCGGCTTCCCATTGAGATGAAATTACAGTGGTGCTTCCGGAACCAAGTAAAGCCCAGCCGATACTGACTACGCCTTCACCATTTAGCACATTGTTTGTGTCACACGAAGCTATAAAGGCAAGACTTTGAGGTTTCAAGCGGATCTTCAGCAGGTCGTTGACCGCAACTCGGCCATCATGTTTTCCCGAGGGCTTGAATCCAAGAAATGACTCAAGAGGTACCTCGCGATCGGCTTGGGCGTGCATTGAGAAATGCAGGATATCGGCTCCGTGAGATAAATTAATGAATTGCTGCGACGTGGCTGCGATTGTCGGTTGAGCCCCTAAAAGTTTTCCGACTTCCGCAGCTTCCTGATTGACGAACCTAAGAATGCGGTTCTCAAATGTATTGTTAGCGAAAATCTGGGCGTTCTTTCTGACCGGAGTCTTTGCTTTTAATGAGTCAAGCAGCATAGAAACCGAAGGTGAGTAGCTTACCATCTTCTTTTCTATAAGATAGGATTCACCGTCGGGACTTAATGCCTGAAAAGGGATCTTCCAAAGCGCTTTGTCAGGGACGAAGACTATGTGCGAGGAATTGAGCGACAAGGGCGCGATCAAAATATCGTATATCTTCTTCCCGTCATTCTTGAAGAAGATCCGATTCATGATCTTGTTTCTTGCATCGTTCGCCATTGTAAGGGTGTCCGGCTTAGAAATCTTCAGGTTGACAAGACGAATAGGGGATCCTTTTTCAAGCACATACGCTCCCAGATTGCCGTTTAGAGTGAAAAAGTACGATACGATTGCTGTCTCATTGATACCCTGAATACTATCGAATCGCAATAACTTTGCGATTTGGCCCGAATCTTGCGGAATTGCATTTGTAATGCTCCCCTCGAAATTGTCCAACTCGCTCCTATCCTTACCATGGAAAAACTCTGATGAGAGTTCATTTGCTCTTTTTCGTGTAAGGGGTGAAATATCCGGGATTTGTTTTATCGGCGAGTA
The DNA here is from genome assembly GCA_015075585.1 of Chloracidobacterium sp. Taxonomy (NCBI): domain Bacteria; kingdom Pseudomonadati; phylum Acidobacteriota; class Blastocatellia; order Chloracidobacteriales; family Chloracidobacteriaceae; genus Chloracidobacterium; species Chloracidobacterium sp. The sequence continues at coordinate 1,266,993 of JABTUB010000001.1, forward strand.
GTTAATTCGATCGCTTAGAACCCTCGCCTTGAGATAATCAGCGGTTTCAAATGAGTTTCGAAGATCATCGGAATCCGCCTGAATCTCGGCAATCAACCGATATACCGAGTGGAAGATTTCGAGCATTGAAAGCGATAACGGAGCGTCTTCAGTCAGTCTTGCCTCATTTATGATTGCCTCGGCTTTCCGAACGGTCATTAAAGCCAACTCCTTATTGCCAACGCCCCAATGCCCTCTCGCCAAAAGAAGGTAGAGATGTGGAAGATCCTCGCGAAAGTTCTCCTTCTCCGAAAGTTGCAGAAGCATCTCGCTTAATTCAATGAGCTTTTTCCAATCGTGCTTTCTTTCCGCGATGGTGGCCTTCCAGTACGGGACCAAAAAGTTGGAAGAGGATCTAACAGTTTCGAGTTGAGAGAAATAACTGGCCGATTCATCGGTTTTACCCTGCAAAGCGGCAATGACGGCATATCCCAGGATAACTTCATGCTCAAATCTTTTACTTTTATCTAGTTCGGCAAGCGCCGTAACATACGTTTGAGCGGATCGAAGATCGTTTTAATAGAGCGCATTTAGAAGCAAGGTCGAAAGTAGAATACAGCTTTGATCATAGTCCTTTGAGGATATTGCCAGATTGAGTCCTTTTTCATAAATTGTCTTTGCCCGTTGTTCCTGGCCGGCCGCGCTTAGAAGGTTTCCATATTCATAAAGGGCCTGACGATGGCGGAACTTGAATCCTGTATTTTGACTTGCCTCGACCAATTTTTGTGAGTAAGAAATTGCTTTGCCGTAATAAAACTTGGATTGCCACGCGAGACTAAGAAACCGCAGCATCTCAAGGTGAAGTGCCGACAGGGGAACGTTATTTGAGATTGTCTCAGCCCTTTCCAGCCAGACTATAGCCGAGATATCATAACCGCTGGAAAAGAGTATCCGGCCATTGGTGATATAGTATGGGTCATGACTAGTTAAGTCATAGTTCTTTGACAACATTTAAGAGAATTGAGTAAAGATTTTGTTGTCTGTAATTGAATCTAAACTCACATTCTTTTAGGTGCAAGTAGAAGGTAGATTTTCGCATACCGCGGAACTTCACGAGACGGACTTTCGCATAGCCCCAGAAGCTTTCGATGCCGTTGATGTGATTGGTGCCGAGGGCGAAAACATCCTTGCTGTGGTCGATGCGGTAATGCTTTTTGTAACCAAGATCGACCAGCGAATGATAGGCACGAAAGCCGTCTGTATGGACGGTCGAAGTCTTATTCACCTTGCCTTCTAAAATAGCGTAAAGCGTTTTACGAGAGCAGTTAGGAACAATCTCGGTATAGACTTTGCCGTTTCGTTTGTAGATACCGAAAACGATCGTTTTCCCGTATGCTCCGCGTCCTCGCTTTCCGCGAACTCTTCTTGCACCAAAGTATGATTCGTCCAGCTCGACCACTCCTGAAAACGGAGATTCGCTTTCACAGAAAGCTGCCACCGACTCACGAATCTTTTTCAAATATCTGTTCACCGTGTTCCGGTTCAAACCCGTCAATTCGGTGATCTGTGATGCCGTCAGATCAAGTGAAAAATACTTCAATATCTGACGAAATTTTGCTCTCGAAATTCGAGAACGCTTTAGTATCTTGTAACTACCTGTCATTACTAGCGTTATCCTACTATAAAGGATGTTTAACTAGTCATGACCCTGAGATTTTGTAGCTCCATTTGGAGTTTAAGTTCACATTGTTCTGGATAATTTCAAATAATTAGGTTGTTGATACACTGAATGAGTGTTGGATGCTCCATTCCAAATTGTGATCAATAGCGTCGTAAATGGCTTGCTCTTAAGCCTTATGGCCATCGGTTTTACATATATTTTTCGTGTTACCCGGGTATTTCATCTCGCTCACGGGGCGATATTTGTTTCAGGGGCTTTTTCTTTTTGGTGGGGACTATCGCTCACAGCTAACTGGCTTTTATCAGGCATTCTGGCTCTCGGAATTTGTGCATTATTGATTTATCTGATTGAAAAAGTCGTATATCTGCCGTTGAGTAAGAAACAAACCAACCAAAGCATATCGCTCATAGCCTCAATGGGACTTTACGCTGTGGTGATAAACATTCTGGCGTTGGTATTCGGCAATGAAAATAAGATGCTTTCCGGTTTTGCAACAAACAGTTATAACTTCGGTAATTTGATTTTAACGAACATACAGATTTACCAAGTCGCTGCCTCAGCCATGATTATTGTTGCGTACGGGTTATTACAGAAGTTTTCACGAACTGGTCTCGTGTTGCAGGCGATTTCTGACAATGAATCCATCGGCCAAGTGATAGGAATAAATACAGATCGCGAAAGACTAAAAGTATTTATTATTGGAAGCATTTTTGCCTGTATTGCGGCGATCCTCAGAATGATGGATGTTGGAATGGATGTTCATACTGGCATGGGAATCACATTGACCGCGGCAGTAGTTGCGATTCTGGTTTCTCGACTTAGCATATCTTTGATACTTGTTTTCACTATTGCTCTCTCGCTTCTTCAGAATGTGACTGAGTGGTTTCTTAATGCGCAATGGCGCGACGGAATTACTTTCGTAATTCTATTATTAGTAATTTTGTTCCGAACGGAAGGAGTAATTAGCTATAACCTCAGAAAGGACAGGGCATGAACTATATATTTCACATAACAGTACTGCTTGAGGTCTATATTTTGCTAGCCCTAAGTGCGAATCAACAGGTCGGTCTCTCCGGCTTGCTTACAATGGCTCAAGCTGTATTTTACGGCGTCGGAGCTTATACGACGGCTATTCTGATGACAAGATATGGTGTTTCTTTCTGGATTACCTTGCCGATTACGGTTTGTGTGTCATTTCTGGCGGCCATTGTGGTCAGCTATATTGCGGGAAGAGTTCGGAATCTATACTTTAGCCTGGCAACATTGTCCTTACAGATCATTTTCTTTTCAGCTGCATATAACTGGGTTGGCCTAACCAATGGACCCTATGGAATTTCAGGTATCTCCAGCCCGCAGTTTTTCGGATTTGCTATAAACACACCTGGAACATTCGCTGTTTTTGGCTTGATATGGGTGATTGCCGCAGTATTGTTTTATGGTTGGTTTCTTAAAACTCCGTTGTCTCGGATGATAGAGGCGACAAGAGATGACCAGATTGCCGTACTTAGTTTGGGCAAGAATCCAACCTATTACAAGACGCTCAGTGTTGCGCTCTCAGCCATAGTGGCCGGAATCGCCGGTAGTCTATATGCAACATACACAACGTATATTGATCCGACTTCCTTTGGCCTGGATGAATCGATTTTGATACTAAGTATCGTTTTGATCGGCGGGGCCGGCGGCCTATGGGGGCCAATTAGTGGGGCCGCGATTTACATATTGCTTCCCGAGATCCTCAAATTTGTTCACCTGCCGGATAGCGTTGCGGCCAATATGAGAATGATCATATTTGGTTTGTTACTTGTACCGGTCGTTCGATTCAGACCACAAGGAATTTTGGGGAAATATCAAATAAGCCAATGAAACTATTAGAGATTCAAAGTCTTAACAAATCATTCAACGGTCTTTCGCCCGTTAAGGACGTTGCGTTTGTTATTAATCCTAAGACCATTACACTGATCACCGGGGAAAACGGAGCCGGAAAGACCACCTTGTTTAATCTTATCTCGGGACTGGAGAAATCAACGAAAGGTCAGATATGTTTTGAGGGCAAAAATATAGAGCGGGCGTCGGCTTTGAAGATTGCGAAACTTGGAATAACACGCTTATATCAGCAGCCAAGACTTTTCAAGAATCTTCGCGTGTGGGAGAACCTTGTCGCGGCCGCGCACGGACTGGCAAGCGACAGCTTGCTCCAGACTATATTTCGCTATACGCGAGTCAAAAACGAAGATGCTGTGTTAAAGCAAAAGGCAATAGAGTTACTTTCAAAGTTTGGTTTGCATGAGTTGGGCGATTCGATTGCCGGTGAGCTTTCTTATGGTCAGCAAAAGTTGATTTCATTCTGCATGATTGGCATGAACGGCACCAAATTGGCTTTACTTGACGAACCCTTTGCAGGACTAAATCCGCAAACGGCTGATCAATTATGCCGAATTGTTGAACATATGAGAGATGAGGGCATGACTTTCATAGTAATCGAGCACAATATCAATAAAGCCCTTGAAATAGCTGATCGTCATATAGAAATGAAAAACGGAAGGATTAATGTCGTAAATGATCTTGGATTGAAATGAGCGAAGTGCTGCAAATAAGTAACTTAACGACGGGATATGCGGGCAAGGCCATCTTGCGCGATGTGTCTTTTTCTGTCCCGGAGGGAGATGTATTGGCCGTTATCGGTCAGAACGGTTCAGGCAAGAGTACATTGTTAAAAACTATTGCCCGAATAATTACAGATAATTCGGGTGATGTCATCCTAGATAGCGTGAAGATAAATGATCTTCAAACGTGGGACTTAAAGAAACTTGGGATGACATACTTCGTCCAGGGCGGAATGGTGTTCCCAACAATGAAAGTAAAAGAACACTTTGATATGGTTCTTCGAGACTATGACAAAGCTACAGCATTGAAGATCAAGGATGAATGCCTGAGTTATTTTCCTGCCTTGTCAGACTTTATGGAAACGCGAGGCGGAAACCTTTCCGGAGGCCAAAGGCAAATGCTTTCGTTTGCGATGATGATCGCACAAAAAACAAAATGCTGGTTGCTCGACGAGCCAACCGCCGGTCTAGCTCCCGAGTCTGTAAAAGAGTCCACAACTTTTCTTAGGACAATGAAGGAAGTGGAAAGAACAACAATGGTACTTGTCGAACACAATTACCAAGTTGCATTTGAATTGGCCGATCGAGTTGCTGTGATCAAGAATGGAAAGCTTTACAACATATTTGAGAAAGATGAATTTCAAAAGGAGGATTTCCTGGATAGACATCTGTTTAACTAGGGACTTTAAGAAAATGAACAGAAGGATTTTTGGTTTGATTGCTTCGTTTGCAGTTGCATTTATTATCGGTTTTAGCGGTTGCGGCGGCAATCAGCAGAGCGAAACCGTCAACATTGGTACCACACTTGACCTTACCGGCCCAAACGCCACTTACGGGGATCAAGTAAAAAAAGGTCTTGATTTGGCAGTTGAGGAGGTCAACGCCCAAGGAGGGATTCAGGGTAAGAAGATTCAAATCACATACTTGGATTCAAAGAGTGATCCAAAACTTGCTGTAACAAACGCACAGCAACTCATCGCCGTCAATAACTCCAAACTTCTTCTGGGGGAAATTTCCAGTAGCGCCACTCAAGCAATGATTCCGGTGGTTGAGCAGAATGGTGCCTTTCTTTTTGCTCCGGCCTCATCGAGTCCAAAGCTAACCAACGTCAGCAAAAATTTTGCCCGAAACTGGCCATCCGACGTTGCGGAGGCAGGCTCAGCGGCCCAGTTTGCAAAGGATAAATTAAATGGAGGGACCGCTTCTATAATCTATGTGAACAGCGACTATGGCATAGGCCTGAAGGATAAATTCACTCAAGTATTTGAAAGCTTTGGCGGGAAGGTTGTTTCGTCTGAGCCCTACGAGGTAGGTGCCACGGACTTCAGGACACTCATGCTCAAAGTTAAGGCTGCAGATCCTGAAGTGATCTACTTGGCAGGAAATCCGAAGGAAATGGGAATTGCGATCAAACAGCTCAAGGATACGAACATCCCAAGCAAGATCGTCTCAGATACAGGTTTTCTTCAGAATGACTGCCTTTCTCTAGCGGGGGTCGCTGCCGATGGCGTAATTGTCCCGACGCCGGACTACAACCCGGCAGAGTCAAAGGATAACAGGGTTTCTGACTTCAGCAAGAAGTTCAAAGCCAAATATAATGCGGACCCGACAATGGTCAGCGCCAATGCCTACGACGCTATCTATCTGATAAAAGATGCGATCGAGCATGTCGGAAATGATCCTGCTAAGATTGCTGAATTCATTCGAAACAAGAAGAACTTCAATGGGGCGGCGGGTGTTGTCAGCTTTGTCGATGGTGACGTTGAAGTGCCTATCACTTTCAAGATCATCGAAAACGGAAGGCCGGTGAATTACGCAAAATAAGGGGCAGTCATGCAAAAAATAGAGCAGAGGCTTCATCACGAGTTGGTTTTCTCAACCGTCAACAAAGAACTTGGTGGACGGCCGGATATTAAAGAGTTCCTTTTTGGATCGGATAAACTCGTAGGCATTTTCTCCATTGAGAATGATCTTACAGATGAACGGGTGTCAGAGTATCGCAAGGCCTATTTCGGGGTCGGAGATACCGAGTGTTACAAACTGAACCTGCCCAATGACAACAAGCTGTTCCTGAAAATGGAATACACCAATGCAATGGGGAACAACCATTACGCCAGATTTTGGGTTGTGCATCTTTTCATCTGCGAAGTACTTGGGCTGATCTACCCAGGAGTGACGCAGATACTTGAAGTTACAAGCGGAAGTTCAGGCATTGCCCTAGCGATGGCTTGCGAAGTGCTTGGCTTTGATGTTACAATCTTGGTCCCGAGCTTATTACCTGAAAATCGGATAAAACCCATGAGACGCTCGACCACGACAATAATCGAGGTTCCGGGTTACATCGACAATTGCATTGCCAAACTCCGAGAAATGGTAAAAGAGGGTAACTACTATGTTACCAACCACTCCGAAGAGAAAGCTGATGTGATCACACACGTGTTTTCGAGGATCGGGCATGAGCTGGTTCGAGATGTTGATTTCCCGATTGACTATGCTGTCCTAGCAATGGGAAATGGAACTTCGACAATGGCGATTGGCAAAGCGCTAAAAGAATCGAACGAGAATATTGAGATAACGGCATATCGCCCTCATTTTGAGGAGGATCCGGAAGAAGTTGTCTTCGGCCTTATCGCTGCCAATATAGATTGTCGGCATATACCCTTGGCGATGAACTACGTTGACAATCAAGTTTACACGACTGGCGTGGATATTGAGGCGCTGCGATCGCAATACAAATATGACACTGAAGTATACAATCTTGGTTATAGCTCGCTCTACGGATTGCACTTCGCCCACGAGCTTGCAAAAACTGTCGAAGGGAGGAAGATCGTCACTGTTGGCTATGACAAAATGGACCGGTACTAATGGCATCCCTTACATCGCTTAACAATCTTCTTTATGAGCTGCCTTTTTCGGTTATTAGTCGTAACGCGCAAAAAGATATTTCGGATTTTTTTGCCAAGTTGCGTGATAGTGAATTTGTTAGCGGAAATAAGAAGATCAACCTCATCTCGTACAATATTGGTGAATTACACAAAGAAGAAGTGCACAAATGGACAGTCACTAAAGGCCATCTCAGGCATTTCTTTTTTTATTCGCTCAACGAAAGGTACTCACTACCAGTACTTAGTGCATATTTTGGACTTAGGGAGCATCTCTTTGGTAAAGGAGGAAACAAAGTTGACAATGCAGCGATGGTCTTGAGTAGGCTGTTTGTCCGAGATGTTGGATTCAGACTTAGCTATGATGCTGATTCTGACGACTGGGAATTTGGGTATGTCGAGCCTTTACGAGCGTTTTCGATCAAATTGCCTTTATCAAGGGTGTTCAATGAGGGTATTAAGGAGACGCACTTCAGAAATGCGATTGGAAGCTTTGTAAAAAACATTGACCCGGACGTGAAATTACCTCTCAAGAAACACCTGCACGATGACGATTCGTTGTTCGAGTTAACAGGGAGCGACGATGGGCGACTATTTGATGCGTTTAAGCCTGTTGGTAAATGCTTTCGTTCAAGAAGTAGCCTGTCATATTTAAAACGTGAAATTGTTAGTGGGATCCTGGCATGGCATAACAGCAATCCAGGGTTTCTAAATACAACTGAGACCAAACCGACAATTGAAAATTGGGTGGAGATTTTTTTTCAGGTGCTTTTGATCTCTCTCGTCTATAAGTCTTGGATCGAATATTTTCCTGCGCCGTGTGGCATCTTGCATCACGAGAATATTAGGTTGTATCGCAATTTGGGTGGACTTATTGTTGGGTATAAACTCAACGATCAACTCTCGCAGGAAGAAAGGGCGATATTCAGGCTCATCTCATCGAGAATAACCGCCGCGGCAGCGATACAAGAAACAATTGAACTAGGAGGTGGCGGGTCCGCGTGAACCCCATAATTGCACTTGATGACCTTGTTGCCGACTTGCCATTTTCTGTGGTTGGTCGGCCAAATCTGAGACAGGACTTGAGAAGGTTGTTCCTAGCCTTGACTGATAGTATTTTTGTCAAGGGAAACGATAAGGTTACCCTGTTGTCATACTCCTTTGCCACTCTAAAGAAAGCGGAAACTTGGGAGACTGATACTTTTGCCCAGGATTTCTTTTTTTATTCCAGAAACGACCGATTCTCGCTTGCTTTTTTGAATGCCTATTATGGAATAAGGGTTAACTTCACAGACGCACATACTTCGAATAATGTGGCACTCCTTCTCAGTGAGCTTTTCGTGCATGACCTTGGGTTTAGGGTTCGTTACATTGATGACGGTGATGATTGGCAATTTGGATATGTATGGGCTTTGAATACATTCTCAATAAAGATCCCGGTATCTTGGTTGATCAAGGGGCGTGATCCAAGAAGTAAGTTTAAACAGGAATTCGGTAAGTTCATCAAATCTGCGATGGGGGTTCTTTCGAATCCTGAAAATATTAGTAAGCTTTTAGTTACAAATAAAAAGGAAAGTGAGCGTGGAACCTTTGATAAGAACACGCCGGAGAAAGGTTATAGTGCAACTAACGATCAGCTCAACGAGCTAACGGAGAAGTTCATTGAAACAATCTTTGATGAAAACAAAAGGCGAGGGAAGAAGGAGGAAATGGTCCGTGGAATCTTACAATGGCACCAGAGTAACCCTGGCTATCTTACATCGGAAACTGAGCGGTCTGCTAGCGATGACGGGTCCGAAGAGGTACCTAAGATACGCAGGCTCGCTAAAGAATGGGTTGATCTATTGTTCCAGATCTCATTTATATCTCTTGTGTATGATTCATGGGTTGAATATTTCCCTGCGACATGCGGAATCCAAGAGTCACATAATGAAGGCTCTGATCATGAAGGAACCACACCGCAGAAACTGTATAGAAATCTCGGGGCGGTGATCGTCGGCTACGATTTTAACGGAGAAGGGCTTACAGACGACGAGAGAAGCGCTTTTAAGCTTATATCCTCCCGAATAAATGTAGCGGTAGCCGGAGATTTTATTTATAAAATGAATCGCCAGTTGCAAATTGATGCGTTGAGGCGCCATTTCGCTAGCGTTTGCCGAGAATTGATAAGCGATACGCCCCTTGACGATGGGAGCAACATTACTGAATATCTGCATGGGAGACAACGTAATCCTAAAGCTCATGAATTCCTGAGAACCAGGTTGGATCACAAGGATGCGTTCGGAACCCAACTTATCGAATGGCATGCTAACCAACCCGATCGATTTTCAAAGTACCTGACGGTAGTGTCAAGTTCTTTGTGTAAATGATCTCCCTTCATTTTCAGTAGTAGTAGCAGGGGCTGTGGGAACGGTGGAAAAATGTCTTTTATTTTTCCACGGTTTCCATAGCCCGATCTTGTCAACTCTGTGGCAGCCGGTCTTCGTAGACGATAGCGAACCGGCTGAGGGCGGCCTTCCAATCGCGGATCGGCATGGTCCATTTTTTTGTGATATTTCGCAGAGCGAGATAGAGCAGTTTTTGCACGGCCTCGTCATTTGGAAATGATCCGCGGGCCTTTGTCACTTTGCGAAGCGTCATATTGAGCGACTCGATGGCGTTGGTCGTATAGATCACGCGTCTGATCTCCGGCGGATAGGCAAAAAATGGGATTATGCGGGTCCAGTTCGAGCGCCAGCTTCGAGAGATCGTCGGAAAGCGGGCATCCCACTTGTCGGCAAATTCGTCGAGCCGCTGTTCGGCCTCTGCGTCAGTCGCCGAGCTATAGATCGTTTTAAGGTCCCGGGCCACTTCTTTACGCTCCTTCCAGCCGACGTAATTGAGCGAATGGCGTACCATGTGGACGATGCACAACTGTACCTCAGCTTTCGGAAACACGGTCTCGATCGCTTCGGGAAAGCCTTTGAGCCCGTCAACACAGGCGATAATGATGTCATTAACGCCGCGGTTCTTGAGTTCGGTGACGACCGAAAGCCAGAACTTTGCCCCCTCACTCTGAGCTATCCACATGCCCAGCACTTCCTTCAATCCGTCCATGTTGACACCGATCGCCAGATAAACGGCCTTGTTTCGAACGTGGCCCTGGTCTCGAACCTTGAACTGAAGAGCGTCCAGGTAAAGGATCGGGTAGACCTCGTCAAGCTGCCGGTTCTGCCACGCTTTTACTTCATCAATGACCGCATCGGTGACTGTCGAAACAAGCGTCGGCGAGACTTCCACCTGGTAGATCTCTTCGATGTGCTGCTGTATCTCGCGGGTCGACATCCCACGTGCGTAAAGCGATATGATCTTCTCGTCAAAACCCGTGAATCGCGTCTGATGCTTGCCGACGATCTGCGGCTCGAACGTCCCCGCCCGGTCACGCGGCACCTCGATCGGTACTGTGCCAAAGTTGCCTTTCAGCGTCTTTCTCGATGTCCCGTTGCGCGAATTGCCGCTGCCTCTGCCCGACGCCTCATGCTTTTCGTATCCCACGTGCTCGGTCAGCTCTGCCGCCATCGCTCGCTCCAGCAGCCGCTTCGTCAACTGCTTCAGCAATCCGTCCTCCCCGATCAGATCCTCCGGCTTCTTATAGTCCTTCAATAAATTGTCAATCAGCTCGTTGTCTATGGTCATCTTTCCTCCCTCGCCGAACCTTATCCCATTCGACCGTTAATGACCATTTACACAAAATTATTTACACCCTCTACCTGACGGTACTATATAGACCTGGAGATGGCGTGAATCACGCGTGGAACGCAGGTAATGGGGGCCACAAAGATCATTATTTTTCCTATGGAACTTCAACACCACTTTCTTGTGGTAATAACACTCCATGCATATTTTGCATTTTAGAGGCATCGAGCATTGCAAGGACCACCGTCAACCCAAACGACATCATTCTCAATAATAATTTTTTTGTGAATTTACCCTTACTAACCGCCTTTTTCGAGGTCCTTGAAAAAGAAGGTGCCGCGCACGGTGCAACACGAGCGGATCCGTTCGTGACTGAATGTTGTCACGTCACCGGGAGCCAAGGGTTCCCCTCGATTTTCTTTAATTATAATATGACTTCTCCCTTCAATTCAGCATCTTTCAATAAAGAACTTTCCGGTAATAAGGGTGCAGTTACGCAGTTTTTGAAAACCAACCTTAAACCTTTACTAAGTATGGGTGATATTAGGTTCGTGGCTCGCGAGGATCAGGAAAAATTCAGTCTTGAAAAATGGTACGTCAGTAATGAGCAGATGAAGTCTTTTGACAGCCCGGGCTATCGTGTCCGGATTGATTTTAGGAACAGGATTCAATTATGAAAGTGTATATCTCTGACCTGCAGCATCGAAACGATCAGGAGCGTTACTCAGCTGAACTGCGGAATAACAATAATATTATCGGGTTTACCGATACCTGGCCTGGATGGGACGGGGTAACGATTTTTTTTGATCATGATCATAGTGTCGTCCCACCTGAAAATTTTAAAGCGAATATAGCCTACTTCTCTGTAAGTGGATCGAACCAAAATGAGATCCGACCCGATGGTAAGACCGATGGCTATAAGTTTTGGGCTAGTATCCACCCGAGCCAGGTAAATCTTGTCGCAAAGATTGCCCTTGAAAATAAAAACGAAGTTGAACGTGAAGATGTTTTAATGATTCTCGAACACGACCCCAAACTTGAGGAGTTGTTGCGGCCGTTTGCCTTAATGTCGCCATTCGACACCAGTGAAGGAATAAAAAATGCCAAAGCCGCATTGGACGCATATCTTAATACCGAAAATGCATGAGAATTTTCTTTATTTCCAATACGAAGACGATTGACGGGAATGTTACTCAACACCTGATAGAAGAGTGCGTCTGTACAAAGGACTGGAGTGGGAACCGAGATGAACATAAGGCAAAGGATAGCTATAACAAGCTAGAGGATATTGTCCTGGAAACCGCGCTTTCAGAATATGACGATATCGTCTTTGTTATTGACGTCCACTGCACTTATGAGAAATTAGACGGTAATAAGAAGGCCAAAGTTCAAGATCTTCAAGAACAAGGCGGAGTAGTACTATACCGCCATCTGCTAAGGGCATTAGACGAGTTAGACGCCGGAGCACATAAGAAACTCAAAGTAGTGTTCCACTCGCCGATTGAACAAAAAAAGTTAGTGGCACTTAAGCCGGAGAACTACGTTCTTCTCGAACTCCCTTTTGTTAGAGCCAACTTGGACGGTACGTTTGGCGACGCTTTAAGCAAAAAGATCAATGAATGTATTTCAAAAGATTGGCCCAGGTTCAGCAACGCATCTGAAAATCTCTTAAGCGGCTGGGCCTTGGATAACAAAGACAGGCTTAAAAAAGGTGAAGATCCCATACAGATCGATCTCCATGGGAACAAGCCGATGATTATTGATGATGAGTGGGATGACTGGCAAATAACATTCAAGAAAATTCTCTCGGTCAAGCCTGATTACTTTCTGGATCCACTTGTTGGTGATGAAATAAAAAAGGAATTCCGAAAGCTCAGCACGGACTCTTTTGATCACATAACGACAGACACCTTTAGTAATTATCAACTGATAATTGCGGACCTCTATCTTCATGAGCGCCACGAAACAGATCGATTCAAGACAAACGAATTCGTGAGATCAATCTCAGGTTTTCATCTGTTTCGGAAAATTCGATCTTCCGATGTGGAACCCGCTATACCTGTTATCTTACATACAACAAGTACTAAATTCAAGATTTCCGAAACCCTTAGAGCCTTTGGTTCTTCAGGACAAGTCACCAAACACAATAATCACAGGGCAACTGTTGGTGAAAAGATAGATGTTTACTTGGCCCTGAAAGAAAATCTTGAGGGAATCACTGACGAGTATTCTTATTGTTGGCGAAGGAACATGTATAGTTCCTTGTTGCGGTTAGAGACCGCTTCATATCTTGCGAACATTCCACAAACACCAGCAAGGGATAATGCTTTCGCTGAAGTAAGAGGTTTACTGAAAAATCTTCTGATCGTGAGTGGACAGACTACAGGGCTTGATGAGTCATACATCGAATCATATTTTGAAAACTTCGAGGTGAATCCACTGTCTTTCGGAGCAGTATCCATCATAAGATCAGTTGGGTTAATTCCTGAGACACTCTACAAACTTGGTAGACGACGTGTGCAGACCCCTGAACTCGAATTGGCTAACCATCTGCGAAATCACGCATCACACTCAACCAGCTATAGATTGTTTACTCCGTTTGATGCAGAACTGATAACAATTTTGGTGATAAAGAGCCTACTGGAAAACCATCAGAGGCCGATAAGTGTCCCATTTCCGGACAAGAATGTTGTTTCCTGGTTTAAGGAAGAGCTTACTCATCCCGTCTTTGACTACATGCACTACTACAATCATTGGTTGTCGTACGTGCCTGATCGACTAAAGCAAGAAAATAGCGGCATAAGTGGACGAATTAAGACTTTAGCCAGACATTATGCTTCATCCGGCAAATGGGAATTACTAAGCAAGGAGTATAAAGATGAGTTGGCCAACAGTAAAAGTTTCAGCATTAAGATTGGAGGTTTCTCAGAGTGTATCGTCTTTAATGGAAACAAATGCACGCTTCAACTACCAATTCAACTACCAACTTGAGTTGAGAAATCCTATAGACCATTTATGAAACGAATAGTCTTTATCAATAACAGCGATTTAGAATTACCTAAGATCAAGATAGGAGAGGTTGAGTATGAACCTGAGCAGAAGCGGGCCGGATATCTAGTGCCGTACATGCCTAAGGGCTTTGATAGTCATTTCGATGGCGAAACAATTTTTGTTATTGACGTGCATTGCCGAATTCATGAAAAGGATAATCTGCAAGATCAAGCAGGTTTGACTGTTTATCGATACTTACTCAAATGTTTTACTGGCAGGCAAGATAAGCTAAAAGTTATTTTCTATTCACCAATTCCAGTCGCAAATCTGATTAAAAATAAGCCGGAAAATTATGTTTTGAAGGTTCTTCCGTTTGTCGAATGCAAGTATGCATGTGAAAGTACATTTATCCCCGCAGATGATGAGGCAGATGGAGCAGTCAAGAAGGAGAACTACGCTTGCGGCAATTTGTTCGAAAGAGATCTGATCTCAATTCTTGTTAAAGATAAATGGCCTCAGTTTAATAATGCATCTGAGAACCTTCTGAGTGGTTGGGCACTCGTAAACAAAGAGAAGATCCAGGATGGGAATGACTCCGATGGGAAACTTAGGCTCAATGAGATGAGTTTGTTAATAATCGACGATGAATTAGCAAGTTGGGCACATACATACCAGTGCATCTTCCACGGGACAAACCTCCCGATTGATAAACTTCCGTCGCAGCAGAAGTTTAAAGAAGTTTGGAATAACGGAAATGGAATCGAGAGTTGGTTGGAACTTGCCAAGCGTAGTGATGCCATATTATCTGATCTATATATAGAGGAGAATCACGAAGACACAAATCCATACAAGTCGATCAGCGACCTGGAAAAGATTTCCGGTTACAAACTTTTCAAACGTATAAAGGAAGAATATCCATATCTTCCTTACATGATGTTCACTTTAAGTAACAAGGTATGGAATGCTGATGCGTTCCGATCTGAGGGCGTTTGGGCGTGGGCTGTAAAGGAAACGTCTTTGGATACAACTCGTGAAAACAAGAAAGCACAGTTCGAGCATTTCGAAGCTTGTATAAAAAAACTTGTTGATCCTGAATGCCGCTTCTATGCAAAGGTTTGGAAGCGACTTCTAGAGCTTAAAAAAGCGGAACATACCACCTTATGGTGGCATACGAAGGAGCAGGATTCGGTGAAAATCATAGAAGAGTGCATCCTTGTTCTTGATACAGTTTTTAGCCAGCGATCGACCTTTGAAACAAAGAAAGTCGCTGACTTTGAAGGGCGACTTTGTTCCGTAGTGCTAAACAATATTGGGGGGCTTTGTGAAGTTTTAGAGATCAACCCTGATTCTGGTAAGCAGAATGTGAGCTTAGTAGCTTCATACATATGGAGAGTACGTAGCTTTTATTCGCACAAATTATCGTATCGTCGAGCTAAACCGTTAGAAGTGTTGTTTTGTGTCGATTTATTCATTGGTCTGCTTCTTCTAGACAATTCCAGCTTTGAAGGGTTGGAAACGCGCAAGATGCTTTGGAAAGACGATGGTAGGCCGGACAACGCCAATATAAACTATTTTCGACAATTTGACTCGTTTATCTCTGAATGCGGTATAACCTTTGTTCGGGAAATACGTGACTCATTAGCGGATCGCTTCAAAGACGTTAATTATGATGTCATCTCCGATTTTTATGATAGAAGGATTGCCGAAGAAAAGCGCAAAGTAAAAAGCGCGAATGCCGCTTTGGCCGCTTTAAGAGCCATCAAAAAAATGAACACTCAATCTCGATAATGTCTAATGGTATTCACATTTGTAATTCAGGAGCGTCTGGGCCATCCGGTTGGGAAATTGTCGACACCGACGCGAAATTGCAGGATGGTCCTGTGCCCCCAGATTCTTTTTGGTTGGTCAATATTCACTTAAACTGGGGAGGTCGTTTCTTATCGAGCGACTACGGGTTTGATGTGGCCAACATCATTAGAACAAAGTTGAAATCAACTGCACCTATTATTTTCTACAGCCCAATTAAAGCAAGTTACTTTGAAAGGAGAAGCGAAAAGAAACTCAAATACAAAATACTTTTTGGCAGAGGCTCTGGATTCATAGAGTCTCCGTTTACACAATCCGACCTGGATGAAGTCATTAAGAATACGCCTCCTCTAACTCCATCTGCATTGCATGATGTGGTGACCATGCTTGCTGATGTTAAGGGAATGGTGCTTGACAAACTTAATCACAATCTCAAATTTGGAAACGATCCATTGCCTTACTTCAATGAAGTCGAACCGTTTCTAAGCCAGATACAGAAGACGCTCGTTGAGTTTGATAATTATCGCGACAAGCTTGTGAAAGCCCGTTCAGAAAATAACGAAACTGAATTCCGGGAAATCAAAGAAGCATTTTTGGGGCTTTGCGCCGCATCTCTTACAGAGCAAGGACAATCTGCTGCTCCGATGACTGCCAAGAAACATAAGATACTTCTTGTCGAAGACAATGAGAACCAGCTTAAGGAAGCGGTTGATTTTTTGAACAAGAGTTTTGAAGTAGTTGCTGAAAGCGACGCCCAGAATGCAATTGATATACTGGATGCAGATACAGGTAATGAGATACTTGCGGTTATTTGCGATTGGCGGCTCTACAAAGACGGTTCAGAATACTGGCAAAAATATCAAGGGTACGAGATCTTGGATCATGCCTCAAAGAATGGATTCAGAGCGCTTTTTGCACTCACATCGCAGGCTGACTTTGTAGTTCATCAGATAAGAAACGCAACCGATTTTCGTTTTCAATTAGTAAAAAAACAGAACGTCGAGAATGATCAGCAAAAAGCACTTTTTGCCGATATGATCGCAACTGGTTGTGCCGATGCTCTGACCATTCTCTCAGAGAGGCCAAACTCGGCGTCATGGACAAATGAAGACAACGGAGTTTCTTACCAGAAGTTGTATCTCCAAACCAAACACAGCTTAGAAGCAGCCGCATTTTTTGCGTCAGTCGCATCAAAGGCCGACGAAGTTTGGGCTTATGTAACCGAGCAAAGTAAGAACAACTATAGGGACATTACTGATATCCGTGATCGGTTCGGGTTAAAGATGTCCAAGAAACATAAGCAGCTTTTTCCTGTACTTGTACTCAGATTGGTATGGTTCGCAATGTGGACAACTTTGAGCGATACGGAAAGGGATGATACGCGTGTGTTTGTGAGGATGTACAAGATACTTTGCACGGGCAATTATTCCGGAACCACGATCGAATACCACAAGAACAATGCTAATCAGGAAGTAAGCCGAATGTGCTTAACCCGAGAAGATGTTCAGGGCGGCGTAATGCTTCCCCACGAACGAGCCTGGCTGCTGAAACACGGATTGTTAAAGTAGAGAGGCACAAATAGAAAATTAAAAGGGCTTGTCATTTATTAAATGGCGAGCCTTTTCTATTCAAATAATTCCAGCTAATCCTGCCGTAAATTATCATGCAAAAAATTGAAAAAGATAGCAGCAAGAAAGGTTGTCCGAAATAAGCAACCGGTTCGCTACAGATAATTTCAGCTAATTTATGCGATGCACATAATGACTCTTGTGAGGACGATTTCAACCAAAGGAGGTAGCGATATGGGAGGAATATAAAACAACCGGGGCGGGCAACCGCCCAACAACTCTCAAGTCTTCGCTGTCGCGGCCACAAGCTGCTTGACGGCTGCCAACCCGGGCGATGTGTGTTCCGGTGATGGCAGCGGTATATTTCGAATCAGATTTTAAGGCACTTACTCAAGAACTTTATGAATACATTTTTATATAACCTTACAGCGAATGTTTGGAGTTGGCTGCGTGAAGCCTTCACTAAACAAAGCCTTAATCCCAACAAGGTGACCGGTATGGGTTCTTGGGTGGAATCTGAGATGCCGGTTGATAAGCCGACCTTGTCGCCGATGAGTTCACGTGACAGGTCGCTTCCGCTGCATTTGCGACTTGAGGCTCTTCAGCCGGAACTAGAGCAATTTGATCGGGCACTGCCACACGCTCATTTTAATGGGGCTATCGATGTATCAGATTCCAATTTCTAAGTTGAGAACAAGAAAAATATATGACAAACGCAATTATTAAAATCATGAACGTAATCTTAACGATCTTCTTTGCCTTAGGCGGAGCGGATTTTAATGTTTTGAGAGAGTCTAGTTCAAAAACTAAAAGAAAATACTTTGCGTTTTCTATAGGCCTGCTTGGGTCAGTCGGTCTCGCATTTATCGGCGGCGCAGATGTCGCAAATCATTACATTCCAGAGGGCACTGATGTCAAGACTCAAGTTTTAATTTGTATTGCTGCTGGTCTGCTCTGGTCAATATTGGTTTTCTCCTACGATTTCGGAATTATGAATGTTGATGGCTTAGGTGTCATCGGCAAAATCATGCGCGTCGTGTCAGGAATTGCTGCTGTTTTTCTAACGGTAACTGCACTCATTACTCTGATGACTCAGACAAAAATTGACAACCGGATAAATGCTACGAAGGTTACGGAACTCAAGGCTGTCGACACGCGATATCTGTCAGCAAAGGAGACTAGATACAAACTAGTAAATGACAAGAAGGCTCATGCGGAGAAGTACAACCTCGAGGTTGTACAAACTGAAGCAAACCGTGGGTACCCAGGACCGCGATACAACGAGAAGAAGGCAGCCTACGACGCAATGATCAATGATGTTAATAGCGAAATACTCAAGCTGGAATCACTAGAAGCCCCTTTTTTTGAGTCATATCAATCTGAGCGCGAAGAAATTCAGGGACGTGGTTCAGGTGATTTTCTCATCAAGGTTGAGACTCTTTTCAGCATTATTTCGGAAGGCGGAATCGCGGCAATTCTGATCGTCACCGCTTTATACACGATCTTTGGCGCGTTCGAGATGGGAGTGCTGGCTCTCAAGGCGACGACCTCCGAGAACGATGAGTATCATGAAAGGGAGAAACAATATAACACGCGAATGGCCCCAATTTTATTGGAAGCCGCACAAGCCGAGGCTGATCTAAAGCGAGATAGGCTGATGCTAGCTGCTCAAAAGGGCAGAGGCGATTTTTACGCTCTGAAGCATGATGCCGATATGCTTGATCTTAATGACAGCATCGTGAAAGAGGCGGAGATACGTGGAAAAATGCGAATCTTGCGAAATAAGGGTTATCACGCAAATGCTGACGCTCTTGAAGCCGAACTGCAACGACTGCCCATGGGTCGTAACGCAGCTTAAGAATATCTATGTTGAAATACATCCTTTTAATAGCTCTGTCGTTCTTCTGCTGTGCGTATGCTGCATCTAGCATAAGGGAGATTGTATTCAACGACCCGGCGCCATTTTCAATCAAATGTATCGGTGTTGCGCTTGATCCCGCCAAGACGTTCGAGATACGTAATTCAAAAACAGAGTCTGAACACGTTCTTCAAATTGATTATCCACAAGGCAAAGGTCTGCTACCTAACAGTCTCGGGAGTATCAGTTATGACGACAAAGCTGGAGAATATACCCTGACTGTAGCCAGTGAAGTGACAAGCAAAAAGGAGAACTCAGTGAATCCTTTCTTTGCCTTTGCTCGAACTGCTGAAAAGGGCTGGTTCGGCTTCGGACAGCACTCCTTTTTCAACGCGGGAGATAAAATATTTCGTGACCTGCGCGGGGACGGAATAATATTCAATTCACCTGCGGGTGACAAAAATTCGAGAGTTGCCATCAAGATTACCGGCTTTGAGAACAAGGCGTTCCTTTCTGCTAAAACCGAAGGCATCGGCGTCAGTTATCCGCTGGAAGCGGGGAAGTTGAATAAGTTCCTGGTGTTGTGCAACAGGGATGTCTCCTTGGTATCCGCAAGGGTTTTTAAGTTTAAGAATACGACTGATAACCAATGCAGTTTCACGATCGAAGCAACGCCTCAACAATCGTTTGGTCTTACATACAAGGTCTATGACGAGAACGGACGCGGTGTTGCCGAAGGAAGTGAGAATCAGTCGCGATTTGTTGCGGGCGATTTTCTCTTTGAGTTTAGCCCTTCCTATAGCTACTGGACCATACTGCCACTATTTCTGGGCATCTTAGTGTTAGCAGGATTTCAGATCTATATTCTGAGACATTACAAGGTGAACGGTACTCCCACAATACAGGCTGTTATAGCAGTCCGATGTTTGTTCAATTGCCTTGCCTTCTTGTCTGTTCCACTATTCTTGACAATATCAAACTCGGATGCGAGCAGGTCTTGGTATTGGGGAGTCTTATTTTTGCTGAATTTGACGTATTTTTCACATATTTTCCATAGTCCTGTTCGCAATTTGCGCTTCGGTTGGAGACTGAAAAATTTCTTTGGAAATCATTTCGTAAAAATAATTGTTTGTCTGGCTTTGATAGTCTTGCCATTTACCCTTCCCCATTTCACTTCAAATGAAAGGCTCGGTCCTATTCCGATGCTACACATTGTAAAAGTAGCGATTTTGGTCGGAATGTACGCCATTTACGATCGCTTAACAGCCAAGTCGTTAAGACATGCCGTTGTTTTGGTTTATGCTGCGATTTTGTCCTACTTCTCCGGAGATTTTGGAAGCATAATTTACAGTTCGTCTGCGTTTGCCATGATTGCGGTCTTCTCCGGTCAAGCGTTGAAATGGAGAACCGGAATTGCAATAACAGGGATTGTAGGAATAGTTATTCTGATCGGAGTCTTCTATTTAACCAACGGAACTGTTGCAGGAGGAAAAGGTTACAGAATATATGCCCAGTATATTCAGCCTGATAGCAAATATCTTGAAGATGCCAAAGAAGCAGACAGGGAGACTTATGCCTATCTGAACTTAATCGAGAAGCAACTTGTCGAGGGAAACATTCCGGCAATGCAAGATGTCGTTGTGCCAGCGCCGATGAGATCCACAGCATTTAGCGATTATGCCTTATTCTGGTCCTTAGTTTACGGCAAACTTTGGTTTGCGGTTCTGTTTAGTTTGACAATCGGTTTCTTGATCTATCAGCTCTCATTCTTACTAATCTTAACCATTCGGCCTATCAACATTGGAAACGGAATGGCATATCTTCTCCCATCGACTCGCGAATCCGAATTCATACAGTTCCTTCTGGCCCTAACAATAGTCACACTGGGATACCCAGTGCTTTCAAATCTCCTGATAGCTCCGCTTACCGGTCAAAGCTTGCCATGTATATCGATCTCGTTGATAGAGCCTGGTTTCCTGGCTTTACTACTTATCGCTCTTTCGTTCATCTTCATGGATCAGAGATACCAGCAACCGACCGATCCTCGTATTAC
This sequence comes from Chloracidobacterium sp., assembly GCA_015075585.1. Classification (NCBI taxonomy): domain Bacteria; kingdom Pseudomonadati; phylum Acidobacteriota; class Blastocatellia; order Chloracidobacteriales; family Chloracidobacteriaceae; genus Chloracidobacterium; species Chloracidobacterium sp. The sequence continues at coordinate 1,288,089 of JABTUB010000001.1, forward strand.
GCAGGATTATCGAGGTGTTCTTTCCGCTCTCAAGAAAGGCGGGCTTTTAGTTTTGGCTGTATTTGCCGCCTTGCTATTTATGAGGTGGAGTATTCTGCTGATTGTGCCTAATGACTATCGGTGGGTGAAGACTGCGAGGAAAGGTGAAAGCGAAATGGGAGCCATTGTCAATCATTTAAATTCTTCAGACAAAAATTCGTTGATCAGAGCCGGAAGCGACTTGATCGGAACAAATGAGCGCACAGCGGTCAATACCAAGAACAAGTTCCTTCTCCAGAACATTTCAAGCCTCTACTATGCAAACGTCCCATATTCACGTATAAAAATCGAGAACGCTAAATTTGAATTGACCAGTGAGCGGCTTTTAAGACGGATGGATGCCGCTTACTATTTTATGGTTCGCTCCCGACAAATCAGCGGCGAGCGATCACCATTTGGACGAGTAATGGCGGTGGATCAAATCGTCAACGGAGACTCCAAAGTTATCTATACAAATGACTACTATTCTTCGATCCTGCCATCCGCAAAGACAACTAATGCTGATTTGACAGCTGAACTTGCGAAAGCACTCGAAGAACATCTGAAAAAGATTGGCGTAACGACAAACAAGGGGGCGATCGTGATCGTGAATAACAAAAATGGAGGCATTGTTGTGAACAGCACATATCCATTGATGGCCGACACGAATTCGAACGAAATACATTATCTGATCGGCAGTCTCAAGAAGCCTATCCTTGCCTACGCCGTCCTCGCGGTCAATTCGGCGTACAAAAACCGATCTTATGACGATGTCACATTCGATAACTTTATTCAGCAGTCAGATGATCTTTATGCTGCAAACCTTTTGAAGGATATTATGAAGCATTATCCTAAAGAATTTGGTAATGTTCTTGACAATGACTTGGAATTGCCTCTTGTGTCCCTGACCGAGGATGCTTATTTTGATAAGTTGCCTGCAAAGGCTGCATATTCACGACCGCTTAATAAAAACAACGAAATCTATAGATTGAGCATTGGGCAGGAAAAGCCGTATAGATTCATTGATGTCATTCAATGGTATGCCCGCATCGCTTCCGGAAAGAAACTGGAGTTGAACTATGCGGGAGACGAACAAAGCTATGATGAGCTTTCAATTGATAAGAATGAGCTTAAAAGACTGAGGTCCGCGATGAGCAGTGTCCTTTCAGGTACGGCCGGTGTGGTTGGTGATGCCCTTGAAAAGAATGGATTCAAGAAAGCAAATTTCACTGCTAAGACCGGTACGGCCGAACACTCATCCGGCAAGTACAATCTGAGCAGTTCGTTTGTTATTGCAAGCAGCGAATTTACAATTGGGATGATGATCAATGGTAACATCCCCGCGAATAGCAAAGGTCTTTCTGCTAAAGATCTAATGGTTACAACAATTCCGATACTTAGGAAATACAATATTCTCAATCGTTAGGATGAGCTGTTCTACATGGAATCAAATAGAGAAACAAACAACAAAACTGTCATCGATATTCACGAGTCTGATGCCCTACTTGTGAATGTTCGTAACATGAGCCGGCAGGTCCGTCGGAAATTCAATAAACGAATACGGGACCTGAAAGAAACATTGAAGCTAAATCCTGCTTTATTTGATCGGCGGTGGAACAATCTGGTTAAGGGCTGGCTGCATGAAACACACCGAAGGGCAAATGCATGGAGAATTCCCGATGATCAATTGAAAGACTATACGAAAGAGCAACTTATTGATATGGGCAAGCTGGAAGTGTTTGAGGTTGTTGAGATAGCAAAATCTGTTATTGAGGCATGTGGCCCTGATATCTCCGAGAAAGTTGGAGCGATGACCGTAAACCAGGTGACGAACGAATGTATCAAAGCTGTTGCTGGCGTTGTTGATCACAGATTAAATTTCATGGTTGATAAGAGAATTTATCGTCGTATTAAGAAATAGACATTTTTTGCGCTAGCGCAAGACCGTTAGTCAAGTGCGAGTTGGCCAGTCATCTTAGATGACGGGCCTTTTCGTTTTTCGAGGGATCAATTCGTGAATAATTTCAGCTAATTGCCGTCAGCAAATTATTAAGATTACCGAATCGACGAATACTAGTCTAGCGAAACTGACACTCGAACTCCAACGACATTAGGTAAGATGACGTTGTAATGATTCAGAGAATTTGTTGCATTCGCTGTCGCGATCTTTTAGAGATTGCTTGACGGCTGCCACGACGGGAGACGTGTATCTTCAGTTCTGGAGCGCACAAGATACAGAACGGACAACAAACATATGAACAAAGACATAATAAAGATAAGCCTGCTTGCGATCGCAGGCGGGATATTTGCTGTGCTTGTATGTGACGTTCGGGCTTATGTTCTTGTAACACCTATCATGAGCATTTTAGTCGGCCAGGCGGCTCACACACTCGGAGTTCACAAGAGGACAGTCATCCGACTTATTGTATTGATTATTTTCGCATTTCTGGTTGTGTTGCCATATATCGAAAGCCACCCTCAGATATTGAGCAAAATGAAAATTGGCTATAACCGAAAATACGGTCAGTTGCTGAAAACCATTAACTACTATAAGCCTAAGTCTGAAACAAAAAAACTCGGCGACGATTCATACAAGAGGGACGGTTTCAAATCAATTGGCCCGCTTAGCCGAAACAAGTAGTCAGTACAAGCCACAGGGATTTAAGATGCACAACTCGTTTTTTCAAATATTTAGGAGCACACCATGGAATCCTAATACGTTGCATGGTTCTGGAGCATGGGATTTCAAAAGCGCGAGTAGCCCCGACAGATCGAACAAACCCTTGAAAGGGAGAATAAGAAAATATGTCCTTTTCTTTATTGTATCAGTACTTATTGCGGTTCCAGTTGTTCTGGTGTCGTATCATTTAGATGTTGTCAAGTGGCTTGACAATCGATTGTCGAGTTTTACTACGTATGCCCAAAGCGTAATGCAAAAGGAACGCACCCCAGGAACGAAAAGTACTGGAATCAAAAAAACGAAGAAACAGAAACAAATTAAACGCAAATAGTCTAAACGAGAAAAACGTATGAGTTTCGATTCCCCGCAAAATAAAACTTATGATCATTCGATGTTGGAGTTCCTCAAAGAATTTGGAACTGATCTTACCACAGAGGCATCCGAGGGACGACTGTCTCCGATTGTCGGTCGGAAAGAGGTTGTGGAGATGATGATCCAGACTCTTTGCCGAAGTACTAAATCAAATCCTGTTTTGATTGGTCCTGCCGGAGTGGTAAGACGGCGCTTGCCGAAGGACTTGCCCTCAAGATACACAATAACGATGTGCCTAAAAAACTTAAAAACTGCCGAATTTTCTCTGTCTCAGCGTTGTCACTGATAGCGGGTGCATCGTGGTACGGAATGATTGATCACAGAATCAAAAACCTACTAGAAGAAGCGAAGCGGAAGAACATCATTGTCTTTATTGATGAAATTCATACTCTCATTGATTCCGGTCCCGGGGGAGATACTTCAAGGGATATTTTGCAACAGATGGAACCAGCCCTTTCTAGAGGGCAGATTAAATTGATAGGTGCATCAGACCTATTAATTAAGAACGGCGACTACCTTAATTGATGGAAACGATACTTCCAGATGTTGCTTATAAGCACTCACTTATAGAAACACTTGAGGAGCCGGTGAAGAAGGCTGTAATAACGCTTTTGTATCAGGGAGAACCTACTGCAAGTTCTGGGTTTCACCATTTCTTGAACCAGAAATGGATGATTGTTTTGGAAGGCTATCCCTCTGAACTGGTCTTGGAAGCCGCGAGGTTGTCCGGATTGGAAGTGTCGTCGAGAGGCCACATCCGGTAGCGCTATGAGATTTCAACGGATATATGGCTTGATGACTGCCCTGAAACTGATCCTGAAAAGGCAATGATATTTTTTGATCAATTCGCCGAAGTTTACGAGCAACTGCATTCGATTATTAAAAGAAACGCGACAAATCGCGAAATCATGAAACGTAGTGCGCTTGAAAAGCACAACAGAAGAATAAGTGGGGATCGTTGATATGGAAAAATACTCGGAATTAAAACACATTGGAGCGTTTCTGCGGAGCGAACTGAATATTGATCCTGAGCCGGTTCTGAAGGTTATTTCCGAACAGCTGAAGAAACAAAATGTGCTAGACTCCGTTGAGGGAAGAGAGATTTCGCCTTGTCCTTTTTGCGACGGAGCCGCAAAAGTGGTTACGACGATAGCTGATCAAAATCGCAGTAATTTACAAGGCTGGTGCTTTGTCCAATGCTGGAGGTGCGGTTGTAAAACTGATTTGGTGAGACTCGGCCAAGCGGTGGATGTTTGGAATACCAGAACCTTGAATGACAGCCACGGTGATTAGGTATTCGTGAATAGTTAAGATAGCTGTAATGGACATATTTCAGTTGCAAAGATTCTTAAATGCTCAGGAACAATCCTTCGGTCGGGTCATCGACGAACTTAGCTCTGGCGCGAAGAGAACCCATTGGATGTGGTTCGTGTTTCCGCAGGTTGAGGGTTTGGGCAGAAGTGAGACAGCAAGGACATTTGCCATCAAGTCATTGAAAGAAGCGGTTGAGTATCTCAAGCACCCAGTCTTGGGGCTGCGGTTAAGAGAGTGTGCAAGAATCGTGTATGAACTTGAAGGAAGATCGGTCTCGGATATATTTGGCTATCCAGACGATCTGAAATTTCACTCTTCGATGACATTGTTTGCCCAACTGGATGGCTCGAACTCTATTTTTCAATCTGTTTTGAATAAGTATTTTGACGGGAAAGTGGATAAATCGACGATTTCAATTCTAAGGCAGTTTGGATTGAAAACGTCTTCTGTCAACAATGTTCCTGACTTACCGGAATCCGCCGGATTCATGGTCTTTGCTAAACGTGTGACCAAATCGGGAAAGGAGAAATGCGGAGATTCATTTGTTGTCGAGGTTTTGGAGCAGGAGAACATGCTTGTTCTGGCAGTGGCTGATGGAGTTAGCTCCAGCCCGTGTGACTGGAAAGCTTCTGAGACGGCATGTGAAGCTGTGTTGGAAAAATTCAAGAAGTCTAGCGGTTCAGTGGCTTTGAGAATGACAACTGCCGCAGAAAAAGCACACAGCTCGGTTCGTCAAATTGATGGTAAATGCTCCGGCTCGATAACTTCCCTTACTTTTGTGGTTTGGGATACGACTGAAAGTCAGATCAATGTGCTGAATGTTGGTGATTCACGAGTTTATATTGGGCCCGACACCGGTCTCGAACCGGTAACGAGGGATGATGTACTGCCTGTTGTTCTCAAAAGAAACGGTGAGGTTGTCTTGCAAGCCGGCGTTCCCGTGTTCATGCGCGGTGTGACAAGAAGTTTAGGCCAGATGGAATCACTCGAATTTTTAGTAGAGACGCATCCGTTCCGAAGCAGCGATATCCTTTTGCTAGTTTCCGATGGAGTAACAAAGAACGAGGCATTCACCTCAAAAATACCATCAATATTTAGTTCATCCGATATCGAGCGGGGACTAAGCAATTTAGTTATTGAAAATTCCCAAAGGAATAAAGATGACGCAACTTTAATCGCGGTTTGGAGCACTGCCTCAGATGCTTCCAACGTCATGGTTTATGAGCGATGTTTACAAAGCAAGTCTGATTTTCGTGAAGCCGGTCTCTTGCCAAATCAGATTGTTGAATTCATAAGGAATGATCTCTTGTCGAAAATTGCGAATGACCAAAACGATGCAGTGAATGAAGTACTTGATTACGCAGAGAGATTCGGAATTCGCTTTGACCGGAGTTTTCTAAGCGAATTTCTAAGTCAAGTAATTAAACAAGGAACCGACAAGGTTCTGGTCGCTCGACTCAGAGAGTTTATTAGACGAGCAAATTGAGCACAATCAAAATATCTCAGCTTTGTGAACTACTTTGTTTAGTTTGACTGGATTCTGCTCGATTAGCCCTAGGACGCCAAGATCGTTAATTGACGGACGGCTAGTTACTCGATTCACTTGATCAAGTGCAATAGACGGCCCTTTCCATCTTCGACACAGCTCTGGAGTAACCGCAAGAAACCACGACGAGCTTTCATCACGATGCTTACCCGTAGGAATTGCCCACAACGTAAAGTGATTCATAGAGGGTAGTGTCAAGTTCTTTGTGTAAATGATCTCCCTTCATTTTCAGTAGTAGTAGCAGGGGCTGTGGGAACGGTGGAAAAATGTCTTTTATTTTTCCACGGTTTCCATAGCCCGATCTTGTCAACTCTGTGGCAGCCGGTCTTCGTAGACGATAGCGAACCGGCTGAGGGCGGCCTTCCAATCGCGGATCGGCATGGTCCATTTTTTTGTGATATTTCGCAGAGCGAGATAGAGCAGTTTTTGCACGGCCTCGTCATTTGGAAATGATCCGCGGGCCTTTGTCACTTTGCGAAGCGTCATATTGAGCGACTCGATGGCGTTGGTCGTATAGATCACGCGTCTGATCTCCGGCGGATAGGCAAAAAATGGGATTATGCGGGTCCAGTTCGAGCGCCAGCTTCGAGAGATCGTCGGAAAGCGGGCATCCCACTTGTCGGCAAATTCGTCGAGCCGCTGTTCGGCCTCTGCGTCAGTCGCCGAGCTATAGATCGTTTTAAGGTCCCGGGCCACTTCTTTACGCTCCTTCCAGCCGACGTAATTGAGCGAATGGCGTACCATGTGGACGATGCACAACTGTACCTCAGCTTTCGGAAACACGGTCTCGATCGCTTCGGGAAAGCCTTTGAGCCCGTCAACACAGGCGATAATGATGTCATTAACGCCGCGGTTCTTGAGTTCGGTGACGACCGAAAGCCAGAACTTTGCCCCCTCACTCTGAGCTATCCACATGCCCAGCACTTCCTTCAATCCGTCCATGTTGACACCGATCGCCAGATAAACGGCCTTGTTTCGAACGTGGCCCTGGTCTCGAACCTTGAACTGAAGAGCGTCCAGGTAAAGGATCGGGTAGACCTCGTCAAGCTGCCGGTTCTGCCACGCTTTTACTTCATCAATGACCGCATCGGTGACTGTCGAAACAAGCGTCGGCGAGACTTCCACCTGGTAGATCTCTTCGATGTGCTGCTGTATCTCGCGGGTCGACATCCCACGTGCGTAAAGCGATATGATCTTCTCGTCAAAACCCGTGAATCGCGTCTGATGCTTGCCGACGATCTGCGGCTCGAACGTCCCCGCCCGGTCACGCGGCACCTCGATCGGTACTGTGCCAAAGTTGCCTTTCAGCGTCTTTCTCGATGTCCCGTTGCGCGAATTGCCGCTGCCTCTGCCCGACGCCTCATGCTTTTCGTATCCCACGTGCTCGGTCAGCTCTGCCGCCATCGCTCGCTCCAGCAGCCGCTTCGTCAACTGCTTCAGCAATCCGTCCTCCCCGATCAGATCCTCCGGCTTCTTATAGTCCTTCAATAAATTGTCAATCAGCTCGTTGTCTATGGTCATCTTTCCTCCCTCGCCGAACCTTATCCCATTCGACCGTTAATGACCATTTACACAAAATTATTTACACCCTCGAAATAAGAGACTTTTTTGTCCTAAAAACTTGACAGGCTCAAACCGATATCCACTTGAAGCGGTATCCGCGCCTGTCCTAACCTTGCTATAAACTTGAGCCGAACGCCTTGATAAACTTCTTCCTCGCGAATTAACTCTCCTTGAATCGTTTCCGTCTGAAACTCCAATCCGTCTTCGACGTTGATCTGACATATGGTTTTAAATGTCGTCTCTAATATTGGAATATCATTTGCTCCATATCCCAGAAGATCAAGGTCCTTTGTCGGCCTGTGCGGCTCATTGAACCAAATAGAAAAAAGAGCCGCTCCTTTAAGCAAAAAATTATCTTTATGGAGTGAAACGCTCAATCGATAAAGAAATCGTTCGACGCCATACCTCATAAGAATGGACTGAAGTTCGACTCCTTCCTCCTGTGCTTTTGTCTTTAATCTCGCCCTTACGGACGAAGAAATATCCTTTATTTCTTTTTTTGCCATTGCACCATCACGAAAGTGTATTCAGATAGGGCATCATCGTACCCTTAACATTTCTGACTTCTGCAAAATGGAAAAGATCGTCCATCGTTACTTTTCTCGATCGCCATGCATCTCGCAGAGCTTCTATGCAAACATCAAGACCAACTGTTTTCTGATAGTAAAAACAGTCAGCGATCGTTTTGGCCACGGAATAAACTTTCACCCCAATGCCGTCAATATTATGAGTTTCAACCCCTGCCGCATATACTTTTGGAGAAAAACTGAAAGCACGAATAGGGACACTATTGCTTTTGGGAATCCAAGTTCCTCTCTCCACTGCAATCCATACTTCGAAAGGGTTCTGTGTCGTCAGATCATGGAATCGTAGTGCTGAAAGCAGACACACAACGGCAGATGGTATTTTAGAAACGACTTCAACGATACTCTGATGCTCGCTAAAGTCATAACCTTCCAGCGCATAGAGTCCGTATCCAACGCGTTCAAGTAGTCCTTCTTTGACGAGGCGCGAAATATAAGTTCGCGGAAGCCCGAGCTGGTGTTCGACATCTGCCCCGCGAAAGATCTTTCGCACTTTTGCATATTCCAGAAGTTTTTCGCGACCGCTCATATTGTTATGAATGCTTGGCATGGCTACGATACATGCAGAGAATCCATAACATAATGTATCATAATTTAGGAGAGTGGTTCAACACCTCTTTTTCGGCACCTTGTGAATCATAATGGGGATTAGACCTAAGACAGCTTAAGCAAAAAGTTGCATACCATACCTAAATATGGTATTTTGTGCATACGATTGCTTTATGATAGTCGATAGATCACAACCCAGAATCGAAGAGTGGATAGAATCACAACTTGCTCATGGCAGGATGGCTTTCTCATTGGAGAGGATCAGGCAAGAGCTTTCACAGCATTCTGAAACTGCGATTATGCGGTCGCTGAATCGACTGTCACGCAAAGAGAAGGTCGTCTCAGTACATAAAGGATATTACCTTATTGTTCCGCCTCAATATTCGTCGCGAGGAATTCTGCCTCCCGTGCTTTTTATTGATGGGTTGATGAAATTTTTGGAACGCCAATATTATGTCGGACTGCTGAATGCTGCGGCATTTTACGGAGCAGCCCATCAAGTTCCTCAAGAGTTCTTCGTCTTTACAACTTTGCCGGCAATGAGGGCGACGACAAAGAAAGGCGTACGGATCAATTATATAAAAAGAAATGAGATCAATGAGAACCTGCTCGAAGCCCAAAAGACTGAAACGGGAATGGTCAAAATCTCATCGCCTGAACTTACTGCCGCAGATATAGTGCAGTTTCAGAAACGCATTGGAGGAATAAACCGTGCTGTGGAAGTCCTCTCTGAACTGACCGAATCCATGAGGATCGAAAAAATAGATACGGACTTTATCAGATCAGTTCCTACTGCGGTGGTTCAGCGGCTCGGATACCTGCTCGAAACGTCAGTAGGAGCGGAGGCTCTTTCCGACAAACTCTACGAGGCTGTTAAAATGAATGGTGAAGCTATTTTTCCTGTCCCTCTAAGCACGGCTGCAATGAAAAGGGGATTTCCAAAGGAAACCAGATGGAACATTATTGTAAATGAAAGGATAGATATTGAAGATTGATTCCGCGTGCGTATATCACACAATGGGCAAATTTTGTCCCTTGGCAAACAGATGAACAGGTCGAGCAGGACTTGGTGATATCACGTGCGTTGATCGAGATATTTTCTGATGACTTTTTACGCGAACATTTAGCGTTTCGTGGTGGCACGGCCTTACATAAACTCTACCTAAATCCACAGGCTCGATACTCGGAAGATATTGACCTCGTTCAGATCAAGCCTGAACCGATCAAAGAAACACTCACGCACCTTCAAAAGAAATTGGAATTTCTAGGACAAGGATCAATCGCTCAAAAGAGGGATAACAATACGTTGAAATTTCGTTTTGAATCAGAAGTTCCTCCAGTTCAGCCGTTACGATTAAAGGTTGAGATAAACTGTCGCGAACATTTTAACGTACTCGGACTAAAAGAACATCCGTTTGCTGTGGAGTCGGACTGGTTTAATGGAAGCACTAACATTTTTACCTACGAGATCGAAGAACTTCTGGGAACTAAACTCCGGGCTTTGTATCAACGCAGAAAAGGACGCGACCTATACGATCTTTACAAAGCATATCAGAAAGATAAACTTGATTCCGAAAAGATCGTGGAAATTTATAAGAAATACATCGCTTTTTCTGTAGATCATCCGCCATCAAGAAAGCAATTCATTCAAAATCTCGAAGCCAAAATGCAAGACAGCGAATTTCTCGGCGATACCGTTGCTCTGCTCCGACCATCAGAACGGTACGCTCCAAAAGAAGCTTATGATTTTATAATCGCGGAACTTGTAGAAAGAATCTGACTTTATGGCCTGAAATTAATTCCAACTTTTAGCGATTATCACTATCGAGTAGCGATTTGGCCTGCAACGCCGCAGCCTCATCAAATTCTGTGTACTCAAAACTTGTCTGCATCTTCTTATGTCCGGCGCCTCGTTGTGCGAGTTTGTCGGAGTAACCGAGGCGTCCTAATCTTGTTACCCAATCTCGTCGAAGATCACGGAGACGGAGTCCGGGACAGCCAGCGGCGGTACGCACTATGTTCCAGGATTTCTTGAAAGTTGTATGCGGAAATACCATGTTATCGAGATTAGCTGAATGATCTGGTGTTACATTCTTAGACTTCTCCAGAAACTTCCAGAGTTCCAGAAGTGCTTCCTTCATGCGCTCGGTTATCACGGCAAGACGTTCCTCACGGAGTTTGCCTTTGTAAGAAACTAACTTTGTAATGTTACGGCAGCCGCCTTTTTCGTCGAAAAGATCCCGCCAGCGAATAGGTTCGTATTTTGCCTTATCCTTGCTGTGATCATTTACAGGATAAAGCTCACTTGGCCGAGCACCGGAGTCCCGGAGTGTTATGATTAGAGTAAACAAACGAGGAGCAGTAGTTGTGATCAGCTTTCTGGCCTCAATAAGCAGCTTTTTCTCCTGTGGGCTGGTGACCGTAACCGTCCGCCGGTTTTCAAAAGATTTGTCAATAAAATCGTCAAAATCAGGTACTTCCTTTATCCATTTCTTTTTCTTCGCTTTACGGAACATCGCGCGAATGGATTCAAAATCTCGATTGACAGCTGTGATCGAAACAGTTTTGAGACGCTTTCGTTTGTATTTGCGGAAATGCGTTTCATCAATTTCGTTGACTAGCTCTCGTCCAAGTTCATTAGAGATACGATCAATTTTGAGGCGTTCGGATTCCCATGTTCGCATTCCTTCCACCTTTTTTCCGTCAATGTATACTGGAGGAATGACATATTCATTTTGGGTCATGACTAGTTAAACATCCTTTATAGTAGGATAACGCTAGTAATGACAGGTAGTTACAAGATACTAAAGCGTTCTCGAATTTCGAGAGCAAAATTTCGTCAGATATTGAAGTATTTTTCACTTGATCTGACGGCATCACAGATCACCGAATTGACGGGTTTGAACCGGAACACGGTGAACAGATATTTGAAAAAGATTCGTGAGTCGGTGGCAGCTTTCTGTGAAAGCGAATCTCCGTTTTCAGGAGTGGTCGAGCTGGACGAATCATACTTTGGTGCAAGAAGAGTTCGCGGAAAGCGAGGACGCGGAGCATACGGGAAAACGATCGTTTTCGGTATCTACAAACGAAACGGCAAGAGGGTGTAAATAATTTTGTGTAAATGGTCATTAACGGTCGAATGGGATAAGGTTCGGCGAGGGAGGAAAGATGACCATAGACAACGAGCTGATTGACAATTTATTGAAGGACTATAAGAAGCCGGAGGATCTGATCGGGGAGGACGGATTGCTGAAGCAGTTGACGAAGCGGCTGCTGGAGCGAGCGATGGCGGCAGAGCTGACCGAGCACGTGGGATACGAAAAGCATGAGGCGTCGGGCAGAGGCAGCGGCAATTCGCGCAACGGGACATCGAGAAAGACGCTGAAAGGCAACTTTGGCACAGTACCGATCGAGGTGCCGCGTGACCGGGCGGGGACGTTCGAGCCGCAGATCGTCGGCAAGCATCAGACGCGATTCACGGGTTTGACGAGAAGATCATATCGCTTTACGCACGTGGGATGTCGACCCGCGAGATACAGCGACACATCGAAGAGATCTACCAGGTGGAAGTCTCGCCGACGCTTGTTTCGACAGTCACCGATGCGGTCATTGATGAAGTAAAAGCGTGGCAGAACCGGCGACTTGACGAGGTCTACCCGATCCTTTACCTGGACGCTCTTCAGTTCAAGGTTCGAGACCAGGGCCACGTTCGAAACAAGGCCGTTTATCTGGCGATCGGTGTCAACATGGACGGATTGAAGGAAGTGCTGGGCATGTGGATAGCTCAGAGTGAGGGGCAAAGTTCTGGCTTTCGGTCGTCACCGAACTCAAGAACCGCGTTAATGACATCATTATCGCCTGTGTTGACGGGCTCAAAGGCTTTCCCGAAGCGATCGAGACCGTGTTTCCAAAAGCTGAGGTACAGTTGTGCATCGTCCACATGGTACGCCATTCGCTCAATTACGTCGGCTGGAAGGAGCGTAAAGAAGTGGCCCGGGACCTTAAAACGATCTATAGCTCGGCGACTGACGCAGAGGCCGAACAGCGGCTCGACGAATTTGCGACAAGTGGGATGCCCGCTTTCCGACGATCTCTCGAAGCTGGCGCTCGAACTGGACCCGCATAATCCCATTTTGCCTATCCGCCGGAGATCAGACGCGTGATCTATACGACCAACGCCATCGAGTCGCTCAATATGACGCTTCGCAAAGTGACAAAGGCCCGCGGATCATTTCCAAATGACGAGGCCGTGCAAAAACTGCTCTATCTCGCTCTGCGAAATATCACAAAAAAATGGACCATGCCGATCCGCGATTGGAAGGCCGCCCTCAGCCGGTTCGCTATCGTCTACGAAGACCGGCTGCCACAGAGTTGACAAGATCGGGCTATGGAAACCGTGGAAAAATAAAAGACATTTTTCCACCGTTCCCACAGCCCCTGCTACTACTACTGAAAATGAAGGGAGATCATTTACACAAAGAACTTGACACTACCAACGGCAAAGTCTATACCGAGATTGTTCCTAACTGCTCTCGTAAAACGCTTTACGCTATTTTAGAAGGCAAGGTGAATAAGACTTCGACCGTCCATACAGACGGCTTTCGTGCCTATCATTCGCTGGTCGATCTTGGTTACAAAAAGCATTACCGCATCGACCACAGCAAGGATGTTTTCGCCCTCGGCACCAATCACATCAACGGCATCGAAAGCTTCTGGGGCTATGCGAAAGTCCGTCTCGTGAAGTTCCGCGGTATGCGAAAATCTACCTTCTACTTGCACCTAAAAGAATGTGAGTTTAGATTCAATTACAGACAACAAAATCTTTACTCAATTCTCTTAAATGTTGTCAAAGAACTATGACTTAACTAGTCATGACCCTTCATTTTTATACCATTCAGCCAGTTTTTTGAACGTCATTTCGCGTCCTTCAATGTAACCTTGACCACGAGCGTCGCTTTCTTCTAAAATTTCAATGGCAAGTTGTTCAGCATGGGTTGGGTTGAGCGCTCTTTTGTAGATTTGTTTTACTTTGCCGTTTGAATCACGAAGCTGCACTCGGGCATAGATGTGTCCTGTCTTCTTATCTGTCCAAACGTAGCCTGCTTTCCTTCGTCCCATCTAACTATTTTCTAACTATATCTACCTATTTTCTAACTATTCCAAGTCAGTTTAGGTAATTAGTATACACCGAAAACAGCATGAAAACAAAGGATTTATTGGGTTAGAGGATGATTCTAACCCGAAATGATTTTGATTTGGAAGTGGCTTTTAACCATTGGGTCCCAGGTTCGAGTCCTGGTCGGATCACCATCAATTTTGTTCGTTCCGGAACGGCCCGTAAAGGGTCGTTTTCCGTTTCGATGGCATATTGCTGTCTATTGTCCCTGAAGATTTGCTCCCGGTGATTCGAGATACCATTGCGAATAGCACAGCTGGTAAACCGCATGTTAACGCGGTCTTGACAAATTTTCTCAATAGAATATGCTCTACTGATAGATGAGGCGTTGGCTTTTAGCATTGATGATCGTCGCGGCGGTGGCGAGTGGTGTGTCGGCGGGTATGCCGCTGCATACTGATGACCACTTGATGCCGAAGTGTTGCGACAAGGCTAAAAGCGGCGAACATTCAAATGAAGCTGAGGCTACTCGTTTGTGCTGTTTGCTTGACTGCTCATCGCCGGCGCCCGCGCAAACGGGCCTTCAATTTAATTTCTCGCCGGCCACGGTCGCGGTGATCGATCTTACGCGAGCGTATTATTCTGAGCTCGATCTGCGGGCTAATTATGCTTTCGAGACGTCAGTATTCTATCGAACGGCACGAGATATTCCCGACTTCCCGCCAAAGTTCCTTCAACACAGTTCGTTTTTGATCTAGCTTCGGGGGCGTAGTGCGCCTTTTTAAGGGTGCATCAGCGCCTTTTTGGCTATTTCGCATTGTCCGGGTGCGCGTTTTCGCGGGCATTCGATAGTATTCAAAAGATCCAATTTTTCCTGTGAGGAGTTAATTCTATGAGAAGCACATTTTTGCTCAGTATTTCGGCTATCCTTTTTGCTGCTTTGGTTGTTACCGCGGGATGCGGTTCTACTTCGTCCAACGCCCCGGCGGGTAAGACGATAGTGTCCGGCTCCGCGGGCAACAACCTTACCGCAACTATTGCTAACACCGATGGTGTCCTACGGAAAGGACCGCAGGAGTTCACCTTGACGTTCAGCGATGCGGGCGGAAAACCTGTCGATGTCGGCTCGGTAGGCTTTAACAACTACATGGCTCCAATGGGCAGCATGGCGGCGATGAATAACGCAGCGACACTGACGACTACCGGCACGCCGGGCGTTTACAAGGGCAAGATCGAAGTTGAAATGGCCGGCGAATGGCAGGCTCAGATCACGTACGAAGGAGCCGCGGGCAAGGGCTCGTTCTCGCTGCCGATCATCGCTAAGTAACAGGCTGTATGATCCATAAGATCATCGAGTGGTCGCTCAAGAACCGCGGCATCGTCATTGCGTTATACATTGGCGTCGCCGTTGCGGGATATTGGGCTCTTGTTCACACACCGATCGATGCGATCCCTGATCTCTCAGATAATCAGGTGATCGTTTTCACGGATTGGACGGGCCGCTCGCCGCAGGAGGTCGAAGATCAGGTAACGTATCCGCTGGTTACCAATCTTCAAGGGCTTCCGGGCGTGCGGACTGTCCGCGCGAATTCCGCATTCGGTTTCTCGATGATCAACGTTATTTTCGAGGACGGCGTCGATCTGTATTGGGCTCGAACTCGTGTCCTCGAGCGGCTCAATCTTGTCTCGAAGCAGCTTCCGTCCGGTGTCGTCCCGACGCTCGGCCCTGACGCGACGGGCGTCGGCGAGGTGTTCTGGTACACTCTCGAATCGGACACGATGAACGCCCGTGATCTGCGGACGGTGCAGGATTGGTTCGTCCGTTATCAGTTAAATTCCGTGGAAGGCGTTGCCGAGGTTGCCTCGGTCGGCGGATATGTTCAGCAGTACCAGATCGATGTTGACCCGAACAAACTGCGCGGCGTCAACATACCGATGTCCGCGATCTTTGAGTCAGTTGAGCGGTCGAATAACAATGTCGGCGGCAATGTCCTGGAACAAAGCGGCCAGTGGGCAGTGATCAGGGGCATCGGATTGATCGACACGGTCGAGGATGTCGAGAATATCGTCATCGGCTCGTCAGGCGGTACGCCGATCTTTATAAAGAATGTTGCGGACGTCAAGATCGGCAATGCATTCCGCACCGGAGCACTCGATAAGAATGGCCACGAAGCGGTCGGCGGCGTTGTCATTGCCCGAAGCGGCGTGAATGCACTGACGGTGATCGACGCCGTGAAGAAAAAGATCGATTCGCTGCAGGCCGGATTGCCTCCGGGCGTTAAGATCGTATCGTTCTATGACCGCACGCAGTTGATACAGCGTGCCACCGATACGCTGAAACGCTCGCTTATCGAAGAACTGATCCTGGTAACCCTCGCGCATATCATCTTCCTTGCACATTTTCGGTCGATCCTGATCGTAACGATACCGCTGCCGCTGGCGGTACTTATGTCTTTTCTTTTTATGTATTTCATGGGCATCAGTTCCAACCTGATGTCGCTGTCAGGCATTGCGATCGCTATCGGGGTGCTTGTGGATGCGGGCATCGTTGTTACTGAGAACGCCATGCGGTACATAGAGCTTCGAAAGATCGATACGAAAGACAAAAAGGCTGTTTGGGATGTCGTTCTCGAATCGACAAAGCTCGTCGGGCGTCCGGTCTTCTTTTCGATGGCCATCATCATCCTGGCGTTCATTCCGGTGTTCGCGCTGATCGGCCAGGAAGGCAAACTCTTTCATCCGCTTGCATTTACAAAGACCTTTGCGATGGCCGGAGCGACCATCCTCGCCGTCACGCTGGTGCCGGTGCTCTGCACGTTCTTGATCCGCGGAAAGGTTCACTCGGAGAATTCGAATATCGTGATGCGGTTCCTGCGGCGGCTCTACGAACCTGTGCTGAGGTTCGCCCTAAGGCATCGCCTCGTATCGGTCGGCATAGCCGTCGTGATGTTCGCTGCGGCACTTTTGATGACGACGCGTATCGGCAGCGAATTTATGCCGCCGCTCAATGAGGGCGACGTATTGTTCATGCCCGTTACCGATCCTGCGATCTCGATCGACGAAGCCGCTCGCATTTTGAGCAAACAGGACGAGATCCTCGCTTCGATCCCCGAGGTCGCATGGGCCGTCGGAAAAGCCGGCCGCGCAGACACCTCGACCGATCCTTCGCCGACAAATATGAATGAGACGATCATTCACCTAAAGCCGGAAAGTGAATGGCGGGCGGGCTATACGCGAGAGAGCCTGATAAACGAGATGGATGAAAAGCTGCGAATGCCGGGCGTAACCAATATCTGGACGCAGCCGATCATCAACCGCATCGAAATGCTCGCAACGGGTATTCGAACACAGATCGGCATCAAAATATTCGGCAACGATCTGAAGGAACTTGAGAGCTTGTCGCGGCAGGTCGCGGACATCGTTAAACGCGTGCCGGGAGCGGTTGACGTATATCCTGAGCAGATCGGCGGTTCGCCATACGTTGACATAAAGATCGATCGGGCGGCTGCTGCCCGATACGGTATCGACATCGGTATCATCCAGGACACGATCGAGAAAGGGATCGGCGAAACTAACCTTTCGATCACGATCGAGGGCCGCCGTCGTTTCCCCGTACGTGTTCGCTATGCCGAACAGTATCGCGACACTGTCGAAGCACTCGGGCAGATACCTGTCGAAGTGCCGGGCGGCGCGACCGTTCCGCTTGCTCAGGTAGCTCAGATACGAAAAGTTACCGGTGCGACCATGATCCAAAGCGAGGATGGATTGCTGCGCGGCACGGTGCTGCTTAACGTACGCGGGCGCGATGTCGGCAGCTTTATCAGCGATGCGAAGGATGCAGTGTCCGGACTCCGGCTTCCGACCGGCTATTACATCGAATGGAGCGGTCAGTACGAGAATCAGCAGCGTGCCAAAGGCCGCTTGATAATCGTGCTTCCGATCGTCCTCATCATCATATTCGCGTTGCTGTATTTCACGTATCACTCAGTGATCGAAGCGGTGCACGTATTGATGGCGGTGCCGTTCGCGTTGACCGGCGGCGTTTATCTGGTGTGGCTGCTGGGGTACAACTTTTCGGTTGCGGTGTGGGTCGGTTTTATCGCTCTCTTCGGTACCGCAGTGCAGACCGCGGTGGTGATGGTCATCTACCTGAACGAAGCCGTCCATAAGATGCAGGATGAAACGGGCCGTAAATTGACAAAGGCCGAGCTTATGCAGGCGGTTATCGATGGCGCATTATTGCGGCTCCGGCCAAAGGTGATGACCGTTACAACGGTCGTAGCGGGGCTCCTGCCGATAATGTGGAGCACAAGTGCCGGCTCCGAGGTGATGAAGCCGCTCGCCGCACCGGTGCTCGGCGGCATGGTGTCGAGCTTGCTCCATGTGCTTGTTATCACGCCCGTCATCTTTTTCTGGATCAGAGAGCGTGAGCTTACGAAGGCGAAAGACCTGTGAGCATCGGCGCCGCGAAATGTGCGGCCTCCGGGCTGATCCGTTGGAACGTGTTTTTACGATGAATTTCGGATTTTACAAACTGATCTTTGCCGGCTTGGTTGCGACGAGCTTCTGTATTGCTGCGTATGGACAGGCTCCGACGCGTGCGTCGCGGTATCTCGATCCGGTTTCCGGGTCAACGGCAGATCAAGCAGTAGGTGCCGCTCTCGATAAGAATGACGAGCTGCAGGCCGCGCGAAAGGAGGTTGACGCATTTGCTGCGCTCGTCCGGCAAGCAGGGCTTAGGCCGAATCCGAAAGTCGCGTTGAGCGGTGCCAAACAGATCAGCGGAATGGACAATAACCAAATGGCGGAGGTCATGCTGCCGCTCGAACTGGGCGGCCGCCGCGCCGCGCGGATCGCGGTCGCCGAAAGGGAATTCGAGGCTCGCCGGTTTGAGCTCGACGATCGCGAACGCCTTCTCGCAGCGGATGTGCGGCTGAAGTACGGCGAGGCTTTGGCGGCGGTTAAGCGGTTAGATCTCGCCGAGCGGGACCTTGCGGCCGCGAAACAGGCATACGACCTTATCGTCGAGCGTGTTGCGGACGGAAAGAGTGCTCCGCTTGAACAGAACGTAATGCTGGTCGAGGTAAATCGCCTTCGCTCGTTAGTCGAAACGGCCGAGGGTAAAGCAGATGTTGCGATGTTCGAGCTGCGCTCATTGATGGGCATGCGGCCGGAAGAGCCGCTGCGCCTTCGCGGCAGTCTTGGATATCTGATACAGCCTTTGCCGCCGCTCGACATACTTACGGATCGAGCACTGAGCAGCAGGCCTGACCTTAGCGGCGCTCGGGCACTCGAACGCCTCGCTTCGGCAAAGATCGAGATGGCGAAGGCGGACGGCCGAGCCGATATGAGCGTAAAGGGCGGCTATCAGAGAATGCGTTCGGGTTATATGCTCAGCGGCTATGACGATCATGGGATGCTGCGGCCGATCGCGGATGTGATGCATTTTTTCACGTTCGGCGTCGAGATCGACCTGCCGGTGCGCGACCGCAACCAAGGCGCCGTTGCTGCGTCTGAATTTGACCGTATAGCTGCGGAACGCCGCGTTGCATTTGGTGAACTCACTATTCGCCGCGAGGTTGCCTCCGCCGCGGCACGTTACAACAGCGCTGCGCGGTCGTTGTCAATAATGCAGAATGGCGTGCGTGACCAAGGCAGTTCAAACCTTGCGGTTATTTGGCAGACGTACGAGATGGGCCGGCGTAGCCTGCTCGAATATATCGCCGAGCAGCGGCGTTTTCTTGAGATCGAGAATGAGCTTATCGACGCGGAACTCGAAACGTTCACCGCGACCGTGGAACTGCTCAAGGCAACTAACTCATCGGAGCTGAGAGGGAAATGAAGGAAGAAGAAACGGACGAAATGAGAGCAGAAGGATCATCGCCTCGGGATGCGAACGGCTCGAAGAAGCTCATTGTCATCGTTGCCTCCGTATTGGTTGCTGTCTTATTTGCCGCTTTTCTGGGTATTTGGTATATGCGGAGCGGCAACGGGGGCCGAGCGGTCGAGGCGCCGAAGAACGTAACCTTCGGCGACACGACCGGCGGTGCTTCTCCTTTGTCCGGCGACGAAACGATCACGATCCGGCCCGACCAGATAGACCGCATCGGCCTAAAGATCGAAACGGTGGGCGAAATGCTCTCAAAGGAAGCAATGTCGGTCGCGGCGACCGGCGTCGTGCAGCCTAATGCCTATCGAGAGACGCCTGCGATAGCACTTCTCGGCGGTGTCGTCCGCAGCGTACGGGCGGAGCTTGGCGAAAATGTTCAAAAAGGCAGCGCACTTGCCGTAGTTTTTAGCGATGAGTTCGCATCTGCACAATCGCGTTATATTACGCTCCGAACTGATGCACAGGCAGCACGACAAAATTATGATCGGGCAAGCCGGCTTGTCAATATCAGTCCAGTCAGCAATAACGAATTATCGCAGTCGCTTGCGGCATTGAAAGGCGCCGAAGCCACACTCGTCGAGGCCCGTGCCCTTTACGAGCGAACCCAAAAACTCGTCGCGATCGGTGCGGTCAGCCGCGAAGAGATGGAGCAGGCAACAACGAAACTCCGTACCGCAGAGGCTGCGCAGGTCGAATCTAAGGAGCGTTACGGCCGAGCCGTCAAGGTTGCCGAGATCAACCCCGTCAGCCGCAGCGAATTCGAACAGGCTGCGGTAAGGCGCCAAGCTGCCGAATCCGACCTTGCGGCGGCACGCCAGCGTTTGCTGCTCTACGGCCTCTCGAGTGCCAAGATCGACGCGCTTCGTTCGCCTTCGCAGATCACGTCCGAATTGACGGTCGCAGCACCAGTTTCCGGCACCGTTACAAGCCGGGCCGTGAATGCCGGTGAAGCCGTCGAGGCGAACAAAGAGATCGTGCGGATCACTGACCTCGCAAATGTCTGGGTGATCGCACAGGTTTATGAGAAGGACCTGCCGGGGGTGCGTGAGGGAAGCGGGGCGAGCATAACCTCGGAGGCGTTTCCCGACAGGCTGTTTCGCGGCCGCGTTACGTACATCGACCCGAACATCAAACCCGAGACGCGCACCGCTCAGGTACGCATCGAACTTGATAATCCCGGCCGGCAGTTGAGGATCGGGATGTATGTGAACGCGGCCTTCGGCTCGACCGGTGTGGCGGAACGCACGATGCCGGTAGTCGCTTCCGGTGCGGTCCAGAACTTGAATGATGCCCAAGTGGTCTTTGTCGCGACCGAGAGGCCCAATGTTTTTCTGATGCGGCGGGTTCGGCTTCTGCCCGAGGAGAATGGTCGCTTTCCCGTCGTTGAAGGCCTGAAGGTCGGCGACCGCATCGTTACCGACGGCAGCTTCCTCCTCCGCGCCGAATGGCAAAAACTCCACCCGAACGGTTAAGCCCGCCGGCTATTATGGAACTGCCGTATCGTCTCGGCCATTCGGTACGCAAAGAACTCGGGCGAGATAATGCTTTGGTTTAAGCTGCCGCAGATCACGTCCGCAGACCGAGCGAGAAAAGGTCTCCTGTAGAGTTAGGAAGAGCTTCCGTGTTATTCAATTCGTGATCGTTTGGGCGCGTT
This sequence comes from Chloracidobacterium sp., assembly GCA_015075585.1. Taxonomy (NCBI): domain Bacteria; kingdom Pseudomonadati; phylum Acidobacteriota; class Blastocatellia; order Chloracidobacteriales; family Chloracidobacteriaceae; genus Chloracidobacterium; species Chloracidobacterium sp. The sequence goes on from JABTUB010000001.1 coordinate 1,309,375, forward strand.
GGAGGCGCCCGCGAGACGAGGTCGATGACGGCCTCGTAAACCGCGTCACGCTCGCCGTTCGTCAACCCCAGTGCATCGAAGATAATATTGTCGAGCTCACGGCGGAAATCGCACAACAGTTTCAACGATAACCGTATTGACGAGTATCGCCCAAAAGGCGGCTGTGCACAAAACTCGAAACGGTTAGGCGATGGACCCCTAGGATGCGGGCGATGGTGCTGTAAGAAACTCGTTTATCGAGCAATTCGGCAATCCTTTTCTCTTGTCCGGTAAGTTTCGTCTTTGCTGATTTGCTGCCTATTGGGCGTCCGAGGATGACCCCTTCGGCCTTTTTGCGTGCAAGAGCTTCCTTGGTTCGCTCCGATATAAGATTTCTCTCGACCGCACCGATTTACATCGCTCCGGGCAAGCCATGGCAGAACGGCAAGTGCGAGAGCTTTAACGGCAAGCTGCGCGATGAACTCCTGAGCCGCAGATGGTTCTCGTCAATGTGGGAAGCCCGGATCGTGGTCGAAGGCTGGCGAAGGTTCTACAACAGCGAACGCCCGCATTCGTCTCTCGGCTATCGAACGCCGGAAGAGTTCCACCGCGAATATGACCGAACAGAGTGGCGAAAGCAAGATCAGGGAAAGAAAGATCAGCGACAGTTTAGGGAAAGCCTCGCCTCCTGCTCGACTTTCCCTAAACCCGGAAGCGTTAAATCACTAGCTTTCCATCTGGGGTAAAAAACGGGGGCTGGACACTTTATCTCGATTGCGAGTGAGCGTTCCGGCGTTTGCCTTTTCGCCCGTTAGAGCCTTGGGTTCCTTTCCCGATCTGCTCAAACCGCGCCTCCCGTTTGTCAGCCCTTGCGATGTATCGAGCAATGAGTTGATCTGCTTCAGGCGTCTTTGCCATAGATTCTTCATACTTGCTCCGGCGCTTTTGATCATTCCATGGGACACAGATCTGCCGTCGATCACCTTCTCCAACCAAACGAGCATCGCGTCGTCGACGTAGTGGCGTATTGTAAACAGGTCAAGCCGTTCGTTCGCGACCGCTGCGAGGTGGAACGAAGGCATCAGCCCCGATAGCTTCGAACCTGGACAGGTTGGCCTTTCCGTCATGTTGCAGCACAACCCGAATCAAGAGAGGCTGGCGGTCACCGTTCCCGTGCCTGGCGGTGTTTCGTCCACGAGCCAGTCTTCGCGCAGTTGATTGTCTTATTCTCCCAAAGGTTGATATGGGTGCCAAACTTGTTTAGCGTAGGTACGAACTCTAGAATTTGGCTGCTTTTGCGAAATCTGCTTTCGAAGCTCGAAAACTCTTTCTTGACAAATGTTTCAAGGGGATGTTTAGTTAGACCATTCGCCGGAACTCCCTAGACATGAATCGGACTTCCGCGGGAGGGTTACAGATGAATATTTGTGCAGCTACCCCTATCTTAATTATCATATTCTCCCTTTCAACTCTGGGCCAGATATGCCCGGCGAGCATTGATGGCTATCCATTAGAGCCGGAGCCAGGAAGCCCCAAAAAAATAAATCAGATCGAATGCAAGGAAGGCGGCTTTGGGTCCGAGTATTGCTATATTCTTTGCTCATATGTATTGCCGAAGCCGGTGACTTATGGGGTCCGGCATTTCCGCGTAACTGCCACCTGGGCGACCAAGCCGTACTCGGGGCTGCCGAACCAGGTGCCGGGCAGTTACGGGACGCACTATTGCGTTTCGCGTCCCGAATACAAGTTTGTTTCGAATAGTCCCCTAAAGGTTATGTATGCTGAGATAATGGATGTCGGGCCGGAAGGGAGTGAATCATTTATCTTCGCAAAAAAGGCCGCGGACAAGCTGCTCGAAGCGGTGGAGGGCCGGGCCATCGCCTGCGCCGGTAAAGGGCCTGCTCTGCCGCCGTCAGAAAGCAATGTCCAGAAATGTGTCCGAGCATCGAAGGCTCTCGCGAAGCTCCAGGCCAGAATAAGAGAGATCGAGATCGAGATCGAAGATGCACGAGATTACAAGCGGGGTGAAGAATCATACCGGGACAATCTGAGCTACTTCACCAAGCTGATCGCTGCTCTCAATACGCCGAATTATAACGGCGAATTGCGGGAAACTGTCCAGAAACTCAAAAACGACATAGAATATCGAGAAAAGTTCTTGGTTTATTACGGATTTAAGCACGATATGGAACCGCTCACTGCCTTGCGGTCAATTCGGGACGTTGTCGCAGCCCGCGTTGAGTACTTTAAGAACGCGCCGCAGCGTATCACAGCCTTGCAAGATGAGCGCGTTTTTACCGAATTGGAGATAGCAAAGGCTCGAAGCGAGATGACGCGAAACTCATGCGGCGGTCGATTTGACGAGGCCGCGTGCGACATTACTGGCTCTTGGAAATTTCGTCAGGGAAACGGCGCAGAAATGCTCTGGGATTTTCAGCCATCCGAACCGGGGAAATACACGGCTAGAAATTCGGGTGACTGGCTTCTTGGTACCGCCGAGGTTTTCGGGAAGGAGGTTATCATTCGATGGACGGGGCCGAATGTGACCGGTCGCCATAAACTGACGTTAAGCGACCTTTGTCTGGCAGGCGACGGGGATGCCTTTGAAGTTGGCATGGGCAGGGTTTACACCTTCCGTGCGGTAAAAGACGTAGATCGCGACTATGAGCGAAGGTTCGTCCGGGGAGTTCAGTATCTAATACTTTACAACGGACGGATTTACTCGGTGATCTACGAGCCGGAATCGCATAACGGCGTTCCGATCGACACTTTCTATTTCAAGATCGTACTTCCAAACGGCGTGCAGGCTGAACAGAACGGCCAGAAGCTGTGGGGAAAATTCGTCCGCGTGCCCTCAACGACCTCTAGGGACCAAACGGCTGTCGAATGGTGGTTTTCCGATTGGGTTAGAGCGCGCGACAGTTGGACGCGCTCGGAGAAGAAAGGTGTTCAAGTTGAGTTCCGATAACCGTCGACCTTGTTCAGATGATATAAGCGGCGGGATCAACTCGCCGCTTTTCGAGCGGGTCTGGAGTCCGAGGGCAGTTTAACCCGCGGCGGCGACCACCCCAGATACCAATACATTGGGCCACACTGGCGGATTTATTTCCGTGCCAACAGGTTTTGAAGGAACGATCAAGGCGATCGTTAGACGAGCGAACGGAACCCTGAGCCCTGTGTTTGAGGTTAAGTATCGCCGTCGGACACCGAATATCCCGCGGACAACGCTGCAACCACCTCCTCTCCTTAGAACGTCAAGATCGGATAGTAACGAAGTTGAGGTCATATCCCGTGGCGAGCCGATCACTCAACCCCCGCCGGCTCCCGTTGTGAGACCGGCCAACAGTGAAAAGGCGACCTCTCCAGGTGAGGATCAAGAATAAAAGGGGCATGACTAGATAAACATACTTTTATGTATGATAAATTTAGTAATAACAGTAAGTTACAAGCAAAAAACCCGTGCCCGAATTTCTAAGAAGAAAATAAGGCATATATTGCGGCTATTCGCACTTGATCTGACGGCGGTTAAGATAGCTCAGATAACGCATCTGACCCGTAACACCATCAATCGATATTTGACTTGTGATCCGGCGCGGAATGGCTCTGTATTGGGAGAGCGAATCTCCGTTTGCCGGAGAGGTTGAACTGGACCAATCATACTTTGGTGCAAGGCGAGTTCGCAGAAAGCGAGGACGCGGAGTCAGAGGCGTGGGCGTCGTTTTCGGCATTTTCAAAAGAAAGGCTACGTTTTTACCGAGATCGTGCTAACTGGTAGTGTCAAGTTCTTTGTGTAAATGATCTCCGCTCATTTTCAGTAGTAGTAGCAGGGGCTGTGGGAACGGTGGAAAAATGCCTTTTATTTTTCCACGGTTTCCATAGCCCGATCTTGTCAACTCTGTGGCAGCCGGTCCTCGTAGACGATAGCGAACCGGCTGAGTGCGGCCTTCCAATCGCGGATCGGCAGTGTCCATTTTTTTGTGATATTTCGCAGAGCGAGATAGAGCAGTTTTTGCACGGCCTCGTCATTTGGAAATGATTCGGCGAGATTTCCACCTGGTAGATCTCTTCGATGTGCTGCCGTATCTCGCGGGTCAACATCCCACGTGCGTAAAGCGATATGATCTTCTCGTCAAACCCGCTGAATCGCGTTTGATGCTTTCCGACGATCTGCGGCTCGAATGTTCCTGCACGGCTCCGCACCAACGAGCTAAAGCCACTTTTCCTGAGCCACACGTTGCTTGTGACCGACATCCACGCCGCCCTGATCCTCGCCAGCCGAGGTAGCGAAAAGCGGCTAGCCGACTGGCGAGAGGGGAGAGAGCTTTACGATTCCGTGACCTACTACGACGCCGGACGAAAGGTACGGCTTCCGGTTTGTCCCGATGCGTTCTTTGGCATCGACCGGAACGGTGATCCGAAAACCCGATTGTCGTTTGCACTGGAAGCCGACCGAGGCACAACGACCCGACGCACGTTCAACGACAAGTTGAATGCCTATTGGCGTTTCCTTGAGCAGAACCGGCAGATGGCGGCATAGGGCGTGAAGTGCTTTCGCGTCGTGACCGTTACGCTGACTCGATCACGTGCGGAAGGATTAACCGAGATCGCCGAGCAAACATTGCCGCCGAAGTTCAAAAAGTATTTCCGATTCGAGCTGGTGGAAGTTATTTCCGGCGATGATCCTGCCCGCCTGTTTCAAGCTCTCAAGGTTTGATTCGCCTTGATTTTGGCTGTTTACTGCGCACGCAGTAGGTGGCTTATCAATCTCCGCCTTACTGCCAATTTCCGCCCCGCCGCCGCTCCGTGTAACCCACGGTTCGGGATCAGGGACAGGCAAGACCCAACATCCCGTCTAGCTGGATCGGTGTTTACCGCGCCGGTAGAGACGGCAACGCACAGAACCCGCACGGAAAATCTCTACTTTCCAAGCGGGTTGGGCGGCCACCTCAGAGTGACATCTGATTCGATAGGGGCTGTTAATGCTTGGTTCGTTTGACTGATGCTCTATACTCTTTTCTAGTAAACCTATGGCACGACAGAAGAAAGAAATTCCCACCGAACCCTTGGAGCGCAAATTATGGAAAGCCGCCGACAAACTTCGAAAGAACATCGACGCGGCGGAATATAAGCACGTGGTGCTCGGCCTTATTTTCCTCAAGTACATCTCAGATGCCTTTGACGAGCTTCGCGAAAAGCTTGAGAAGGGTGAAGGTGAATTCGCCGGTGCCGACCCTGAGGAGAGGAATGAGTATCTTGCAGAGAAGGTTTTTTACGTTCCGGAGAAGTCGCGTTGGAGCTACATCCAATCGCGGGCGACCTTGCCCACGATCGGCAAAGACGTTGACGAGGCAATGCAAGCCATCGAGAAGGATAATCCATCGCTTCATGGCGTTCTGCCGAAGGCTTACGCTCAGGAGCGGCTCGATAAGGCGAGTCTGGGTGGCCTCATAAACTTGATCGGCAGCTCTGTACTTGGCCTGCAGGAAGCGAGAAGCAAAGACGTACTTGGCCGTGTTTATGAATACTTTCTTGGCGAATTCGCTTTGGCCGAAGGCAAAAAAGGCGGGCAATTCTACACACCGGCCAGCGTCGTTCGACTTCTCGTCGCGATGCTGGAGCCTTACGAAGGCCGTGTGTTCGACCCGTGCTGCGGATCGGGCGGAATGTTCGTCCAATCTGAGAAGTTCATCGAAGTGCACAGCGACCACTACAAGAACGGGAACGGCAAGAAGCTTGCCATCGACCCGAAAGACCGCATCTCGATCTACGGGCAAGAGAGCAATCAGACAACGTGGCGGCTTGCCAAGATGAACCTTGCCATTCGCGGCATAGACAGCTCGAATGTCCGTTGGAACAGCGAGGGTTCATTTCTCAACGACGCGCACAAGGATCTCAAAGCGGATTTTGTGATCGCGAACCCGCCGTTCAACGACAGCGACTGGTCCGGTGAGCTGTTGCAGGACGATGCCCGATGGCGTGTGACGGGAAAGAATTTGCCGCCGCCGCCGGGCAACGCCAACTATGCGTGGATACAGCATTTCCTCTTTCACCTGGCACCGCCGGGTGTTGCGGGATTCGTCCTCGCGAAAGGTTCGCTCACATCAAAGACCAACAACGAAGGGGAGATCCGCAAGGCACTGATCGAGGCCGATCTCGTGGATTGCGTCGTTAACTTACCGGCGAAGCTGTTTCTCAACACGCAAATTCCGGCGTGTCTATGGTTCGTCCGCCGAGACAAGCAGAAGCGGAAAGGCGAGATACTTTTTATCGACGCGCGCAATCACGGCTTTCTGGTCAACCGACGCAATCGCGACCTATCCGCCGAGGACATCGAAGAGATCGCGACGAAGTATCACAACTGGCGGACGGGCGAGCGCGAGTACGAAGACGTTGCGGGGTTTTGCAAGAGCGTTCCGGTTGCCGAGGTCGAGCGGCTCGGCTTCGTACTGACGCCCGGGCGTTACGTCGGCCTTCCGGATGAGGAGGACGATTTCGATTTTCCTACACGCTTCGTTGAGTTAAAGGCCGAACTCGAAGCTCAAATGGCCGAGGAAGCGGAACTGAACGACCGGATAATGAAGAATCTGGCAAGTATCAAATTTGAGGTGCAGCAAGATGGCGGATCTTAGGAAAACAACGGCGCCGACGGTCTTTGAGCAGATCAAGCGGACGGACGAAAGCGGTAACGAATTTTGGAGTGCGCGCGATCTGGCAAAAGTGCTCGAATACGGCGAGTATCGGAACTTCAAACCTGTTATCGAAAAGGCAAAGGAGGCTTGTCTTAACAGCGGACAGCCGGTAGAAAACCATTTCGTGGTATTCCACGAGATGATCGACATCGGCAAAGGAGGCAAGCGAGGATTTGACGATGGCGTAAAGCTCTCTCAAAAAAGCCACGAAAATGGGGCTATAAAAATCAGAACCCGACAGCTTGAGTTGCTTCAGAGGCTGCCGGGAATAATTCTTTTCGAGTGACATTCCGACTCTATCCCTTTCGGGAAAGCGCACCATACGGAGCCGGTTCGAGTCGGGGTCATTTCCAGTTACTAGCTTACACATATTAGCTATATGTGTAAAGCCTTGAAGTACATGGAAACTATCTGAAATGATGTTCGCATTGTTACCGATTGTAACCTGTCTGCGGACGGCCACGCACAGGCAAATGAAATTTGATGCGTTATGAGTGAGTGGAAAAACCATCTATTAGAGGAAGTCGCGTCATTGGTCAAAGACCAAATGACCCCTAACGGATTAGAAGAGCTGGCATATATTGGTCTCGAACATATTGAAGAGGCCAGTTTGCGTTTGTCTGGAATTGGTCAATCTACTGACGTAACAAGTCAGAAATTCCGCTTCAAGAGCAACGACATTTTGTTTGGCAAACTTCGTCCTTATTTTCGGAAGGTTGTTAAACCCGAGTTCGACGGTATATGTTCGACTGATATTTGGGTAATTAGAGCAAAGGATGGTTTCGATCAGAACTTTCTTTATTATTTCTTCGCAACCTGGGACTTTGTGAATTTTGCGAACAGTGGAGATAGCGGGACGCGAATGCCGAGGGCTGATTGGAATTTTGTTAAGCAGTCAGACTGGCTATTCCCGCCGGTTGAGGAGCAGCGGGCGATTGCGGAGGTTTTGAGCAGCTTGGATGACAAGATCGACCTGCTCCATCGCCAAAACAAAACCCTCGAATCCCTCGCCCAAACCCTCTTCCGCCAATGGTTCATCGAACAAGCGAGAGATGAGTGGGAAGAAGGAACGCTCGCAGATTTTGCATATAACATTCGGGAGAACATTCAGCCTAAGGAGATCGAGACAGATACAAAATATGTCGGCCTAGAACACATCGAACGCAAAGACTTTGCTTTGCATTCCTTCGGTTCTGGCTCGGACGTAGAGAGCAATAAATCCGTTTTCCGAAAACACGACATCTTGTTTGGAAAACTTCGTCCATATTTTCACAAGGTGTGCTTTGCCCCATTCGACGGCGTTTGCTCAACGGACATTCTCATTATTCGTCCTAAGTCACCTGAATTATTTCCGTTCTGTTTAATGGCTTTTTTCCAAAAGGAAGTTGTCGATCACTCGGACATGGCATCCGAAGGAACCCGAATGCCTCGGACAAATTGGGAAATCTTGAGCAATTATCCGGTTGGTATTCCCGATTACGAAAGCATTTCGCGATTTAACGAATCGGTCTTGCCGATGATCGAAAAGATCGAGACGAATATTAACCAGATTGCGTCGATTGCTAGAACCCGCGACACTCTATTGCCGAAACTGATGAATGGTGAGGTGACAACCTACGCCTAAAATGAGAAATCGCAAGGTAGGTTCGATCAAGAGCGAGCTGCTTACGAAGTCGCGTGAGGCGATGCTGTGCGCGGTACAGATATTCAACAATCCTGCTATTGTTTTTAAGTCCGAAAGTTTTATCGTACTTTCAACAATCGCATGGACATACCTTCTTCATGCGTACTATCGATCAAAGAAGGTTGACTATCGATATTTCACGCAAGGAGCGAAGCGGAAGAAATTCGATACAACGAAACGAGGATCATTCAAATATTGGGAGCTTGAGCGTTGCCTAAATGATAAGGAAAGCCCAATTGATGCAATCACCAAAGCAAACCTCAAATTCCTGATCGGGCTGCGTCACGAGATCGAGCATCAGATGACCACAAGGATCGATGAGTATTTGTCAGCACGATTTCAGGCTTGTTGCTTGAACTACAATCGATATGTCCGAGAACTGTTTGGAGAAGCATTCGGCATCGACAAACACTTGTCATTTTCCCTTCAGTTTTCTTCGATATCCGAAGATCAGGCTCATCAGGTAAGGGCCTTCGATGAGTTGCCCAAGAACATCGCGGCTTATATCAAGGGGTTTGATGAGGAACTATCGCAGGACGAGTTTGATAGCCCCGCGTATTCCTACCGTGTTCTCTATGTCCCTAAGACTGTCAATCGGAAGGGACAGGCCGACAAGGTCATAGAATTTCTATCCGCCGACTCAGAAGAGGCGAAATCACTTAACAAAGAATACGTTGTCATCAAAGACCGTGAGCGTCCGAAGCATCGCCCGAAAGAAATCGTTGATATCATGAAGGCCGATGGATTCCCAAATTTCTCGATGCACTGGCACACTGAGTTTTGGCGCGAAAAAGACGCAAAGAATCCAGTAAAAGGATTTGGTGTCGATGTCGCAGGGACGTGGTACTGGTACGACCAATGGCTTGACGAGGTTAAGAAATATTGTATAGCGCAAGGCAATAGATTCAAATAATGAAACCAATCACCGAAGACCAGATCGAGGAATACGCCCTTACGGAGTTACAGGCTTTGGGCTATTCGTATCTTCACGGTGCGGTATTTTCGCCCTCCATAAAGCCCTCCCAGAGGGAGGGCTTTTATGATGTATAATCAATTCGAGGAGTTTTTGAAGCCGATGACAAAGACAATCGAAGCCATATATGAAAACGGCGTCTTTCGCCCGCTTGATGCCGTTGATCTGCCGGACAAAAGCAAGGTCGAGATCGACCTGCATTTGAATGCGGGCAGAAAAGCGGGACCAACCGATGATAAATCGCATCTTCAATTTACTCTGCCGCCCGGAGAATGGATAAAGCAGGTTAGAGAATGGGCAAAAAGGCCCCGGAAGATCGCGCCTTCGCTGCCGGACGAGGCGTTGAGGCGAGCGAGTATCTACGAGGACAGGTACTAGATGAGTTGGCTGCTTGATACATGCGTTCTGTTGCGTACCGTAGATAGCAACAGTCAGCAGCAGCAAATCGCTCTTGATGCTCTTGATGCCCTAGATGCCGGGCAGGAGGTTGTTTGCATTGTACCGCAGAGCCTCGTTGAGTTTTGGGCCGTCTCAACACGTCCTGTTGACGAAAACGGGCTTGGATATTCGACCGAGGACACAAAAATTGAGATCGACCGTCTGAGGCAGTTGTTTGTCTTTAAGAGCGAAGACGAAACCATATTTGAGAACTGGGAAGCGTTGGTCAGCAAATATAACGTGATCGGAAAAACCACGCACGACGCGCGGCTTGTCGCCGCGATGCAGACCCACGGAATAGAAAATCTTTTGACGTTCAATGTTGCCGATTTTAAGCGATACGTCGGCTCCATTAACGTCTCGGCCCCGCAGGATCTTACACGCTTTTGAAACCGATCACCGAAAACCAGATCGAAGAATACGCCCTTACAGAGCTTCAGGCTTTGGGCTATTCGTATGTTCAAGGTGCGATGATAGGCCCCGGCGGCCTCCCGCCACCCCGTCCTTCGGACACTCCTCCTCAGACAGGAGGAGAGTTTCAGGAAAGGACATCGTTTGAGGAAGTCGTTTTGGCGGACCGGCTGCGAAATGCGGTTGCGAGGATCAACCCGGATATCCCCGCCGATGCCCGCGAACAGGCCGTGCAAAAGGCGATGCATATCTTCTCGCCGGATATGCGCGCGAGCAATGAGGAATTCCATTCGTTCCTGATCGAAAAGGTACGCATTCCGTACACCGAGGACGGTTTCGAGCGAAGCCACGAGGTCGCCCTGATCGACTTTGAGAACGTCGGCAAAAACGAGTTTCTCGCGGTCAACCAATACACCGTTCACCAGAACAACCAGACAAAACGCCCCGATGTCGTGCTGTTCGTCAACGGCCTGCCGCTCGTCGTTTTCGAGCTGAAGAACGCGGCGGACGAGAACGCAACGCTGCACGGAGCCTTCAACCAGATCGAGACCTACAAGGCGACGATCCCTTCGCTTTTTGTCTATAACGCGTTCTCGGTTATCTCGGACGGCATCGACGCAAGAGCCGGCACCATCTCATCCGGCTTTGCCCGCTTTGTGCCGTGGCGTTCATCTGATGGTGAAAAAGATGCATCGAAATTCACGCCGCAGCTCGAAACCCTGATCCGCGGGATGCTCCCGCCCAAAACCCTGCTCGATCTTGTAAGGAACTTCATCGTCTTCGAACGTTCCAGCGTCCATGATAAAAGATCGGGACAGGTTCAGGTCGTCTCAGTAAAGAAGCTTGCCGCATATCACCAGTATTACGCCGTGAACAAGGCAATTGAATCAACGCTGCTGGCTGCGGGATTCAAACCCACCCCAAATCCCTCCCAGAGGGAGGGACTTTTAAATCTAAGGAACGACTTTCCGAATTATCGTGGAGGGTTTCGTTTTTCGGGACTTGTTGAACTTGCAAAAGAGTTGCGAAGCAAACAGACTTCCGCCGAAAGCATTTTTTGGGAATTGATTAGAAACAGGAAATTTCTTGACTTGAAATTTCGGCGACAGCACCAGATCGGAGAATATGTCGTTGATTTTTATTGTCATGAGAAACGTCTGATCGTTGAACTCGATGGCGAAGTGCACGATTTGCCGGAACAGCAAAGGCACGATGAAATTCGTGACAAATATTTGACTGCACTGGGAAATCAGGTGGTAAGATTTCAGAACGCTGAGTTACTGAACGACCCGGAAACTGTTTTCGAAAAACTTTCTTCTCTCCTCTCCCGTTGGGAGAGGCCGGGTGAGGGTTGCGGTAGCCGAAAGGCCGGCGTAATATGGCACACGCAGGGCAGCGGCAAATCCCTTTCAATGGTGTTCTACACCGGAAAGCTCGTCGTCAGCCTCAACAATCCGACCATCGTCGTCATCACCGACCGCAACGACCTCGACGAGCAGCTTTTCGGTACGTTCGCCAGTGCGAAACAGCTCTTGCGTCAGGAGCCGGTGCAGGCCGAGAGCCGCGAACACCTAAAAGAACTGCTGAAAGTTGCGAGCGGCGGGATCGTATTTACGACGATCCAGAAATTCCTTCCGGCTGACGGCGGCTCGCAGTACGACCTACTCTCCGACCGAAAGAATATTGTCGTTATCGCGGATGAGGCCCACCGCACGCAATACGGCTTTGAGGCCGAGGTGCGGAATGTCGTCGATAAGGAATCAAAGGAAGTTATCGGCCAACGCATCGCCTACGGTTTTGCCAAGTATTTGCGTGATGCCTTGCCCAACGCTACCTATATCGGATTCACGGGCACGCCTATCGAAGGCGACGACGTTAATACGCCTCAAGTCTTCGGCGACTACATCGACCGCTACGACATCATGGATGCGGTCAGGGATAACGCCACGGTCCCGATCTATTACGAAAGCCGCCTTGCCAAAGTCGCCCTCACGGACGAAGGCCGCACCCTGTTAAAGGAATTCGACAAGGAACTCGAAGAGACCGACGAATTGACCGAAAAGCAAAAGGCGAAGGCCAAGTGGACAAAGGTCGAGGCGATTGTCGGCAATCCTGAACGTATCAGAAATCTCGCAAACGATATCGTTACGCATTTCGAGAAGCGGCTCGAGGTTTTTGAAGGAAAGGCGATGATCGTTGCGATGAGCCGCCGGATCGCCGTTGAACTATACAAGGAGATCACTGCCCTTCGACCCGACTGGCACGATCCGGACAAGACTAAGGGAACGATCAAGGTCGTCATGACCGCTTCGAGTTCTGACGGCCCGGAGATGGCCGCTCATCACACCTCGAAGCAGGAACGCCGCGATCTTGCGAATCGCTTCAAGGATGAGAACGACCCACTCAAGCTCGTTATCGTCCGCGATATGTGGCTCACAGGTTTCGATGCGCCGTGCCTGCATACCCTCTACGTTGATAAACCGATGCGTGGCCATACGCTCATGCAGGCGATCGCCCGCGTGAACCGTGTCTTCAAGGATAAGAAGGGCGGCCTCGTCGTTGATTATCTTGGCCTTGCAACCGACCTCAAGAAAGCGCTTTCGTTCTATGGCGACGCGGGCGGTAAGGGCGAACCGACCATAGACATCGAGCAGGCCGTTGTCGCAATGCACGAAAAGCACGAGGTCGTTAAGCAGATGTTCGCCGAGAAGAGCCGATCGCAAGTCGACATCAAACAAGAGGACGCCGCTGCTTATGGAGGCAATGGATTCGACTACCGACGCTTTTTCGACGCGGAACCCGCAGCGAAGCTTGAGATCATTTTGCAGGCAGAAGAGCACATTTTAGGAATCGATGACGGGCGCGAGCGTTTTGTTCGGGAGGTCACGCTGCTTGCCCAAGCCTTTGCCCTTACGACACCGCATCCGGCATCAGTTGCGATCGCGGAAGAGGTTGCCTTCTTCCAAGCGGTCAAGGCACGCATGGTGAAGCTTGGAGGGTCAGGCAGCGGCCGGACCGACGAAGAGATCGAAACAACGATCCGGAGACTTGTCGATAGATCGCTTGCTTCGGATAAGGTCGTTGATATTTTCGACGCGGCAGGCTTGCAAAAGCCGGAGATTTCCATCCTCTCAGACGAATTTCTTTTGGAAGTGAAGGGAATGAAGCACAAGAACCTCGCCCTTGAACTCCTTAAGAAGATTCTCAACAACGAGATCAGCAGCCGCATGAAAAAGAACCTTGTGAAAAGCAAGGAGCTTCTGAAGATGCTCGAAGATGCGGTGAAAAAGTACCAGAACAATCTTCTTTCAACGGCTGAAATTATCGAGGCACTTATCAATATCGCCAAGGAAGTCCGAGAGTCGGACCGGCAAGGTGAGAAGCTAGGACTGACCGAGGACGAAGTAGCCTTCTACAATGCGCTGGAAGTGAATGACTCGGCCGTTAAGGTGCTCGGTGACGATATTTTGCGTGATATCGCTCGCGAGATAGCCGAGAAGGTGAAGAATAATACGACTCTAGACTGGCCGATCCGCGCCGCATCGAGGGCAAAGCTTATGGTGCTCGTCCGCCGGACGCTTTCAAGATACGGCTACCCGCCCGACAAACAAGAATCAGCGATCAATACTGTTTTACGACAGGCGGAGTTGATCGCTGACGACATCGTTGAGAATTGCTATTGATCCGGATTTGTATCGTCAGCTATGTAATGCATTTTAAGGCCGTTAAATGCCGGTTTTGTAGCGAATACTAAATTGCGGTGCCATAGCTTTCTCACTGTCGCAGACGGATCAGCTACCGCATTGGGGCCGAAATCCTCCCGAAACACTATTGCATATCCGAATGCGATGTACGGCAAAGAGATCGAACGCAAATTTTATCGCGATCTGCGAAAAGTGATGCAGGGCCAAGATCCGGCGAGCGTCCTTTCGAACAACCACAGCTTACCGATTATGTACAACAGCAAGTTCTCTACGTGATATTTGCGAATGATGCGGAAGAGAGAAGATGCAGAAGGGATCTCAGCGAGATCATTCCCAAACCGTTAGTTCTGTCCGAGATCGACAACGAAACAGACAACCTTATAAAATCGCGAATCCGTCCGTAAATATTCTCAAAACCTACTTGGTTTAGTTCTAATTTTAGTTCTAACTGCAAAAGGCGACATATACCGCCCTTCCGTGGTTCGTGTATATGACTGTATCTATTGAAGTTATCTGGAGCCGGTGAAGGGACTTGAACCCCCGACCTGATGATTACAAATCAACTGCTCTACCAGCTGAGCTACACCGGCTTGTGGTGATGCGGGTGAGGAACCGCGAACGAAAATAGTACCAAATGTCGCAAATAGTGTCCAAGCAAGCGGCTGCTGCGGCGGAAAATTATTTGAAATTGATGATCAACGTGGTTCGAGTTGTGTAGCGGTTCCGGATGTTCGTGTCGGTTGGCGTCGAGGGTTAGTGCCAGGGAATGACTCAGAATGCGGTCGCGCAGAGCGGTCCGGTGACGGTGCGTAAAAGATCCAATAATTCGGCCCGATCGTACGCATCGAGCAGGTGATAAAAAAAATTGGCGGACGACAGTACTGTGAGATCGAATTAGGCTACGCGTCCGAAGTCCTTGGTTCAAGACATGTTGTGATGTGGGTTTCCGACACAATGTGAGCGATCTTCTCAGACAAGCCGTATATGCAAAAACTTGTTGACGCCTATTGTTTGTCGTTTTATAATCAAGGTAAGTTCGATCAGATTCGGACGCTGCTGTTAATTCTGACTTCAACGCCCATTTCGTGGCTGAATGACCCTGACAGAAAAGGAGAAAATCGTGACCATATTCAGAAAAGGTATCTTCGCATCGGTTGCCGCTATTGCGATCCTTGCTTTCTCAATAGCCGTGATCGGGCAAGCGAAGGCGCGGCCTATGATCATTTACGGAGCTGCTCAGGCGCCGACTACGCTTGTAAAGGGCAGCAATTTATACTGTGCCGGCTACATTCAGTCGAGTGCGATCAGCGAGGCGAATACGATCATCGGTGCGAACGACGAGGCCGATCGATACAATTTTAAGGAGCACGACATTCTTTTCATAAATGTCGGCAGCAACAAAGGGGCGAATATCGGCGATGTCTTTTCGGTCGTTCGTCCGAAGGGAGCGGTCGAGAGCCGTTGGACGGACAAATCACGCATCGGTTTTCTTGTACAGGAGGTCGGAGCGGTCGAGGTTGTGAATGTCCAGCCTGAATATTCTGCCGTTCGGGTAACCTTCTCGTGCGATGCATTCTATCTGGGCGACCTTATTCAGTTGTCGGCAAAGCGGACGAGTCCGCAGGCTGCGCAGCGGCCGCCGCTTAATTTGTTTGCAACGGCGTCAGGAAAGGCTTCGGGACGCATCATTTTGGCACGCGACAATGTCGAAATGCTTGCGCCGGAGTTCATTGCGTATGTTGACCTCGGTGCTGATAATAATGTTCAGACGGGTGACTATCTGACGATTTATCGAAAGCTCGGCAAGGGCAATCTGATGACGTATCCCGCGAAGGAATCTGTCAGGTCGCGCGACGATGATTATCAAAGCGATACATACAGCGGCGGCAAGTTCTCAAATCAGGCCGCACGCAAGGACGGTTCAAAGGCTGACGGCAAAACCGTTACCACGAGTAAGGCAAAGCAGGGCCGCCCCGCTCTTCGAAAGGTTGTTGGCGAGGCTGTCGTGCTGAACGTAAAAGAACATACAGCCACGATCGTTATTACACGAACGACAGGCGAGGTGCATACCGGCGACAGCGTCGAGATACAGTAACAGGCGAGGTCAGATCTCAAGTTCGGCACCGGAGTTTTCGCTTCGGTGCTTTTTCTTTTCGCGCAGGAAGTATGCAAAGTAGCCGTACATCGACCAGAGTGCGGTGATCACCGAAACCCAAAGCGCGCCGCGCCCCACGAGATAGCCGAATACCTTCCAATCGTTAGTGGTGATATTCAGACTCATCAGATCGGCAAAAGCGGTGCGGACCTCAGCGACACGCCAGAAGAATGCAGGATAATCGAGGCCAAAATTCGAAACCGGCGGGTCGCCGTTCGCGGCCGCAACGAGAAGTGCAACGACAGCAACGCACTGTGCCCACATCTTGATCTTTCCCAGACTTTGGGCTTGTATGACAACGCCTTCGCTTGCGGCGATGCTCCGCAATCCGGTAATGATGAATTCACGGCCTAGAATAACCACGACAGCCCACGACGGTGCAAGATGCTTTTCGACGAGGACTATAAGCGCCGATGCGATAAGGAGTTTGTCGGCGATCGGGTCGAGGAACTTACCGAGTGTCGAGACCTGATTGCGGCGGCGTGCGAGCTGACCGTCCACCATATCCGTGAGGGCTGCGATCAAGAAGAGCACGATCGCCAATGCATAGCTGCTGATACCGAACCAATGAGACATCTCGGGCGTCAATAGTACGACCACGAGAAGCGGAACGATCACGATGCGGCCAAGCGTTATGTAATTCGGCAAATTCACGATGAATCACCATTCTAATGTGTATCTGCATTGTTCCCAAGTGCAGGCTGAAATAAAAGAACGGCGGGCAAATGCAAGCCCGCCTTTCACATTGATAACCGTTCGGATCTGGGCCTATGGCTGCATAAAGTCCAGTTGGCTGTACGTTCCGGGAAAGAACTGAAGGTTCGGGAACACCGCGCTAAGAGTTTCAGCATCCTGCGGCAAACCGAACCAACGGGCAAGCGCCGCAGCGTACTGCTCGACCGAGGTCGTCGGAAGCCAGCGACCTCGCGGCGACGTTCCCGAATCGACATCATCAGGCCCGCCGAGTGTCAACGTCGGAAAATAATCACCGGTTCCGTCGGGGCGAAGGCTTCCGTAGAAGTTGCCGCCGTTGACCGAGCCGCCGAGTACCAGTGCGTGGCTGCCCCAGCCGTGGTCTGAGCCGACGGAGCTTCCGGAACCTGCCGGGTTGAATGTGCGGCTGAAATCCGAAAGTGTGAAGGTCGTAACGGCCTGCTGCATATCATCGCCGCCGGTCGTCGTTTGGGCGGCCAATTCATCCCAAAACGCTCTCAGAGCTTGGCTTAGCTGTGAAAAATTCGTTCCCTGCGTCGAGAGCTGATTCGTGTGAGTATCAAAGTTGCCGATCTGTACATAAAATATCTGCCGCGCGACCCCAAGGCTTGATCTATTCTTTATGAGCCTTGCAACCTGACGAAGCTGTCGTCCGATGCTTGTGTTCGGAAATGTTACGGTGGTGTCGACAGATGACTGGAAGACGGTATCGGCTGCGATGGCCATATCCGTGATATGACTTGCTGCCGCAAGGTGGTGCGACGTAAGGAGATCCTGCTGACGCAGGGAATTGAATGCATTGAACCGAGCGAGGTTTGTTCCCGTCGGTGTGGTTCCGAAGCCAGACGGATGAAGCACATTCGCAAGTGATGTTCCGGAGTCGGCAATCGCGAGCGAAGCCGTGACTTGTCCTGACGTAAACAGTTGAGCACCGGATATCGAGGTTATCATCGGCACTATCGGGCCGGCTGTCGTCATTTTATCGGAGATCCGTCCGCCCCAGCCGGTATGGATCTGCGAGCCGGAAATGCCGGCTTGCGATTGAGCTATCTGGTCCGAGTGCGAAAAGAGCTGGTACGGCCGCAGCGTCGGGCTGGATTGATATTGTGCCTTTGTAAGCGGCCTCATAAGGTTTCCGACGTTAGCGACGAATGCCAATTTTCCTTGGCCCCAAAGCTCATAGATCCCGTTATTGATGCCGTTCGTTACCGGGCCGAAGTTCGGATGCAGGCCGTATGTCAGCCCGTTCATTCTCGGCACCGTTATCGGAAGCAAAGCACCGGTACCGGTTGCCGGAAGAGCTAATCCTTGCGTTGACCTCGCGGCAGTATAAGCAGCGTAATTGCTTACGGTCGAGTCGTTGTGAAGCGGTACGATCATATTATTTGCATCGTTGCCGCCTGCAAAATACAGAAGAACGAGAGCCTTATAACTCGTCGCTGCTTCGCCCTTATCGATCGCCGCCTGAGCGAATGCGCTGATCGTGCCGAAATGATGCATTTGCGTGGCCAAAGAAGCCATGCCGAGGGCGCAGCCCGCGCTGCTTTTTAGGAAGTCGCGTCTTGATACTTTCATGATCTTTACCTCTGTACTTGATACTGCGACGAGGTCGCAACTAAATATACTGCAGTACGCGCACGAAGCGCCGGATTCGACGCCGTTACAGCGGTAACTGCCGGAAGGATAGCCGCTTTCATACCCGCAGACATTGAGTCGTGCATCATACGCCGGTTGAGCTCGTCCAGCAGAGCATTTCCGCTCGTATCAACCGACGCTAATGTAACAAGGTCGCTGATGTCGATACCGGTACCTGTCGGAAAATCGGGCGATGCTACGGCCACGGGTGTTGTGTTCATAACCATTCGATTGATGAAGTTGGCACGCTGGATCGAGGTTCCCGTGTTCATCAATGCAAATTCAGGCCCGAGATATGACGTGCCGGGCAGGACATAGCCCGGCGGGTAGAAATTGAACACTGAGGGCGAAAGGAAGGGCATTTGGCTCATCCCGAGAAATTCCGAGACCTGCCCGTTCGTTCGTCCGGCGCCGACCACACCAAATGAACCATCGCTTTGCGTACCCGCCACGGCGCCCTGGACATTGAGTGTTCGCAGAACATTCGTTGCAAATTGCACCGGCTCGCGAAGTTTGCCGAACATTGGATCGGTCTTGATATCACCGCGTGCTTCGGGATCAAGAAGGATCGCCTTGACCACTTCACGCAGCTGATCCGGATTCGAGCGGTTAGCGTCAAAAACGGCCGTGATCCGGCCGACATAGCTTGGTGTCGGGTCGCTTGTTACCAAGTGCTGGATGAGTGTCTTGCTGACAAAAGGCCCGACATTCTGATGGCTATAGATGTAATCCAGCGCTTGATCCAACGAGGTATTGGCGTACGTCGCAATATTTGCGAGGCTCGTGCAGTTCGAGCATGCGGCAATGGTTAACGGAGCGGTTGCCGGCCAAGTGTTGAGAGTCAGTGTTTTGGCTGTAAGGTCATGTCGGTTGCCGCCGACGGTCATCACTCCGGAATTCAGCAGGAGCGGGTCAATATAGTTGGTTGTCCCTGTGGTGAAGTTCGGGCAATTTGCCGCAACATTGCAATATGACCAGCCGGTGAAGACCTTAGCCATATTGGTAACGCCTGTCTGATCGTAGGTCGGGATAGGGTTGCCTTGGTCGTCGAGTTGGAGTGTCCCGTCGGGCTTTAGCACGAACAGCCCGACCGTAAATAACTGCATCAACTCCCGCGCGTAGTTCTCGTTCGGATTGGTTCGAGTGCTGGTTGCCATGTCCAGATAGTTGCCCATCGCCGGGTTCAGTGTGATCCGCTTCATCAGATCCCTGTAATTACCAAATGCACCGTTGTTCAGTATCTTGAACAATTCGACCATGTGGCGGCCCTGCCGGATCTTATTTCCGGATGCTACCCAGATTTGTGAAAGGGCCCACGCAACTCGAAGCCGAAGCTGCGCGTCGCCGTAATATGCCTCATGCATGAACCAAGTTTGCGGCCGATACATCGAGTACGTGTCGCGGTAACATGTTGCCGGCGAATCATCACCGTTCTGGCCATCACAATCTGCCGGAGCGTTGGACGGTTTTAGCGGGTCTAAGGGCATCGTTGATGTTTGCGCAGCGAATTGTTCGGCGAGCCATATCCTAAGACCGATCCGACGCACACGGCTGTCTAAAGCTTCGGTCGGGCCAAAGGTCGCCTGTTCGAGAAACCTTCTACGGTCGCTCGACCAGCGATAGCCCACATAATTCTGGGGATCGCCGGCATTTCCGGCGGCAGTAGGCGGCGTCGCTGAAAGCGTTTCAGCGATCTCAGGGACATCGCTTATGCCGCCGCCTACCTTCCCAAAGCCAAGCTTCAGAGAGTTACTTGCGAGGCCGCGCCATGTCAAATAAACCGCAATATCTCCGGTCGGATCCGGGCCTGCCCAAAAGCCAAGTTCATCTTGAAGTTCGACCGTGACCGCCCAAACACCTTTTGAATCGCCGACGCGTTGAAGGTCAACGACCGGGAACCGGTATAGACGGCTTTGTGCGTCTGTCGCGTACAGACGCAGTGCATTCGCTCCTTCGCCCCTCATCATCGCAAGGTCCTTAACAAATAGGATGACACGCGAACCCGGAGCAAACGCCCGGGCCTCCGTGATCCTCGCTGATACGCGGCCGGATCCGTCGTCCGGGAGAGCTCTTGCCCGAAGTGGATCTTTTTCGCCCAGCAGAACGGGCGTCGGGGAATTAGGGTTCGGGTCATCCTGACCATTGAGAAATGTTGACGGAGCAAGTAAGAAGGACACGACAGCCAACAAATACAAATATCGTGCGGATCTGCAAAGCATTATTTTCCTCCGAAAGTTAATGACAGATATTCAGCGCCATCTGTCGATCGAAAAGTTGTCAAGAACGGTCGTTTAAGAATGTTTTACAATTTAGAACATATCTAATTATTCGGAAAAGTGCAAGAATAATTTACGCTCTTGAGCGATCGTTTTGTTACGTGCTTTAGACGAGGATTTTTGCGAGAAGGCCGACGGAACTTTTACCTAAAATCAAATCCGATTTCGAAACTCCGTTTTTGGGACGTGCAACAGGAAAAGGCTGCCCTTTCAGACAGCCTCTCGTCGAAAAAATACACCGCGTTTCAGAGCGAGTTCTCGACAAGGTCAAGGAGTGTTCGGACTGCAACGCCCGTAGGCCCCTTCGACATATGTGACTTGCCGTTGTCATTCCAAGCGGTCCCGGCGATATCGAGATGTGCCCACTTTGCCTTGTCAATAAATTCCTGAATGAATACCGCGCCCATTATCGTGCCAGCTTTGCCGCGCGGGCCGATGTTCTTCACATCGGCGATGTCCGAGCGGATCATTTTACTGTATTCGCTGCTGACGGGTAGCTGCCAGAAGCCCTCGCCATTAGCCTTGCCCATTTCGATGATCCGATCCATAAGGCCTTGATCGTTGCCCATGATACCCGTATTCAGATCGCCGAGAGCGATGATCACCGCTCCGGTAAGTGTCGCCATATCAACGATATGCGTGGCTCCCTGCTTCTCAGCATAAGCGACGGCATCGGCCAGGACGAGGCGGCCTTCGGCGTCGGTATTGAGGATCTCGATTGTCTTGCCGTTCATCGCCGTAACGACGTCGCTTGGCCTTGACGCACCGCCGTCAGGCATATTCTCGACAGCGGCGACGACTCCGATCACGGGCCTGCCGGGCTTCAGCAAAGCGATCGCGCGCATGGTGCCGAGAACGGTCGCACCGCCCGACATGTCGTATTTCATCGCGTCCATTCCGTCGCCCGGCTTGAGAGAAATGCCGCCGGTGTCGAATGTGATGCCCTTACCGACCAATGCGAGAAGTTCGCCGTTCTTGGCGGTATTCTTTGCCGGAGTGTAACGGAGCACGATCATCTGTGCAGGTTGCGACGAGCCTTTTGAGACGCTCATCAGTGAGCCCATACCCATTTTCGTCATTCGTGCTTCGTCCAGGATCTCGCATTTGAGGCCGACCTCTTTTGCCATTGCCTGCGCCCGCTTTGCCATTTCGATCGGAAAAAGTATGTTCGGCGGTTCATTCGCGAGTTCACGTGTGAAGTTCATCGAACTGCCGATAGCTTCGCCGCGCGTGATGCCTGCTTTAACATCGGCAAGTTTTGCACCGTCAACACATATCGTAAACGAATCAACTGACTTCTTGTTCTTATCTTTTGTCTTGTATTTATCAAGCTCGAACTGACTTGTGATAAAGCCCGAGACGGCGTTTTGAGCTATCGAGGATGCTGTGCCTTTGGATCGCGACAGCAGTGCAAAGCTCTTTACATTGCGGGTGCGAAGGAAGCGTGTTGCGGTCCCGGCGGTTGTGAATACGGATGATGCTTCGAAGTCGCTCTCGTTGCCGACGCCTACCAGCAGGAGCCGCGACGCCTTGACCGCTCCCTTAGGAGTAAAGCGTATAAGGGCTGTTGAGCCGGCATCACCTTTGAATTCCTCGTTCTTAAATATATCGGCCACGAGGCCGCCGGTGAGTTTGTCGAACTCCTTTAGAGTTGCGGAAGAGGCTTTTTCAGCCTTGAAAACAGGTACGGCAAGTGCTTCGACATTTGCCTCGGTAAATTTGGAAGTTATTGCTTGAAGTTTCATTAAATTCCCCTAAATCGTACTAAC
This sequence comes from Chloracidobacterium sp., assembly GCA_015075585.1. Classification (NCBI taxonomy): domain Bacteria; kingdom Pseudomonadati; phylum Acidobacteriota; class Blastocatellia; order Chloracidobacteriales; family Chloracidobacteriaceae; genus Chloracidobacterium; species Chloracidobacterium sp. Next base: position 1,331,802 of record JABTUB010000001.1, read on the forward strand.
TGAATCAAAAAAAGCTTATCTACCTATAACTTATCTTGCGACTCGTTTCAACTCACTTCGGGTCTCTTTTTCGATGGTGCGCCGCATTTCTGTCTCACGTTTGTCGTATAGTTTCTTACCTTTAGCGACGCCGATCTCGAATTTGATACGGCCGCTCTTCCAGTAGATCCTCGTTATGACAAGAGTCATACCTTTGATGGTGGTCTCTTTCTGCAGCTTTGCGATCTCACGGCGATGCAGCAGCAATTTTCGTTCGCGCAAAGGGTCGTGATTATTGATGTTCCCGTGTGAATAATGCGAAATATGGGCACCGATAAGCCATACCTCACCGTTCTTTATCTGTACGAACGACTCCTTCAGCTGGATGCGGCCGGCCATGATGCTTTTCACTTCGGTACCCAAAAGGACGGCTCCGGCCTCGAATTTATCGAGGATATGATACTCGTGATAGGCGAGCCGGTTATTCACAATGTCTTTCTCTTGGGTCATAGCAAGCATTCAATTCTAGCAAAAGTGATCGAATTGCGGCATATACGGCGGTTCATTACGACGAATGAGAGCCATAGCATCGTACGGATCGCATATCGGAAGCCTACGCGCAGCCTTTGACGTATATGCGTTTGACACTTTTACACGGGCTTCGTAAATTATTAAGGACGCTGGGAGATCGTCTAATGGTAGGACTGCAGTCTCTGGATCTGCCTATCGGGGTTCGAATCCCTGTCTCCCAGCCATTTTTCTTATGAACGGCTGGCATGAGACCGAAATCCGGGTTCGTTATGCCGAAACGGATCAGATGGGCATCGCTCATCACTCGAATTATCTTATATGGTTCGAGGCCGGCCGAAGCGACCTCTGCCGCGCTCGCGGATTTTCCTATAAAGAGATGGAGGAGTCTGACGACGCGCTCCTCGTGGTAGCCGAAGCATACGTTCGATATAAGTCGCCCGCGTTTTACGAAGATCTGTTGACGATTCGCGTTCGTGTAAGCGAGGTGCGCAGCCGTAGCGTGCGATTCCTTTATCAGGTATATCGTGCCGGCGACGGTGCGATCCTCGCGGAAGGCGAGACGAATCATCTGGTTACGGACAGGAATAAGGTCATTAAACGCCTTCCCGACCACTATCGCGAGTTGCTGTCGTGTGAGCAGTAGCCCGCCGTTAATAGCCGGATCACACGCTTTTGCCATTCGGCTTGAATGCGAGCCGCATTGTCTATAAACTCAAAGCATGCCCGGGATCGGCCGTTCAGAAGCTATTTTTATTGCGGCAATGATGGTGCTCATTCTTATAATGTGCGTCGTTGCCGTTTATTATTTCGTTAAGACGTACAAGAGGGAAATGCGGGAAAAAGAAGAACGTCTTGCAAAGAAAAGGGCCGAAAACGCCGTGAAACAAACCGCGAACGACGATCAATAATGCCGCACGCAAACATCCTTGATCCTTACAAATCCGCGCTGATCGTAGTTGATCTCCAAGAGGCATTTCGCTCAGCGGTGCCGCACTTTGAACGGATAGCGCGCCGGGCTGCGGTCGCAGTGCAAGGATTCAGGCTGCTTGACCTGCCGGTGATCGTTACCGAACAGTATCCGAAAGGCCTCGGAGCGACCGCAACGGAAATATCCGAGGTGTGTGATGCATCGTGCCGCGTCTTTGAAAAGACGGTGTTCAGCTCATGCGGAGCGGATGGTTTTGTCGAAGCCCTGCGCGGTTACGGCGTTAAACAAGCCGTTCTCTGCGGGGTTGAGACACATGTTTGCGTTGAACAAACCGCGCACGACCTTTTGGATCGCGGAATTCAAGTTCACCTGCTGCTAGATGCCGTCGGCTCACGTTCGAAGCAGAACCGTAAGGCCGGCATTGCAAAGATGCAGGCCTCGGGGGTAATTGCCTCATCGGTCGAGATGGCGCTTTTTGAGCTTATGCGGGACGCAAAGCACGATAAATTCAAGCAAATACAGGCACTTATTAAATAGGCCGCAAGCTTTCAAATGGATCTACTTTCGAGTCTGAATGAACAACAGGCCGAAGCTGTCAAGCAAACCGATGGCCCGCTGTTGATAATCGCCGGTGCCGGTTCCGGCAAAACGCGTGTCATCACGGTACGTATCGCGTATCTAATTGCGGAGAAAGGAGTTGCTCCTCACAATATCCTTGCGGTAACGTTCACAAATAAGGCGGCGGGCGAGATGCGGGCACGTGTCGAAAGCCTTTTGAAAGGCGAAAGGCTGCAGTCCGCACCGCTGATCTCGACCTTTCACAGTTTTTGCGTGCGGATACTTCGACAGGATATCGAGAAACTCGAAGAAGGCTACACCCGAAACTTCACCATCTACGACGCGGACGACTCGACCAAGGTGATCCGCGCGTGCATACGAGATCTTGGTCTTGACGAGAAAAAGCTTCAGCCGCGCAGCGTTCGCAATATCATCAGCGCGGCAAAGAACCGTGGTGAGGATGCGGAGCAATACGCAGCGAAGATCGAGTACGGCGATGACAAGAAGGCCTCTATCGCTAAGGCATTTAGGATGTATGACGAACGCCTGCATAAGGCGAACGCTCTTGATTTCGACGACCTCCTGATAAAGACCGTCAAACTGCTTGAACGCTCGCCGGATACACGCGAAAAATATAACGACCGCTACAAGTACATCCTCGTTGACGAATTTCAAGATACTAATACGCTGCAGCTCTCGCTTATAAGATCGCTTACCGAGAAGCAGGAGAATATATGCGTTGTCGGCGATGATGCCCAGAGCATCTACGGGTTTCGGCAGGCAGATATTCGGAACATTCTTGACTTCGAACAGCACTATCCGACCGCCAAGCTGATAATGCTTGAGCAGAATTACCGTTCGACGCAGACGATACTCGATGCCGCGGATGCGATCATCAAGAACAACATCGATCAGAAGAAGAAAAAACTCTGGACATCGAACCCGAGCGGTGAACGCGTGTTCTACTGTCAGGCATACGACGGCGATGCTGAGGCGAGGTTCGTCGCCGGCAGGATCGAGGAGCACTTCCGCCGTGATCCGAGCGAGCGGATCGCTGTGCTCTATCGCACCAATGCGCAGTCGCGGCTTTTCGAAGAAGCCTTGCGGCGGCTCAGGATACCTTACAACATAGTCGGCGGCTTCTCATTCTACGAGCGTGCCGAGGTAAAGGACATAATTGCGTATCTCAAACTTGCGATGAACCCGAGCGACGATATCGCTCTGCTGCGCGTCATCAATACACCGCCGCGGGGCATCGGAAAGACGAGTTTGGATGAATTGCAGCGACAAGCGAACACTGCCGGCACCTCGCTTTGGAATACGATCATTGACATCGCGGACGATACGATCGTTTCCGAAGTGCGGCTCACACCGAGGGCGAAAGAGGCATTGCGGGCCTTTCGGCGAACGCTCGAATCACTGATAAGCAAAGCGGAAAATGCCGTATCGCTCGAACGGCCGGTTTCGGACATTGTCGTTGCCGCGATCGAAGATACGGGCTACGCCGACACTCTGCGGGCAGAGGGCGGCGATGAGGCGGCGTCGCGGCTTGAGAACCTGGAAGAATTGGTCAACGCGGCGGTTGACTATGACCGACAGGCTGAGAACGGACTTCGCGATTTTATCGACCATGCGGCGCTTACGTCCGACACTGACCGATATGACTCAGAGGCTGCGGTAACGCTGATGACCGTCCATTCGGCGAAAGGACTTGAGTTTCCGATCGTGTTTCTGGTCGGCCTCGAGGACGGCATTTTTCCGCATTCGCGTTCATTTGACGATAGAAAAGAGCTTGAAGAAGAGCGACGCCTGGCTTACGTTGCGATAACCCGTGCCGAGAAGCTGCTTTACATCACGCATGCGATGCGGCGCCGGACATACGGCCAAGACCTTACGTCCGAGCCGTCGCAATTCCTGAATGAACTGCCGCATGAGCTGATCGAAGATCTCTCGGCAGGCTCGTCATGGCTGAAATACGCACGGAGTGCGACGGCTGCCGCTGCCGGCATTTCGACAGCTGCGGATCCGAAGCCAAAGAAGCCCTATACGGGCAAGACCTATAATAATGCCGATGCGATAGCGGAATTTTTCAAAGAGCGTTCGATACCGGCTAAAACGACGGAGCCGCCAAAGGCCCGCACACCGTTGGACAACTTGCGCTCAGCGGGTTCGGGTGCTCGTTCGGGTTCTGACGGCATCGTTCCGGGCAGCCATGTCCAGCACGAAAAGTACGGTCGCGGGCTTGTGCTCAGGCGTGAGGGAAATGGCGAAATGGCAAAACTCACGATAAGCTTTCCGGGTTACGGCCAGAAGAAGTTGATCGAGAAATACGCTAAACTGCAAAAACTCTAGGAGTTGCGCGTCAATATAAAGAAAAGGAGTGTCGATAGACCATAAAAATGAAGAATATTACTGCGCTGTTCATTGTTCTTGCGGCTATGTCGCTCGTGGTATTGGGCTGCAGTTGGATAAATCCGCTTGCTGACAAAGGCGTAGGTCCGCAGTCGGAGAAACGATCATCCGACGGCAAGACGACGTCAGACAACCGGCCGCTCGGTGATGAGCGGATAGGCGTGCCCGAGTGCGACGAGGTAATGGATATGTTGACGGCCGAAACGAACAGCCCGGACGACAATTTCGTTACAAAGGCTTTCAAAGCCACTTTCTTTAACAAGATCCGCGAAACCATCCGCCAAGCTGTCGAAGACAGCAAGAAAGACAACACCAACGGAGCCGCCGATCTTGCAAAGACCTGTCGCGACCTGAAGCAGCAGCTCGAAAAATTCAAGGCAGAGGAAAAGGATAAAGAAAACTAGCAGAGCGGCCGCGCGAACGGTGCGCGGCACGTTGCAGTTTTCTCGCTCACACATCGGCTGCCGGTTCATTGGCCATCGCTGTTATTTATAACAGCGGCGGCCATTTCCGCTTGTGTTCGTGCCGGCAGACACAAAAATTTTCTATTGACTATTTCTACCGGCGGGCGTAGCGTAGGGGAATAACGATATAGAACAAGGACGCCTCACCGATGTCCACTTTTCAAAAGAAACTCGAAATCCTCGCCGGTCGTGACCGCCCGGAGACGCGGCTCTTATTGGCAGCTTTGCTGTCGCTTGTTTGCGGGGTCCATGTGACGGCGCAAGACGAGCCGATAAAGGTTGACACTTTGCTTGTCAGCGTGTCGGTTACCGTTTTAGATCGCAATGGTGCGTACGTCGGAGATCTACAACAGAAAGACTTTTCAATTTTCGAGAACGGCATCGAGCAGCCTATTGCGTATTTTGAGGCAGTCGAGCGCCCCATAACTGTATTCCTGGTCCTAGACATAAGCGGATCGATGTCACGAGTATTAGATCGGGTCACTAATGGCGCCAACGAATTGGTTGCCTCTCTTCGGCCGGATGATCTTATCGGAGCGTATGCTTTCTCCGACCATATGTGGGAGTTGTCAAAACTTGGAAAGACATCCCGGCTCGCAAACAAGCATATTAAGCTACGGATGGACGGATTGCCCGCTGATACTATGGTTTATGACGCGGTTGATCAAGCACTCAAAAAGGCCAAGAGATCAGGGCGTCGTACCGCGATCGTGTTATTCTCCGACGGTCTCGGGGTTAATTTTGAGTCGAATAAGAAGGAGAATCTCCGAGATGCTCAGGAAACTACTGCGATTATCTTTACGATCAGTTTTGATACGATGCCCAAGTCTCGGCTCCAAGGCGAATCTGAGAAGCGTTTTGACAAACGGCTTAAGGAGTCAGCTGACGCATTGCAGTATCTACGTGATCTAGCTGAGACGACTGGCGGCCGGTCGTTCTCAGCTGAAAGCGGTGAGGAGATCGAAGACTTTTTTCGCGAGATCGGGATGGAACTTAGGCAAGAATATAGTTTAGGTTATTATCCTTCGGATACGGGACGAAAAGGTGAAAGACGGAAGATCGCGGTAAAAGTGGATGTACCGGGAGCCGTTGTTCGCTCAAGGAAGGAGGTCGTCTATCAATAGGTCGGCGATCTGCAGCGATCAATCCTGTTTTTTTGGCAGATTTCCCAACGGATCGGAATGTGATGGTCTTTCTTCGGCATACAATCATTCTTTTTCTTGTAGCCGTCATCGCACCTATATGCAGTGCGCAGGATGATGTTGTTAAGGTACGCACAGACCTTACGGTGGTGTCTTTGAGCGTGAATGACCGCGATGGGCGATACATTGCGGGCCTCGATAAGGACGATTTTAAGGTCTTCGAGAACGGTACAGAACAGCACGTCGAATTTTGTGAGCGGGTCGATACGCCGTTCACCGTCCTTTTCTTGTTTGATACAAGCCGCTCGATGCGCGACTACCTACCTGCTGTTGTCAATGCGGCAAATTCTTTTACATCCCGACTGCGCCCCGAAGATACCATCGCTGCCGCTAATTTTGAGGATGACGCAAAGATCCATATGCTCCTCGAACCAACAAAGCGTCAGGATTTTACGAAATTTGTTGATGTTGTCGGGTCCGACAAAGACCGTCTGTTCACAACTACATTCGACGCCGTGGAAAAGGGATTGGGGTACCTCAAAGCCATTCAGGGGAAAAAGGCGCTGATCCTGTTTTCCGACGGTGAAATGTACGGACGTCATGCATCGGCAAAGAGCAATCTGCGAGATGCCGAGGAGCAGGAAGCTGTGATCTACACGCTCCGATTCGGTGAGTATTCTCATTCCGATCCGGAGTTTTTCAATGTCTTTATCGATCAGTTTGGAACGCATTACGAGAGTCCGCCGGGAGGCATCGGCGAAAAAGCGATCGAGAAAGTGAAGAAGCGTGTAAGCCTTTATATGAATGGCTTGGCCGAGCGAACCGGCGGCCGAGCCTACAAGATAGTTACCGTCGACGACCTTAAGGAGACTTTCCGTTCCATTGCGGAAGAACTTGGCACAACTTACAGACTCGGCTATACGCCGATCGACGTCCCAAAAGACGGCGAGAGAAGAACGATATCGGTTAAGGTGAACGTTCCAAATGCCGCTGTTCGGTCCCGAAAAGAAGTCGTATATCGGCGTGCGGACTAGGGCGTAGACGCGAATTCGCTAACGATCAAATGGTAACTGTCATGAAAGTTAACCTGCCATTGCGAATTTTCATAACGTGGCTATTTGGGGTGCTCTTATTTGCAACGTACGTTCGTTCACAGGATGTTATCCGAGTCGAAACAAACCTTGTTCAAGTTCCCGTAATCGTTACCAGTCGCGATGGAAGGTATGTTCCAGGGCTCACGAAAGACAATTTTCAGATCATTGAGGATGGGAAAGTCCAAGCGATCGACGGTTTCTCACCGGTTGACGAGCCGATCACGGTTTACCTAATGCTCGATACCAGCGGGTCGATGGTGTCATACATGAGCCAACTTGCTCAGGCAACAGGCGTCTTTTTGAATACGCTTAGACCGGACGATCACATTTATCTGAGCATCTTTGCCGACGGACAGACAGTCTTGCTTAAGAACAAGAAAATCGCTGATCTTCTAGCAAAGAATCTGGTGCTTAAGATCCGGCCGCTCGATAGCAGGGCAACATACGTTTATGATGCCGTAGATGAATCGATCAAAACGCTGATGAACACAAAGGGCCGCAAGGCGATAGTTTTGTTTAGCGATGCGCTCAGCGATAGCCACAAGGTCTCCGCCGCCGATAGTATTCGCACGGCCGAGGAGCAGGATGCTCTTATTTACACGGTCCGTTTCGGTGATGTTTCTATTAAGCCTGAGTGGGCAGCTGCACGCGGTGTGCAAGACCAAATCGCGCGGAGCGGCTATGCGGTCCTGGACCAGAAAGGCGTTGAAGACATTATGCCATGGTGGGATATCGAGGCGACCGGCGACGGAAAACTCAAAGGCGGTGAACTGGCCGATCAGATAAAACGGGTCAAGGGTTACATGGATGCTCTTGCGGCGAAAACCGGCGGTAACAGCTTTGAGATCGATAAGATAGACGATCTTGCCGAAGTGTTCAAGCTCATTACGCTCGAATTGCGACGCCATTACACGTTGAGCTATTACGCGGACCCCTCGACCGGGCCGGATAAGCGGAAGATCCAGGTCAAGGTGAATGTCCCTGATGCCGCCGTCAGGGCGAAGAAGGAGATCGTGATCCCCCATCGGCCATAGGCCGCCGTACCTCGCTCGAACAGCGGCGAAATAACTTCCGTCTTGCCTTGACACGATCTTAGGAAATTCATATCATCTAAAGTTTCGGACTTTGGGTCTGGTGTGTCCATCGTATGATGGACGGATATTTGAGAGTTGAAGCAAGGATTGTAGCGTAAAACGCGGCCATCTCCGGTTGCGGGCTAAATTGGTAAATGCCGCACTGATCGCGGCTTCCCGCAAGTGCCACGCCACAGCAAAGTGACAACGCTCAGTATTTGGAACAATTAATTAAACCTTGATCAGCGAGAGCTGCTTGAGCTAACTGCCGGACAGGTTCCGTGCAAGAGTCAGGTAAGACGTTAGTTTTGCCTTTGAGCGATATACAAAGGCTGATTTGAGCTTATGCCGACAATCAATCAATTAGTTCGTAAAGGACGCAAGGCCGTCCAATACAAGACCGCAAGCCCCGCACTGCAGGCAAACCCGCAAAAGCGAGGTGTCTGTACGCGTGTTTATACATCGACGCCGAAGAAGCCGAACTCGGCGCTTCGCAAGGTCGCACGTGTCCGCCTGACCAATCAGATCGAAGTTACGACCTATATTCCGGGCATCGGCCACAATCTGCAGGAGCACTCGATCGTGCTGATCCGCGGCGGCCGTGTCAAGGACCTGCCGGGCGTTCGTTATCACGTTGTGCGCGGTACGCTTGACGCATCGGGCGTTGCGAATCGTAATCAGGCACGTTCCAAGTACGGAGCAAAACGGCCCAAGGGAGCAAAGTAAGTTATGCCAAGACGTAGAGTTGCAGGAAAGAGGGAAGTTCTGCCCGACCCGATCTATAACAGCATCGCGGTAACAAAGTTCATTAACGGCCTGATGTGGCAGGGCAAGAAAACCGTTGCAGAACAGATCTTTTACAGGGCGATGGAAAAGATCGGCGAAAAGACGGGCGAAGAAGCGATAAAGGTCTTTAAGAAGGCTCTCGACGCCGTTGCCCCCGCTCTTGAGGTCAAATCACGCCGTATCGGCGGTGCGACATATCAAGTGCCGCTCGAGGTCTCGCGTGACAGACGCAACACGCTTGCGATCCGCTGGATCATCTCGAATGCCCGCAACCGCAGCGAGAAAACGATGGAAGACAGGCTCGTCGGCGAACTGCTCGATACTCAATCCGGCCGCGGCGGTGCTCTTAAGAAGAAAGAGGATGTGCACAGAATGGCGGAGGCGAATAAGGCCTTTGCCCACTATAGATTTTAGTTGGCCGCTCACGGCCGGCCCTCTTTGTTGAGGGGTTTCGTCAGCCGGTGAGCGGAAATTTGCTATGGCAAATATCACATTAGACAAATTCAGGAACATCGGCATCATGGCCCACATTGATGCGGGAAAGACGACGACCACCGAGCGCGTTCTTTTCTACACAGGTGTTTCTCACAAGATCGGTGAGACGCATGAAGGCACTGCGACCATGGACTGGATGGAGCAGGAGCAGGAACGCGGCATCACTATTACCTCGGCTGCGACGACGTGTTTTTGGACCCGCAACGGTGTCGAACACCGCATTAATATCATCGATACGCCCGGCCACGTCGATTTTACGATGGAGGTCGAGCGTTCACTTCGCGTTCTCGATGGTGCGGTCGCTGTCTTTGACGGCGTCGCGGGCGTTGAGCCTCAGTCGGAAACGGTTTGGCGTCAGGCCGATAAATACGGCGTCCCGCGCATTTGCTTTATCAATAAGCTCGATCGTGCGGGAGCATCCTTCGAGCGGAGCTTTCAGTCCATCCTTGATCGGCTCGGTGCCAATGCGGTGGCTCTTCAGCTGCCTATCGGCGTCGAAGAACATCTTCGCGGCGTCGTCGATCTGATCGAGATGAAAGGCCTTCTGTGGAAGGACGAGACGAAAGGAGCTCAATACGAGGTCGTTGACATACCTGCCGAGCTGCTCGATCAGGCCAAAGAATGGCATGACAAGCTTGTGGAACAGGTTTCGAGCCTGGACGATGATCTGATGATGAAGTACCTCGAAGGCGAGGAGATCACGTCCGACGAGATCCGCAAGGCTCTCCGCAGGGGCACGATCGATCTTAAGATCGTTCCGGTCGTCTGCGGCTCAGCATTCAAGAACAAGGGCGTTCAGACACTGCTCGATGCGGTGGTCGATTTCCTGCCGAGCCCGCTTGATATCCCTGCGATCGAAGGCACTGATCCGAAGACGGACGAGGCCTTGACCCGTGCGGCAGATGCAAAGGCCCCGTTTTCGGGCCTCGTCTTTAAGCTTATGGCAGATAAGCACTTAGGCCAGCTCGCCTTTGTGCGTATCTATTCGGGAACGGTCAGTTCGGGTTCGTACGTTTATAACACGATCAAGAACTCCAAGGAGCGTGTCGGCCGCCTTATGATGATGCACGCGAATAAGCGTGAGGATGTCGAGCAGGCGAGTGCGGGTGAGATCGTTGCGATCGGCGGTATGAAGAACGTAACGACGGGTGACACCATTTCGGACGAGAAGGATAAGATCATTCTCGAATCGATGGAATTCCCCGATCCGGTCGTGCGTGTCGCGGTCGAGCCGAAAACGCGGGCCGATCAGGATAAGATGGGCGTCGCTCTAAATCGCCTTGCTCAGGAAGACCCTTCATTTCAGGTTTCGACCGACCACGAGACGGGTCAGACCATCATCGCCGGCATGGGCGAACTTCACCTTGAGATCATTGTCGATCGTATGAAGCGTGAGTTCGGTGTCGAGGCGAATGTCGGTAAGCCGCAGGTTGCGTATCGCGAGACGATCACGGTCCCGGCGCCCGGTAAAGAGGTGTTCAAGAAGCAGTCGGGCGGCCGCGGCCAGTTCGGCCACGTTGAGCTTGAGATCGAGCCTGCACCGGGCGAGGGGTTTGTCTTTGAAGATAAGATCACCGGCGGCGCTATTCCGCGACAGTTCATCAAGCCTGTTTCTGAAGGGATACAGGACGCGATGCGGCGCGGATTTCTCGCCGGATACGAGATCGTTGATGTTAGGGCAAAGCTTGTCTTCGGCTCCTATCACGAAGTTGACTCGGACGAACGATCGTTCCACATCGCGGGCAGCCTTGCGTTCCAAGACGCGGTCAAAAAGGCAAAGCCCGTGCTCCTGGAGCCGATAATGAAGGTCGAGGTTGTTACGCCAGAAGAATATATGGGCTCGGTCAACGGCGATCTTAACCGCCGGCGCGGTCAGATCGAGAAGATGGAGCCGCGTCCGGGCAATGTTTCGGTCGTAACGGCCTTCGTCCCGCTTTCAGAGATGTTTGGTTATACGACGGATCTTCGCTCGGCAACGCAGGGGCGGGCGACGTCGTCGATGCACTTTGAACGCTATGCAGAAGCTCCGCGTAACGTCGCTGAAGAGATCATTGCAAAGGTGAAGGGAGCGAGCAGCTAGGATATTTATTTAGATTTTGAGGTCTCAAGTCTGGGATCAGGAGAGAGTAAGAGATGAGCAAAGAGAAATTTGATCGGTCAAAGCCGCACGTGAACATCGGGACGATCGGGCACGTTGACCACGGGAAGACGACATTGACGGCAGCGATCACAAAGGTGATGTCGAAGCACAATCCGAAGATGGCGTTTCGGTCGTTCGATTCGATCGACAACGCACCTGAGGAGAAGGCGAGAGGTATCACGATCGCGACATCGCACGTTGAGTATGAGACTGCGAACAGGCATTACGCACACGTTGACTGTCCGGGGCACGCTGACTACGTGAAGAATATGATCACGGGAGCGGCACAGATGGACGGAGCGATCCTTGTGGTGGCGGCGACGGACGGGCCTATGCCGCAGACACGCGAGCACATCCTGCTTGCACGTCAGGTAGGTGTGCCTGCGATGGTCGTATTCATGAACAAGGTGGATATGGTCGATGACGCGGAGCTGCTTGAGCTTGTGGAGATGGAGATCAGAGAGCTTTTGTCGAGCTATGAGTTTCCGGGCGATGACATTCCTGTTGTGCAGGGCAGTGCGTTGAAAGCACTTGAAGGCGATGCAGCATGGGAGCCGAAGATCGACGAGTTGATGCAGGCGGTGGATGATTATATTCCGACCCCGACGCGCGAGACGGACAAGCCGTTCCTTATGCCTGTGGAAGATATCTTTACGATCCAGGGCCGCGGAACCGTGGCGACGGGAAGGATCGAGCGCGGTCAGATCAATGTCAACGAGCCTGTCGAGATCGTAGGTATCAAGGAGACGCGGAACAGCGTTGTTACCGGCGTCGAGATGTTCAAGAAGCTTCTTGATTCGGGAATGGCAGGCGACAACGTAGGGCTTCTTCTGCGCGGTGTTGACCGAAAGGAGATCGAGCGCGGACAGGTTATAGCCAAGCCGGGCACGATCACGCCGCATACGAAGTTCAAGGCCGAGGCGTATGTGCTGACAAAGGAAGAGGGCGGGCGTCACACGCCGTTCTTTACAGGCTATCGTCCGCAGTTCTATTTTCGGACAACGGACGTTACCGGAGTTGCACACTTGCCCGCCGGTGTCGAGATGGTGATGCCCGGCGACAACATCCAGATGGAGATCGAGCTGATCGCCCCGATCGCAATGGAGAAGGGGCTTCGCTTCGCGATCCGCGAAGGCGGCCGCACGGTCGGAGCGGGAACCGTTTCGGAGATCGTCGAGTAGTTGATGGTGATGAGTTGTGAGTGACGCACCAAAAACAGGGCGTCACTCATGACCAAAAGCTGAAGAATTATGTTGAACGAAAAGATCCGCATCAAATTAAAGGCTTATGATCACCGCGTTTTGGATCAGTCCACGGCGGAGATCGTAAATACTGCAAAACGCACCGGAGCAAGGATAGCGGGCCCGATCCCTCTTCCGACGGTGAAGAACAAGTGGACGGTGCTTCGTTCGCCGCACGTTGATAAGAAATCGCGTGAGCAGTTCGAGATCCGTACGCACAAGCGTTTGATGGATATTCTCGATCCGACCGCGGAGACGGTAGATGCTTTGATGAAGCTTGACCTTCCGGCCGGTGTGGATGTCGAGATCAAAGCGTTCGGAAAGAATTAACAGCGGCGTCCGCCGGGCGGCCCGCCATTCGTTTGCACGCAGGAATGCGGCATCGGCTCCGGCCCTTACAGGCCGAGGGCTGCTGGAATTAAGGATATGATTACTGGGATCATTGGCAGAAAAATGGGTATGACGCAGTTGTTTGCGGAGGATGGCACGGTTACGCCTGTAACGGTCATCAAAGCAGGGCCTTGCGTTGTGATCCAAACGAAGAGTGCGGCGGGCCGCGACGGCTACAATGCCGTGCAGCTCGGGCTGGTCGAGGATAAGCCGATCCGTCTCAAAAATGTCTCGAAACCGCTTCGCGGGCATTTTGAAAAGACCGGCGGCGGCACTCCTCCGACACGTGTGCTCAAGGAGATCCGCCTTGGTAGTGAACCGGAAGCCGTTGTCGGTGATCAGATCAAGGCTGATATCTTCGCCGATGGCGACCGTATCGAGGTCGTCGGGCGGTCAAAAGGACGCGGTTTTGCGGGAACGGTCAAGCGGCATAAGTTCGCGCGCGGCCCTGAGTCGCACGGTTCGATGAACGTACGCCGTCCGGGTTCGATCGGGCAGTCGGCATATCCGTCGCGGGTCATCAAGGGAACGAAATCGAGTGGCCACATGGGAGATGAGCGCGTTACCGTCAGGGGCCTGACGATCGCCAAGGTCGATACCGAGAACGATCTGATCATGGTTCGCGGAGCGGTTCCCGGTGCGAACGGCAGCTTGGTCGTAGTTAGGAAATCGTAGGGAAGCAGGGTGCTGATACAGATCGGCGAATGTCCGCCGATCGAACGGAGTGAGAAATTATGCCTACCGTAAAGGTTCGCAATTTGAAGAATAAAGAGGTCGGTGATATTGAGCTCGCTGATGCCGTATTCGGCGTCGATCTTAACGAGGCTCTTATCCACTCGGCAGTGATGAATTTCCAAGCCAACGGCCGTCAGGGCACGAGTGCCACTAAGACGCGCGGAAACGTGTCAGGTTCGGGACGAAAGCTCTGGAAGCAGAAAGGTACCGGACGTGCTCGTATAGCATCGCTTCGCTCGCCTTTGTGGAAAGGCGGCGGTAATGTCCACGGGCCGCAGCCGCGTGATTGGTCATACAATATGCCGAAAAAAATGCGGCGCGGTGCGCTGCGTTCGGCATTGTCAGAGCGGCTTCGCGAAGGGAACCTTATCGTTATTGAGGATTTTGCGTTCAAAGCTCCGAAAACCAGCGAATTCATCGGTGCGATCAATGCGTTAAAGCTCGCGGTTGATAATAAGCAGGTGAAGACGCTGATCATCGATTCGCTCGATAATGAGAATTTGGTCCTTTCTTCGCGTAATGTGCAGAAGACGAAGGTTACGAATAGCTTTGGGCTGAATATTTACGACATCGTTTACCACGAAAAGCTTCTGATCTCGAAGGCAGCGGTCGCTGAGCTGATCGATCTCCTCGATCCGAAGCGCGAAGTGGCGACCGCCGATGCTCCTGCCGCTGAAGAAAAGCCGAAGAAAAAGAAAGAAGCGGCTCCGAGATCCGAAACTAAGGTACAGGATGCCGAACCGGCATCGGTTACCGCGGTTGAGGAAGCACCTGAAGCGGAAGTAAGCGAGGAGGCTGACGGCAATGAGTAAACTTGGGACTTGGGATATTTTGAGATCACCGGTCATTACTGAAAAGAGTCTGATCCTGAAGGAGGACTCGACCGATGAGGAAAGCGGCCGCAAGACCGGACAGGTATTGACCTTTCGCGTTGACAAGAAGGCGACAAAAACGGCGATCAAAGGTGCGGTGGAAGAGATCTTTAATGTAAAGGTAGCCGCGGTCCGTACCGTTAATTACGACGGCAAGCTAAAGCGTCGAGGCCGTATCGAAGGGCGGCGTCCGAATTGGAAAAAGGCTTATGTGACCCTCAAGAAGGGCGAGCCAATGGTCGATTACGCTGAAGCGATCTAGTTTGAAGCGAGAGCGGGCAGCAGCCTGCGATCGGAATTGAGATATGGGAATCAAGAGACTAAAGCCAACTTCACCGGCACGCCGCTATCAGACGTATCTGACACGCGACGAATTGACGCCGGGAGCAGCACCCGAGAAATCGCTGCTCGAACCGAAGAAGAGAATTTCAGGCCGGAATAGCGACGGACGTATCACTATCCGGCGGCGCGGCGGCGGCCACAAGCGTTTCTACCGCGTGATCGATTTTAAGCGTGACAAAGCCGGTATCCCTGGAAAGGTCTCGCAGATCGAATACGATCCGAACCGCTCGGCTCATATTGCGCTTATCACCTATCTTGACGGAGAGAAGCGTTACATCCTCGCTCCGGTGGGCCTGAAGGTCGGCACGATAGTCTTGAGCGGTGAGGATGCGGATATCCTGCCGGGTAATGCGTTGCCGATCAAGAATATCCCGCTAGGAACCGAGGTTCACAATATTGAGCTTCGTCCCGGAAAAGGCGGCCAAATGGTTCGCAGCGCAGGCGGTTTTGCTCAGATCGTTGCGAAAGAGGGCGACCACGCACAGCTTCGTATGCCGTCAGGCGAGGTTCGGAAGATCCCTGTCGTGTGCATGGCGACCGTCGGCCAGGTAGGCAACACCGAGCATGAGAATGTTTCGCTTGGTAAGGCCGGACGCAGCCGGTGGCTCGGAAAGCGGCCGAAGGTTCGCGGTGTGGCGATGAATCCTGTTGATCACCCGCACGGCGGCGGCGAGGGTAAAACATCGGGCGGCCGCAATCCGGTAACGCCGTGGGGCCAGCCGACACGCGGTTATAAGACACGCCGCAATAAGCGTACGCAGAACATGATCGTCAAGGATCGAAGAAGGAAATAGTAGAGAGATATGCCACGTTCATTGAAAAAAGGACCGTTCATCGATCTGAGTGTACAGAAAACGCTGCGACGCATCGCAGATGGCGGATCAAAGCCGCCGGCGATAAAGACATGGTCGCGCCGTTCGACGATCACGCCCGATATGGTAGGGCTGACATTCGGGGTGCATAACGGCAAGCGTCATGTGCCCGTATTCGTAACGGAAAATATGGTCGGCCATAAGTTGGGTGAGTTTTCACCGACGCGCGTCTTCAAAGGGCATCCGGGTACAAAAGCGGAGAAGGCGGCTAAGAGAAAGTAAAGGGTGCTAAGTGATCGATGAGGAGGCTGAGGCCCTTCGTCAACATATCGCTGATAAATGATATGGAAGCCATTGCAAAAACAAAATATCTGAAAGGCAGCCCGCGAAAAGCGCGGCTGGTGATCGACCTGATCCGCGGCGAAAATGTTTCACGCGCATTGTCGATCCTGCGCTTTACCGATAAGAGGGCAGCCGATCCCATTTCAAGGTGCCTTAATTCGGCGATCGCGAACGCCACCTACAAGGCGGAGCAGTTGAATATCGCGATCGATCCGGATGATCTTTGGGTAAAGACCTGCTTCGTTGATATGGGTCCGACAAAGAACCGTCGCCGAATGCGTCCCGCACCGCAGGGCCGTGCTTATCGCGAACAGCGTCACTACTGCCATATAACGATCGAGGTCACAAGCGACGATAAGCCGAAAACGGAGAAGGAACTAAAGGCTGAGGCTGCGAAGTCGAAGAAGGCCGAAGCCAAGCCGAAGGCAAAAGCTGCGGCTCCGAAGAAAGAGGCTAAGACCAAGGCGGAGGAAGTGAAGCCGGTCGAGGAAGTTGTGGTCGAGGCTGTGGAAGAAACGCCGGTTGCAGAGAATACCGTCGATCAGGCGGCAGAAGCACCGGAGATCGTTGAAGCGGCCGCGGAGGAGGTTTCGGGGGGCGAAACAACGACAGAGGAAGCCACTGACCAGAGCGATAGCGAGGAAGCTGATAAATAAGATTTTATGGGACAGAAAGTTCATCCATACGGCTTTAGGGTCGGTTACAACAAAGATTGGCACTCGCATTGGTTCGCCAAGCACGAGTTCGCAGAGTTCCTTGCCGAAGATCTGAAGCTCAAGCGCGAGCTGAAGAAGAAATTTGCGGGCGGCGGCGTTTCGCATATTGATATCGAACGTGCTGCGGCTCGCTTGAAGATCATCATCTACACGTCGCGTCCCGGCATCATTATCGGCCGCAAAGGTGCCGAGATCGAAAAGCTTCGCGAGGATTATGCACGTAAGACCGGCCGCGAGGTGCTTATTTCGATACAAGAGATCCGTCATCCTGAACTGAATGCACAACTTCAGGCCGAGAAGATCGCCCAGCAGCTCGAAAAACGCATCATGTTCCGCCGGGCGATGAAGAAAGCGATCGAAGAATCTCTCCGCTTCGGCGCTCAGGGAGTGAAAGTGATGATCGCTGGCCGCTTGAACGGTGCTGAGATCGCACGAACCGAATGGAATCTTCAGGGCCGCCTGCCGCTTCACACGCTTCGCGCCGATATTGATTACGGTTTCGCCGAGGCGTTGACGACATTCGGCATCATCGGGATCAAGGTATGGATCTATCGCGGCGAAATACTCGATCCGAATGCATCGATCGCACGCGGGACGACGAGCGATCCGATGAATGAGGTCAAGGTCGAACGCGGTGCCATGCGTGAGCGGCGTCCGCGAAGGGACGACAGGAGATAGAGGTTCTTACGCCAGATCGTCGGAATCGTCCGGCGAGAGTGAAAGACAAAAGAGGTTCTTGAGTTATGTTACAGCCGAAAAAAGTAAAACGCCGAAGGGTAATGAAGGGCCGTATGCGCGGCAAGGCTACGCGTGGTGAGAAGCTGAGCTTTGGCGATTTTGGGCTTAAGACGTTGGAAGCTGCATGGATCACGGATCGCCAGATCGAGGCTGCTCGTATCGCGATGACCCGCCATGTAAAACGCGGCGGTAAGATCTGGATCAGGATCTTTCCTGATAAGCCTATCACGAGAAAGCCTGCGGAAACCCGTATGGGCTCGGGTAAAGGAGCCCCTGATCATTGGGTAGCCGTAGTGAAGCCGGGACGTGTGCTGTACGAGATCGAAGGTGTTGAAGAGTCGTTGGCGCGCGAGGCAATGCAGCTTGCAGCCCAGAAGCTTGCCATCAAGACCAAGTTCGTGACACGCGCTGACCTCGAAGGAGGCGTTGTTTAAGAATGAAACGCAAGGAACAGATAGATCAGCTTCGCGAGATGAATGCTGATGAATTGAAAGATCAGGCCGATGCACTCAAGGAGTCGCTTTTCAGATTGAAATTCAGGAAAGCTCTCGGTGTCGGTGAAACGCTTAAAGATATCCGCCGCGAGAAGAAAACGCTGGCTCGGGTCTATACGATGTTGAATCAGCCGAAGGCGGATTCTGAAGGTTAATAGAAATGCCTAACAAGAAAACAGAAGGATCAGAAGAGATCGCCGTAAACGCAAGCTCAACAGCGGGTGCCGAAGATAAACCGAATACCCGCAAGCGTGCTGAGAGGATCGGCATCGTCGCTTCGGACAAGATGACAAAGACCGTTACTGTGCGGGTCGATCGTGTCGTTAAGCATCCGGTGTATCGCAAATATGTCAAACGCCGCAAGAAGTTCATGGCGCATGATGAAATGGGTGCAAAGGTCGGCGATAAGGTCAGGATCATCGAGACACGGCCGCTGTCGGCGCGAAAGCGTTGGCGCGTGGTCGAGATAGTTCAGAAGGCGGAAGTTTAAGAACGGAGCCGGTGCGTCCGGCGGCGTATCGAGTGGAGAATAGTTATGATTCAGATGCAGACCTCTTTGGCGGTCGCGGACAATTCGGGGGCAAAGCGTGTGGTGATGATCATGCCGGTCGGCGGCTCTACGTCAAAGATCGCACGCCTTGGCGACACGATAAAGGTTACGGTAAAAGAAGCGGCCCCTGACGGGACCGCCAAGAAAGGAAAGGTCTATAACGCCGTCATCGTTCGCACCCATAAAGAAGTACGCCGAAAGGACGGGACATACATCCGTTTTGACGATAATGCGGCCGTTCTGATCAAGGATGACGGTACGCCGGTCGGCACACGCGTCTTCGGGCCTGTTGCCCGCGAACTGCGTGAACGCAATTTTATGAAGATCGTGTCCCTGGCTCCGGAGGTCATCTAGGACAGAACATTGAAATGTGAAAGATGCCCAAGAGCATCGTTTCATACAAGAAGAACATGGCTAAGACAGGAACAGTGAAAAGCAAGATCAAGCGCGGTGATCAGGTCGTCTTTATTGCGGGCAAGGAATATAACCGCTTTGACAGCGCCGGCAAACGGCAGCCGTACCGCGGCAAAGTGATAGCTGTCGATGCGCGCAACGGCAAGGTCAAGGTCGAAGGGGCAATGATGGTTAAGCGCCATCGCAAGCCGGTGCCGCAGCTTAATCGTGAAGGCGGTATCATCGAGCAGGAAGCGTGGGTGAATATTTCAAATGTATCGCTTATCGACCCTGAAACAGGCAAGCCGACGCGGGTAAAGATCGAACTGCGTGACGGGCAGAAGGTCCGTGTGGCAAAGAGCGGCAAGGTGATCGCCGGCACTGAATGGGTGCGAAAGGAGCCTGCGAAATTGGATGAGATCGAGGCTCCGGCCCCCGAAGCATAGAGTTCTGATATCCGGTAACGGCACTTTGCCGAGTCCCGGAAATGAGTAAAGAAAATGGCGAGACTTAGAGAAAAATATAAGAACGAGATCGCTCCGGCACTTGCCAAGGAGTTTGAGATCAAGAACCCGATGGCGATCCCGAGGATCGAGAAGATCGTTGTCAACATGGGCCTGGGCGAAGCTTCGGCAAATGCCAAGATCCTCGATGTTGCGACCGAAGAGCTGAAAGCTGTTACCGGACAGAAGCCCGTCGTTACGAAAGCGAAGAAATCCATCGCGGCGTTCAAGCTCCGTCAGGGGATGGCGATCGGAACAATGGTAACGCTTCGCGGCAATCGGATGTATGAGTTTCTCGACCGCTTGATCTCGGTTGCTCTGCCTCGCGTTCGCGACTTTCGCGGCATCTCGGGCAAGGCGTTTGACGGCCGAGGCAATTACACCCTCGGCATTCGCGAACAGTTGATCTTTCCGGAGATCGACTTTAACAAGGTGGATAAGTCGCGCGGAATGAATATATCGATCGTTACAACGGCACAAAATGACGATCAGGCCCGTTCGCTGCTAAAAGCGATGGGGATGCCGTTCAGACAGTAAAATATGGCGAAGATCAGCAAGATAGTAAAGAACAATGTTCGAAAAGATACGGTGAAGCTCTACGCCGAGCGCAGGGCGGCGGCGAAGGCGATCATCAACGATCCGCGCTCGACCCCGGAAGAGGTCGATGCGGCGGTTGTGAAACTGCAGAAGATGCCGCGTGACGCCTCACCGATCCGTGTGCGAAATCGTTGTTCTCAAACCGGACGCCCGCGCGGGTATCTTAGGAAATTTGGGGTCTCGCGTGTTTCGCTTCGCGATCTTGCACTTGAAGGGCAGATCCCGGGCGTAGTGAAATCAAGCTGGTAGGAAATTGACGGGCCGTGCGGCCCCTCGAATGTGTGACGGAGTAGGAAATAGTAATGACAGATCCAATAGCAGATATGTTGACGCGGATCCGCAATGCGATAGCGGCAAATCATCCGCGCGTCGATATTCCGGGTTCGAAGCTGAAAATGGAGGTTGCCCGCATCCTCAAGGAAGAAGGCTACATCAATAGCTATTCGGCCAAAGGCGAAGGCGTACAGTACGAGATACGCGTGTTCCTTCGCTACGATGCAAAGGGCGCCTCGTCGATCACGAACCTTAGGCGCGTTTCCAAACCGGGAAGGCGCGTTTATGTTGGCTCGGCCCAGATCCCGAAGGTTCTCGGCGGCTACGGCATAAATATTATCTCGACCTCGAAGGGGTTGATGAGTGGTAAGCAGGCCAAGGCCGCAAATGTCGGCGGCGAGGTGCTTGCGGAGATCTATTAGGATCGGTCGGCGAGGATAACTCAGCCGCGATCCATTAACGAAGATATGTCACGAGTAGGAAAGAAACCGATCAAGATACCGGCGGGCGTAACGGTTACCGTCAACGACGCGACGTTGGAGGTTAAGGGGCCAAAGGGCACTCTCTCAACCCCGATCCCGAACGGCGTAACCTTCAAGCAGGAAGACGGCATCCTGACCGCTGAGCGGTCCGGTGATGATATAGCCGCGTTCCACGGCCTTGCGAGGGCTTTGGCGAACAATGCCGTGGTCGGCGTTACCGAAGGATTCACGCAGGAGATGGATATTGTCGGCGTTGGATACAAGGCAGATGTTCAGGGCAAGAAGATCAACTTCTCGCTGGGGTATTCGCATCCCGTTGTTTATGAACTTCCGGATGGCATAGAAGCTAAGGCCGAGCGCGTCAATACGAAAGCCGGCATCACACAATATCAGACGACGATCACGCTTTCCGGCATCGATAAGCAGAAGTTGGGGCAGGTCGCCGCTGAGCTTAATCGCCTTCGAAAGCCGGATGCATATAAAGGAAAGGGCGTTCGTTACGCTGACAGGTATTACAGGTTGAAGCCGGGCAAGACCGGTAAATAACGGCCGATCGCTGCCGTTCTGAAAAATGAAGAGGACGGCGGCGACCGGAGAGTGATCTTATGGGACAGAAAAGCAGATCAGATATACGACAGGGCGTACACAGCCGTATTCGAAAGAAGGTTCAGGGAACCGCGGATCGGCCGAGGCTCGCCGTCTTTCGCAGCCTCAATCATATCTACGCGCAGGTGATCGATGACCGGGCGGGAAAGACCATTGCGACAGCATCTACCACCGAGAAGGCTCTCGGCCTTAAGACCGGCGGCAATATCGATGCGGCAAAGAGCATCGGCAAGGCCATCGCCGAGAGGGCACGTGCGGCCGGCGTTTCAAACGTGGTATATGATCGAGGCGGTTACGTTTATCACGGCCGTGTCAAAGCATTGATCGATGCTACGCGCGAGGCAGGCCTGAACGATCACGATAAGGCAAATCAGGAAAATAATGATTAACAGCAAACAGAAAGTACCCGCAGGAAGCCTGATCCTCAAGGATCAGTTGATCCAGATCAACCGTGTTACCAAGGTTGTAAAGGGCGGTAAGAATATGTCATTCGCCGCGCTTGTCGTCGTAGGTGACGAGGCCGGACACGTGGGATTCGGAACCGGAAAGGCAAAGGAAGTGCCGAGTGCAATTAAGAAAGCGGTCGAAGCGGCAAAAAATAATCTGATTCGTGTACCGCTTATCGACGGAACGCTTCCGCACGAGATGATCGGCAGGTACGGTGCGGGTCGCGTTCTGCTTAAGCCCGCTGAAGAAGGTACGGGCGTGATCGCCGGCGGTGCGGTTCGCGCAGTGCTGCAGAGCCTGGGCGTTCATAATGTTAGGACCAAGGTGCTCGGTTCGAACAATGCCCACAACGTCATTCGTGCTACTTTTGACGGCCTTCTGCGTATGAAGGACCCGATCGAGGTCGCGCGTCTGCGCGGAAAGCAGGTTGAGGAATTGGCGTAAGCGCTTAGGTACGCCGCGTTCGCTTGTGCGGCCCAATAACTAAGATCATGGCAAAGAAAGAAGAAAATTCATCAGCTGGTACGATCAAGATCCAGTATTACCGCAGTATGATCGGCTTTCCGAAGGATCAAAAGGCTATCGTTAAGAGCCTTGGCATCACGAAGCTGAATCAAACCGTTGAGCGGCCGGACGGCCCCGCAACACGCGGTGTCGTTAATAAGATCCCGCATCTTTTGCGGATCGTTGAATAGGGAGATCTGCCCGTTTAGGTAAGAACAAAAGGTCAAGGACCAAAGATATGGCTTTATCACTGAACAATTTGCATCCGGCACCCGGATCGACACACAAGAAGAAGCGTGTCGGCCGCGGCCCGGGTTCGGGGCTTGGTAAAACGGCAGGCCGCGGACATAAGGGACAGAAATCGCGTTCGGGCTATTCGAGCAGGCCGGGCTTTGAGGGCGGCCAGATGCCGCTGCAGCGCCGCTTGCCGAAACGTGGATTTACCAACATCTTTAAGAAACAATGGATCGAGATCAGTCTGAGCAAGATCGAGGCGAATTTTAACTCGGGCGATGAGGTTACGCCGGAGATCCTGCACGAACGGGGCCTCATCAAGAAAGCAAAGCACGATCTTGTGATCCTAGGCAATGGCGAGATCACAAAGAAGTTGAATATTTCGTCGCATCGTTTCACAAAAACGGCCAAGGATAAGATCGAGAAGGCCGGCGGCTCTGTTACAGTCATTACAAAGGCTGAGCCGGCCGCATAACAGATCGTTCGCGGATGATCCGGCCGCCCGAAGGGGCCGCCGGTGAACACTGAGAGATATGGAGAAGTTCTTTAACGCCGTCCAGAACATGTTCAAGATCGCCGAGTTGAGGAGTCGCATCCTCTTCACCCTCGGCCTGCTTGCCGTTTATAGGCTCGGTGCACATATACAGGCACCCGGTATCAACAAGGCTCAGCTTGAACGAGTGTGGGGCGAGGTCGCCGGTACGCTTCTCGGCATTCTTGATCTTTTCTCGGGCGGTAATTTCCGGACGATCTCGGTCTTTGCCCTTGGTGTTACTCCGTATATTACTGCGTCGATCATCATGCAGTTGATGCCGGTTCTTTCGCCCGCACTGAAAAAGATACAGGAAGAGGGCGAGGTCGGCCGGCAGAAGATGAACCAATGGACGCGGTATATGACCGTTGGGCTTTGTGCCGTTCAGACGTTCTTTGTCGCAACATGGCTACATCGAAACGGGGTTCTTGCCGATACGTGGACGGCGACGGCAATGATCATCATCACGCTAACCACCGGCACGATATTCGTAATGTGGCTTGGCGAACAGATAACCGAACGCGGCATCGGCAACGGTATTTCGCTGCTTATCTTCGCTGGTATCGTCATCGGATTGCCGAATGGCTTGACGCAGGTGATGGAGCGTGTGGGAGCGGGTGATGCGTCACAGACTCTCGGCGTGGTGTTTCTCGTGGCGGTTATGGTCGCTCTGATCGCCGTGATCGTATATGTCGAGTCAGCGCGTCGGAATATTGCGGTCAGTTACGCCAGTCGGCTAGTCGGGTCGCAGACATTTCGTGGGCAGGAGACTGCTTTGCCGCTAAAGATCAACATGGGCGGCGTTATCCCCGTCATCTTCGCGTCATCGGTACTTGCTATGCCGCAGACGCTGATGTCGGCAATACCGGCGGATCCGAACAATCCGAATTCTACTTGGTCGAAGATCGCAGCATTTTTCTCACAATTTCACGGCGGCGATCCGTATTATGAATTCGTATTCTTATCGCTGATCGTGCTTTTTACGTTCTTCTACATCACGATCATCTTCAATACGGACGAAGTTGCTGACAATCTTCGCAAACACGGCGGATTTATAGCAGGAATTCGGCCCGGGGCCCCGACCGCCGATTATCTGAACGGTATCCTCACGCGTCTTACGACGGTGGGTGCGATCTATCTTGCACTCGTAGCGTTCATACCGCAGCTCTTACTCAGCGGTTACAAAGTCGCCAGATTGCCTTTTGTCGGAACCGCAGTCGATAACTTTTTCTCATCGACGCCCGGGTTAAGCTGGATCCCGACAGGCCTCGGGTACCAATTTTATTTCGGCGGTACGAGTCTGCTGATCCTTGTTGGTGTTGCGATGGACACGGTTGCACAGATCGAAGCTCAGCTTGTGATGAGAAATTACGAGGGGTTTCTTGGTGCCGGTTCGCAGTTGCGCGGCCGCCGATCGTAGAGATACTCCCTTTGAGATCAAAGAAGGACACGGAGCGAGGTTTTTCCCTATACTCTGTGTCCTTTATTCACACTGTGGCAGGTGAATGTTGTGATGGATAAGATCATTGTATTGATCGGGGCGCCCGGTGCCGGCAAGGGAACGCAGGCACGGCTCCTGCAGGAACGCAGGTCGATCCCGCAAATATCGACGGGTGATATGTTCCGAGAGATGAGATCGCTGGACACGCCGCTGGCGCGCGAGGTTCAGGCTATTATGGCGTCGGGTAAACTTGTTTCCGATGACATTACGTTTCGGGTGGTGCAGGAACGTACGTCGCGAGACGACTGCAAGGGTACATACGTGCTTGACGGCTATCCGCGAACTGCTGTTCAAGCGCAGCAATTAGAAGGCCTTGCCAACGAGCAGGGCAAAACAATACAGGCGATCGAGGTGGCTGTCGATCGCGAAGAGTTGATGAAGCGGCTTACTGGCAGGCGTTCGTGCCCGGTGTGCGGCGAGATCTACAACATTTATTCAATGCCGCCGAAGGTTGAAGGCCGTTGCGACCGCGATCCGGAAGCTGAGCTTGTCCACCGTGCGGACGATAATGAGGACAGCGTTCGGACACGCCTTGATACATACGCCGAGAATACAGAGCCGCTGTTGGTGTATTACGCGGGTTCGGGCCGTTTGAGCAAGGTGAACGGAAGCGGCGATATCGAGGATATCTACAAAGAGGTATCCGCGCTTATCTGACCGTTAGCCGTAATGAGCGACATTTTTAGATGATCATCGCGAAATCAGAAAGGGACCTTGATAAGATGCGTGCCGTCGGCGAGTTGATCGCTGAGGTGCGTGAGGCCCTGCGCGTAATGGTCGAGCCCGGTATCTCAACACTCGATCTTAATAACGCGGCCGAGAAGATGATCCGTGATGCCGGTGCGACACCGACCTTTATCGGCTATCACGGGTTTCCGTACACGATATGTGCGTCCGTCAATAACGAGATCGTACACGGGTTTTCAAAGAAGGAGCCTCTGAAAGAAGGCGATATTGTTTCGCTCGACATGGCAGCGACCTATAACGGATTTGTCGGCGACACGGCGATCACCGTGCCGGTCGGCGATATCAGCGATGAGCTGAAGCAGCTCATTCGGGTTACTGAGGAGTGTCTTGCGTTCGGTATCGAAGCTGCCCGTGTCGGGAATAGGATCGGAGATATCGGATGGGCAGTTCAGGAGCATGCTGAGAAATTCGGTTACGGAATAGTGCGCGATTACACGGGGCACGGCATCGGGAGGCATATGCACGAGGCGCCGCAGATACCGAATTTCGGCCGTCCCGGTACAAAAGAACGGATCAGGGCCGGATATTGTTTTGCTATCGAGCCGATGCTCAATATGGGTACGGCACGAACAAGGACGCTAAGTGATAAATGGACAGTGGTAACCGAGGACGGCTTGCCGTCCGCACACGCCGAACATACGCTTGCCGTTACACATGACGGGCCGGAGATCCTGACGCTTACAAAGGAGCAAAAGCGGGCTGCTTCGTCAGCGATCGCCGCTGAGGATGCTGTTTCGACTTGAAAAATGCTCAAAATAGCAGTAACATCATTGGTTTGTCCCGTACCGTAAGGGAACGCTTTAGAATATATGTCTAAAGAAGAAGCGATAGAGGTCATGGCGACCGTATTGGAAACGCTGCCGAATGCGATGTTCAAAGTGGCGGTAGATAATAATCAGCATGAGGTGCTGGCTCATATTTCGGGAAAGATGCGTAAGAATTTTATTCGTATCCTGCCGGGAGACAAGGTTCTTGTTGAGCTTTCGCCCTATGATCTGAAGCGAGGCCGGATCACATATCGTTACAAGTAGCAGGTGAGAGAGATGAAAGTACGACCGTCGGTAAAGAAGATGTGCGATAAATGCAAGGTTATACACCGCAGGGGCGTCGTGCGCGTCATTTGCGAGAACCCGAAGCACAAACAGAGGCAAGGATAATAGATTATGGCTCGTATAGCAGGAGTTGACCTTCCGCCCGCAAAAAGGGCACAGATCGGATTGACCTACATTTATGGTGTGGGTAAGTCACGTGCGACCGATATTCTCGGAAAGGCGGGTATCAGTGTTGATGCAAAGATACGCGATCTTAGCGAAGACGAACTTAATAAGATCAGAACGATATTGGATACCGAAGGCGATGTCGAGGGTGACCTTCGCAAGCGTGTCCAGATGGATATCAAGCGTCTTATGGACGTCGGCTGCTATCGCGGCCTGCGTCATCGCCGAGGCCTGCCCGTTCGCGGCCAGCGCACAAGCACGAACGCACGTACACGCAAGGGGCCGCGTAAGGCGGCGGTTGCGAAGAAGAAGGCTCCGGGCAAGAAGTAAGCTGAGGTCGCCGTTGCCCATTCAAATGAGTATGTGCGGCATTCGGTGATCGATCAGCAAGAGATCCAAAAATGGCAAAAGCAGCAGCAAAGAAGACCTTTAAGAAGAAAGAGAAAAAGAACATACCCGTTGGTATCGTTCATATTTCGGCTTCATTCAATAATACGCTGATCTCGATCACAGATGTGAACGGCAACTTGCTTGCGCAGTGCTCATCAGGTGCGAGAGGTTTTCGCGGAAGCCGAAAGGGTACGCCGTTCGCAGCACAGCAGGCTGCGGGTGAGGTTGCCCGCAAGGCAGTCGAGGCCGGAATGCGTGAGGCCGAGGTCCGTGTGAAAGGGCCGGGCGGCGGGCGTGAGTCAGCGATCAGGGCGATCGCAATGGCCGGTATTCGCGTTACCTCGATCCGTGATACGACGCCGATCCCGCACAACGGATGCCGTCCGCCAAAGCGTCGGCGAGTTTGATCTTTGATCGTTTGGACTGCCGCCGGTGCGGCATATATCGAAAGGAAGAAAGGGCTTTTGTCCCTGTAAACTTTTTCGCGGGGTCTGTTTGGCAGCCCGCTGAAGGCAAGAACATAAATTATGGCTAGATATAGAGATGCGGTGTGCCGCCTGTGCCGCCGCGAAGGCGCTAAGTTATTTCTGAAGGGCGACCGTTGTTACAAGCCCTCTTGTGCTATCGAAAAGCGCGGCACCAATCCGCCGGGACAGCACGGCGGTGCTCGCCGCAAGCTTCTCGCGGGATATGGTGAGCAGCTTCGCGAAAAGCAAAAAGTAAAGCGCATTTACTTCATCCTCGAAAAGCAATTCAGAACCTATTTTGATAAGGCGCGCCGCCAGAAGGGTGTTACGGGCGAGAATCTTTTGTTCATGCTCGAACGCCGTTTGGACAATGTCGTGTATCGTGCGGGCTTTTCAACGTCACGTCGGCAGGCTCGCCAGCTTGTGAACCACGGGCACATAACGGTCAACGGGCATAAGGTGAACATCCCTTCGTTCCAGGTCAAGATCGGTGACGTGGTTGATGTTAAGCCGCGCACACAAAAGAACGCGCACGTTGAAGGAGCGTGGCAGACGGCGGTCGGCCGCGGCCGTCCTGCGTGGCTCAGCGCCGCCGGTAAGGATCTATCGGTTTCGGTTGCCGCATTACCGACGCGTCAGGATATTGATGCTAACATCAATGAACAGCTGATCGTCGAACTTTACAGCAAGTAATTGCTGTTCATTAAGCCGGCTGAAGTAGCCCGGTCCGGGAGTCTGTTCTTCTCTGTGAAGTCCGGGGGACAAAGCCTGCTTTTAGGAAGTATAAAGAACAAGTATGACACAGAATAACTGGACAGATTTTCAGATGCCCGGCCGTTTGAATGTTGAGAGCGGTACGCTCACCAACACATACGGCAAGTTCTACGCGGCGCCTTTCGAAAGAGGTTTCGGGACGACCATCGGCAATTCCATTCGCAGAGCGTTACTTTCCTCGATCGAAGGAGCCGCCATCTCGGCGGTCAAGATCGAAGGCGTCGAGCACGAGTTCTCGCAGATCAAAGGTGTCGTTGAGGACGCGACGGATATCATCCTTAACCTTAAGCAGGTGCCGTTTGCACTGCACGGCAGCGGCCCGAAGACCCTTTCCATATCGAAAAAGGGCGAGGGTGAAGTAAAGAGCGGCGATATCGAGGCTGACGGTGACGTCGAGATACTCGATACCGATGTTCACATTGCGACGATCAGCAAGGGCGGCAGCCTCAATGTTGAAATGCGTCTCAAACGCGGACGCGGCTACGTCTCCGCTGAAATGAATAACGACGAAGACCTCTCAGTCGGTTATATTCCGGTCGATTCGGTCCACACGCCGATCAAGAAGGTCAATTACAATGTCGAACAAACCCGTCAAGGGTCGAATACCGATTTTGACAAGCTTACGATCGAGGTCTGGACAGACGGCAGCGTTGCTCCGGAGGACTCGATCGGCTTGGCAGCGAAATTGGTCAAGGACCACATGACGATCTTCATCAATTTTGAAGAGGAAGAAGAAGAATACAAATACGAGGATATTGCTCGTCCGCCGCTTATGCGCAACGATCTGCTGGACAGGTCGGTCGATGAGATGGAATTGTCCGTCCGCGCTTATAACTGCCTGAAGAATGCGAATATCGGATCGATCCGCGATCTGATCAGACGCAGTGAGAAGGATATGCTCGGCACGAAGAATTTCGGAAAGAAATCGCTTACTGAGATCAAAGATATGCTTCATGGCATGGGACTTGATTTCGGTATGGATTTTGACGAGCAGGGCAATCCGATACCGGGAACGGGCGGCAGAGATCTTGATTAATGAGTTCGGCGTTCATAGTATTGAGCGCCGAGCTTTATACTTATTGCAATGAGACACTTAAAAGCACATCGTAAACTCGGACGTACGGTCGAACACCGCATCTCGATGCTTCGCAACCTGGCGACGTCGCTGATAAATTCGCCGAATGACCACATCGTTACCACTGTCCCGAAGGCAAAGGAACTTCGTCCGTTCGTTGAGAAGGCGATAACGCTGGCACGCAAGGCAAAGGCACTGTCAGGTGATGATGCAAAAGTGCGCGAGGTTCATCTTCGCCGTCAGGCGGCAGCCTTCTTTCATGCCGGAAATTCTACGTTCAAGATCGCTCAGAGCCGTTTTCGCGGCAAAAAGGGTGTGGCAAAGGATCCGATAGAGCGTACGGCAGGCGTCAAGGCGGTTCAGAGGCTCTTTGGTGAACTCGGCGAGCGGTATAAGGATCGAAACGGCGGTTACACACGTATAATCAGGGTCGGTCGTCGTCAGGGTGACAATGCTGAGTTGGCGGTGATCGAACTTGTTGATAATCCGCAGGAATTAGCCGCGAAGACTGCCGGAAAGTAGCACTTTGCCCGGCCCGGCCTTTTGTTTTACGATAGGCCAAGGATAAGAAAGTGGAAGAGAAGAAGAGCGGTAATACGTCATCATCTGAGCCTTCGTTCAATATGGACGAGCTTCAGGCACTCGCCGCGCTTGTCAATGAGCACGGTTTTACTGACTTTGAGTTCGAGAACGAGAACATTCGCGTTCGTTTGAGCAAAGCTGCGGCAGCAGCACCGGCAGCAACTCCTGTTGCACCGACGCCTGTTGCAGCAACTCCGGTCGCTGTTCCGGTTTCAGATGCGGCCCCTGCGGCTGCAGATGAGGACGCCGGACTCCATAAGATAACGTCGCCGATCGTCGGCACATTCTATCGATCACCCGGGCCGGACAAGCCGCCCTACGTTTCCGAAGGTTCTACTGTTTCAGCAGACACGGTCGTGTGTATCGTTGAGGCAATGAAGCTGATGAACGAGATCCCTGCCGAGGTTTCGGGCCGGATCGTTAAGGTTTATGTTGAGAACGGCGAAGCTGTCGAGTTTGGCCAGCCGCTGTTCGGTATCAGGAAATAGCCGTAATGCAATCAGATCTTTGATCTTCGGGGCATACGCTTTGGATCCGTTCAAAGCTGCTCTGCCGAAGGTTGAAGGTCATTTTGTTTATGCGAGATATCAAAAAGGTTCTAATAGCCAATCGCGGCGAGATCGCGAACCGCATCATCTGGTCGTGCAAGGAGATGGGGATCAAAACCGTCGCTGTGTATTCAGAAGCGGATCGCGAAGCTCTGCATGTACGGTTTGCCGATGAGGCGATCTGCATCGGGCCTGCACCGTCCGCGCAAAGCTATTTGAACATTCCCGCGATCATTTCAGCGGCGGAGATCACGGATGCGGACGGCATTCATCCGGGCTACGGCTTTCTGGCCGAGTCATCGACCTTTGCGAAGATCTGCGAGGATTGCAACATCAAATTCATCGGGCCGCGTCCAGATGTGATCGCTATGATGGGCGACAAGGTCGAGGCACGGCGTACAATGACCGCGGCGGGTGTACCGATCCTGCCGGGCAGCCCCGATCAGATCGAATCACCCGACGAAGCGAAAAAGCTGGCTCTTGAGATCGGCTTCCCGTTGATAATTAAGGCAGCGGCGGGCGGCGGCGGCCGCGGAATGAGGATCGTCAGGCACATTGATGAACTCGAGACCAATCTTGAACTCGCGCAAGCTGAAGCTTTGAACGCATTTAAGAACGGCTCCGTGTATATCGAGCGATATATTGAGCGTCCGCGACACATCGAGGTACAGGTACTTGCGGACCAGTTTGGGAACACCGTACACCTCGGCGAGCGTGAATGTACGATACAGCGGCGGCATCAGAAGCTGCTCGAAGAAGCTCCGTCGCCCGCCATATCTGACGAGCTTCGCCAGCAAATGGGTGCCGTTGCGGTAAAGGCCTGCAAAGAGATCGGTTATACGAGTGCGGGGACATTCGAGTTTCTGCTTGACGAGGACGGCAGCTTCTATTTTATGGAGATGAATACTCGAATTCAGGTCGAGCATCCCGTAACTGAAATCGTCACACTCACTGATATCGTCAGAAATCAGATCAAGATCGCGGCCGGCGAGAATATGGAATATAAGCAGGAGGACGTTGTCATCCGAGGCCACTCGATCGAATGTCGCATCAATGCCGAAGATCCGGTCAAGTTCACGCCGAGCCCTGGAAAGGTGACCGTGTTCAATATTCCCGGCGGTCCCGGTGTTCGGGTCGATACAGCGGTCTATCCGGGGTATGTCGTGCCGCCTTATTACGATTCGATGATCGCAAAGCTTATCGTCCACGCGCGTACGCGCGAGGTTGCCATCGCACGAATGCAAAGGGCACTCGACCTTATGGTGATCGAAGGCATTAAGACAACGATACCGCTCCATAAGGCCATAATGGCGGATGAGAACTTCCGCAAAGGGAATTTCTCGACAAAGTTCATGGAGGAATTCAAATACGAGGTTTGATCGGGTGCCGGCATTTACGGTTGCGGCAAATTGTTAGCAAAGCCCGAATGTGGTAATTTCTTTTAGTCGGTCTTTATTGATCGTGATATTAAAACTTCGCGGTTACCGTGCATGTACACGGAGTTACTGCGTACAAAAGGAGAGGCTGTGAACGGCAGCAGAAAGTATGGCAACAGCAAAAGAAACGAAAGAAAAGATAGTTGGGGATTATAAGACACACGGAACTGACACGGGTTCGTCTCAAGTTCAGATAGCATTGCTCACCCAGCGCATCAATGAGTTGACGGAGCACTTTAAGGTGCATAAGAAAGATAATCACTCCCGTCGAGGGCTGCTTATCATGGTCTCGCGACGAAGGAAACTTCTGGATTATCTAAAACGTCGGAACATTAACGAGTACCACGAAATAATCAAGAAGCTTGGCCTTCGCCGTTAGTTTCGGAAGCGGATGGCAGCGGATATATCAGATATCTCGTGCTGTACGCTTCATGCGAGCCGCTTCGAGCCGCATTATCTGCACAGGCCTTTACGAAGAGATCGTTTCCGGTTGCTGAACGTGACAGCATGAACGGCCGGAATTAGATGGAAGGCCAATTAAAATTCCATTTGTTTACCGAGACGAAAGGGCTTCACGGCGTGTCCTTTCGTCTTTGTTTATTGAGGTATAAGAATGCCAAAGAAATATTTGAATGAATCGATAAAGTTCGGAAATAAAGAACTCATCGTAGAAACAGGCAAAGTTGCCAAACAGGCCGATGGTTCGGTTGTAATACGTTACGGAGATACGATGCTGCTCGTCGCAGCCGTCTCCGCAAGAACTGCAAAAGAAGGACTTGACTTCTTTCCGCTGACGGTCGAATACCGCGAAAATTCGTTTTCAGCGGGACGAATTCCGGGAAATTATTTCCGTCGCGAAGGCCGCCCGTCCGAAAAAGAGGTCCTTACCTGCCGGTTGATCGACCGCCCTATCAGGCCGCTCTTCGCGGATGGATACCGCTTTGAAACTCAGGTTGTTGCGTCGGTAATTTCGGCTGACACTGATAACGACCCGGACGTGATCGCCATTACCGGTGCGTCATGCGCTCTCTATTTGTCGGATATTCCGTTCAACGATCCGATCGCGGGTACACGAATCGGGCTTATCGACGGCAAATACATAATAAACCCGACCTATGAGGAGCGTCGCAGCAGCGATCTTAACCTCGTGGTTGCCGGAACCGAAGAGGCCATCTGCATGGTCGAGTGTGAGGCCAGCGAGGTCGAAGAAAAGGTAATGATCGAGGCTCTGATGCTTGCACATCGTGAGATCAGGAGGTTGTGCTTGTGGCAGAAGGAGCTCGGCAAAGCTCTGAACATCACAAAACGTGAGTTTGCAACGCCCGAGATCGATCCGCATATTGCGACTGACGTTGAGAAGACGTGGAGCGACAAGCTCCGTACGGCACTCGATTCCACCGGCCGCGAAAAGATCGAGGTCTATGCGGGCATCGATGCTCTAAAGAAGGAAGTAGTGGAGAGCTATCCGGAAGATGATCCCGGCGCGAGAGCAATGGCCGGCAAGGCATTTAATGCCCTTAAGGAAAAGATCTTTCGCGAAGATATGCTCGTCAACAAACGGCGGCCGGATGGGCGTAAATTCTCAGAGGTTCGTCCGATCTCATGCGAGGTCGGCTGGCTGCCGCGTGTTCACGGCTCGGCCCTGTTCACGCGCGGCGAGACACAGGCTATGGTCAGCACGACGCTCGGGACAAAGATGGACGAGCAGTTCATGGATGATCTGGAGAAAGGCGAAGTGAAGCGGCGCTTTTTGCTGCATTATAACTTTCCGCCGTATTCCGTTGGCGAGACCGGCCGTTTCGGATCGACATCACGCCGCGAAACGGGGCACGGCAACCTTGCACGCCGTGCGATCATGTCGGTACTTCCGGATGAAGCAGACTTCCCGTACGCCATCAGGATCGTATCGGATATTACAGAATCGAACGGTTCATCATCGATGGCTACGGTCTGCGGCGGCATTCTGAGCCTTATGGACGCAGGTGTGCCGATCAAGAAGCCGGTTGCCGGCGTTGCCATGGGACTTGTGATGGAGGGCAATCGCTATGCGATCCTGACGGATATCGCCGGTGCTGAGGATCATTACGGCGATATGGATTTCAAGGTAACCGGAACCGCGGACGGTATTACAGCCCTTCAGATGGATATCAAGATCGGCGGGATCAACGCTGTGATCCTTCAGGAAGCGCTTGAGCAGGCTCGCAAAGGCCGCCTGCACATACTTGATATTATGGCCAAGACGATCGCGGAGCCGCGGCCCGACCTTTCGGCATACGCACCGCGCATCATCACGATCAAGATACATCCGGACAAGATCCGCGATGTGATCGGAAAGGGCGGTTCTGTCATCCGTTCGATCACGGAAGAGACCGGAGCGAAGATCGATATCGAGGACGACGGCACGGTGATGATCGCCACGAACGACGGTGAGGCGGCTCAGGCTGCCATCGCCCGCATCAAGGCTCTTACTGCCGAAGCTGAAGTGGGCGAGACCTACCTTGGCACCGTTTCAAGGATCGTCGATTTCGGTGCTTTCGTCGAGATCATGCCGGGCCTTGACGGCTTGCTGCACATCTCGGAGATATCTGACCGCCGGGTTAAGGACGTGCGGGATGAATTGAAGGAAGGCCAGCAGATACTTGTTAAGTGTATCGGCAAAGAAGGCAATAAGATCAAGCTTTCGCGCAAAGCTATTCTTGCCGAAGAGAAGGCAAAAGGGAGCACCGGAGACCAATAGTTGCCGCAGGTCGCTTGCCGGCGGATAGCCGCGGCGATTTTTGCGGAAAAGCATACCGGTTATCACTCTATTGTGGTAGCCGGTTTTTTGAACCATACGCCGGAGATAGAATTGCTATAAATTGAAAAAAAATCTTGGAATTTTGACTCGATTAGCCATTTTTAGCCGTAGAAGTTAGAGAAATACGCGATTTTGGGGCATATTTGGGATAAAACATACTCATCATCAGGTGCATTTGCCCGCACATTTTGATATATTTTTTTACTGCCCCAAGCCCCGGATTCACAAATGAGTGCCAACGAACTGTGAAAGCGTATCTCTTTAATCAGAGCGTGTTTATAGGTTCGATCAAGGGTACTTGATTATGAAAAACATTAATTTAAGAGTTTGGCTTTCAGCACTTTGCTTGGTGTCAATACTGTCCGTTTTTGTAAAGGTCGAAGCCGGGCCTGTCAGGTTCGACCAGGTCATTCAAATAATGGCCGCAAAACCGGGTAAGGCTGAGACGGTGAGCTTTACACGGCTGGCGGTCTTAGATCCGTTCGATAACGTGCTTGTTACCGGCGACAGTGACGATGATAAGGATAAGAAAAAGGATACGAATAAACCGCAGGATGGTCGTGTCATCACCGAGACCAAAACGGATATCGTAGTCGATGATGTTTGTGATTGCGACCAGCCGCCGACGCCGGGCCATTTTCCGAAGTGGGCTTTGCTTGGCCTCGTCGCGATCCCGCTGGCTTTCATTCTGATCAGGACGAAGAAGGAAACGCCGACGCCGACGCAGACCATACCACAGACACAGACGCCGACCCCGACGCCTACGCCCACGGTGACGCCAACGCCGACGCTGACACCAACGCCGACTCCGCCTGTAACGCCGACACCGCCGCAGCCGGTGCCTGAGCCGATAACGATCTTGCTGTTCGGTACCGGTCTGGCATCTATCGGACTTGTCGCAAGGCGAAAGCTTGGCAAGAAGGGCGACTCGAAGAAAGAGGATACCGAAGAATAAGTCTGTGCGGGCGGTAGTGGCCTGCCGCACGGTCGGCAGGTGCACGCTAACATTGAAAAAGGATCATTTCGGGCCACGTGGCCAAAGTATTTGAGAGGAGATCACAATGCGATCGATCAAAAGTAACATTATCTTCGTGCTGAGCGTCGTACTGGCACTCAGTGTGACGACCGCGATGGCGGCAAATAACGACAAGAAGCCGAAAGCACCGAAGAATATGGGCACGCTAAGTGTAAAAACATCGCCCGTTCCATATAAGGTGCGTATCGATGGCGAAGAGCGCGGCGTCAGCGGTGTTGATAAAGGTGCTGAATTCTATCTGACGCCGGGTTTTCATACGGTCGAGGTAATTGCCCCGAACGGCCAGGTATGGAAGCAAGAGGTTGAGATCCGCCGCGGTTTCAAGAACTGTATTTGTTTGAAGTCGGTCGAAGAGACGATCACAAAGCCTTGTCCGTACCGCTTTCATCTGGAAGGGCCTGACCGCGTAACCGAAGGCGATGCTGTTACCTTCAAAGCCATTCCGGACATCGCCTCGCCGATCCCGGTCATCTATAACTGGCGAACCACTAACGGCAGCATTCTGACCGGTCAAGGCACGCCGAATATTACGGTTGACAGTAACGGCCTTGGCGGCCGTACGATCGAGGCTGAGCTCGATGTAAACGACAGCGTCTATGACGGACGCTGCCGTCAGGTGATCAATGTACCTACGGATGTTGAACGTCTGCCGCCGCCGGAGACCCCGAAAAAGGTTGCCTGCGACCAATTCGAGACCCGCAGTGCCGATGATGACAAGGCCCGCTTTGACAACTGTGTGATCATGTCGCAGAACACGCCTGATTCACATCTGTATGTCATCATTTATCCGGGAACAGACCGTATCAGTACGACGCGTAACACTTACGAGCGTGTCCAGAAGCGTACACTTGATTACATGGTACGCAACCGAGGTTACGACCCGAGCAGAATCCACTTTATCAAGGGGTCCAGCCGGTTAAAGACAAGCTACGAGGTGTGGATCGTTCCTGCAGGTGCGGAACCGCCTGTCGCGCAGTAGCTGACGCTGGAAGTAATAACAATAAGGGACGTGTCCGAACGGATGCGTCCTTTTTGTTATTATTGTGTTGAAGCTCGCGAAGTTTGCCGGCCGAATTCCGTCAGCCGCTTTTTATCGGCTCGCCGATAGTGCATTATGTAGAATGGTTTTGGTAAATTGGTCTTTCTTTTATGAGTGCTCCGAATATTGAAACGATCGTATCGCTTGCGAAACGCCGCGGCTTCGTCTTTCCTGCATCTGAGATATATGGCGGCCTCGGTTCGTCTTGGGATTACGGCCCGTTGGGTGTCGAACTGGCAAATAATATCAAGAAAAGCTGGTGGAACTGGCTTGTTTACGAGCGTGACGACATCGAAGGATTGGATTCGTCAATTATCCAGAACAGGCTTGTATGGAAATACAGCGGCCACGAGACCACGTTCAGCGACCCGCTCGTAGATTGCCGCTCGTGCAAGACACGCCTGCGTGAAGACAAACTCGACCGCGACAGCCAAGGGAAGCCTGTTTGTTCGAGCTGTGGTTCAACAGACCTTACGGCACCACGTCAGTTCAACTTGATGTTCCGCACGACGTTCGGAGCAGCATCAGTGGAAGAGGATCCCGGCGCTCTCGCTTATCTGCGGCCCGAAACGGCACAAGGTATCTTTGTGAATTTTAAGAATGTGCTTGATACTTCAAG
Organism: Chloracidobacterium sp.; assembly: GCA_015075585.1. Classification (NCBI taxonomy): domain Bacteria; kingdom Pseudomonadati; phylum Acidobacteriota; class Blastocatellia; order Chloracidobacteriales; family Chloracidobacteriaceae; genus Chloracidobacterium; species Chloracidobacterium sp. The sequence continues at coordinate 1,369,435 of JABTUB010000001.1, forward strand.
GCGAAAGCTGCCATTCGGCATCGCGCAGATCGGCAAGGCGTTCCGCAACGAAGTAACACCGGGAAATTTTATCTTCCGCACACGCGAATTCGAACAGATGGAGCTTGAATATTTCTGCCGGCCCGAGGATGCCAGACGACTTCATCAGGAATGGATCGACGCGTACGGCGAATGGGTCGCATCGCTCGGCATTTCACATGAAAATATAAAACTTTACGAGCAGACGAAGGAAGAACTCGCGCACTATGCCGACCGCACCGTCGATTTCCTGTACCGCTTTTTCCCCGAAAGGGAAGACGAGGACAAGCAATGGGACGAGCTTCTCGGTATCGCGAATCGTACGGATTATGATCTGCGAGTTCATTCCAAAAAGCCGGAAGATGCGGACGGAAAACGCATCAACCCGGACACGACCGAAGACCTCTCGTATTTTGATCCGCAGACCAATGAACGGTTCTACCCGTATGTTATTGAGCCTTCGGTCGGCGTGAACCGGACGCTCTTGGCGGTAATGATGGACGCCTACGAAGAACGAACGAACGATAAAGGCGAAACTCGCGTCATACTTAAATTAAAGCCCGAACTCGCGCCGATCAAAGCCGCCGTGCTGCCGCTCGCGAAAAATAAGCCGGAGATCGTTGAAATGGCAAAGCGTATAAAACACGACCTTCAGCCGACGCTTCGCGCCGTTTATGACGACACCGGCGGCATCGGCAAACTCTACGCACGCCAGGACGAGATCGGTACGCCATTCTGCGTAACCGTCGATCACGAATCGCTGGAAGACAACGCCGTTACCGTCCGCAACCGCGATACATGGGAACAGGAACGCGTAAGCGCGGATCGCTTAACGGATCTTCTTCGCAATGGTTTGACATCGAGCGACCGATCATAGATCGACGAATGCTATATCGCGCCGAGATCGAAGAACTTGCCGAGATAGTTCGCGTAAACGGCGGCAGGGCGATGTTCGTCGGCGGCTGCGTTCGTGACGAGCTGATGGGCATTGAACCGAAGGATTGGGATCTTGAGGTCTATGGCATCGGCCCGGAAAGGCTGAAGGGTCTGCTTGAAGAATTTGTCTCAAAAAGGTCAGACGCTTTCGGCAAAGCCCCGTTGAAAGCGGTCGGTGAGGCGTTTGCCGTTTATAAGCTAGGTGAGCATTTGGATGTGAGCCTGCCGCGGCGTGAGCGTAAATTTGGCCGCGGACACCGCGGCTTCGTCATTGAAGGCGACCCCGATATGTCGTTCGAAGAGGCGTGTTCGCGGCGTGATCTTACGATCAATGCGATACTCAAAGACCCGCTTACGGGCGAGATCGTCGATCCGTTCGGCGGCAGGGAAGACATCGAACGGAAAATTCTTAGGCACGTTTCGGCGGTAACCTTTGCGGAAGACAGCTTGCGGGTGCTCCGACTGGCTCACTTTTCCGCCCGATTCGAATTCGCGATAGACAGCGATACCTTTGAACTTTGCAAAACCATTGACCTCACAGACTTGCCGAAGGAACGCATACGCGGTGAAATAGAAAAGCTCCTGCTACTCGCAAAGCGTCCTTCAATTGGCCTCAGATTTCTTTATGATGTGGGTGCGATCCGCCGTCTCTTTCCTGAACTGCAGGCTCTCGCAGGCGTGCCGCAAGAACCCGAGTGGCATCCGGAAGGCGACGTTGATATTCATACGCTGCTTGTGGTCGATGAGGCACGAAATCTTATCGACGGCCTCGATCACCCGCGAAAGATGGCGGTAATGCTCGGTGCCCTCTGTCACGACCTCGGAAAACCTGCAACGACCGAATTTACCGATGGGCGAATACGATCGCGCGGGCATGACGAGGCAGGGATCGAGCCGACCATTGCTTTGCTGGACACGCTCGGTATTCATACGATCGACGGATACGACGTTCGAAAACAGGTGGTCGAGCTTGTACGTTATCACCTTAAGCCGGGCGAGTATTTCAAGGCAAAGACGCCGGTCGGCGATGGTGCATTCCGCCGCTTGGCCCGTAAGGTCGAGCCCGATCTTCTGTATCGTGTGGCGAAGGCTGATTCGCTTGGCCGCAATCCGAAATGGCTTCCGGATGAAAAACGTTACGGCAGTGAGGCTCAGGAGTGGTTTATTGAGCGTGTGCGTGCACTCAGTGTCGAAACGAGCCCTCCCAGGCCGCTACTTATGGGGCGGCATCTCATCGATCTTGGCATGACGCCCGGCCCTGATTTCAAACGTATTCTTGATGCTGTTTATGAACTGCAGTTGGACGGAAAGATCGTGTCAGCCGAAGATGCTATCGAGGAAGCAAAGAGGAATATTGCAGAAGTGTAAAAAGTTCGGCCGCTTCAAAAGCGGCCGAGGTGTGTCTAGTTCTGCTTGCCTTCGAGAAAGGCTTTGAGCCGGCGTGAACGCGACGGGTGCCGCAGCTTTCTGAGGGCTTTTGCCTCGATCTGGCGTATGCGTTCGCGAGTAACCGCAAAGTGCTGGCCGACCTCTTCGAGGGTGTGCTCCGAGCCTGTATTTCCAAGCCCGAAACGCATCTTTATCACTTTCTCTTCACGCGGCGTAAGCGTTGCGAGCACCTCATCGGTGATCTCCCGAAGGTTCGAAAAAGTAACGCTCTCGGCCGGATTCAGCACTGAGCGGTCTTCGATAAAGTCTCCGAGATGCGAGTCCTCTTCTTCGCCAATGGGCGTTTCGAGCGAGATCGGTTCTTGCGCGATCTTTAGCACTTTACGCACTCTTGAGACAGGAATATCCATCCGCTTTGCGATCTCTTCGCTCGTAGGCTCGCGTCCGAGTTCTTGGACGAGCAATCGCGAAGTTCGAATGAGCTTATTGATCGTCTCGATCATGTGAACCGGAATGCGGATAGTGCGTGCCTGATCGGCGATAGCCCGCGTAATTGCCTGCCGTATCCACCATGTCGCATAGGTTGAGAACTTATAGCCGCGGCGCCATTCGAACTTATCCACCGCCTTCATCAAACCGATATTGCCTTCCTGGATCAGGTCGAGGAACTGCAGACCGCGATTTGTGTACTTCTTTGCGATCGATACAACAAGGCGGAGGTTCGCTTCGACAAGCTCGCGCTTTGCTTTATTCGTATCGAACTCGCCGACGTTTATGACCTTGAACGAGCGTTTGATCTCAACCACCGGGAGACGGTATTTCGCTTCGATCTCCGCGATCGCCTGTTGATGCGGGACGAGATCGGCCTTGATCTTTTTGCGTTCGGTGGGTTTAGGTTTCTTTTCCAGCTTGCTTTCGAGGCGTGATATCGCACGCTCGTGCTTGCGGATATCCTCTACGACGAGCCGTATCGCCTTTATAAGGATCTGCAGGGCACGCTCCGTAAGGTTAAGATTCTTGACCTCTTGGGCTACCTCGAGGCGAAGCCGCGCGGTCTGGCGCCGAAGCCTCATCAGCTTTTTCGTCTTCTTATCGCCGACCTTTGCCTGCTCATTGATAAGCTGCTGCCATGATTTCTGGGTGGCTTGAAAATTCTGCTTGATATTGCCGATGCCTTCCAGCGTCCACCGCAGATATTCCTCTGCTTTGTCCTCTTCGACGGCTATCTCCGCCTGTTCGCTGAAGATAACGGTCTCGCGGATGCCGACAGTGCCCGCGGCAAGATCTTCACCGATCTGGATAAGGCGTTCGATCGCAATAGGCGAGCGGGCGATCGCTTTATGCGTCTTGATCTGGCCGCGCTCGATCCTTTTTGCGATAACGACCTCGCCTTCGCGGTTCAGGAGCGGTACTACGCCCATCTCGCGAAGATAAAGCCTAACGGGATCATTCGATTTGTCGAGAGCTCCGGCGGAAAGGTCCAGATCGACGTCGTCATCGTCGTCAGAGTCCGACTCTTCATCGTCAAGAACTATCTCAGAGGCTCGCTCTAATAACTGCGCATCCGACTCGGCGACCGAGATATTGGCGCCCTCGAGGCGCTCCAAAACGTCCTCAAGGTCGTCCGCGGAAAGCATATTCTCAGGTATCTGCCTGTGAAGTTCGTCGAGGCTTATGAATTTTTTTCTTTTACCAAAGGCGACCAGGCGATCAACAAGGTCTTCTTTTTCGTCGTAATCGGGCATATTCAGGGTTGATCTTTATCTTTCGTGTTAGCTGCTTAAATCGTTGTTCTCAATATGTTTATGTACGCAAACGGCGTCACCTTTGTTTCACGCCGACATACACGGGCAAAACAGCAAGTATATCATAGATGAGGCTTATTGTGCTTTAGTTCGCGTCGAAGTTTTTCAAGTTTCAGTTGTTCTTCCGTTATCTCACGCAGGCGTTCGTGGTTGTTCGACTCCTCGGCAATGACCGCCTCGCGGCCGAACGCCATTATGCGCGCCTCGATCGCCATGACGCGAAGCGTACGCAGACAGCTTTGAGCTTCGGCGAGCAGCGTCGATCCCGAACCATTAGCCGCTACTGCCTGTTGATTTTCAATGAGTTCACCAACGAGTTCTATCGACGCTTCGTCATTGCCCAGGTGTGCGAATAATGTAGGGCGATCAAGCGTTTCCTTCTCTGTCTCGATAGCAAGGACCGCCGCAAAGATCTCGGCGGTTGCTAGGTCCTCGTGATCTGAAGGTTCAAGCTGCTGTGTAAGGGATGCGCGTACCTCTGCGTCCGCTATCATCAACTCGAGAAGTCGGCGTTCCGCGACCGTCGCCTTTGCTCGCGCAGATCGCGAAATATGCTGTTTTAGTCCCGGCAGATCGATGCCGGAAGGGCGGCTGAGCGATGCCCAAAGCTCCTTCTTAAGGTCGGCATCCTCGATCTGAAAGAATGCCATTGCGGCATCAAAACTGACGCGCCGCTGAATATTATTGCCGATAGCGGCGATCACGGGAAGCGTGTTCTCGATCGCCTCAGCCTTTTGCCTCGCGCGGTTGAGGTTAAGTCCGTGTGCCGCATTTCGCATTGTGAATGAAAGGAATGGTTCGGCTTTTCCGCGTGCGGCTTTGTACGCATCGGCACCGTTCTTGCGGATGAAATCGTCGGGGTCGCTGCCATCCGGCAGGACAAGGACCTTTATGTCAAAATCGAGCGGCAAAAGGTTCTCGATCGCACGCCGTGCGGCTTTGACGCCGGCAGTATCGCCGTCGTAATTGATCACAACTCTGTCAGTGAAACGATGCAGAAGCTTGGCCTGAGCTTCGGTAAATGCAGTGCCGAGGCTCGCAGCGACATTCACGATGCCGAATTGATCCAATGCGATCAGATCCAAGTAACCCTCGACGAGGATCGCAAAGTTCGCTTTGCGAATGGCTTCGCGAGCGTTGAAAAGCCCGTACAAGTGTTCACCCTTAGTATATGCAGGCGTTTCGGGCGAATTTAGATATTTCGGCTGATCCTCAGGGTCGATGCTGCGGGCGCCGAACGCCACGGGCCGTCCTTGGATATCAAGCACAGGGAACATTATGCGGCCGCGAAAGCGATCGAATACTTTGCCATTCTTCTCACTTTGCGAAACGAGGCCGCTTTTTAATATGAGTGTGTCATCCGCTCCGAAATCGCGGAGCGTATCGAGCAGGGCATTCCAGCTTTGCGGTGCGAACCCAATTGCGAAACGCTCACAAACCTCCTGCGAGATGCCGCGGCCCTCAAGATATTTGCGGGCGAGTTTTGCCCTTTGACCTCGCCCGGCGAGTTCTTTTTGCCAAAACTCGAGCGCGACCTGATTCAGCTCGATCACTTGTTCGGCTATTGCCTTCTGTTCCGCGCGTTTCTTCTTGCTCGTTTGAAAGGCTTTGTCATCGACCGGTTCCGGAAGCATAACGCCCGTAAGCTCCGCTACACGCTTGACCGCTTCGGGAAAAGCAAGGCCCTCGATATCCATTAAGAAGGTGAACACTGAGCCGCCTTTGCCGCAGCCAAAGCATTTGTAGAAGCCTTTTGCAGGGTTAACCGAGAATGACGGCGTCTTCTCACTGTGAAAAGGGCAGCATGCCATCCAATTTGCACCGCGCTTCTTAAGATCTTGAGCATAGGGCCGAATTATCTGCACTAGATCGGCTCGGTTTTTAAGATCGTCGATGAAATGGTCGGGGTAAAGCATTTTGCGGCAACACAAAAGCGTACGGATATGAGCCGGAAGCAGATCACCGGCGGCCGAGTCCATACCTTATTCGCTAATGATACGACTAATTTCCGCCGCAATGAAATTTCTCCGACATTCGCCGAATCTTTTTGGCGGCCGGCCGATCCAAAGACATTCCGCACAGCACGTTCGCCGAACGAACAAAGGACCTTCGAGTTGCCCCGAAAGTCCTTATCAGAGTGCTGCGGCATATGAAAAGGCCCGATGCGTTGATGGCTACGCGGCTTGTGCGTCCTCGGGATAGAAGGAATCTTCCAGCTCGACAGCTCGCGGGAAGAGAATGTTATTCTCGAGATGAACATGCCGGTGGAAATCCTTTTCTATGTTGTCGAGTCCCGCATAAAGCCCTTGATAGCTTGGGCACGCTTCTTCGGGAAGTGTGTAGTCCTTCGACACCTCGCGAAGCTTATGCAGCATCTCGTTCGCCTGATCATGCTCCATCATCATCGTTCTGATCGGGTTTGAAACACTTCCGAAGGCAGGCATCGGCGGGATATTGTTCGCTTCGGCAGCTCGCTCAAGCTTCTCGATGTAGGGGAAGAGCATCATCTCCTCCTTCTGCATATGAGTGAACATCTCATTACCGAGCGTATGGACGATATCCCGTATCTGCGCTAACTCGGGATGATTCTCGCCATGCTTGATCGCAACCTTTTCGGCAAGCGGCGACAAGCGTTTGAATTCGCTCCTCGTAAAATCGTGATGAGTACAGACGATGTGATCTATCAACTCAGCGAGCCGCGCCGTTTCAATGGCATCGTTCTCGGGCGTTGACGGTTTTGCGATCACTTCCTTCAGCTCAGACAGAACAGCCGCAGGATCGGCACCGGCGTTCTGACACGCCTCGTTAAAGGAAAGACCGCCGCCGCAGCAGAAGTCGATCTTATGCTCTTCGAAAACACCAATGGTAAGCGGTGCCTCGATCGCGATCTCACGAATGGTTTTAGTTTCGAGGTTCTCCATTATCGGTAAAAAATCTCCTATGTTCCTACACTAGCACCAATTTGCGGGCAAAGTCACACCTCATCGCGGAATTTATGTTATGTTGGACACATGAAACTAAGGATCAAAGGCAACTCGATCAGACTCAGGTTGACGCAGGGCGAAGTCGATCGGCTGGCATCAGCGGGAGGCGTTGAAGAGCGGGTCGAATTCGGAACGGGAAAGGCTTTTTTGACGTATTCGGTAGCTGTTTCTGCCGATGCGGCGGAAATTTCTGCCAATTATAACGACGACAAGATCACGGTAACGCTGCCGAAATCTGCGGCTGACGTGTGGACGAATTCGGACGAGGTCGGGCTTGAAGCCGACACGGCCGGGCTTAAGGTTGCGGTCGAGAAGGATTTCGCTTGTCTCAAGACGCGTGAGGGTGAGGACGAATCAGATATGTTCCCGAACCCCGACGCACCCACTTGCAGCTAATGGACATGCATAATGTTGACATAAATGTCGTTGAACTCACGCTTGATGTGATGAAGTTCGCGATCGGCCGCATTACGGATAAAGAGCCGCCGCTTGGCGTTCCAAAAACTGAGACAGAGCTGAAAACACTCGTCGGCGATACTATCACACCGAGCGGCATCGGCGGCGAGACCGCGTTCAAGATCTTTCGGGATATTCTGCTTAAGGCGAGCGTTGCGATCGATCATCCGCGGCATCTGGCATTCGTTCCGGCATCGCCGACCCGAGCAGCGGTGATGTTCGATCTCGTAACGTCAGCGGCTAGCGTTCACGGAGCATTTTGGCTCGAAGGTGCCGGGTGCATCTTTGCAGAAAATGAAGCGATGAGATGGCTCGTCTCGCTGACCGGAATGCCTGATGGTTCGTTCGGTGTGTTCACGACAGGCGGCACGTCGGCCAACCTCTCGGCCCTTGTGGCTGCCCGTGAAAAGTGGCGTGAGGGCGATGATGCCCGAAGAAGCAAACGAGGTTTGATCGTTGCATCTGCGGGTGCTCATTCATCTATTGCGGCGATGGCGAAAGTGATGGATGCCGACCTGCATCTGATCGACACGGAAGAGCGTTTCGAGGCTCCGACACTTGTCTCGGGATTGGATGCACTTTCGCCGGATGATCGTGAGCGCGTATTTGCGGTAGTTGTTACGGCGGGGACAACGAATGCGGGCATCATTGATGATCTTCAGGGGATCGGCGATGTATGCAGATCGCGGGGCATTTGGTATCACGTTGATGCCGCTTACGGCGGCGGCGCGCTGCTCGTACCTTCGGTGCGGCCGCTCTTTAACGGAATCGAGCTTGCAGACAGCATCACCATTGACCCTCATAAATGGCTGTTTTCACCTTATGATTGCGGTGCTGTGATCTATCGCGAACCGGAGCTTGCCAGAAGGACGCACTCGCAGGGCGGATCGTATCTCGAGATCTTTCATGAAGAGGACGTACGGGGCTTCAACCCGGCCGATTATCAGATACAGCTGACGCGGCGGGTTCGCGGATTGCCGCTTTGGTTCTCACTCGCTATGCACGGAACGGATCGATATGCCGAGGCTATCGAGCGCGATATCGAACTCGCACAGATCGCCGGCCAAATGATCTCGGAAAGGAGCTTCACGGAGCTTTGCCGTGAGCCAAGTCTTTCGTGCGTGCTGTTCCGCCGCAAGGGTTGGACGCACGATGATTATAAGAATTGGACGTACCGGAACCATCGTAGCGGGTTTGCTTTGGTCGCGCCGACAAAATGGAGGTCGGGCGGCGTCTATGAGACCGTTGCCCGCTTTTGCTTCATCAATCCAGATACGACGGAAGATGACATTCGACGTATCTTGGACACGATGGAATGAGGCCGATATTCGGTTCGTTGAGATCTCCGGAGTGTTACTGCGACCAAATTGCTTTTAGGCCTTAAATCGCTGTAAAATCAGGTTTGCCGGCTTTGGAACGATCTGATCTTGGGGACGTCTACCGTGTAAACCGCCGAGCGGTTTTTCGGGCCAACGAACGGTGTTTGAAAGATATGGTTTCGCTCTTTGCCTATTTCGATGAGGAGGGCTCCTGCAGGTTTTCTGAATGTTATTAGATTTTGGCTAACACACACGAGGTTTATGACTGAAATGACCAAAAAGGGCGCAAATAAGGCCCTATTCCTTTCGACGATGGGATTTGCAGTTTCCTTTGCAGTTTGGGGATTGCTCGCAGCCCTGGCACCATTTTTCAAAGAACATTATTCACTGACGGATACTGAGAAGAGCATAATGATCGCTGTTCCGGTGCTGTTAGGTTCGGTCGGCAGATTTGCTACCGGAATGCTTGCTGACCGGTTCGGCGGCCGCAATGTCTTTTCTGCTCTATTGTTATTCTCAGCCTTGCCGACGATCGCGATAGGACTTTCGACGAGCTACTCGCAACTGCTTTTCTTCGGGCTGTTTTTGGGGCTTGCCGGGACTACATTTCCGGTCGGCGTAGGCTTTACTGCCCGCTGGTTCAGCCCTGAAAAGCAAGGTGCTGCTTTGGGAGTTTACGGTATGGGCAACATAGGGCAATCAGTTGCGGTTTTCTTTGCACCGGTCGTTGCTGCGTATTTTGGGAACTGGCGGCTTGTTTTCTTTATCTTCGCCGCTCTTGCAGTGCTTTGGGCCGCTGTTTTTTTCTTTACCGCCGAGAATGATAAAAGTTCGGCACGGCCGAGATCGTTAGTAGAGGCATTGGCTCCGCTGCGGACCTCGAAGGTCGCGTGGATCTTATCTTTATTCTATTTTCTTACATTCGGCGGATTTGTCGCTTTAGCTCTTTATATGCCGACATTTCTGCGTGAGCTGTTCCACCTCGAACCGGCAGACGCAGGCGCACGTACCGCGGGCTTTATTATTCTTGCAACCTTGATGCGGCCCTTAGGCGGCATACTTGCTGATAAATTCGGCGGTGCGAGAGTCCTGCTTCCGGTATTTGCTGCAATAGCAATACTTGCTATCTTTTTGAGTATCATCTCGATCGCGTTTTTTACGGTAGGCGCACTCGGTATCGCCGCGGCCCTGGGCCTCGGCAACGGCGCTGTATTCAAACTCGTGCCTGAGTATTTTCCGAAAGAGACGGGAACCGTTACAGGGCTTGTCGGAGCTTTCGGCGGGCTTGGAGGCTTTTTTCCGCCGATCGAGCTTGGCCTGATAAAGGACATTATGGAGAGCTATGAAATAGGGTTTATTCTGCTTTCGATCTTCGCAATTGGCTGCTTTGTGGTGAACTATTACTCCTTTTTAAGAAAGCGGAATACCGTTGCGGGCACTGTTGCGGTCTAGTGCCAATGAATAACGACCTTTTGCAAGCCGACCACGGTGATCTGGATCGTCTCTTGATCGAGGCGCGTTCTCATGCTGACGGAGGCGATCCGGATGAGCTGTTTGTCGCGGTAGATTGGTTCTGGGCGCGTCTTGCGATGCACATAAGGGCGGAGCATGTGCATCTATTTCCCGCCGTCTCGCGGAAAGAAAAGGAAGAGGCCGCTGACGGGCCGATCGCAAAATTGATCGAACGTCTCCGGCACGACCACGACATCTTTATGCGCGAGATCGCGAAGATCATGAAAGGGCTTCGCGAGATGATGTTCGAGGACGGACGAACTGTCCCCGACGGTACAGCGGAACGCCTGTTCCTGATAGCGGACCTGTTGAAAGAACACAATGCGGTCGAGGAAACGGAGATATATCCTTTGCCGGCAAAGATCCTGTCCGAAGCCGAACATCAGGAGCTCTTGGCGGCGATGAAAAAGGAGCTTGACAATGTTCCGCCGCGTTTTCAGGCAAAAGGATAGCATGCCGATGCCTGATCGGAAGCAGGGCTGGTAACCTATTCTTCCAATGCCTCGTCTTGGGGTTTATCCGTTTCGGCGGCGTTGTCGTCTCCGCTGACGATCCCGTGTGTTTTTGCTCGAAGCCTCACGACGATAAACTGTTCAAAGAAAACCACTATCGCCATTAGAATGATCAGAATAACACCAAATAGCGGGCCTGTTATTGACGATGCCGATGTGACGTTATGGTCTGAAAGGAACTGTGAGTAGGCAGGTGCCAGCCAGAAAGAAAGGGCTCCGAATGCGATAATAAAATATGCAAGCGAGAGCCAAACTGCCCAAGACCGTCCCGACCGCCAAAGGACAGCATTTCCCGCAGCAAGGAGAATGACAACGGCGGCCCACAGGAAGCCGACCGCAAGTTCCGCGTGATAAGCAAATCCCTCTGACGCGGCAGCCGGGGCACCGATACTCTGGAGCCAGCTCCACGCGTAATAGGTGAAGAATGACGAAATGATCGCCGCCAATGCCAAAAGGATGATGTAGAGTTTGCCGAACATAGCGAAGTTTTACCACACCGGACGCCAAAAACAAAAGCCGAAGCCCCATTTGAAGGCTCCGGCTTTATTCAATTGCCGTATTCCGGCTATTGATCTAAACGAACCGTTACAAAGAATGTCTGGCCTTGCCGCGCGATCAAAAGAACGATCGGTTTGCCGCCCGAGCCTTCGATAGCCGAGCGGACGTCCTCGACGGAATTAACGGCTTTCTTATTGATCTCGAGGATCACATCGCCCCGCATTATGTTGCTCTCGGCTGCGGGCCCGGTCGGATCGACCTGTGTTACGACAACGCCCTGCGTATTGTCGAGACCGAGCTGCTTGGCGATCTGCGGCGTTACGGGCTGAAGCTCGACGCCGAGCTTGCCTCCTTGGCCGCCGCTGTTCGGGCCGTTCTGATCATTCTGCTGCTGAGTGTTCGCAGCCTTTGTATCGAATTCATCAAGCGTGGCCGAAAGGTCCGTTTCCTTGCCGTCACGCAGCACTGTCAGTGTTATGGTCGAGCCGGGCAGCGATCCCGCGACCTTATTGCGGAGGACGTTACTGTCCTCGATCTTTTCGCCGTTTATCGCAACGATGACATCCCTTGGCTTTAATCCGGCCTTTTCGGCAGCACTGCCCGGCTTAACTCCGCTTACCAGGACGCCCGCGCGATCCTTTAGGTCGAGTGCCTGCACCATGTCATCCGTAATATTCTGGATATTGATGCCGAGCATTCCGCGGCGAACCTTGCCGTCTTTCAGTAGCTGCTCCATGACCGACTTGGCCATATTGGACGGGATCGCGAACCCGATTCCGATATTCCCGCCCTGAGCGCCGCCCGGCGACAGGATCTGCGAGTTTATGCCGATAAGTTCGCTGTTTAGATTGACAAGGGCTCCGCCGGAATTACCGCGATTGATCGGCGCATCGGTTTGCAGAAAGTCCTCAAAACTGCCGTCGCTCAGGCCGGTGCGGCGTCCTTTTGCCGAAATGATACCGGCGGTAACGGTTTGGCCGATCCCAAGAGGATTGCCAATGGCAAGTACGATATCGCCGACGCGGACGTTATCCGAATTGCCGAGGGTCAGGAACGGGAGATCTTTTGCGTCGATCTTTAGGACGGCAAGGTCGCTTGGCGGATCCGTGCCGATAACTTTGGCATCAAATGAGTGATTATCACTCGTAAGTACCGTTATCTTCTCAGCGCCTTCGACAACGTGGTTGTTGGTCAGGATCGTGCCGTCAGCACTGACGATAACGCCTGAACCGAGGCCGCGTTCGATCTGCGGACGCTGTTGCGGAGCGAGCTGAGGGAACTGGCGGAAAAGATCATCGCCGAACGGACCCATGGGGCTGCCTTGAGTGCCTTTTTCCTTATGTTCGGCTTCTATACGCACTACGGCGGCAGAGGTTTTCTCCACGACATCGGCGTATGACGTCCGGACCCCGTCAACAACAACTGGAGCCTGCGGCGCGGCAGGCTGAGCCGGCGGCTCGGCAGCCGAGAGGCTGTATTTACACGATGAAACTGCTGCAACAGCAACAAAAAGAATGAGTGCGAAAATCCAATTTCTTTGCATCAGAACGCTCCAATCAGGCCAATTAGTATCCCAAGGCCAAATCGTTAAGTACGAAACCGAAAGGGCAGAGGTTCGGCAAAAGATCACGATGAGGCATAAACCTTCGGGAGCTCTTTGCCGAAGATATAAGCAAGCGACTTATAGATCAGCTTCGAGCAAAGGAATGCGGTATGATCGAGGCCCGGCACGTAGGAGTATTCGACGAGGTCCATACCGACGATGCGTTTTCTCTCGGCAAGTTTGCGGATCAGGGTCAATGTTTCATACCACCCGAGACCGCCCGGTTCCGGAGTGCCTGTCGTGGGCATGATACTCGGATCGAGGCCGTCAATATCGATGGTCAAATAAACGTCATCAGTGAGCGAGTCGATCGCGTCGTCGATCCAATCTGTGCGTCCCGCAATGTCTCTGGCCCAAAAGATCTTCGTCGGTAGCCCGTCTTTTAGTGCGCGAGCTTCTTCAGCCGATACCGAGCGTATCCCGACCTGGACTGACGGTATCCTGAGATCCTTTACAACGCGTGCCATTATCGAGGCGTGTGACAATTCTGTGCCGTCATATTGGTCGCGAAGGTCGGTATGAGCATCGATCTGCAGTACGCTCAGGCCGGCAAATTTCTCATTGTGCGCTTTGATGACCGGAGCAGAGACTGAGTGCTCGCCGCCGATCATGCATAGGAATTTATCAGCTTCGAGGAGCTTTCGTGTTTCTTCGTAAAGATCGCCCATCATTTGTTCGGGCGTCGGACGTGAGCCGAATTCGGGCAGAGTGTGGATTCCGATCTTATAGGTTTCGGTATCGGTTTCTTCCTCGTACAGTTCCATATTGCGCGAGGCCTCAACGATCGCCATGGCACCGGCACCCGTTCCCGTGCCGTATGAAACAGTACCTTCGTATGAAACAGGGAATATCAAAACCTCAGCGGTATCAAAGCCGGAGTACCTCGCGTCCTCGATACCGCCAAAATTCATCGGCAGATGTGCGGATTCGCTCATCGATTACGGTACGTCGATCACCAGTTCGCGTCCGCCAAAGCTGAAATTGGGGCGTTTACGGCCTTTCATGAACTTCGCGGCAGTTTGTGAAAGTGCCGTAATTATCATCGGAAGAGCGATAGACGGATCGCACGGCACGTATGCAGTGGTCGCCCCTTTGCCTAGTTTGCCGAACTGAGACGTATGGTTTCCGCCGTAAGAGGGTGTGCGCATATCAAGCGGAGCCGAATCCGTCGAGATCGATATCGCATACTTGTGTCCGCGGACATTGGTTCGCGTGATGTAAGACGATATCTCGGCAACATTGACCATACTTTGGCTGCCGGTGCTGCCGAGCGTGATGATGCCGCTGTTGCGCGTTTTCTGAGCTATCTGCATCATCTCAAGTGTATCTTGCGTCAGGTCGAACGAAATATTGATCTTCTTTTCGAACTTGATGCGGGCAAGCCCGATCGCCATCTGACTGCCGGGAAGGTCAGGGCAAAAGACGGGGATTCGTGCCTTGTATGATGAGGTCAAAAGACCGTCCTCATGGGCGATCTCAGAGAGTTCGCGGCCCATAAGATGGAGGAACTCGCGGATGGAGTAGGTGTGCGTAAGGTCAAGCTGATTGACCACGCTGCCGATCCATTCGTCCGCTTCTTGGTATTCTTCGCGATTGGCGAGAATGTCGCCGATACGCATAACATCATTGGCTTCGAGATCCTCATCGGACATGATCGGATGCCCCTGAAAATGGTTGCGGCCCAGAATTTCGTGAATATCGTTGTAAAGTACCGCACCGCTGACCACTATGACATCAACAAAACGATTCTTGATCACATAGGCCAGCAGCCTGCGCATCCCCGATGTGATGATATTGCCTGACGCACAGAGATAAATGGTCGAGTTATCATCAAGCATATCCAGCCAGATCCGATGTGCCTCAGCGAGCTGCTTGGCACCGAAGCCGGCACCTTCCATCTTTTCAAGCAGGCCTGCGACCGACCGGTCGCGGTCAATCGGCACCGGGCGTGTCGGAACCGTAAGGAACTTTGATGATCTTGCTTTCTTTTGAGCTACCATAATGTTATTACCGATCGATCTCCGATAATGAAGATCGGGTCATTTTCTAATTTTCGTTCGTGCCGTTAGGCGTAAGATAGGTGTAACTTTGCACCTGCTCTTCATAAAATTCTATAAGTCGCGTCCCTTCGGTCGGCGACAGTTCACCCTCTTTTACCCTTTGCAGTACCGCGCGTCTGAATGAATCGTGCAGCTGCCCCGCTTCGTATCGCGCAGTTGCCAGCGATTCGCCAAGCGTCGCACCGGCGATGACCTTTTTGATGATGTAGCCATCTTCGCCGATAAAAATGTGTGCCTCGTTCGGTGTACCGAAGAGATTGTGGTTATTGCCCATCACTTCTTGGTATGCACCTACGAGCATCATGGCAAGGTAATACGGCTCGCCCTTGACCAATTTGTGCAGTTCCAGCACGTTCTTGACGTCATGCAGATCGACGAATTTATCCACGATGCCGTCCGAATCGCACGTTATATCACAAAGCGTAGCATATTCCGTCGGTTTTTTGTTGAGTTTATGTATCGGGATGATCGGAAACAATTGTTCGAGTGCCCAATTATCCGGCATTGAGCGAAATACCGAGAAATTTGCCAGGTATTTGCTGCACATCAACCGCCGAAGATCACCGAATTCTTCAGAGACGTATTTCTTTAACTGAGCGAACTGATCGGCCTTTTCGCAGATGTCCCAAAAGAGGACCTCACCTTTTCCTTTGGCTTCGAGCGAGATCAGCCCGAGGTTGAACATCGTGAAAAGCTCCTCGCGATGTTCAAGGGCGTCGTGATAATACTCACGATAGTTCTTGGCATTTATCGTTTCGCGAAGGTCGTAGAATTCGCGGACTACCTCAGGATCATCCGCCGAACGTGTCATTTCGGTCAGATCCTCGACCACCGTTTCGATCTCGTCCTGAACATTGGTCACGAGTATCGCGTGGTACGCCGACAGATAACGTCCCGACTCTTGAATAATGGTCGGATGAGGGACGTTCTCGTCGTCGCAGATCATTTTGATGACGTAAATGACGTCGTTTGCGAATTCGCGAGCGTTGTAATTGGCAGATGACTCAAATGACGTGCGCGAACCGTCGTAATCGACAGCCATGCCGCCGCCTACGTCGAGATACTCGATAGGGATCTGCATCTTCCGGATCTTCGAGTAGGTTCGGGCCGCTTCTTTCATCGCATTTTTGATGCGTTTGATGTCGGTAAGCTGCGAACCTATGTGGAAATGCAGAAGCCGGAGCATATCGGTTCGGCCGGCATCCTGGAGACGTCTGATGACCTCGAGTATCTCGGTCGTAGTAAGGCCGAATTTTGCCGCTTCGCCGCCGCTTTTTTCCCATTTGCCCGAGCCTTTCGAATACAGTTTAACGCGCACACCGATCATCGGGATCTTTATATCGGGATTTTGCCTGAGAGCCTCATCGGCAAGCGACAGCGTATGATCAAGCTCGCTGAGTTTTTCGATGACAATGACAACATTCTTGCCCGCAGCTGCACCGGCAAACGCCAATTTGATGAAGTCGCGGTCCTTAAAGCCATTGAGTACCAGCAGGCTGTCCTTTGCCTGTTCAAGCCCCAATGCGGCGTAAAGCTCCGCCTTTGAGCCGGCTTCGAGGCCAAAGTTGTAACGCGAACCCTCGCGCAGGTACTCCTCGATGACAGCGCGGTTCTGATTGACCTTCATCGGGAAAACACACAGGTGGCCGCCTGCATATTCAAATTCGCGGATCGACTTTTTGAAAGCCGTTTGTAGCTTGCGGATCTGGCCGAATATCAGTTGGGGGAACCGAAGCAGGACAGGTGTGTTGATGCCGCGCTTTCGCAGATCATCGATTATTTCTTTGATGTCGGCGGTAAGAGCCTCGTTCTCAGGCAAACGGACAATGAGGTTGCCTTTTTTGTTGACGCTGAAGTAATCGGCTCCCCAATTGGCGATGCCGTACGTCTCAGTTGTTTGTTCAATGATCGCTGTCAATGGCGTATCCTCGAGTGCGAATATGCCGGCATTACGTCAAACCGGCAAAAATGATAAGTTTAATAAAATCAAATAGAAAATAAAAGAGGGTTTTCGAAAAAAGACAACCATTTTTCGCGGCAGCGGCACATTTGACCGAAAAGGCGTTATTTTTACTCGATGACAGCCTTTTTTGTGGCATACAGGTTGCAATCGGTTCAGGACGGGATATGAGGTTTTTGACAAAACGGCGAGCGAATAGGCTGAAAGTACCGATCTCCGGCATAAATATGTCGGTGAACTGCCGCCAATTGTCAAAGAAATGTGCCGATATTTGTCACTCGCTTGGATAAACCATCACGTTTGGAGGGCAATTATGAGATCTCTAAGACAAGAATCCGGATTCTCACTGATCGAACTTCTTATCGTTGTGGTCATTATCGGGATCATTGCTGCTGTCGCGGTGCCGGCCCTGCAGAAGGGTATTCGTGCTGCTGAGAACGGTAATACCTTTGCATCGATGCGAACCATCGCCTCCACGCAGATGAGTTTTTATACACAGAACAATCGCTTTGGCCGGCTCAACGAGATAAATGATGTGCTTTCACAGAGTCTCGGCTCGGTTTCCGGAAGCTCTATCGTGCATGGAAAGTTCACATACGATATGGCACCGGCTAATCCAACTGATGCCGACCTTCGAAACGGCTATACGATCACTGCTACCCGGAATGTGACCGGTGAAGGCGTGATCTATAAATACGAAATAAGCCAGGCAGGCGACATTCGGCAAATATTGCCTTAAACGGTTAGAAGATCCTGACTCCCACCCTCCGAAATTCCCGACTTCGCGCATCTCGAAAGGTGAAAAAATGAATTTATTCGAAGACCTTGTCATCGAATTGAAGCAAGAAAATCTTCTTGAAGACACGGTTATCGACATTGATCGCAGCGGTGCGGCAGAGATCGCTGCAGATGACGCGGTGCCGTCTGCCGATAATGCTCGGGTCGAACCTGCCGAGGCCGCGTACAGTGCCTCGGGCGATGTTGAGCCAGAAGGAACGCAAATAGTCGAAGAGCATGGGCAGGGACCGCAACCGGCAACCGGCGTTAGCAATGAAGCCGCCGGACAACCATCGTCGGAGCGGGAATATTATAAGAAGCGTGCTGCGGCCGAGGTTTCAAGCCTTCAGATGGTCGAGCATATCCTGTCGGCCGTCGAACGCGAATATTCAAAGAAGATCCCGCGGAACTACGATGATCTTGAGGTGAAAAAGGCGCTCGCCGTATTTCGGCTGGAGGATGCCGAGGTTTCAGACGAGACCCGCACTGATGCTGAACGCGTTATTACGGAGGAAACGGCAGGCTGGTGCAGTACATTGGCCGCCCGTGACAGAAGCATCACCGTCGCAGACCTTCGCCGCTACTGCGAGAACTGCCGCCCGATGCTGAGTTCGCAGGCGATGCTGTCGCTCGCCCGCTTTTACCGCAATCTTCCGTATTCCGAACCTACGCGCGGGAAGTTCGATTTTATCATAACCCGGCTCTTCTCGCGCCCATTGTCCGATCAAACCAGGAAGCAGCTCTTCGCCCGCGATGAAATGGCGGGCCACATTCGGAACCTATATGCGGACTGGGCGAGCGTGTCGCTTTATAATGATCAGGACGCCGAGATGAGCATTGAGCTTACTGTCCTAAGCTTTGCAGAGCTGACAGAAGAGGCTGAAAAGGCGATCTCATTTGACGACCTTATCAAGAGCGACTTTTTCGGACGTTTGAGGCTCTTTAAGGAAAGCATCGCAGAGCTGTTTTACGCTCCTGAGGTTGCTGCTGCGGCTATTGAATGCAATATCCGAATAGGTAACGTATATGTCGAACTGATCGACCGTGAGCGCGAACGCGCCGATGCGGACAGCGTTCACGAAAGATATTCGTTCATCGATAATCAAGTAGTGTCAGAAGCCGCAGGGAGATCGTTGGAGCTTGCTGACCTGCTTCGTACGCGTGAAAGTACGGACGAAGAGCCTGATGCGGACGAGCCGGAATTTCTCCTCGCGGAAGCAACGGCGGAAGAGGGCTCTGAGCCGGTTCTTGAGCAAAGGGCCTTTCCGGCAAAGAAGAAAGCACCGTCGCGTATCGGCGGTGTGATCAGCAACTTGGCTGTCAACAAGTGGCTGATCGTTATCGGCCTCGTGTTGGTCATCGGCTCCGTCGGAGTTTATGTTTGGGCGAATTTTCTTCTGCCCGAACCTCCGTCGAGTGAATCTGTCGAGCGATACGACCTGCAATCATCACCGTTCCGCAACGATCTGCGCGTAGCAAAGATCAGCAGCGAGACGTTCTATGGCGTGCTTCAGCCGGGTTGGGAGACGATGACGAAGGAGAAGCAGGAAGACCTTCTGAATCGGATCCGTCAAGCTGGCGGCAATGGCCGCTGGATAAATGTTAATTTGATGAATATGCAGGGCAGGACCGTCGCATTCGCGTCGCCGACACGCCTCGAGATCTACGACACTTCAAAATAGCCGCAGGAAACAATTCTTTCTGATACGCCCGTTGCCGTGATGCAGCGGGCGTTCTGGTTTCGGACGCCCGCATAAAGTGCCCTTTGCCGTATTATTTGTAAAATGATGCTGTGCTATTGAAACCTTTTGACCGGTGGTATTGTATAACTACCAACCAACTCCGGTTACGACACTAATTAGGATTTTGTGAACTGCGTGCAGTTACGAGGAGCAATTAATGAAGAAAATATCTAGGACCGTTCGCGCGATAGTAGTTCTGTTCGCGATACAAACACTCGTTCTCCCGATGACGCTGCTTGCTCAGAACTCGAACCAAAGCGAGGTCTTTGCGGCCATCAGAAAAGAGGGCATGGAAAATTCGAAAATAATGCACGTAATGCATTATTTTACTGACATTTACGGCCCGCGGCTGACCGGAAGCGACAATTTCGTCGATGCCGCACGCTGGGGTGCCCGCGAAATGCGTTCGTGGGGCTTTGATTACACCGGCCTCGAACCTTGGGAATTCGGCCACGTTGGCTGGGCAAATGTACGCAACACAGGCCTTATGCTCAAGCCGCAGCAAGATACGCTTACCTACGAGGTGCTTGCGTGGACGCCTTCTACAAAAGGAACGGTTGTTTCCGATGTTGT
Organism: Chloracidobacterium sp.; assembly: GCA_015075585.1. Taxonomy (NCBI): domain Bacteria; kingdom Pseudomonadati; phylum Acidobacteriota; class Blastocatellia; order Chloracidobacteriales; family Chloracidobacteriaceae; genus Chloracidobacterium; species Chloracidobacterium sp. Next base: position 1,389,579 of record JABTUB010000001.1, read on the forward strand.
CAGCCTTGTCATACCGACGTTCCCGTCAGCTGAGAATGAGCGGGTCAGGCAAAATCCAACGCAGGAAGAGCTGACCGCATACCTTGACAGCATGAAAGATAAGGTGAGCGGCAAGATCGTTATCGTCGGCAAACCGACATTCATCGATCAATCATTGGACGCAATGCCAAAGCATATCCCCATGGAACAGCTTAAATGCCGCATGGATCCGACAAAGAAACCGGGCGAATGCGGACCGTCGATGTTCAGAGGACCGATGGGCCCGATGCCGAAGCCGCGGCCCGGAGCGCTGACCGGTTTACAGGTCTCCGAACAGTTGGAAAAGTTCCTGATCGATAACGATGTAAAGGTACGTATAAATGAATCGCAGCTTGACCGCGGTGCTGTCCGTGCATTCAACAATCGGACATTCGATATCACAAAGGCCGTTCCGACAGTCGTAATGCGTAATGAGGATTTTGGCCGAATCTACCGCATCCTGCAGGACGGTACGCCTGTTACGCTTGAATTCAACCTCCAAAGCCGCATCATTCCTTCGGGCGTTACGAGCTACAACTTGATCGGTGAGATCAAAGGCTCCGACAAGAAAGATGAGGTCGTAATGCTCGGCGGACACCTTGATTCGTGGCATTCGGCAACGGGCGCTACCGACAATGCGATCGGATGCGCGACCATGATGGAGGCCGCGCGTATCTTAAAAGCGATCGGTGTTAAACCGCGGCGCACGATCCGCGTTGCATGCTGGGGCGGCGAAGAACAGGGCTTGCTCGGTTCACAAGCGTATGTGAAGCAGCATTTCGGTACTGCGGAAGATCCGAAGCCGGAGTTCTCGAAGTTCAACGGCTACTTCAATATCGACAGCGGAACGGGCCGTGTTCGAGCGTTCAGCGTTTTCGGCCCGCCGGAAGCGGCGAAGGTGCTTAACGACGCAATGAAGCCCTTTGAAGATCTTGGGTTTGCGGGAGCTACGGCCACGAACAGCCGTGCCCTTGGCGGAACGGACAGCACTTCGTTCAATGCCGCAGGCCTGCCCGGTATCGGCGGTAATCAGGATCCTATCGAGTACTTCAACCTTACGTGGCATACCAACGTGGATACCTACGAACGCATCATCGAGCCGGACGTGAAAGCATCGGCAATAATATTTGCTGCGGCAGTCTATACGCTGGCGATGCGTGATGAGATGCTTCCGCGATTCAAGGCCGGCGAAATGCCGCCGCTCCCGACAGCACCGAACAGATAGAAGGCCTGTTTATGTGGCTTAAGCCAACTGCGGCGTAGTGTTTATCCGATCAACACTACGCCGTGATCTTTTTTGAGAAGGCAAGCTGTGAGTGCCGCGCCAAGGTTCAACTCAGGACAAGCTTCACAAGTTCGTGCTGCCGTCTGACGCCTGTTTTAGCAAAGATGTGTTTAAGGTGCGTGCGACCGGTGTTGTGTTTGATCTTCATCGCCTCGCATATCTCCTTGAGCGTATGGCCCTTTGCGAGCAGTTTAGCGACTTGTGTTTCACACGGCGTCAGCAAATATTTGCCTGCGACGGCCATTACGCCGGCCAAAGGCTGCGACTGCGTAGCCATCACTATAAGATATCTGTCGGCAGGCGCTTGATCAACGACCGCATTGTTGGCCACTGTTACCGAGAGATACATCTGATCCGGCTCGTCGGGTGCGCTCAGAGCTATGCGCAGATCGATGTCCGAATTAGCGGGCAGAAGCGGTTCGAAGATCTGCTTTGCCAGTGAGGCGAATGCCTTTCGGGCATTGGGGCGGCGAATGAACAGTGCTCCGTCCACGCGCTCGATACCTTTTGCCGAGCGAAGCAAATTCTCAGCAGCGTCATTGGCAAATACGATCTGAAGCCGCCTGTCGAGAACAAGGATCGCATCGGGCTGTGAGCCGATAATTGCGGAAAGCGCACTGTTCTCAGTGCGAAGGCGCGTGATCTTCAAATAGTTGCCGAGAGCGCGGCGGAGATGCGGTATCACATGGTCAATAAGCCTTCTGTTCTGGCGTGAGAATTCGGGCCGGTGCTTCGGAAGAGTGAATCCGATCGCACCCGTAACCCCTTTGTAATGACTCAGTTTGTGATACTCGATCTCAAAGACGGAATATTTCCGAGCATAGTCCTGATAGTACTCGGTGGCCTCAAAATCACCGTCGCTCAAGGATCTTCTGCGCGAGAACGTACCACCGTTAGGTGTTTTTGCGAGTAATGGCCGTACGGGGCTTACATGCTGGTAATAGTCGAGATATTCTTTCAGCGAAAAAAGATCGACCGAATTTGTAATGAACTTCATATTTGCTCCGCCGCCGGGATGTATCACCATTCCTCCGGCGCCGGAGCCTACAAGAGAAGCGAGGCTGTTGTAAATATGATCCCAACCGCCTGACGCGTCGTCGCTCAGCGAGTATTCGTAGATCGATTCAATAAGATCAGCTACTACTTTACTTGAATGATCGGCCATGGGAACCTCTTGCCCGTATCACAAAACAGCACTGAGAACTCCCCGACGAATAAACGGCTCAGCCGTCTCAGGCTCAAGCCGAAGGTACCATACAGCAGATCGAACGGTCAATAGAATGGAGCGAAGAAGGCCTTGTAAAATGCGGGGTCAGCTGAATAAGCCGCGGCTCGGGCATTGATCTGCAAGTACGCATTCACTGCATTTTGGTTTCCGTGCGACGCATATCTTTCGCCCGTGGAATATAAGCCGGTGAGGCAGCATGATCCAATCTTTCTTTGGGATCAGAGCCGCAAGGTCGCGCTCGATCGCTTCAGGCGATCTTGCAGCAGTAAATCCGAGGCGTTGAGAAACGCGCGAAACGTGTGTATCAACGACCACGCCCGCCGCTATGCCGAACGCATTGCCAAGAACGACATTTGCGGTCTTTCTGGCTACGCCTGCCAGCGTCAGCAGTTCGTCCATCGTCTGCGGGACCTCGCCGTTATATTCATCTATCAGCCGCTTGCACGCCGCGCGGATATTCTTCGCTTTGTTGCGGAAGAAGCCCGTCGAGTGGATATCCCTTTCGAGTTCTTCCTGCGTTACATCAATGTAATCCTGCGGCCGTCTATACTTTCGAAACAGTTCGGCAGTAACGATGTTGACGCGGGCGTCGGTGCATTGGGCTGACAGAATGGTCGCGATCAGAAGTTCGAAAGGTGAAGTGTGATCGAGTGCGCAGTGGGCATCGGGATATTCCTTCTTGAGCCTGCGAAGTATCTCGGCAGAACGTTTTTTCAGGTCAGCGATCACGACTTCAGGCTAAAAAAAAGGAACGTCGAATGCAAATCGATGTCTCTTTGAGTAAGATATCTCAGAACGGAACGATGCAGGTCCCATTACTTGATATTAAGGAACAGAATGAATCACTGCGCAGCGAGATCGAAGCGGCGCTTGCTCGCGTGCTCGACACGAACGCGTTCATCCTTGGAAGTGAGGTCGCAGAACTAGAGAATGAAACGGCTCGTTACTGCGGCGTAACGCACGCAATAGGTTGTGCCTCTGGAAGCGATGCGATACTGCTGGCTCTGATGGCTCTGGGTATAGGGCCCGGCGATGAGGTCATTACGACGCCTTACAGCTTTTTCGCAACCGTAAGTTCGATAACGAGGCTTGGGGCAACGCCGGTTTTTGCGGATATCGAGCCGGAATACTTCAATATAGACCCGGCACGGATCGAAGCGAAGATCACTTCGCGAACCAAAGCTATCGAACCGGTGCATCTCTACGGACAATGCGCCGATATGGATGCGATCAATGCCATTGCGGCAAAGCACGGAATTCGCGTTATTGAGGACGCGGCACAGGCTCTCGGTGCCAAAGACCGTGAGCGGCAGGCCGGTTCGATGGGTGCGATCGGCTGTTTCAGCTACTATCCTTCGAAAAATCTCGGCGGTATGGGCGACGGCGGGATGTTGACCACGAATGACGACACTTTGGCCGCAAAGCTGCGGGCGCTTCGAGTGCATGGTTCTGAGGAGCGTTATTATCATAAATATGTGGGGCTGAATTCGCGGCTTGACGGCTTCCAGGGAGCGGTCCTTCGCGTCAAACTGCCGCATCTCGATCCGTGGACAGAAAAACGCCGTGCCAATGCGGAAGCGTATCGGCATTGGTTCACGAACCGCGGGCTTGGCGAATATTTAACCGCACCCATCGAGCGGCCCGGAGCGTTCCACATATACAATCAGTTCGTGATACGCGTACCTAAGAAGCGCGACGAACTCAGGGCGTTCTTGACCGAGAATGGCATTGGAACCGACATCTATTATCCGCTGCCGCTGCATTTGCAGGAGTGTTTTGCGTATCTCGGCTATACGAAGGGTGACCTTCCTATTGCTGAAGAGGCGGCCTGCGAGACGCTTGCATTGCCGATTTATCCCGAATTGAGATCCGAGCAGATAGAGTTCGTGTGCGGCCGCATCGCTGAATTCTTTGAAGGGCAAGGCGTATGAACAATGACCTCATGGTCGTAAGGCTCGACGGAAGGTTCGCAAAGGCATTCGTGGCAGCCGCCGTGTTAATGGTGCTTATCTTTGCCTTTTCCGCCGTGCGTATCCAGATAGGCAATATGTTCGCCGATCTCACCGATCCTTCGGATGAGAACGCCGATCAAATTTCCGCACTGGCACAGTGGCTGTCGCCCTATGATCCGCAAGCCTCGTGGTTAAAGGCTTTGGTTGCAAAGACGGACTTTCGTCTCGTTCGTTCGGACAGCGTTGTTGAGCTGATGAAGGAGACGGTTCGGCTTGCTCCGTACGATTTTCGATGGTGGGTCGAACTCGGACGTGCCTATGAGCGATCCGGCGACACGGATGATGCTGAGGCCGCACTAAAACATGCGAAGCTGCTTGCTCCGTCAAGCATTTATACGAGCTGGCAATTGGGCAACTTTTACCTTCGCACAAACAGGCCGGACGAGGCATTTAATGAGTTTCGATATGCGACCCTGCAGAACCATATCTACCGCGAGCAGGTTTTCTCGCTGGCGTGGGATTATTTTGAGAAAGACCCCGCAAAGCTGGAGGCGGTTGTCGCCAACGATCCGGGTGTTTTCGCCGATCTTGCGATGTTCTATGCGGCGAGAGGCCAGGCAGCGGATGCTCTTCGCGTCTGGAGTTCGCTGACCGATGAACAAAAGGCAGAGTACCCTCAGCTCACGCGTGTGATGGCTCAAGGGCTTTATGACAAACGGTTCTTCGCCCAATCGCTCGCTTTTGCTAACCAGTCGAACTTTGATCCCGATGCCAGACCCGAGGCCGTTACGAACGGCGGCTTTGAAGGGCAGATCAGGCCGCCGAACGAAACGCTCTTTGATTGGAAGGTCGTACGTTCGGACGGCAAGGTCGATATCAGTCAAGATCAATCGGTAAAGTATTCGGGCAGTAAGAGCATGCGGCTCAATTTTCGCAGTTATACAAAAGCAGAATTCTACAATTTGTTTCAGACCGTTGTCGTGGAGCCGAAGCACACATACAAGCTGCGTTTCCGGCTCCGGACCGAAGGTTTGAAAAGCGGCGGCACACCGCAGATCGAGGTGATCAATGCGAACGACGACAAACTCATTGCCGCAACATCTGCATTTGCACAAGGGACGAATGATTGGCAGGAGATCACGCTCGAAGTACCGGTTCCTGAGAATTGCGACGGCATTACGATCCGCACGGCGCGGTCATACTGCGGCGAGAACTGCCCACTCATCGGAACCATCTGGTATGACGACTTTGTTTTAGTGAAATAGGCGTATTGAATGAGAACAGATAAAGCCAGCTTTTCAAACAGAGCGATCTTCTTCCTGATCTGCGCGGCCGTCGTGGTCTTTACGATGTTCTACGGAACCGTGCATCAGCCCGCGATCGCCTTGTTTTATTTGACCGTAACCGCTATGTGGCTTTTCTGGGCATGGGACAGTTTCCGGACGGGCAGCTTTACCATCAGCCGGCATTTGCTCCAAGTTCCGCTGTTCGCCGCTGCATTATTCGCGTTCGTGCAGATGATCCCATTCGGATGGCGTGATGATGCAGCAGGCGTTGCCGGCGTCGGCCGAACGCTGACGATGTCGCCGTTCGATACGCAAATGACGATGCTTCATATGCTCGCGCTTGCTCTGTTCTTTTCGGTCGTACTTACATCCGTTTCGAGCGCCGCAAGGCTGAGTAAGCTTGTTACATTCATATCAGTGTTCGGTTTTGTGTACGCATTCTTCGCGATACTTCAGTCATTTCTCAGTCCTGGCAAGATATATGGTATTTACGAGCGGGCCGGTGCTTCACCGTTCGGCACTTTCGTCAGCAGGCATAACTTTGCGGCGTTTGCAGAAATGACGCTCGCACTGCCGCTCGGAATGCTCCTTTCGGGTGCGGTAAAACGCGATAAGAAGCTGCTTTATATCACCGCCATCGTGCTGATCGGCACGGCACTGCTGATGAGCGGCTCGCGCGGCGGGCTTGTTGCAATGGCAGCAGCGGTTATGCTCCTGATCTTTTTGACCACGCGTGCAAAGGGCTACAAGGCAATTGCTGTTCGGGGCGTGCTTGCTGTGCTGCTTGTCGCGGTCGTTGTTGCCGGCACGATCTATATCGGCGGCGAATCTTCATTGACGAGGATCGCAGAAACGGCAACTTCAAAGGACGTTACGACCGACCGTCTGCATATATGGAAAACTACGCTGAAGGTAATTAACGCAAATTTTCCGCTCGGAGCAGGGATCGGAGCGTTCGCGCAAGCCTATACACAGTTCGACGATCGCGGCGGCCTGGAACGCGTCGAGCAGGCTCATAACGATTATCTGCAGGTATTGGCCGACGCAGGGATCGTCGGTGCCGCGATACTTGCCGTCTTTCTTTGGGCCCTATACAAGACCGTCAGACGTGCGCTCAAGGAAAAAAATGGGTTTCGACGAGGAGCCGCCGTCGGTGCGATCGGCGGGATCTTTGCGGTGTTGGTCCATAGCGTTTTTGATTTTGTTCTGCATACCACGGCCATAACCGTTATGTTCATTCTGTTGCTCGTGATATTGATCGCATCCGCGCGGAGCTATACGGACGATATTGAAGACGACGAGAACGCGCGGCATCGCCATCGGACAAAGGGGATCGTTACTGCGTTCGGTCGCCGCCGTTCCGCTTCACGGTAACGGCACGCACAAGCCACCACACAAGCCCGTGTCCGACATACACAAGTGCGAGTGCAAGAAGAGCGTATCTGGAATACCAGTAAATGAACATCCCGAGGCCTGCGAGCAGTACGACGAGCAGAATGCCTTGCGGTGCGGCACCGGCGGTCTTCATGCTTGAATAACGGATCTTGCTGACCATCAGTACGCCGAGGACGGCGATCAACGCGAGCAAAGCTCCGCCGTAATATTGAGCAGTGGTAAGGCCATACGATATGAGCGGTTGTGGCGAGAAGTGAACGAGCGCCGCCAGAAGTCCGCCTGCGGGCGGTATTGGCAGCCCGACAAAGTTCTTCTTATCGAGTTTCGCCGCGCCTTCTTCGAGGACGCGCGGACGCGTCGCCTGCAAATTGAAGCGTGCAAGGCGAAAAGCACCGCACATCAAATAGCCGAAAAGGACAAATACGGCAAGCTTATGCTGAAAGCTGCCTTCATCGTAAATTCCGCCGAATGCCCACGCATACATCAGCGCGGTCGGTGCAATGCCGAACGTCAGCACATCCGCAAGCGAATCGAACTGAACGCCGATCTCGGTCGCCGTTCGGGTGGCCCGGGCGACACGTCCGTCAACCGTATCGAACAAAATCGCAAGCCCGATGCCGATCGCCGCCAGATTGAAGTATCGAGAAGCGGCCTCCGGATCGATGAACGACGCGTGAAAGCCTTTAATTGACGTTAGGACCGTCAGAAATCCCATCGCCACGTTTGCCGCCGTAAACAGCGTGGGAATAACGTAAAGCCCCTTTTTGAGGCCACGATGAGCTGGTAATTGTTCGTTTTCCTGCATTGGTAAGAAAAAGGCGGAATCTTCGTTCTTAGCGGCCGTCGAGCTTTGCGATGATCGATTCGCCGCCCTTGACCTTATCGCCAACAGCCACGCAGATATCAGCGTGGGCAGGCAGCACAACATCGGCACGAGAGCTGAATTTGATCAGGCCGAATTTTTGGCCGCGTTCAAGATGTTCGCCTGCACCGGGCCAGCAGACAATTCGCCGAGCAACTATACCCGCGATCTGTGTACAGGCAACATTTACACCCTCACCTTCGATGCGGAGTGTGTTCCGCTCATTGACGAAGCTCGCGTTGTCGTTCGTCGCCGGCATCTTTTTTCCGCGAATGTAGTCGATCGACGTAATGGTGCCTGCTATCGGTGATCGGTTTATATGAACGTCGAATGGCGACATAAATACGCTGATGACGATCTCGCTGCCGCTCTTATCGATCCTTGTTACGCGTCCGTCCGCCGCTGATACTACGAGGCCGCTGCCCTCAGGGATCGATCGCCGCGGGTCACGAAAGAAATATGCCATAAATGCAGTAAGAAGCAGAAACGCTGCTGCAGGTATCCACAAATGCAGCATCGCGAATACTATCACGGCAGCAAACGGGATGATCACAAATGGAATTCCTTCACGCACCATAAAGACGTTCGTTAAATACTATCTGAGTTGAGGGCTAACAAAAAGCCCGGCGACACGCGCCGCCGGGCGAAAGAGGAGGATCGTATGAAGAAACGTCAGGCCCGAACAGGGTTATCCTTTGCGTAGCTGTACGCACACCATGCCGCGATCACATGGACCAAAAGGCCCAAAGTGCCAACGGAACCGATCCAGGAGATGCCTGTGAAAAGTAACCATATTATACCGATAAATATCCTACCGTTATATATTTGGCCGATCCCAGGGATCAGTAAGCTAAGTATGCCTGCCAGTAAAGGTTCCCTCATCGAGACCATTCGCGCCTCCACGTTATTGATATACGCCGAACCGCCGTAAATGTTTCAGAAAATATTCATTACTCCATTGTAGCGTGGAGCAATTGATGCGTCATAAAAAAGAGTGCAACACCGGCGAACACCGACAGCGACACCAGAGGATTCTTGCCGCCATGATGATTGACCTCAGGTATCAGATCGCTTGCGGATACATAAAGGGCGATGCCGCCGGCAAAAGGTAGTGCGTAGGCTACCGAAAATCCGGCCGCAGGCCCCGCAAGATAGAATGCGATAACGCCTATGAGGGTTACGACGCCGATCAGGGAAGTGGCCGCGAGCACTTCACGCATTCCTTTGCCTGCGGCAGTTATCATCGATCCGATCGTAAAACCTTCAGGGAACTTGTGGAGGAACACGGCGATAAAGACGAGCGTACCGGTTCTCATATCGATCTCAGATGCCGCAGCTATCGAAACTCCGTCAAAAAAGGTGTGGATAAGAAGGCCCGCAACCGCAGTGTATGCAGTTCGCGGCAATATCATTTCGTGATCATGGTCGTCGCAATGCATTTCACCACCGAGGTGCAGATGCGGAGCGACCGTATGCTCGAAGAATTGCGTTATCAAATATCCCGCAAGTACAAGAAGCATCGGGCCAAGCAGACTTGCTGACGAACTTCCCGCTTGTCTCTGCCATTCCTCCATCGAGCGCGGCAGTATCTCGATGAACGTTACGGCAAGCATAAAACCTGCGCCAAGGGCGAGCAGATATTTCAGCCAGCGGTTGTACCGCTTGTGAAAGGCTTTCGGCGACAGCACAAGCCCGCCAAGGATATTGGCAAGAGCCGCGAGAAGGCCGAAGATCAGTAATTTTATGAACGTCGTATCCACGTTTGGTTAAATCCTACGATACCGCGCGTTCGAACGTGAAACCGATAAGCGCGCAATTCTCAGGAATATTAAAATTTTCGCCTCAGCGTTTAAGATTTTTCTTGACATGCTTAAGCGCTTAACCGTAGAATGTCCATTAGCATTTGGCCCGAAAAAAAGAGACCCAAAAAACTGAACGCACAGAATGCGCACACTTGCTTAAATATTAGTAAAGGGATTTTTGACAGGGCCGGCCCGATGTGGATCTCAGGTATCGAAAAAGCGTAGAACAAACGTATTCGCGGCTAGGGGGACACAACAATACTTTACAGTTCGATAATTTGAACATTATGGCCCTTTTGGGCTGTGCCAAGGCGGTAGTTTGCTCTTTGAAGATGCAGCACGATCTAGCCGATTTTACGCACGAGCCGGTACTACTGAACGAAGTGCTGGAGATGCTCGATGCCAAAAAAGGCGGTGTCTATGTCGATGCGACGCTGGGGCTTGGCGGACATACGGAAGCCATTCTTGCTGCGAACGATCAAAATGTGGTGATCGGCCTTGACCAAGATGGCGAAGCGATACGCCGTGCAGCGGAGCGGCTGCGGCCCTACGGCAAGCGTTTCCGGGCGGTGCACGCGAATTTTTCTGCAATAGCGTCTTTGGCAGATGTCGAAAGTGCGGACGGCTTAGTGGCAGATCTTGGCGTTTCATCAATGCAGCTTGACGACTCCGGCCGCGGGTTCAGCTTTCGAGCCGATGCCCCGCTCGATATGCGAATGGATACGGATACGGGAGTGCCGACCGCGGCCGACCTTTTGGCCGAAGCCGATGAGTCCGAGATTGCCGACATCATCTACCGGTTCGGCGAGGAGCGGCATTCTAGGCGTATCGCACGCCGGATAGTTGAAAAGAGGAACACGGGCGAGCCTGTTAAAACCACGCGGGAGCTGGCCGAATTGGTACGGAAGGCGATCGGGCGCGGCGGCCGAGAACGAGTACATCCTGCGACGCGAACATTCCAAGCGTTGCGTATCGCGGTGAATAATGAGATCGAGATCATAAGGCCTTTCATACATGATTCGATCAGGGTTTTGAAACCGAGCGGAATTCTTGCTGTCATAACGTTCCATTCGTTAGAGGACAGAGTCGTAAAAAGAGAATTCCAACTGCTTTCGGGCAAGTGCCAATGCCCGCCGCGTATGCCGCAATGCATGTGCGGAGCCGAAAAAAAGGTAGAGCTATTGACAAAAAAGCCCATCGTTCCGAGCGGCGATGAGATTGATCGGAACGCTCGGTCGCGAAGCGCGAAATTGCGAGTTTGCCGAAAGGTAAGCCATTGACACCATTTAACTTAAGTACCTTTGGAGGAAGCCTAAATGACCGTTCGAAGATCACGATCCGGAAAGGAGAATACTGAACCGAGGCTGAGGGCCTGCAAAATGTATGTCGGAATTGGCACCGTCTTGGCCGTCGTTATCGCCGGCGCACTATTTTCGAGTTGGCAGCATTTTTCGTCATGGGACTACAGCATGCGGAACTCCAGGCTCCGTGATCAGATCAACAAGCTCGAAAGCGAGCAGCGCAGGCTGATCGTGGCTCGCGAGGTCGCTCTCTCGCCCGCCGCGGTAAAACGTACTTTTTCTAAGATCGAATCGCGGAACTCGGTCATTCCGGCCGTTGAGAGCAAGGCTGACAACAGCACTCCCGCCATGGCTTCAACGACGAAGATCGAGCGAACGGTGGATTCAAAACCGACGAATGCACCGCCGGTAAGTGTTGCCGTCAAGGCTAATGTCACAAAAACGCGTACGGAGACACTTAACCACATCGCAGCCCGGATGGCGGCCGAATAGGCCCGCTCTAGGGCCCTTTGATCTATAAAATTATGGCCGGACCAAAGCAAAAAGGTAAAAAGGATTCAGCACAGGCCGTGTTCACACGGTTCATGCTCATCGTGGGATTTTTCGCGATCTGGTTTCTCGGTGTCGCAGTGCGATTGGTCCATTTGCAGGTAGATCAGCACGAATGGCTCAGCGCCCGTGCGGAAAGCCAGCGGCAGGATCATAAACGAAGCAAACTGCTGCGTGGAACGATTTACGACAGGGACGGACGGCCTTTGGCGATGAGTGTGCGGGCACAGACCCTCTATGCGGACCCGCGCGAGATCAATGACGTTGCGGCCACAGCGAAGGCGATATCAAAGGTGATCAAGTTCGATGCACAGCGCTTTATTCAACAGGTCAACGAGGCGAAAGAAAAGAATCGCCGTTATGTTGTCGTCGCCCGAAAGCTGGATGATGCGACAGTAGAAAAGGTGAACGGGTCTTTGGTGAATGCTGCGCTGAAAAAAGGTGATCTGCCTCGATTTGAGGGCCTGCATTGGACGGACGATCAAGTTCGTAATTATCCATACGGGCCGATGGCCGCACAGGTCGTCGGATTTAACAATTTAGATGATGCCGGGGTGGGTGGTGTCGAGCAGTCTCAAGATAAGATCCTTCAAGGCCCAGTAATAAGAACGATACAAGAACGCGACCGCTTGGGCCGCGTCTATGACGAGATGGTGGAGGAGCGCGGGCGGCCGGGCGATGTAACGCTGACAATAGGCGTGACGTTGCAGAATAAGGTCGAACAGGCGCTGGAACAAGGCGTCAGGAACGCAGACGCAAAGAGCGGAATGGCAATAGCGATCTCACCAAAGACGGGCGAGGTGCTTGCGATGGCGAATTATCCGAGCTTTGACCCGAATGCGCTCGGCGAAGCGTTGCCGCCGAACGCGATGAACCACATCATTCAAAGCGTTTATTCGCCGGGCTCCGTGATGAAGCTCGTAACATACGGATCTGCGCTGGAAAAGAAATTGATCACGCCTAATGATATGGTTGATGCCGGTAACGGCTCGATCGAGGTAGCAGGGCATCGCTTTACTGACTCACATCATGTCGGGAAAGTTACTTATGCCGAAGCGTTGGCACATTCGAGCAATGTTTGTGCGATCAAAACAGGCCTGCGTGTCGGAAAAGAAGACTTTTTCGCGATGCTCTCGAACATGGGTTTTGGAGCGAGAACCGGTATCGAACTTCCGGGCGAAACCGGTGGAATTGTACGCCCGCCCGAGCGTTGGAATGGCGATTCGCTCGCGTCGATGTCGATAGGTTACGAGATAGGCGTGAACGCTTTGCAAATGGCTACCGCATTTGCGACCATAGCAAACGACGGAGTCAAGATACGCCCGCATATTATCAAGGAAGTGCATAAACCTGATGAAGCGCCGGTAAGGACAGACGCTGAAAGTGTGAGGATCGTAAGCCCTGAAACCGCTCGAGATCTGCGGACAATGCTGCGGCAGGTCGTGCTTACCGGTACGGGAAAACGAGCTCAATTGAACGGCTACACGTCCGCCGGAAAGACCGGAACGGCGTGGAAGTTCAATTCTGTCAGCAAGTCTGTTGACCGGAGCAAATATATCTCGTCATTCATAGGAATGGCGCCCGCTGAAGATCCGCAGGTGGTCATCGCGGTTGTGATCGATGAGCCGAAGAGTGGCGCTCGTGACGGCGGTGGGGTTGCAGCTCCGATTTTCAAAACGATCGCTGAACAGATACTGCCCGAGCTGGGCATACAGCCCGATTCGTCCGCGGTTAAGCCGACCGCTGCTCCGGCACAGATCGAATCTGAGGCGCCGGCAACGCCGCTTTCAGTGCGAACAACTGCGGCTGACACAATGTCCGGGAAAAAGCCGGCTGCAAAACCGGGTTCGAGAACGGATATAGGCGACGCAGTGAAGCAAACCGCTCCGTCGGCCCCAAAGGCGGAAGCGAAGTCAAAGCCCGCTACCGGCGGAAAGCAGGCTCGGACCAACAGAGTTGAGGCCGTGCCTGAAAAAAGGAGGTCATCCGGAAGAGCCGGAGTAACTTGAAACTCGCAGATGTTATCAACGCAATAGGCGGTGAAGCGCCTGATCTTGATCAAGCATTGGCCGGTCTTGATACCATGTCGTTCGTTATCGACTCGCGTGAGGTCAAGACGGGCGATGTTTTTTTCGCGCTTTCGCAGCCGGAATATGCGGATAACGGATTCAATGGTGATTTTGATGATTCGACACGATATGCGGCATCGGCACTCGACGCAGGGGCGGCGGCAGTTGTGCTGCGGCGCGACCGTTTCGATGAATACGCGCTAGAGCTTGCACCTCATACGGGCCGCTTGATCTATGTTGATGATGCGATCGCTGCTCTCCAGCGTCTTGCCCGTGCAGTGTATCGCATTTGGGGCGGAAAGGTCGTTGCGGTCACCGGAAGTGCGGGAAAGACGACCGCCAAGGAGCTTACGGCACACGTGCTCGCTGCATCGGGACGTAAAACGCTGAAAAATATCAAGAATTACAATAACGGCCTCGGCCATCCGCTGACGGTACTCAAGCTCGCGGCTGAGCCTGATCACGATGTTGCGGTTCTTGAGATGGGAATGTCCACACCGCTTCACGAGATCGAGCGGCTGTGTAACATAACGCCGCCTGACGTAGCCGTGGTTTTGAACGTCTTGCCGGTACATCTTGAGCATCTCGGCACTATCGAGCGTATCGCAGAGGCGAAGGCAGAGATCGTTGAGGGAATGAAACCCGGCGGCACTGCTGTTCTGAACGCTGATGACCCGCGCGTCGCCGCAATGCGTTCTTTGTCGAAGGGCGATGTTCTGACCTTTGGTATTGATAATGATGCGGATGTGCGGGCGGTCGATATTTCGGTCGCCGGCTTTGCTTCTACAAGGTTTGATGTTTGCGTGGACGGGCAGCGGGCGAGCGTTGAATATCCGCTGAACGGCAAGCACAATATCCTGAATGCTTTGGCGGCAGCGGCGGTCGGTTACAGCTTTGGAATGACAGTGAGCGAGATCGCGAATGCACTTTCCACCGCCGAAGCTCCGCCTCAGCGCGGTGAGGTGCTAAAATTTGCCGATGGCTTCACGGTGATCAACGATACATACAACTCGAACCCCGACGCGCTGCTTTCGATGACACAAACGCTTATTGCAGGTTCACCTGCCACGGCCAGAAAAGTGGTTTTTGCGGGCGAAATGCTCGAACTTGGCGATGGATCCGCCGCAATTCATCGGCGAACGGGTGAACGGATCGGGGCAATGGGCATCGATGTACTTGTCGGAGTACGCGGCAATGGGCGTGATCTTGCGGCTGGGGCGGCTGATGCAGGCATTGCGGATGTCAGATTTGCGGACGATTCGGCGATGGCTGCTGATATTGCGCTGGAATTGCTCCGTTCGGGCGATGTCGTTTTACTCAAAGGGTCTCGCGGTGTACGAATGGAAAAGATCGTCGAGCGGCTGCTCGAAAGATTTGAGTTGGAGAAAAAGGCTGCGGCAAAGTAGCTGAAAAGTGACGTTCGAATGCTTTACTTTCTGCTTTATCAATTGATCTTTAGAGAATACGGCCAGAACAGCGAGTCGTATTTCTTCAAAGGCCTGAACGTTGTTCAGTACGTTACGTTCCGCACGGGCATGGCCACCATTACGTCACTGCTTCTTTCGCTGTTTCTCGGAAAATGGGTCATCAGGAAATTGCGTGATCTTAATGTCGGTCAGGAGATACGCGAAGAATTAAGCGAAGAACATCAGGCGAAAAAAGGTACACCGACAATGGGCGGCGTGCTGATCATCGGGGCGGTAATGATCTCGTCGATCCTTTGGGCAAGGCTCGATAGCCTTTACCTTTGGCTTACCATCGGAGCGACCGGCCTGTTCGCATTTATCGGTTTTGCTGATGACTATATCAAAATAGTCAAAAAGCGGAGTCTCGGGCTTACTGAGCGGCAGAAACTGATCGGCCAACTCGTTACGGCTGTGCTGGTGTGGGCGGTGCTTTACCTTTTTACGAGCTATCCGTGGAATGTCAGCATTCCGTTCTTTAAGGATACTGCGCTGCCTCACGGCGTAAGCTATGCCGGCCCTTTTATTTACCTTTTCTTTGTCGTGTTTATTCTGCTCGGCTCGTCGAATGCCGTTAATCTGACGGACGGGCTAGACGGCCTCGCTGCCAGTATCACGCTCATCGCGATGTCGGCTTTGACCGCATTGACCTACGTTGCGAGCGACGCTCGATGGGCGGAACGCCTGGATATCACGCACAATCCCGCCGCCGGCGAACTGACCGTTTTCTGCGGCGCGATGGTCGGAGCCAGCTTGGGTTTTCTTTGGTACAATGCCCCGCCGGCCGAGGTTTTTATGGGCGATGTCGGCAGCCTCGCCATCGGCGGTGCCTTGGGCACCGTTGCGGTCCTGACCAAGCAGGAGTTCCTTTTGCCGTTCATCGGCGGCATCTTTGTGCTTGAAGCGGTCTCGGTGATCATTCAGAAGACTTTCTTCAAATTTACAAGACGAACATCCGGAGAAGGACGGCGATTCTTTCGGCAGGCGCCGATACATCACCATTTTCAAATGTCAGGCTGGAAGGAGCCGAAGATCGTCTTTCGCTTTGTGATCATAGCGATATTGTTCGCGTTGCTGAGTCTGGCGACGCTCAAATTGCGTTAGTTCCGATGGAGATATCCGGAAGAAAAGCATTAGTGTTAGGTGCCGGCCGTTCGGGCGTCGCGGCCGCCCGTTTCCTTGCGGAGCGCGGTGCGATCGTCGCCTTGCATGATCAGAAAGATGTCGAACAGTGGCCTGCAGCTGCCAAAGAACTGAAAGAAAGACATAATGTCGGCACCGTCAGCGGTATGCTGCCGTCGTGGCTGCTCGATCAGATCGATCTGGTGGTGATATCGCCCGGAGTGCCGACAAAAACGATCCCGGCACGTTATGTTGACCGCAAAGACGGAGAAGTGATCGGCGAGGTTGAACTCGCGGCACGATTCCTGAAGGGAAAGATCGTCGCTGTAACAGGTTCGAACGGCAAGACGACGACAACCACTCTGATCTACGAGATATTGAAGTCGGCCGGCCTTAAAGCACAGGTTGGCGGCAATATCGGCACTCCGCTGCTCGACCTCGTTGCGAGTTCCGATGATGACACGTGGAATGTTGTTGAGATGTCGAGTTTTCAGCTTGAGTCGATCGTCGATATGCGGCCGAATATCGCGCTTTGCCTCAACGTAACGCCGAACCATCTTGACCGATACGATTCCTTCTTGGATTACGCGGCAGCAAAGCATCGGATCTTTATCAATCAGACGAAGGACGATGTTGCCGTTTTGAATGCGGATGACGGAATAACCGCGGGCTGGAATACCGGCTTGCGTGCGATGGTTGAGATGTTCAGCGTCCGACAGGAGCTTGCGAAGGGCTTCTTTCTTCGCGACAGCGAACTGATCCACCGTGACAAGGGAGTTGAGACTGTTCTCATCTCGCGTCACGAGATATTTCTCCGCGGCCTGCATAATGTTGAAAATGTGCTGGCCGCATTCGCGGCCGGCATTGCCGCCGGCTGCGATCCGGTATCTATACGCCATACCGTCGCAAATTTCAGGGGTGTCGAACATCGGATCGAATTTGTTGCCGAAAGCCGAGGCGTTAAGTATTACAACGACTCGAAAGCAACCTCGGTGGATGCGGCGATCAAGGCCGTCGAGGCACTTAGCGAAACCGAAGGGAAGATCGTGCTTATACTTGGCGGACGAGGCAAGAATGCACCGTATGCTCCGCTTGTACCGCTGATCGAACAGTCGGTCAGGGAATTGGTGCTGATCGGCGAGGACGCCGACAACATCGAAACTCAGCTCAAAGGCGCGGCAAAGATCGAGCGTGCCGCTTCGCTCCAAGAAGCTGTGGCGATGTGCCGCCGGGCCGCTGTGAGCGGCGATTCGGTGCTGCTTTCGCCGGCGTGTGCAAGTTTCGATATGTTCAAGAGTTTCGAAGAGCGTGGAACCGTCTATAAGGAGGCAGTCCGGACTTTGACCGGATCGGCCGCGGCCGAAGGCTGATACTCACGGACATGGAAAATGGCTGAAAAGGCAAAACGTGCAGATTGGATGATGTTCGTCATCGCGTGTGCTCTGGCATTGTTCGGGGCGATGATGGTTTACAGCGCATCAGCGATGATGGCGATGCGCGAGTCTGCGGAAGGCAGCCAGTACACGTACTTTTTCAAACAGTTGATCTTTGTCCTAATCGGTATTGCGGCGATGTATGTTCTGAGCCGCATCGATTATCACATTTTCAATAACCGTTGGATCGCGGTGCTCGCGATCGCGGTGACAGCAATTGCACTGGCCTCAGTCTTCTTTTTCCCGCCTATTAACGGCGCGAGACGCTGGATACGCTTCGGCGGCCTGTCCTTTCAGCCTTCTGAGCTTGCAAAGATAGCTCTTCCTTTATTCTTCGCATGGTTCTTGACGAAGAATGAGGGCAGCGTCGGCGAGTTAAAAAAGACCTTACTTTGGTGTATCGCAGCACTTGGCCCGATCGTCGGATTGCTGATGCTTCAAAAGGATCTTGGCACGACGATCGTTCTGTGTATTGCCTTCGGTGCTGTTTATTACTCGGCGGGTGCGAAGTACCGCCATATCGGCGTAGCGGCCGGAGCCTTTCTTGTATTGGTGGTCGGCGCTATCGTGGTAACGCCTTATCGCATGGCTCGCGTGATGGCTTTTCTCGATCCGTATAAATATGCGGATGATGAGGCTTATCAGGTCGTGCAGTCGCTCTACGCGATCGGCTCAGGAGGCATAACCGGCGAGGGCTTTGCAATGGGACAGCAGAAGCTGTTCTATCTTCCGTATCCTTTCTCGGACTTTATATTTTCGGTCGTCGGCGAAGAACTCGGCCTGATCGGAACGCTCGCTGTTGTCGTTGCGTTCGCCGTGCTTCTGTGGCGCGGCAGCCGAGCGGCTTTAGGAGCACCGGATCGCTTCGGCATGCTGCTTGGTATCGGGCTTATTACGGGTATCATCGCGCAGGCACTATTTAACATCAGCGTAGTGATCTCGATCGTTCCTGCGAAGGGGATTCCGTTGCCGTTCATCTCGTATGGCGGTTCATCTGTCGTCCTGACGCTTGCGGCGATCGGTATCCTGTTGAGTATTTCCCGCTATGTGAAGGAGCCGGCAAAGGCGGTGACGGCGAAACGGCCAACCAGAAGCAGAGTTAAAGGAGCCGCGGCAGCGCAAAGATGAAGGTATTGATCGCAGCCGGCGGAACCGGCGGACATATTTATCCCGGAATTGCTGTGGCAAAAGAGCTAATGGAGCGCGATGCGTCATCGGAAGTGCTCTTCGTCGGTACCGCACGCGGCCTCGAATCAAGGATCGTGCCCGACAACGGATTTCAGCTTTCACTGATCCACAGTGCGGGACTCAAGAACGTCGGCTTGGCCGGAAAGCTGAAGGGCGCCGCTGTTTTACCGAGGTCTTTTATGGAAGCTCGCCGGCTGCTTAAGGATTTTGCGCCCGACGTTGTTGTTGGTGCCGGCGGATACGTGTCGGGGCCGGTTCTGCTCACCGCGAGTCTTATGCGTATCCCGACGCTTGTGATGGACTCTAACGCATTGCCGGGTTATACGAATCGGCGATTGGCTCGATTTGTCAATAAGGCCGCCCTGACATTTGAAGAAGCTCTGCCGTTCTTTGGCTCAAAAGGGGTCGTTGCGGGTAATCCTGTTCGAAAGGAGTTCTTTTCGATCGCCGAACGCGAACCGGCGACACCGATATCGCTTCTGGTATTTGGCGGGTCCCAAGGTTCGCGGGCGATAAATAATGCAGTTGTCGCGGCTCTGCCTGAATTGAAGGAGATGGGTATTCACATAACCCACCAGACCGGTGATGCCGATCTGGCAACGGTCAAGGCCGCTTATGAGGCCGAGCAATATTCGGACGCTGATGTGCGGCCGTACATATCGAATATGATGGAGGTGGTCGAGGCGTCGGACATCATTATAAGCCGCGCGGGAGCCACGACGTGTGCGGAACTTGCCGCTGCAGGCAGAGCGGCGATAATGATCCCGCTTCCGGGTGCGGCCGACGACCATCAGCGCAAAAATGCAGAGGCCCTTGTAAAAAAAGGCGCGGCGAGGATGATCCTGCAAGCAGAGCTTTCGGGTGTACGATTGGTCGAGGAGCTCAAGGAACTTACGAATGATCTGAACACCTTGGAAGAAATGGGGCGTGCCGCCCGTTCGCTCGCACGGCCCGATGCCTCCGCCGCGATCGCAGATCTGATCGAGGGGCTGGCCGAGGCCCGAAACGGAAGGAAATAATAGCTCGGTTACGCTGAATTTATGTTCAGACACGTAAAAAATATTCATTTTATTGGTATCGGCGGTATCGGTATGAGCGGCATTGCGGAGGTTCTGTGCAATTTGGGCTTCGTCGTTACCGGTTCGGATATCAAGAGGTCAAAAAATACCGAGCGCCTTGAGACGCTGTTCAGTGTCGGAATATCCGAAGGCCATCGCGCAGAGAATGTAGGAGCTGCACAGGTCGTCGTGTATTCCTCAGCGGTCGGGCCTGATAATCCCGAGGTCGTGGAGGCAAAGCGTCTGGGCATTCCCGTGATCCCGCGGGCAGAAATGCTTGCCGAACTCATGGTTCTAAAGCCGTATTCGGTCGCTGTTTCGGGAACGCACGGCAAGACCTCGACGACGTCAATGGTCGCCACGGTCCTCGGCGAGGCAGGCATCGACCCGACGACGGTTGTCGGCGGCGTTGTCGATACGCTCGGGTCTAACGCTCGTCTGGGCAAGAGCGATTGGTTCGTAACCGAAGCTGATGAAAGCGACCGTTCGTTCCTGATGCTTTATCCGACGATAGCGGTTGTGACCAATATCGATAAGGAGCACATGGAATCGTACAAAGGGATGGATGACGTTGTTCAGTGCTTTACGGATTTCGTAAATAAAGTGCCGTTCTTCGGCGCGGCGGTCATCTGTCTTGATGACCCGAATGTCCAGTTGATAATTCCGCATATAAAGCGTCGCCGTGTAACGTACGGGATGACCGCGCAAGCTGATGTGTCGGCGCACGACATTGTATATGACGGAGCTTTCGGATCTGATTTTACGGTTTGGAAAGGAACCGAAGTGCTTGGCCGCATTCACTTGCCTGTTCCCGGCAAACATAATGTTTACAATGCATTAGCAGCAACAGCGGTCGCGCTCGAGATGGAGGTTCCTTTCGAGAAGATCGCCGGTGCCTTTACTAGGTTCAAAAATGCGAACCGCCGCTTTCAGTTCAAAGGCGAGGCCCGCGGCATTACTGTCGTTGATGACTACGGCCATCACCCGACAGAGATCCTCGCAACCCTTTCGGCTGCAAAAACA
Organism: Chloracidobacterium sp.; assembly: GCA_015075585.1. Taxonomy (NCBI): domain Bacteria; kingdom Pseudomonadati; phylum Acidobacteriota; class Blastocatellia; order Chloracidobacteriales; family Chloracidobacteriaceae; genus Chloracidobacterium; species Chloracidobacterium sp. The sequence goes on from JABTUB010000001.1 coordinate 1,410,613, forward strand.
GGCGGCGGATCGCGGCGGACGGTCGTGATATTTCAGCCCCACCGATACTCGCGAACGCAAGAGTTGATGGACGAGTTCGCCCTCGCATTCAATAACGCGGATGTGCTGTTCGTACTCGACATTTATGCTGCAAGTGAACGGCCGATCGAGGGCATAACGGCCGAGGTGCTGACCGAGAATATCAAGAAGTATGGGCACAAGGATGTAACGTACGTTGGCGACATCGACAAGGCCTTAGATGTCGTGATGCCGCTGCTGCAAAGCGGCGATCTGGTCATTACGCTCGGTGCCGGCACCGTCACACGGCTGTCGGACGAGTTGATCGAGCGGCTGCAGCGAAACTGAAACTATCGTTAAGAGGACATGGCAAAGGTTCGGAAAAGTACAGTTACTAAAAGAAAGGCAACGCGAAAGAACTCCAATTCGAAGCGACGGGCCCGCACACCTGAATACGGCCGTTTTGTACTTCCGATGTTCATCTCGATGGTCCTGCTCGTCGCCATTGCGTTCTTGGGCCTTATGGGTTATCGGGCAGCGATCGCATCGACATTTTTCAGCGTAAAGAGCGTTGAGGTTCGCGGAACGGACCGCACTCTTCCCGAAGAGGTTGAGCGGATCGTCCTCGCAAACACCGAGAAGACCGGCGTTTGGCAGGCCGACCTGAGCGATATTCGCGCACGTGTCGAAAAGCTTCCTTTTGTTAAGACGGCATCTGTTTCCATGGTGCTGCCGTCCGCTATCAGGGTGAATCTGGTCGAGCGGGTTCCTGTTGCTGTCGTTCGCTTGCGAGGCGGCGAAATGCTTGTGGATACCGAAGGCAACACCATTGCGCCGCCGGGCAAGAAGGACACGGATTCTCTTTTCGTGATGATCGGATGGGATGAGGCCAAGACGCAGGATGCTCTCAAGGATAACCTCGCCCGTTTGAAGGCATATGACAAGCTGAGGGATCAGTGGAGCGACATGGGCATTGCCGGGCGAGTAAAGGAGGTCGATCTCACCGATCTGAAACAGTTGACCGCGATCGTTGAGGACTCCGGCCGCCGAGTTCCCGTGATGCTGGCAAAGGATGACCCGGGCAGAAGCCTCAGCACGGCGATCGAGGCGATCACCGAGCGGCAGGGAAAACTCCGCTCCGTCAACGCCCGAGGTGTCAGCGCCGTATTGGAGTACTTGAATTTGCAGGATGAGAAATGAGCAATGATATTCAGGCGGTCGGCCTAGACATTGGTACGAGTAAGATCCGGTGCATCATCGGCGAGGCCTCGCCCGACGGCAGGATGAACATCATCGGTGCCGGTGAGGCTGATTCAAAGGGGCTGAGGCGTGGTGTCGTTACCTCGGCTGAGTCCGTTGCCGACTCGATAAAAAAGGCAGTTGCTGATGCTGAGCGCGTCAGCGGTACGGAAGTTGAAACGGCGACCGTTAATCTTTCAGGCGAACATTTCAGGGGCGAGAATAAGAGCGGCGTGGTCGCCGTTGCGGGCGTCGATAAGGAAATTACCGAGGATGACATAGAGCGTGCGGTCGATTCAGCGAGTGCAATGCCGCTGCAGCCGGGCTGGGAGATAGTCGATCGGCTGCCGCAGGAATTCATCATTGACGGACAGGACGGCATCATCGAGCCGATCGGTATGTGCGGATCGCGTCTAGAGGCAAAGGTCCATGTTGTTATCAGCCCGAGCGCGGGGCGTCAGAACCTCGTCAAGGCCATCGCGCGTGCGGGCCTTGATGTCGAGCAGACGATACTCGAACCGCTCGCTGCCGCCGAAAGCACTCTGACCGACGATGATCGCGAATATGGTTGTGCGGTGGTGAACATCGGCTCTGAGATCACCGGTTTGACGATCTTCAGTCGAGGAGCGGTTCAGCATATGGCCGTTTTCCCGTTCGGCAGCACTCATATCACAAAAGATCTTGCCGTAGGCTTGCGCGTCTCGATCCCTCAGGCAAATAAGATCAAGCACGACTACGGTTGTGTAGCGTCATTCCTTCTCACAGATGATGAGCGGCTCGAAACGATAGAGATAATGCCCGTCGGCAGGAATGAGAAGCGAGGCCTCTCCAAAGAACTGCTGTGCGACATTATGCAGCCGCGGGCGATAGAGCTGCTCCAATACGTCGCAAAAGAGGTCAGGGCGTCAGATCTGCAGATATCCGGCGGCGTTGTGCTGACCGGCGGAGGTGCGCTTGTGCGTGGCATTTGCGAGATGGCAGAGCAGATATTCGACGCTCCGACGCGGCACGGATTTCTGGAAGGCGAGTATTTCGGCGGCCTTATAAAAGAGGTCGAGACGCCCGAATGGGCGACCGCGGGCGGACTTGCACTCTATTCGATGCGCTCGCAGATACACGGGCGGCGACTCGGCAGCCGCTCGGCCGGACAGAAAGTCGCGCAATGGATCGATGCAATACGCGATAAATTTCGTTGAGAGTGACGCGTTCGCTGGATTTTTTGCCCAAACAGTTGTATTCTCACTTGGCAACGGCACAATATCTAGTTGTTGCGAGTTGTCCAAGCCTAAGTCAGACGATTCAAGAGCCGCACTACGCGGCCCACATGGAAGTTAAAGAAATGGAAGGAACTGGTTCATCACCGCTCAAGATCTTCATGGATGATCCGCCGATCACCGGTGCGCGGATCAAGGTTGTCGGCATCGGCGGCGGAGGAGGTAATGCGGTCAATCGAATGATAGCCGCGGGCATTCAAGGCGTCGAGTTCGTCGTTGTCAATACCGACAGCCAAGCGCTCGAGCAGTCAACCGCGCCGATGAAGATACAGCTTGGCAGCAAATCAACACGCGGCTTGGGTGCGGGGTCGAATCCCGAAGTTGGCCGCAATGCTGCTCTCGAGGATCATAAGAAGCTTCTCGACGTGCTCGAAGGCTCAGATATGGTCTTTGTAACCGCCGGCCTCGGCGGCGGCACGGGCACGGGTGCGGCACCGGTCGTGGCGTCGCTCGCGATCGAACTTGGGGCATTGACCGTAGCGGTCGTTACAAAGCCGTTCAGGGTGGAGGGAAAACGGCGAATGGAGCAGGCTGAGAGGGGCTTGGCCGAACTTCGCGGTTGTGTCGATACGCTTATTACCATACCGAATTCAAAACTCCGTGAGGTCGAAGAAAGGATCACTCTCAACGATGCGTTCGCACGTGTTGATGATGTGTTGCTGCAGGCCGTTCGCGGTATTACCGACCTCATTATGGAGCCAGGCCTTATAAACCTTGATTTCGCAGATGTTACAACCGTGATGCGGAGCAAAGGCGTTGCATTGATGGGGGTCGGCGCCGGTGAGGGCGAGGCCGCTGCATCGACAGCGATGCGTGCTGCTTTGGATTACAGGCTGCTTGAGGAGAAATCGATAAAGGGAGCGAAGGCCGCGCTGATAAATGTTACCGGCGGGCCGAATATGATCCTCAGCGAGATCGAGGATGCCCTCGGTATCATTGAAGCGGAAGCTGACGACGACGCCGAGATCATTTGGGGAACCGTTATCAAAGAAGATATGGACGATCAGGTCAAGATAACGGTCATTGCTACCGGATTTGATTCTGCCATCGGGGCCGTGAAGCCATCGCCGGAGCAGTTCGATGAACGCCCTGCTGCTGCGGCCGCACCGAAGACATATACGAAACTGCCGCCTGTTGATGACCTTGCAGGCGAGATACCTGATGAACCGGCATTCCGCAGAAGGCAGGTTGATTGATCAAGCGTTATGTCTGAGGGCCGCGAAGGAGTCTCAACTATCGGCATTACGATGGGTGATCCGGGAGGGATCGGCCCTGAAATAATCGTTAAAGCGGTTGCACAAGGTAAGTTTCCTGAAAACATCAAGACATTGATCATCGGCGATCGCGCTCATATCGAGCGGGTCGCCGTATCTCTTGGGATCGACCCCGCGGCACTCGGTGAGATCGACGATCTCGGGAACCTTCCGTCGGATGTCGAGATTGGTGTCGATTCGGCAGTGAACGGCAAGGCGGCGGCAGAATACATCATCAGGTCCGTAGAGCTTTGGCGGCACGGGCGGATCAATGCCGTCGCGACCGCGCCGATCAGTAAGAGGGCCCTGAGTTTTGCGGGATACGATTTCCAGGGACACACAGAGTTCCTTGCCGCCCTCACCGAGACCGATGAATTTGCAATGGCTTTCTTTGGTGAAGGATTGCGTGTCGTTCTGCTTTCAACTCATTTGCCGCTTCGCGAAGCCATCGAACGTGTGCGGTACCGCGAACTTGTCGATCTTATAGCCTTTTCCGATCGCCAGCTTGGCAAATTGCTCGGCAGAAAAGCAAGGATCGCTGTCGCCGGCCTCAACCCTCACGCGTCCGAGGACGGTCTGTTCGGCAGCGAAGAGGCTAACGAGATCATCCCTGCCATCGATCAGTGCAGGCTCGAACGCGATATCGACGTCAGCGGCCCATATTCGCCCGACACGATCTTTCTGCTATGCCACAAGGGCGAATTCGACGCGGTCATCGCTCTTTATCATGATCAAGCGACGATCCCTGTTAAGTCGCTTGCATTCAACAGTTCGGTCAATGTAACGCTGGGATTGCCGTTTATCCGCACATCGGTTGATCACGGCACTGCATTCGACATTGCGGGCAAAGGTATCGCCGATGCGGCCAGCATGAGCGCTGCAATAGAACTTGCGGCAGAACTCTCGCACATAAAGTGAACCTCGCTCGAATAACGCTCGAATAATCTGCTAAACTTCTCACTGTGGAAAAGGCAAAAGTATTACTTGCTGACGATTCGGCAACGATCAGAAAGGTCGTTGAGCTGACGCTTGCCGATGAAGGGCTTGCGGTTATTTCGGTCGCGGACGGAGATGAGGCTATGAAAGCCTTCGTCAGCGATCAGCCCGATCTTGTAATTGCGGATGTCAATATGCCGGGCGTCGGCGGGTATAAACTCTGCGAGATCATCAAGCAAGACGAGACAACGGCGGATATCCCGGTCGTATTACTTACCGGTACATTCGAGCCGTTCGATGCGGGTGAGGCATCACGCGTCGGAGCGAACTATTACTTTACAAAGCCATTCCGTTCGATACGCGACCTCGTCGAAAAGATCGGCGATCTGCTTGAAACGCGCAATTTTGACCCGCTCCACACGAGCGAGACGGCTGATATTGACGAATTGTACGATCAGAGCTTCACCGAAGAAGCGGAGACGTCTGACGAGGCTCTGCAGAATGTCGAAGGCGACACCGATTCGTTGGCTATCGATCCTGTGAAGGTGGATCAAGTGCGGGCGCAGGTAAATGAGCTTATCCGCGTATCGAATGAGGATGTTGAAGAAGCATTTGACGATCCCGCACTGGACGATGAGCTGATCGAAACGTCGCACCCGCACGCAAAGCAGGAGCCGCCGGAGTACAAAGTGTCTGAGACGGTTGGCGGGTTAGCAGTGGTCGGTGAAGACAGCGAAACCGTTGAAAAGAAACGGGATACGGCGGCGGATTATCACTTTTCGGAACTGCAAGCCGCTGAGCCGCCATTCGAGCTTGTGAGGATCACGGATGATGAGGCCCCGGAGGCGTCGATCGATCCTTTCGCAAGTATTGCGGGGGAACCCTTCATTGTTGCTGCACAGGAGACCGCGCCGTCAAACTCGGAAATATTAGAAGTGAGTGCGGCCTCGGCGGCAGATGAAGCCGATGCCGGTCCTTCGCAAGAGCCTGCGTCGATAACGCCGGAGATGATCGAGGCGATCGCCGCCCGCGTTATCGAGAAACTTTCGGATAAGGTGGTTCGCGAAGTTGCTAAGGAAGCAGTGCCGCGGATCACTGAGAACCTGATCCGAGAGGCACTTGATCCCGCGAATACCTCTGAATAGACAGGCGTGGATCGCGCAAGGATTTATGCCGGCCGCTGTGCACGTAAGTTCGGCCGGTTTTGTTTTACAATAGAATCTTAGTTTATGGAACTTGCCAAGGCCTACGACCCGAAAACGGCCGAAACGCATCACTACAAGCGTTGGGAAGAGAACGGTTTTTTCAAACCGGAGATCAACGGCGACCCGAACGCCGAAACTTACTCGATCGTCATTCCGCCACCCAATGTTACGGGCAGCCTTCACATGGGGCACGCGCTGCAGCACACCATTATGGATGTGCTTACGCGGCGAAAGCGTATGCAGGGCTTTCGTACCCTCTGGCTTCCGGGAACCGATCATGCGGGCATTTCTGTTCAGCGAAAGGTTGTCGAGCAGCTTCGCAAGGACGAAGGGCTGTCGCCGATAGATATCGGCCGCGACGAATTCATACGACGCGCGTGGCGATGGAAGGCAGAATACGGCAACACGATCACGGAGCAGATGCGTCGCGAAGGAGCGTCGGTCGATTGGTCACGTGAGCGGTTCACAATGGATGATGACCTGTCGAGTGCGGTTCGCAGCGTCTTCGTTTCGCTGTACGAAGAAGGCAGTATCTACCGCGGCCTTCGCATCGTCAACTGGTGCCCGAAGGATAGAACGGTGCTCTCAGACCTTGAAGTAAAGGAAGAGGCGAAAAAAGACGGAAAGTTATATCACCTTAGATATCCTGTACGGAACGGCAATGACAGGGAACAAGGCACGTTCATCGTCGTTGCGACGACACGGCCCGAAACAATGCTCGGTGATACGGCCGTCGCAGTTAATCCGAACGATGAACGCTACGCGGGCTTGATCGGAAAGGTGATCGAACTGCCCCTCACCGGCCGTGAGATACCCATAATTGCTGACGAATATGTCGATACCGAATTCGGCACCGGTGCTGTAAAGATAACTCCCGCACACGACCCGAACGATCACGCGGTCGGTGAGCGTCACGGCCTTGCTCAGATCCTTGTGATGGATGAAGCGGGACGAATGAACGATGCTGCCGGGTCGGATTTCAGCGGGCTTGATCGTTTTGAGGCACGCGAAAAGGTCATTTCGCGCTTCAGCGAACTTGGGCTTCTCGAAAAGGTCGAGGATCACGAGATCTCTTTGCCTGTTTGCGAACGCTGCAAGACCATTGTCGAGCCGATCTTGAGCGAACAATGGTTCGTCAAAATGGATGGTATGCGTGATATCGCACTGGAAATGATGGCGGCAGAAGGCGTTCCGCATTTCTTTCCCCGTGTACCGCACGAGAAGGTTTACACCGCTTGGCTCGAAAATTTGAAGGATTGGACCATTTCGCGTCAGCTTTGGTGGGGGCATCAGATACCTGCGTGGTACGACGGCGAAGGCAATGTTTATGTTGCTCGCAGTGAGCAGGAAGCACGCGAAAAGGCGGGCGGCAAGGATCTCGTGCGGGATCAGGATGTGCTTGATACATGGTTCTCAAGCGGGCTGTGGGCGTTCTCGACATTTGGCTGGACGGGCGAGATCACCGACACGGCGGATCTAGATGCGTTCCTGCCGACCGACGTCCTCGTAACGGGCCGCGACATCATCTTTTTGTGGGTTTCGCGAATGGTGATGCTTACAAAGAAGTTCACCGGAAAGAAGCCGTTCAATGATGTCGTAGTTACGGGAACTGTTCTCGGCAAAGACGGAAAGCCGATGTCGAAATCGCGTAATAACGGCGTCGATCCGATCGAGATGTTCGACAAGTTCGGTGTCGATGCGACACGTATTTACCTCGCGTCGATAGCTACTGGAGCCGATATCAAGTGGAACGATCTGTTGATAGAAACCTATCGGAATTTCGCCAATAAGATCTGGAATGCAACACGGTTCTGCCTGCTTAACAGCGAAGGAGCTGCGGTCGATGCCCAAAGCCTTTCTGATGCCGATGACCTTGCAGACCGATGGATAGTGTCAAAGCTGAATCGGACGGCAAAAGATGTGAACGCCGCGCTTGAGAAGTACGAGTTTCATACCGCTGTATCGCTGTTGTATCACTTCTTTTGGGACGATTTTTGCGATTGGTACATCGAGCTGAAAAAGGACGAGATAACTGCGGGCGACAGGGCAGCAACGACACGCATATTGACCGTGATCGAGGCGGCGCTGCGAATGCTTCACCCGTTCATGCCGTATCTTACTGAAGAACTTTGGCTTAAGCTGCCCGGCGTTTCGAGCTTGATGCATGCCTCTGCATACAAAGATGCTGCCCCGACAGTGATGCTGACATCATTTCCCTCCGGAGATGATGCGGCGATCGACGCAGCGGCAGAGGCGGAGATGTCCGCTGTCATCGATGCCATAAGAAAGGTTCGCAATATCCGGAGTGAGATGAATATCTCGCCGTCCGTGCGTTTTACGGTTCATATAGCGGCTGACGAGGAATTGCAGAAGATATTCAAGGCGAATGAGCCGCAGATATTAAAGCTCGCCCGTGCCGAAAAGCTCATTGTGGCGGGTATTCTCGATGTTCCGAAAGCGTCGGCAAACGCTGTTCTGACTGGCGACGCAGCCCTTGCCGTACCGCTTGAGGGGCTTATAGACTTCGACAAGGAGCGGGAACGGCTCAATGGGCAGATCGCGAAACTTGGTGACGAAAAGGCTCGCCTAGACGCACAGCTATCGAACGAGAATTTTGTTGCGCGTGCTCCCGCAGACAAGGTCGAGGCTTTACGCACGCGCGGTTCAGAGATATCATCGCAGGTCGATACTCTAAGGAAGAATCTGGAGGCGTTGGGTTAACAGGTGAAATATTTCGGGGCGGTGCTAGCCGGTTTGGGCGCTCTCATACCCGAAAATACTTTACTTGATCGAGAACAAATGGCCTGTGAAACGGCCTGCGGTATAGTTTATTTATGAATTGGCTCGAGAACGGAGAAGTTCTCTCCGCAATAGGACAGTTTTTGGCCGAGGACATCGGTCGCGGCGACATTACAACATCTTCTACCGTGCCGTCCGACACGCGCGGCTTCGGCAAATTCCTTGCGAAAGAGTATCTGGTGCTTTGCGGGCTGGATGTTGCCGAGGCGGTGTTCTTTCAGCTCGATCCGGACAGCAGCGAGATCGAGACGACCTACAACGAGGGCGATGAGATCGAGGAAGGTGTGGTTTTCGGCACGCTGAAGGGCTACGCCGACGTGCTGCTTGTGGGCGAGAGAACGGCGCTCAACCTGATACAGCGTATGAGCGGTATTGCGACGCTGACACGTGCATACGTAAAGGCGGTCGAAGGCACGAATGCAAAGATCGTTGATACGCGAAAGACCACGCCGGGGCTTCGTGTGCTTGAGAAATACGCAGTGACCGTCGGCGGCGGAAAGAATCATCGCATGGGTCTTGATGACGGTGTTCTGATCAAAGATAACCACATCGCTCTTGCGGGCGGCATCACAGAGGCGGTCAAGGCTGCGAAGGCGGCAGTCGGCCATCTGCATAAGATCGAGGTCGAGATAACCAATTGGGCGCAATTGCGTGAGGCGATAGAGGCAGGGGCCGAGATCGTCATGCTTGATAATCAGACGCCGGAAGAGGCCGCAAAGCTTGTTCAGATGGCACGAAATATGGATCCCCGCGTGCTGATCGAAGCCTCGGGAGGTATGGATCTGGATCGTGTGCGTTCTTTTGCGGAGGCAGGAGTCGATCTTATATCTGTCGGCCGCTTGACCCATTCAGCACGGGCTGTCGATATATCATTCAAGATCCAGATCGGCTGATGTTCGCGCATGATCTGCTTCAGCGGTCAGCGCCTTGCGGGGCTTTACCAAAATTATATACAGGATAGACACGATGATCGCGAGCGTACATGCGACGCCGCCTTCGAGGCCGTAAGCGGCGCCGGTCAACCATTCCGGTCCGTTATCGATCTCGTGAAGCAGCGGATAAGGCGTTAATGCGGTCAGCCCGCTTACTTCAACGCCGAAGATCGATCCCTGCATCCAGTTCCACATAAAGTGCAGTCCCCAAACGAACCAAAGGTCGCGCGTTCTGAGATACGCAAGGCCGAACCACACGCCCGCAAGTATCGTGTTGGTCGTTGACAGCAATGTCGCACCGGGATTGGCGATATGAATCATCCCGAAAAATATCGCCGTTAATGCGATTGCCGTCCACGCAAAGCCGCTCCTCGCAAGGGTTTGCAGTACATATCCGCGAAAAAGTGCTTCTTCGAATGCCGCGGCCACGCCGAAGATAAGGAAGGAAGTGAAAATAGAGTCGGCCAGATCGAGCGTCGAAGCAGTTGTCAGCGAATGATCCGTGCCTCGGCCGGCAAACGCGATCAGCACAGCTAGTGAAAGAGTTGCCGCGCCGAGAATGCTCCCGTGAACGAGGTTTCGCAGACCTGTTCGTGTAAAAGGAATGCCGATGGATGCGAGCGGCAAGCCTTCGAGATATTTGCCGCACAGAGACCCCAAGATCAGGGCAAGGACAAGCGACGAGGCCGCGTTCACTATCAGTGATAATGGGAAGACGGATAGTGCCGTACCGCCCGCGGCCAAGAGCAGAGCGTTAACCGACACGGAAGAAAATACGAACAAAAGAATAAAAACAACCGCACGCCAGCCGCTGCGGAGACGGCCTGATCCATTGAAAAATGCGGCTGTAATATCGCTCATGTCGGGTCGATTTTACCGAAAGACCGCGAACCGAACAATTCGACTTTATGCTAAACTCTGACACGGTATGACGGAGAAAGCGCGGAAGAAGCGAGGTGTGCCATGGATAACGGGCATTGCGGTACTCTTTCTGTTCGTACTGCTATTCCTCCTTCAGTCATCGAACCTTTGGAAGAACCTTTCGATCGAGACATCGAGCGACCTCGTCCTGCTTTACGGCCTGTCAGCACTGAATTTTTTCGCACTCGTGATCTTTGGCTTTATCCTGCTACGAAGCATCGTGAAGCTGATACGGGAGCGGAAAGCTCTGGTTCTTGGTTCACAGATAAAGACTCGGCTTTTCCTATATTTCATTCTCGTCAGTATCCTGCCGATCTTCGCGATGGCTACGTTCTCGTATCTCTTTATGAACAGGGCACTTGAGCGTTGGTTCACGCAGATCCCCGAGAATGTCATACGCGAAACGCGCGACCTTCAGACGCGGACCGTGATCGACCGCTTTGCAAAGCTGGATGAAACGACGCGTATGCTCGCAACACTCATCAGCGAGGACAAAGTCTCGGGAGAGGAATTCCTTGCGATCGCACGCGCCGGAAATCTTAGTTTCATAGGCATCCTAAAAAAGGACGGCAACTACGCTGCAAATTACCGCAGGCCGATGCCGGCCGAGCAGACGCAACGGCTCGACGAGCTTTTGGCAAAGGTCAGTCCTGTCGGCGGCAGCGATATTCCCGAGGCAAGCGACGGCCGAGAATTCGATCTTGCACGGGCGCGGCTTCCGAACGGCAGTTCGCTGATCGTCGTTCCTGATGAGTATTCAGAGACCAGCGTGAGTCAGATCGTTGATAATTCGCTGACCGAATTCGAGCAGCTTAAGCAAAAGCAGATCACTATACGGCAAGTCGGCCTTTTGACGCTTGGCGTGCTGACATTTCTTTTGATCTTCGCATCGTCGTGGATCGCTTTCTACATAGCAAGGGGCGTTACGCAGCCGATAAAAGCTCTTGCGATCGGGGCCGACGAGATAGCGCATGGGAACCTGAGCCATCGTGTCGAGGTTCTGGCCGAGGATGAACTCGCAATGCTCGTCGATGCATTCAACGCGATGTCCGAAAAACTAGAGCAGAATGCGGGGGAATTAGCGGCTCGGCGCAGGTATATCGAAGCTGTCCTTGAGGCATTGCCGACCGGCGTCATCTCGTTCGGCGGCGACGGGCGTTTGAGTACGGTCAATCAGGCGGCGGCAAGGATGTTTCATATCGAGGGCAAAGATGCCGCCGGCAAACTGCCACTTGACATTCTGTTTCCTGAGCATAATGAGATCGTTACCCGACTTATTACCAGGGCTCGCCGAACGGGTTTCGCATCCGAGCAAGCGGTCTTCGATCAGGAATCCAACGACAACGGCAGCACCGAAATGGTCGTGTCGCTGGCGGCGAGTCCGCTGCCTGATAACAGCGGCACTGTGCTCGTAGCCGAGGATCTTTCAGAGCTTATCGCAGCACAGCGTGCTTCGGCATGGCAGGAGGTCGCCCGCCGAATGGCTCATGAGATCAAGAATCCGCTTACGCCGATACAACTCTCTGCCGAGCGTATCGCAAAGCGGTTTTCGAGTGAGAAGGTGAATGACGTCGCGGTGAAAGGAACATTGGACAGCGTTGTTCATGAAAGTACCGAGACGATCCTGCGCGAGGTCTTTTCGCTGAAGATGATGGTCGATGAATTTTCGCGATTCGCACGCCTTCCCGAACCGGTGATCGTGCAGGGCAGCCTTTCAGATGTGATACGACGGGCGATAGCGTCATTTGAGGGGCTCTCGCCGGGAGTTGAGATCGCATTTTCGGAGATCGGCGAGATACCTGAGATAATGCTTGATGGTGAGCAAATAAAACGCGTGTTTACAAATATCATCGAAAATTCGCTTGAGTCGTTCTCAGTTGAGCAAACGGCGCGGTCGATCAATGTTACCGCACGGCATGATAAGGCGCGCGGGTTGGTTGTTACCGAAGTGGTTGACAATGGGCGCGGGATCGAGCTGCGTGATCTGCCGAGGCTCTTTCAGCCGTATTTTTCTACAAAGGGGAGAGGCACCGGATTGGGCCTTGCGATCGTGAACCGGATCGTCGCCGAACACAAAGGCCGCATTTTTGCTTCCGCTAACGATGGAAAAGGGGCTAAATTTACCATTGAATTGCCCGCAATACTCGATGCATAACTCAGTTCTTATAGTTGATGACGAGCGAGGCATCCGCGATACGCTAATGGGCGTGCTGGCGGACGAGGGCTTTGAGGTGCAAGCCGCCGCGTCGGGCGAAGCCGGCCTTGAAGCCGCTCGGACCGGTCAATTTTCGTGCGTCCTGCTCGATATTTGGCTCGGCGACGGAATGGACGGCCTTCAAACGCTGGACGCGATGAGAGGCGAAGGCATCGACGCCGCGGTCGTTATGATATCCGGGCACGGCAATATAGAAACGGCGGTCAGAGCAACAAAGCTTGGAGCGTTCGACTTTATTGAAAAGCCGCTGAGCCTGGAACGCACTGTCCTGACGGTGAAAAATGCTATTCGCCAGCGGCGCCTTGAGCTTACCAATGCTCAGCTGCAAAGCGAGCTTGCCGAGCGGTACGAGATGGTCGGCGATTCGATCGCAATGCGGGCGCTGCGTAAGCAGATATCTATTGTGGCGCCGACCGACGGCCGGGTGCTTATCTCAGGCGAAAGCGGCTCTGGAAAGGAACTCGTCGCTCGTGCCATCCACGCAAGGTCAAAACGCAGCGGTGCGGCATTTGTTGAGATAAATTCTGCAGCATTGCCGGAGGAACTTGTCGAATCAGAATTGTTCGGCTACTCGAAAGGTGCATTTTCCGGTGCGACAAAGGCAAAGAAAGGGAAATTCGAGGTTGCCGACGGCGGTTCGATCTTTCTCGACGAGATCGGAGATATGTCAGCGAGGGTTCAGGCAAAGATGCTTCGCGTACTCGAAGAGCAGCGTTTCGAACCTATCGGCAGCAATATTCCGGTAACTGTGGATGTGCGGGTTATCTCAGCGACGAACAAGCCGCTCGACTCCTTGATCGAGAATGGGAATTTTCGTTCTGACCTCTTTTATCGCTTGAACGTGATCCCGTTCCAAGTGCCGCCGCTGCGTGAGCGAAGCGAAGATGTTCCGGCCTTGCTGACCCACTTCAGCCGACGATACTGTGCGGATTACGGCAAAGCAGCAAAAGAATTCACGGATGGTGTGGTCGAGCGCCTGAAGGAGTACGCATGGCCCGGCAACGTCCGGGAATTAAAGAATCTGGTTGAGCGGATCGTCATTTTGTCCGACAGGGAAACGATAACCGAAGATGATCTGCCGACGCTTGAGAATAAATACGAGCCTGCGGCGGCGACATTCAGATTTGAGTCTTTCAAGGATGCGACCGAGGCATATCAGCGCGAGTTCATCCAGCACAAGCTGGCTCAGTTCAACGGTAATGTGCAAAAGGCTGCGGAGGACATGGGCGTCGATCGCAGCCATTTGTATCGAAGGATGCGCTATCTAGGCATCAAATGACGAAGATGCCGCGTTCAGTCCTTAGCGACAGGAAATCCTCGGGCACGCATTAGAGCTTCGACCTTCGGGTCGCGGCCGCGGAATTTGCGATAGGCGTCAGCCGGATCGATAGTATTGCCGACCGAGAAAATGTACTTCACCATTTTTGCCCCGACCGTTTTGTCATACGGCCCGCCTGCTTCGGTAAATGCCTCATAGGCATCCGCCGAAAGGACGTCAGACCACAGATAACTGTAATATCCTGCCGAATATCCGTCGCTTTGAAAAAGATGTCCGAATTGCGGCAGCCGGTGGCGCATAACTATCTCCTTCGGCATACCGATCTCGGTGAGCGTCTCACGCTCGAACGCGTCAGGGTCGATCTTCCTGTCGCCCGCAAGGTGCAATTTCATATCCACAAGGGCGCTGGAAAGATACTCGACCGTGGCAAATCCCTGGTTGAACGTTCCTGCTTTCTTGATCTTATCAACGAGTGACTGCGGGATCGGCTTGCCGGTGCGGTAATGCACCATGAATTTATTTAGCACCTGCGGCGTTGCGAGCCAACGCTCGAGAAGCTGCGAAGGAAACTCTACATAATCGCGGGCTACATTCGTGCCGGAAAGCATCGGATAAGTAACATTTGAGGAAAGGCCGTGGAGTGCGTGGCCGAATTCGTGGAACATCGTCGAAGCATCATCCCATGAGAGAAGTACGGGCTGTCCGGCCTCGCCTTTTACGAAGTTCGAGTTATTCGAGACGATCGTTGTAACCTCGCCTGCGACGCGCTCTTGATTGCGGTAGGCGTTCATCCACGCTCCTGAACGCTTGCCGTCACGGGCGTAGGGATCGAAGTACCAAAGCCCGACGTGTTTACCGGTCGCCTTGTTCGTAACCTCGTAAACCGACATATCGGGATCAAAAACAGGTATGTTGCTGACAGGCGTGAATTTTAGGCCAAAGACCTCACCGGCGACCCAGAACATCGCGTCGCGAACCTTGTCGAGCTGCAAATACTGTTTGACCTCATCCTGATCCAGGTCGTAGCGATCCTTTCGAACCTTTTCCATATAGTAGCGATAGTCCCACGGTTCGATCGTGATGTTCGCTCCTTCCTTATCCGCAAGCTTCTGCATATCCGCGACCTCATCATGAACGCGGGCCACGGCGGCCGGCCAAACCGCCTCCATCAGTTTCATCGCATTCTCGGGCGTCTTTGCCATTGCATTTTCGACGCGCCAATGTGCATGGGTCTGATAGCCGAGCATTTTTGCCCTTTCGGCTCGAAGCTGAAGGATCTGTGAGATAACGGCGTTATTATCACGAGCATCACCGTTATCGCCGCGGTTCGCAAAAAGGCGGAAGGCCTTTTCTCGCAGGTCGCGGCGGTCTGAATAGGTCAGGAAAGGCTCGATAGCCGAGCGTGTGTTCCGCACAATGCCGAGAGCATTGACCTTTTTTGAACGTGCCGCCGACGCGTATGCGGAACGAAGCTCTGGTGAAAGCCCGGCGAGATCGGCTTCGGTCTTCAGCTCGAGCCAAAGGTTCGACTCATCGCCGAGCAAGTTTTGACTGAACTTGGTAAAAAGGCCCGCAAGCCGTTGATTGATCTCCGAAAGCCTCGCCTTTTGCCGCTCATAAAGTTTGGCACCCGAGCGTACAAAGTTCGTGTAATAGACCCATGTCAGGCGGCGCTGCTCGCCGGGAATTTTCTTGCTCTTGAGCTGGGCGTTATAAACTGCCTCGATCCTTTTGAAAAGAGCGGCGTTCTGGTAGACCTGTGAGGAAAAGGCGGCGAGTTTCGGCTCCATTTCCTCCTCGATCGCACTGAACGCGTCATTATTTTTGCTGCTTGACCAAATACCGTAGATCGTTGAAACGCGGTCAAGCGTGCGGCCTGTTTTTTCCATTGCCGCGATCGTATTCTCGAAAGTCGGTTTCGCAGGATCATTTGCAATGGCGGCAACCTCAGCGAGATTCTCGGCCATCGCAGCCTCAAGTGCGGGCTTGAAGTCTTCCAAGCGGACTTTATCGAACGGCGGCACTCCTCCGTAGGGGCCGGTCCATTTCTGCAACAGCGGATTCTGCGGTGCCTCGGCCGCGTGTGTCGACGGCGTTCGTTCAAAACTCATAAGTAGAATAATTGCCGCAGCGGCGAGCAATGCCGATGCGGTATAAAACGATCTCGATCTTTTCATTCCTGCAAAAAGCTCCTTTTGGCAATGATTAGACTATAGCCGTTCGATGAGGGTTGGACAAATGTTATCCGAATGAGACGGGGCAGGCCCGTCTTGTGCCGCCAAGGATGGGCGCAAAAAAGGGAGCACTGCCGCTCCCTCGTTCGATCTGTGGTACACCCGGCATGATTCGAACATGCGACCCCTTGATTCGTAGTCAAGTACTCTATCCAGCTGAGCTACGGGTGCACAAGGCGAACAGATAGACTAATAAATTCTAGCCTTTTTCGTCAAGTTAACGGGAAAAATAACCTTGCCGCGTTCTTGCGATAAGCGTTGGGTCGGCCACCTCGATGCGGATACGGTGCCATTTGCGGTCAGATCGCTCGTTTGTCGGATCATATTCGATGGTATAAAGCGTCCGGATCTCGGCCGCCACCTGTCCGTAAAGCCGACCCATATCTTCGAGGTGGTTTATGGCATTCAGTGATCCGCCGGTACGATCGGCAATGATCTGGAGCCTTTCGCGAGCGGCGTTGTACATCGCTACCTGGCGCGGTGTCGGGTCGGCAAGTTTTGCCGGATCGCCGGTCGGCAAAGCAAGCGGATAAATGGTTACGCCCTGCGCATCTGCCCGGTTGAGCATTTCATTCAAGATGGAGCTTGATCCCGGTTTCAGAAATGTAAGCACTTGATCTTCCGGAGCTTTTTCCAGCTCGTCGCGATCCCGGTCGCGAACGGCGGTATCGACGCCGTCTGTCAAAACGACTATCGCCTTGCGGCTCGTACGTTCTGCAGCAAGTTTATTCAAGGCAACGTCGAGCGCCTTGTAGAGCTGTGTTTTTCCTCGGCCGTTCGCGACATTTATCGAGTTAGCGATCGTTTGGCGATTCGTCGTGAAGTCATTGCGAAGATTGACCTTATCGTAGAATTCGATAATTGCGACACGGTCCTGCGGCATCAGAGCGTCGATAAATCGAGCCGCCGACATCTTGATCACCTGTCGAAATCCGAGCGTTGATCCCGACATATCGAGTATCAGCACGACACTGAACGGTGCAGTTGAAGGTTCAAATCGGATTATTTGCTGCTTCTTATCATCCTCGAAAACAGTAAAACTATCTCGCGTGAGGTTTGTGATCGGCCGGCCGCGCGGATCAACGACGCCGACGTTCAACCGGACGATAGAAGAGTCAACGCGGATCAGGTCATCATCTTGCGCATAGGCACCAACGGCGGTGACCGTCAGAATAAGCAACATCAATAAGTTGCGGAACCGCATACGAAAATACTATCAATCAGACGCGTGATATTGAAGTCCGGTTGTACACGCCGCTGAGAATGAAATTTTCTTAGCAATAGCGGAAAAAGTAGTTTATACTCGAAGGCGCAGTTCAGAGGACCGATCTTCCCATTTCGGTGTGGGTTGCAAGCCGCGTGCGATGGGAAAGTAAAGAGTGATCAAATGCTCTATAGGCCGAACTTTTGTGCCAATTGCGGTGAGAAGATCGAGAGGGCTCAATGGCATCTGTGGACGAGCCGTCGCTTCTGCGACGTGTGCGCCGCAGACAATCCGGTGCATGAGTACGGGCCGAAGGCGTTGCTGGCAGCGGCTTCGGTGATCGCTCTGGGCGGCTCGACAGCGTTGTTTTCGCCGAACACCGCGGCTGTAAAACAGGAGACACCGAGGAAGGCGGTTGAACGCGTTGTTGTTTCTCCTACGCCGCCCGAAAGGGCATTGGCCGCTATTCCTCAGCAAGCACCGCCTGCAATGACGGTTCGGGCGACAGAACCGGCCGGCGAACCGAAGACGGAGGCTTCAATCCCCGCCGGCGAAGGCATTTATTATTGCGGGGCTGAAACGAAAAAGGGTACGCCGTGCTCGCGACGCGTAAAAGGGCCGGTCAGATGTTATCAGCATAAGGGAATGCCGGCGATGTTGGCACAGGAAAAGTTAAGGATAGAGTAGGGTTACGCGACGATGATGAAACCGTTGACAGCAAATACAATGATCCAGGACCGCTATTTGGTGGTTCATTTGATCGGAAAAGGCGGAATGGGCGAGGTTTATCTTGCCGTTGACCAGCGGCTCGGCAGTGCAGTTGCGCTGAAGCGGACGTATTTTGCTGATGACGGGACGTTGGGCGGCGCCTTCGAGCGCGAGGCAAGGATACTCGCACGCCTCCGCCACCCCGTATTGCCGAAGGTGAGCGACCATTTCTCGGATAACGGCGACCAATATCTTGTTATGGAGCACATCGCGGGTGATGACCTATCTGCACGCCTTGAAGCGGCAGGGAAACCATTTCCGGTAAGTTGGGTCATTTTCTGGGCGGATCAGCTGCTCGATGCCCTCTCTTATTTGCATTCGCACGAACCGCCCATAATTCATCGCGATATCAAGCCGCAGAACCTTAAGCTTACTGATGAAAATCACATCGTGCTGCTGGATTTCGGCTTATCGAAGGAATCGAGCGGTAAGACGATGGCTTCGACGCCGGGAACCTCGGGCAGCGTTGTCGGTTATACCCCGCATTTTGCGTCGATGGAGCAGATACGAGGTACGGGAACGGATGCCCGAAGCGATATCTATTCGCTTTGCGCGACGCTGTATCAGTTGATGTCGAATACAATCCCTCCCGATGCCTTGACGCGGGCTGACGCTCTTTTGGGTGGTTCGGCAGATCCGATATTGCCCTTGTCGGAAGCCAATCCGGAAGTGTCGCCTGCGGTTTCCAACGTTATTCTAAAGGGGCTTGAACTGTCACGCGAAAAGCGTTTCGGCTCCGCGCAAGAAATGCAGCGTGCACTGCGGACCGCACACGCTCAAATGCAGGGGCAGATGTCTGCGGCGACACAGGTCTTCAGCACGAACGACATCGATCGAACGGAACCGCCGGTCAAGGATCCGACCGCTCCGCTGCCTGCGTCCGAGATGGCGACAAAGCTGCCGACCGAGCATAGCGAGGTTTCAGACCTTGATGCGACGGTCCAAATGAGCAACTTTGTTCAAGAAACGCCGAAACAGGCGGATGTGAAGACCGAAGCATTTTCGGTACCCTCATTCGTTCCCGACATAAGCCGGGGTCCTGAGCATGCCGCTCCGCCCTCGGTCGCTTCGTCAGATGCGCCGTCGTCTCCACCGCCGCTTGTGTCTCAAGTGCCGCAAACGCCGGCATTCTTTACGGAGGCGGCCGTAGAAGTGGACAAGGCTGATATTCCGGTTCCGGTACAGACGATCGAGACCGAGCAGGAACCTGTGAAAACTGCGACCGCAGCGGAGCCTGCCGCAACGCCGACACCAACGCGGGCACCCGCTGCAAAGGCGGTAAAAAAAGAGAAAAAAGGTTCGAAGGCGGGTTTGATCTTAGGCGGCCTTGCCGTTCTGTTTTTGCTGTTACTGGGCGTGCTTGCCGGAGGCTGGTACGCGTACGAGAATTACCTCGCGGCTCCTGCCGCCAATACCGCGTCGCCCACGCCTTTGCCGTCAGTCTCGCCGACCGAGACGCCGATGGCGACCCCTACGCCAACGCCCGAGCCTTCGCCTTCAGCAGAGCCTTCGGCGACAGTTGATACTAACTCGAATACCGGTATGACCTCCCAGCCGAATGCGACGGAGACTCCGGGCCCTGCTGCAAAGGATACAAGGCCGCAAACGGCACCGCCAAAGGATACGGCACCAAAGGCTCCGAAGCAGACAACGCCGAAGCAGCCTACAAAGCCAAAGTCTTCTGACGATCGAACGATCATTCTTCAATGAGCTTGAGAGGTTTTCAATGACTAGATTTTTCAGATCGCGTTCTGTTGCAGTTTTCGCACTCTTGTTATTCGCTGCGGTTCCGTATGCTTTTGGGCAAACGAAGCAGGAACAACGGCAGGCAAGGCAGTATATTGACCAAGCAGACAAGGCATTCTACGCGCGCGACTTCGCAAGTGCGGCAGACCTGTACGAGCAGGCGATCAAGATCATTCCGAGCGACCCCGTGCCGCATTTCTGGCGGGCGAACGCATTGCATAACCTTAAACGGCTGGATGAAGCGGAGCAGGAGTTCCAACTTGCTCTTTCGCAAGGCTACAAGCCCATTATTCAGGTGTATCAGAGCCGTTGGTACCTATATGTGGATCAAAAGAAGTATGATAAGGCTCTCGACGACATCAAAAAGGGACTTGAGATAGATCCGACGAACTCTATACTTCTGCACGGCCTCGGCGATGTTGCCTTTCAGTCAGCGAATTATGCCGAGGCCCTCGATGGTTATCAAAAGGCGTTGGCAGTAACGCCGAAGGATGGCGACCTTTATTACTCGATCGCTCTTACACATTCGCGCATGGGCGATCTCGGCGGACAGGCAAATGCGGCCGCCGAGTCGATACGGTTGGGTACGCGTTATATGGGCGATGCTTATTACCTTTTGGGCGATGCCGAAGACCGCATGAATAAGGTTGCGAACGCTGTCGAGTCGTACCGCCGGGCACTTGCCGCAAAGAAGGAACTTTATCAAGTTTATGTTCGATTGGCCGCATTGCTGCAAAAGCAGAACAAGCTCACCGAAGCTATTGACACGATAAAGAAGGGCATGGTCGTTTTTCCGCGTGACGGACGCCTCTACACTGATATCAGCTGGTATTACAGCCTTGCGGACAGGCCGACAGACGCTCGCGATGCGGCAAAAGCGGCGACGATACTGCTGCCGAACGAGTACATGGGTTTTACGAATCTTTGCCGCGCATTGAACGATACAAAGCAGTATCCGGAGGCCGTTGTAGCGTGCAACAGTGCATTGCGGCTTAATCCCGGCGATGGAGAGACTTATTTCTATCTGGGGCGGGCGAACGATATGCTTGGCCGCAAACGAGAGGCTACCGGCAACTACGCTAAGGCTGTTACCGGCATGGTTGCGTTCACAAAGGCGAATCCGGACTATCCGGATGGCTTTTACATTCTGGGCAACGCGTATTACTCGAACGGCCAGCGTGAACGAGCGATCGATGCGTATTTGAAGTGTATCGAGTTGAATCCGAACTTTTCGAGGGCACGATTCAACCTCGGTTATATCTATTTGTTAAAGGGCGATAAGGCGTCCGCGAATGAGCAGTACAACCGTCTGCTCGCGACCGATGCTGCTTTGGCGGCAAAGCTGCGGGCTGAGATAGATAAGTAGCTCAGCGCCGCGCCGCCGAACGCGTATCAACATCGACACGCTGAAATCGAAGCACCACGCGAACCCGATCTGAGCGGTTGTCCATCGAAGCAGGAACGAACGGAGCGTCGCCGATGCTTGTATCCATAGCCCGCTGAAGCTCGTTCATCGTCCGGCTGTCCTTGATCGGCGTTACGACCTCACGGATCTTCGCCAAGCCGTCCTCCATAACATCTGCCACGATAACAAGGCCGTCCTGTGTTTTTGTCGGCCGCATCGAACCTGTCAGCTTAATAAGTGAGCCTTGCGGATTAACGCTTGGCGAATCCGCCGCAACGGCGAGGCGCCCTCGTGCATAGTCAGCCGGAAAGATCGCTGAGTCGTTATATGTTGATGATGTTCCGCCGGCGAGAAGCACGCTTGTCCGTCCGGGATACTTTTCGGCGGCCACCGGATCATTACTCGCTGCACCGGAGAACAGGAATCCAAGCACCCCAAGACCGAACGTGAGCGATGCAAGCGTGCCGATCGCAGCCGGCATCAGCCGCATTTGCAGCCATTCTGCCGCCGCTGTGCTCAGCCATGAAGAGCGGCGGCGCGGGCCGGTTATTTCTTGCGCAAGTGCCTCGCGGATGGACCTTTCGGCCGCAACGGGCAGAGTATAGCGGCGTGAGACACGAAGTTCGCGGCCGATCGAACGGTACGCATCGACGGCGTCACGGCAGAGCGGACACGTGGTGAGATGGGATTCGAGCGCGTCTGAATGAACTCCGGAATCGGTGCATAAAACGATCTCGTTCTCAACTTGTTTACAATTCATTGTTCAAGATCACCGACTGATATGAATGGCAGGCTGGCCCCGGTTCTCACCATTGAACTGTGAGAAGCGATAACACCTTTGCACGGATCCGAGCGCCCGGTTGGCGGCCGTTCTTGTGCCTGTGTTGCCGGTCAATTCGAAGCGGCCGTTCGCCGTCCACGCGGGTATGTACTCGATGTCAGCTCTCTTTGATCTATCGTTTGGCACCGATCTGTTCTATCTCAAAGATAAACCGGGGCGAGTCTGCCATTCATATCAGTTATCAAATATCTTTGAGCTGCTTTCGCAGCTCTTCACGGCCTCGTGAAAGCCTCGATCTGACGGTTCCGATGCTGCACTCGAGCGTCGCTGCACATTCCTCGTAGCTGAGGCCCTCGATATCACAAAGGGTGATGGCTTCGCGGAACACAGGTTTCAGCTTATTCAATGCACCGTTAAGCCGCTCGGCCCTTTCGCGTCTTAAAACCTCTTCTTCGGGCGAGATTGAGTTGTCCGAGAGTGTCTCCCAGTACTCGGTTTCGCCATCCGGAAAGACCGTGTTCAGCGAAAGTGTGCTGTCACGCCGCCGGCGCTTCCACCAGCGGTGCCGGTTGCGTGATTCATTAACCGCAATGCGGTAAAGCCATGTCCGAAGCGAGCAATCGCCGCGAAACGAGCCGATCGAACGCAAGGCCTTTAAGAACGTCTCCTGCGTAAGGTCGGCAGCCTCATCGCGATCGGATATCAGGCGTACGAGAACCGCGTAAATGTCATTGGAATAACGTGTTACGAGTTCGTCAAAGGCCGCCGCATCACGCGATCTCAACTTTTCAACGAACGCCTCTTCGGCGTTCACACAAGCGGCTGCAACGGGCACCGAAGATACGGTTTGACCCAGGCTTTCGTCGTCACATGTGAGCGAGCTGCCAAAGATCATTTTTCGCCTTCGACGGCCGAGTGCGGCCGGCCGTCATCGCCGCTGTTTACTTAGACACCAAGTTTGCGAAAAGGTTCCCAATAAATATCGGTGTCGTTTCAATACCGGAAGTCGGTCGTTTTGCCGTCCTTGTTTGCTCTTAACGCCGTTTTACGCTAAATTAGCACTTTTGGCACGACCCCGGTGTCGTTAATTATAGAACGGATCGGTATCGGCGAGATTGCATTTTTTTTCATCATGGCACGAAAACGCAAGAGGTTTGACCAGTTAGAGGCTCCGCCGACCGAGAAGAAAGCGGCGAATTACAAAGATCCTTTCCAAGAGAAGTTCAGCGCGAGGCTGGAAGAGGTCGGCAAACAGTTCGAAGGGAAAGGCCGCATGGCCCTTTATATTCTCGGCGCTTTGGTATTGGTCGCGCTGATCGCGTTCTTTGCGTTCAGATGGAGCAATCGCACAAGCGGCGAGGCACAAGCTGCGTTGGGCAAGGCGATCGACATCGCAAGCTCGCGGGTGACGGATCAACCGCAGCCGCCGACAGCTACGGAAAAGACATTTAAGACCGAGAAGGACCGCGCTGAGGCCGCGATCGCCGCATTTCAGGCGGTTGCGGACAAATTCGGCGGAGCGATCCGCGATAAAGCTCTCTACTTCATCGCAGTGAATCGCCTTGCGGTTGACAGGCCCGCGGCAATTGCGGAACTGGAAAATATTGCAAATTCGTCGTCTGACAACGGAAAGCTCGCGAAATTCGCATTGGCGCAAACGCGTGCTGAGGACGGCAAGTATGACGAAGCGGTCGCACTTTATCAGCAGCTTTTGGAAATGAGCGACCCGATCCTTGCCAAGGAATCGATCAATTTCGAGATCGCGAAGGTCTATGAGAAGCAAGGCAAGACGAAGGAAGCCGCTGACATTTACTTCAATATCGCGAAGGCGGCGAGCGAGGCAAAGGATGCCGACGGCAAGCCGATCCCGATGACACAAATTGCCGGCGACGCTAAGAAAAAGATCACGGAACTCGATCCTGAGCGTGCTAAAGAGATACAGGAGCCTGCGCCGCCCTCGCCGTTCGGCGGTTAAGAGAGGAATGGTGGACGAAACCGCACTTTCACATAGTATCAACAACGAACGGCCGCCTGCTGAGATCACCAGCGGCGGCCTTCGCCTTTCGGTACGCACGCCTGCGAACGAGTACATTTCTGCATTCTTTATCGGAAGTTTCATTGCGGCGTTCCTTTTGTATCTTGAGTTCGACGTTTGGGCCTATGTGATGCTCACATTTGCATGGATGATCGTGCCGGCCTTGGCGTTATTCGACAAGGTGGTGTTCGACGGGCGGCGCATCACGCGAACAGGGCTTTTGCATCGGTTCGCACGCACGCTGATTGGCAAGCGCCGCAGCCTCAAGCTCAAAGACATCGAGCAGATCACTACGTCCTCGCTGCGATCGGCGCGCAATGGCAGCAAGATACGTATGCGTTATCGCACCGCGATACGAGGCCGCGGCATTGCGATCGTCGTGGCGTCCGGCTCGGGGCAATACCGTGAATTGATGGGCGCGATACTGTCGAGCGTATCGGATGATGTGCTCGACCTGCGTTCGGCCGAGCTTCGCGACTATCTCGCCGACCCGAAGGAAGTGGCAATGAAAGCCTCGTTCGCGCGGATACCGCGGACCGATTTCCTGAAAGCACGATTTGATGAAGCATTTAAGCAAAAGCGGTGGCGGTCCGGAAAGGCGATCGACGACGGCCTCGAAGCCGGCGAACGCGTCGCGTACCTGCATCGTTTAGGCAACGAACTCAAGGTCGCGGGCTGTTTCTATCAGGCGCACGAAGCATTCAGGCGTGCTCTGTTCATCGAACCGAAGAATGCATCGGTGATCTTCGATCTCGGACGCTGTCTGAACGTAATCGCGGCGATCAAACGCGACAAGCGGCTGCAAAGGCGTTCGATCGCGGCGTTAAGACTTGCCGAGAACAGGGCCTCGAACGATGCTGACCTGCTGACGCGGCTTGGCGAGATGTATTTCCTCGTCGGTGAATGGCGGCGTTCCGCAGCGGTATTCGTCAAAACGCTCGATTCGGGCAAGGCATTCAAGGCGAGGCATGGCCGTGCCGAGCTTGCACTGCACGACGGCAAGCTTGCGCACGTCGTTAACGAGTTCGCAGCCGCGTATTCAGCGGCAAAGACGGCGGCGTTGAGGCGTTACGCGCGTAAAGAATCGGAATATTTCCGCAACTTGAGCAACGATGAGGAGTATCTCGAGTTAGAGGTAGGCAGAGTCAATCTGCTGGGCTCGATCACCAACGCACGGCGGACGTGTTTGCGAATAGCTTCTTTCGCGATGATCCCGCTGATGATCGGCGTCATCGGTGATGACAAATTATTGACGGATATCGGCTGGGCCGCAGCGATAGTATCGCTTGCCGTCTGGTCAATAGCTTCGGTCGCCGCAAAGTTTTTTACGGATCGCATCCCGTACGACATCGCTGTCGCCGATGAATAGCCGAAAACCTTCCTTGACGTCTGTAAAAATCGGTTAGAGAATCACGGAACAAAGGAAAAGTTCCGCTCAACCGAGTGAATATTGGCTTCAACCGAGTGAAAATTCCATTCAACCGAGTGAAAATTCCATTCAACCGAGTGAAAATTCCATTCAACCGAGTGAAAATTCCATTCAACCGAGTGAATATTCCATTCAACCGAATGGATATTCGCTTCAACCGAGTGAAAATTCCATTCAACCGAGTGAAAATTCGCTTCAACCGAGTGAATATTCCATTCAACCGAGTGAAAATACGCTTCAACCGAGTGACAAAGTGCTTCAGCGGAGCGTAAATACGGCCCGGCGGAGTTAGAGAGCCGAAAAACGCCGATGCCATTCAAGTCCGCAGGACAAATTGTCGCAAGATCTCAGATACGACAGCCGGCGCACAAAGAAAAAAGGACGTTCTCACGTCCTTTTGTCAAATATCTCAAGCAAAACTGCCGCGGCCGCTTTTACTATTCCGCGGCAGCCGAATGTTCCGGCGGGTTTAGCATTGCAGACCAGCGGTATTCGGGCATGTCCCAGCCTTCTTTGAGCTTCTTGAGGATGAGATCGGTCATATTATCGACGATCCAACGATGATTGAATTCTCCGACCGAGGCAAGCTCGGCGTCGGGTGCGGGATTCATAAAGTCGATCGCGTAAGGAATGCCGTCCTTGATCGCGAATTCGACCGTGTTGAGGTCATAACCGAGTACACGGCAGATCGTCTTGACGTCATTTTCGACGCGGGCGTGCAGCTCCGGCGACAGATAATCGTCAGTATTGTGGTACTGCTCGCCGGATAGGTAGGGCTTTGACGGATCGTACGGCATTATCAGCACCTTTTCCTTGCCGACGCAGTAGCAGCGGACGAACTGATCGTATTCGATGCCTTCCTGCAGAGTCATACAGAGCGTGCCCGAGTCGTTGAACTCTTCGAAAAGCTGTTCGAGCGACGAGATCTTTGAAACATTCTTCCAGCCGCCGCCGTCGTGGGGTTTGAGGAACGCCGGAAAGCCGACATAATCGACGATCTCCTGCCACTTGATAGGGAATTCAAGGTTCCGGAGCGATTCTGACGTGATGTCTTTTATGTAGCTGTGCTGCGGCAGGAGTACCGTCTTCGGAATGGCAACGCCGACCTTTGCGGCGAGCGAAAAATTGAAGAACTTATCATCTGCCGACCACCAGAAAGGGTTATTGATGATATAGGTTCCTTCGAGGGCCATACGCTTTAGCATCGCCCGGTAATACGGCACTTCGTGCGATATGCGGTCGATGATCACGTCGTAGCGCTTCGGCTCGTCGAGCCTGACGCCGCCCACGGTGATCATCTCGGCGGTAACCTCGCCGCCGCCTTTTTCATTTATGCTTTTGATAATAGATTCAGGGAATGTAACCTCACGCCCCGCTAAAATTCCGACTTTTTTCATAAAAAATTAAATTGCACGCCCTGTGAAAAGATCAGAGATGCGTGAAACCAAATATTTTAGAACAAGCAGGACGAGTGAGCAAGGTTCAGCTCTTTGCTCCGGGGAGAAGTTCAAGATTGCCGACCTGCCGGTTGTAGGTGTCAAGTGCCCCGAACTCTTCGGCGGTCGCGTCAAGCATTTGCTTTGTCATGGCGATCGAGTCCGAAAGCTGTTCAAAGTCGGGCAGGCTGAACTTTTCGGGCGTCGTAATGGTAACGATCTCGTCATTGAGGTAGTTGAAGAAGTTCTCGATCGATTGAAGCTGGCCTTCGACCAGCTTTACGCTGCGTTCGATCTCGTCAAAGGAGGCGATTCGTCGCTTCAATATCTCGACATTCGTCTGCTGAATGCGTTTTGTCTTCTCGTCGGTCGCGGCTTCCATCGCACGAAAAGCCTGTGAAAGCTGATTGTGCACCGATTGCCGGTTTATCGATTTGAGATGCTGTTTGCGGCGGCGGTAAACGTCGAGAAGATCGACAAAATCCTCCCAACGCTGGTCAAGTGCCTGCAGATTGGACGGCAGTGTCGCCGCACCCGTGAACTTCTTGTAATTCTCCTGAATTCGCGACTTCAGCCAGCGAAGGTACTCGACCGATTGGCGCTCGCGCTCGCTGAATGTCGAGATCAGCCTTTCGCGGTCGGCGTTGTGCGCGGCAAGAAGCCTGTCCTGATGGCGTTTCAGCACATAACGCCGGTATGAAGGAAGATTCGGCACGACCACAAGATAGACAGCCTCGCAAACAAGGCCGATCAGCAGCGGAATGACGCTCCACGTCAATCCTGCAGCAACAAAAAAGCCCGCGAGGCCCCAGAGATTGAACAGTTCCGTCGCAGCTTCTTTCGCATAGCTTTTGTTAAAACGTTCTATGCTCTGACCGTACTTTTGTATATCAGCCATACGTGCTTAGGCAGCGGCCCGCTTACGATCCGGAATTTGCCTGCCCGCTTTCATCCGCGGCCGGAACGTCGTGGACCTCGGCATCCGCCGCATCGCCGCCGGCCTCTATCTGTTTCGCCTCCGAAGTGCCTGTGCCAAGCATCCCCATTTGCTGCTTGTACTCCAGCAGCTTATCTTGAAGTTGGATGTCCATAGCCTCGCGTTCGATATCCGCCATCTGGTTATCGACCGAGCTTGCACCGAGTTGGAGTTTCGCTTCGGCTGCCGCGACGCGCCGGTCGATCTTTTCGCGCATCTCGTTGAATGTCGATGCATCATCGCCGATGTTAAAGGCTTCCATCGTCTGTGCAAGCTGCTCTTGAAGCTTCGCCTGCTTGGCCGCGCTGATAAGCTGCATCGCCTCAGCCGTGCGCTTCTTCATATTCAGCACGTAATTGTCGCGTGCCTTCAGTGCCTGCTGCGAAGCGGTCGCAGCATTTTCGGTTTGTATCTCGGTCCGTGCAAGATCGTGCCCGACCTGCTGAAGCTGCCCGATATATGCGGTCGCGATGTCGTCACGCCCCATTTTTACCGCCGCCTTGATCTTTGAGTCAAGCTCGACCTTCTGCGCGGCGAGGTTCTCCTTCTGCTTTGTGAGAAGGCGTTCCGTCGCCATCACTTGCGCTACCGCGTTGTTAAGCTCGGGGACACGATCGCGCATATCGCGGATCGTCTGCTGGAGTACCAGTTCCGGATTTTCGATCTTATCGAGAGCCGCACCGGTGCTTGCTCGGAAGACCCTTGTTATTCTCTGCCACAATCCCATCTCTTTAACTTGCTCCTGAATACAGATGTTGGTACAACTTTCCTGCCAAACGCCTTACGACAGAATAATATGCAAAGTTGCAAATTCCGGAATAGTATAACAGCAAAACCGCGATTTATCGCTACGTTCAGCACCGAAATTTGCAAGATGCCGCATAAGGATCCGTTCAGTATGCGGGCACATAGCGTATCGCACGCCGTTTTGCTGCATCAAAGATGGAAAGCTGCGACCTTGAGGAACCATAATGAGAAAATTTACGGCTTGGACCCTGTTGGTGTCGATCTACATTGGTACGTTTGCACAATTGAGCATTCCGGTAACCGCGCAGGTCGTGAACCGTTCAATGGATGAGAAGATGAAAAATGTCCCCAAAGGATTGACCTTTCGGCTTAGTGAAGGCGTCGAAGGCGCCGAAAAACGCGAGCCGCGAACGGCCGCCGCGACGGAGCCGCTTTCGGACACCGAGACGGGCACGATACTTAAACGCCTTCCCGCGATCAAGGCCGACGCCGACGACGAAACAGACTTCGCAAAGCGTGCAGGCACACTTCCGGCGCCAAAGAAAGGCGAGAAACTTCCGGTAACATTCCCGGCGGACGAGAGCCGAACGCCGGCAAACGTCGATCTCTCCGGAAAGACGCTTGAGGTGCTGCGTTATTCGCCGAACGGCGAGGTCGATCTTGCGCCTGACCTCAGCGTAACCTTTTCACAGCCGATGGTCGCTGTCGGTTCGCAGTCCGACGCGGCGAAGTTCGCACCCGTCGAGTTCGCGCCGCAGGTCGAGGGCCAATGGCGTTGGCTCGGCACGCGGACGCTGATGTTCGATACAACGAAACGCTTTCCGATGGCCACGGAATTCACCGCGCGTGTCCCTGCCGGTACGCGTTCGGCGAACGGCCCTGTCTTGGATAAGGACGTAATTTGGAAATTCACGACGCCGGCGCCAAAGCTTTTGCAGCAGGTTCCTTCCGGCGATCAAACAAAACGTGATGCGGTCATCTTCGCATCGTTCGATCAAGCCATCGACCCTGCCGCCGTTTTGGCAAAAACGTCCGTCTCCGCCGGCGGCAAGCGTTTACAGGCACGGCTTGCTACGCAGGAGGAGGTCAATGCCGATCCGAGTATCTCGTACTACGCAAGACAGGCTGAGCCCGGCCGCTGGCTTGCTTTTAGGGCGATAACTCCTGACGGCTCGACCGCGAACGCCCTTCCCGCCAGCAGCACCGTCACAGTCACGTTCGACAAGGGTATGCCCTCCGCCGAAGGCCCGCTAACCACGACCGCCGCACGATCGTTCACGTTCAAAACCTACGGGCAATTCAAGTTTACCGAGGGCTACTGCGGCTATTCGAAGACGGACGGCGAATGTACGCCGTCAACCGACTGGTACATTGTCTTCACGAACACCATCGACCCGTCAAAATTCACCAAAGACCTTGTAAAGATCGAGCCCGCGATAGAAGACGTCAAGATCGAGCCTTACGGGAACCGCATCCGCATAAGCGGTTATAAGAAGGGCCGCACGACGTATAAGGTTACGGTCGATCCGTCTCTGACCGATCAATTCGGCCAGCAGCTCGGAACTTCGGCGGTTGCTTCCATCAAGGTCGGAAGCGAATCACCGCATCTTTTTGCTGACGGTAAGGACTTTACCGTGCTTGATCCGTTCGTAAAACCGACCTACTCGATCTATTCGATCAATCATGGTGCGGTCAAGGTTCGGCTCTATGCTGTCGAGCCGACCGATTGGGGACAGTTCCAACAGTACCTGCGTTACCTCAATTATGATGAGGGAAAGAGGCCCGCGATCCCGGGCCGCATGGTGCTCGATACCACGCTTAATATTCGTCAGGAGCCTGATGTGATGGTAGAGACGCCGATAGACATCTCGAAAGCACTAAAGAATGGCCTCGGCAATGTGATAGTCGATATCGAAACCGTAACCAAGCCGTCGAAGTACGAGCGTTCGCATATTTTTAAATGGCTCCAGTCAACGCAGATTGGGCTTGACGCGTTTGTCGATAACGAAGAGCTTGTAGGTTTTGCAAGCGACCTAAAGACCGGTAAACCGTTGTCGGACGTCGAAATGTCCATTTATCCGAACGGTGCGGGTGTCGCTGATGCTAAGAGCGACGAGCAAGGACCGGGTGTGCTCGCGAGCATTTGGGATTGGCTTACAAGCAGCGGGCCCTCGTCGGATACCACTTTAACGGATGCGGACGGGAACGCAGTAGCTGTCGATCCCATCGAATCGGCACAAACGGAACGGACAGGCGCTAACGGTGTTCTCCGACTGAAACTCGGTGATCGTATAACGGATAAAGGCCCCGATCTGCTCATCGCAAAACGCGGAAATGATGTTGCGTTCCTTCCGTCAAACGCCGATAACTATTGGGTCGACAGCCCGATATGGTATCGCCGTACGTCGACGGATACCAAGCGTTGGTTCGTTTTTGACGATCGTAACATCTATCGGCCGAAAGAAGAGGTCTCGGTCAAAGGCTATATCCGCGTCTTGGGAGGCGGAAAGTTCGGCGATATAGCGGCATTACCGACAAAAGAAAGATATTCTTGGTCAGCCAAAGACGCACGAGGCAATGAATTTGCAAAAGGTTCTGCAGAAACGAATGCTTTCGGAGCCTTCGATCTCAAATTCTCCATACCCGACAACGTGAACCTCGGCTATGCCCAAATTGATCTGACATTGGCCGACGCCACATCGTCTCAATATTCACATCAGTTCCAGATACAGGAGTTCAGGCGGCCCGAGTTCGAGGTTTCGACAAAGGTCGAGTCCGAAGCGCCGTTCATTATCGGCGATAGTGTACTGGTCTCTGCCGAAGCTAAATACTACGCGGGCGGCGGGCTTGCCGGTGCCGATACAGAATGGACCGTTGTAGCATCTGCGACCAACTACACTCCGCCGAACCGCGATGATTTCACATTCGGTACGTGGGTGCCTTGGTGGCGCGACTTTTCGAGAGGAACGCCTTCACGGACGGTGACGTTTGACGGTAAGACGGACGCGAGCGGAAAGCACCTTCTCAAGATCGATCTGCAGTCAGTAAATCCGCCGCGGCCGTACACGATAACAGCTTGGGCGGCCGTTCAGGACGTGAACCGCCAAACGTGGGCAAGTAACACGTCCCTGCTCGTACATCCTTCGGAACTCTATATCGGTATGAGAACTCCGCGGACATTCGTTCAAAAGGGCGAGCAGGTCGAGGTCGAATCGATAGTTACAGATATCGACGGAAAGTTGGTGCCGGGGCGTAATGCTGAAATAAAGGCCGTCCTGAAGGATTGGGTCTTTGAAAAGGGATCGTGGGAAGAAAAGATCGTTGATGAGCAGACGTGCAGCTTCAATTCGTCGGCTCAACAGGACGCCGCCGGAGGTCCGAAGGGGGCAAAGTGCAGCATTACCGCAAAACGCGGCGGCACCTATACGATAACCGCGACCGTAATGGATGATCGCGAGCGTTTCAACCAAAGCGAGATAACCGTCTGGGTTCCCGGCGGGCAATCACCACCCGAGCGCACACTCGAAAAGGAAGACGTCCAGATCATTCCGGCAAAGAAAGATCATAGCCCGGGAGATGTTGCAGAGTTCCTTGTCATAGCGCCGTTCTCGCCTGCGGAAGGCATCCTGACGCTTCGCCGCGACGGGCTTGTAAAGGCCGAGCGTTTTACGATGACAGGCTCGTCGATCACGCTCAAGGTGCCGATCGAGGAACGCTATCTGCCGAATATTCACGTACAGGTCGATCTTGTCGGTTCCGCACCGCGAGCTGATGGGGGCGAGGGCAAAGCGAAGGCAATACCGCGCCCCGCGTTCGCATCGGGCGACATCGACATCAAGGTCTCGACCGCAAGCCGGAAGCTAACCGTTTCCGCCGAACCTGCGGAAAAAACGCTTGCTCCGGGCGGCAAGACAAAGATCGATATTGCCGTAAAGGACTTTCGAGGCGAACCCGCAGCCGATACCGAAGTTGCCGTCGTCGCGGTAGATGAGAGCGTGCTTGCTTTGACGGGCTACACGATCTCAGATCCGATGTCAACGTTCTATACAGAACGTTCGGACGGTGTTTCCGACCGGCATCTGCGTGAGAATGTCGTGTTGGCACAGATCGAGGGAGGGATCGGATTTGGTTCAGGCGTGGGCATAGGAAGTGGAATTTCCTCGTCTAAAATGGCCGTGCCTGCGCCGATGGCCGCTCGGCGTATGAACGAATCCGGCCTGATGATGGAAATGAGCGCCGACGCGCAAAGCGACGGAGGCGATGCGATCAGGCTCCGGTCGAATTTTGACGCGCTTGCTCTTTGGTCGCCATCGGTCAGAACTGATGCGAATGGCCATGCTGCCGTCGAGGTCAAGCTGCCGGACAATCTGACACGCTATCGCATCACCGCAGTTGCGGTTGATACCGGAAAGCGTTTTGGCAAGGCCGAATCGACCATAACGGCACGCCAGCCGCTGATGGTTCGCCCGTCGGCGCCGCGATTCCTGAACTTCGGCGACAAGGCCGAATTACCGGTAGTTGTTCAGAATCAAACCGATCACGATATGGCTGTTGATGTTGCCGTTCGAGCGACGAATGCGGCCGTTGCAGGCCCCGGAGCTGCGGCGGGCGACGCGAATTTTGCCGGCAAGCGTGTTTTGGTGAAGGCAAATGACCGCGAAGAGGTGCGTTTCCCCGTCTTGACGGCAAAGGCAGGCACGGCAAGGTTCCAAATAGCGGTTACAAGCGGCAAATATTCCGACGCCGCCGAGATATCGCTGCCCGTTTGGACGCCTGCAACAAGCGAGGCATTCGCTACATACGGCACGACCGACAAGAACGGAGCCATTGTTCAGCCGGTCCAGGCACCGAATGATGTCTTTCCGCAGTTCGGCGGTCTTGAGGTTACGACCTCATCGACGCAGCTTCAAGAGTTGACCGACGCATTCATTTACCTTACGAGATACCCGTTCGACTGCTCGGAGCAGATCGCTTCGCGGATGATCTCGATAGCCGCTATGCGCGATGTGCTTACGGCATTCAAGGCGAAAGAAATGCCGACGGCGGCTGATCTTGATGATTTTTACAAACGCGACATCGAAACACTTCAGGCGCGCCAGCGAAGCAACGGAAGCTTCGGGCTTTGGAAACGTGACGGTGAACGCTATAAATATCCGTTCCTGACGATCCATGTTGCACATGCTTTGGCACTTGCGAAGGCAAAAGGCCAAAAGGTGCCGGACGGCATGATCGATAAGGCAAAACCGTATCTGAAGGACGTCGAGAAGCACTTTGACGATTGGTATAAGAATGCACCTGAGGCACGTTGGACGATATCGGCGTACGCGCTTTATGTCCGCGCTGCCCTTGGCGATAAGGATGTTGCAAAGGCAAAAAGTCTGCTTGCCGAAGCAGGCATCGAAAAGATGCCCTTTGAAGCCCTCGGATGGGTACTCTCGGTGATCGCCGACGATCCCGGCTCAAAAGCAGAAAAAACCGCTATTCTGCAGTTCCTCAACAACCGTACGACCGAAACGGCTGCGACCGCGAACTTCGTTACGGATTACCGCGACGGAGCTTGGCTTATCATGGCCTCGAACCGCCGTGCGGACGGTGTGCTGCTTGAGGCTATGATAAAGGCCGATCCGCAGAACGACCTGATACCGAAGCTCGTTCGCGGCCTGCTGGATCATCGCACCAAAGGTGCTTGGAGCAACACACAGGAGAATGTCTTTATCCTGCTGGCTCTCGATAGGTATTTCAACGCATTCGAAAAGGTTACGCCGGACTTTGTCTCGCGTATCTGGCTCGGTAAGACCTACGCGGGCGAGCAGATATTCAAGGGGCGTTCCGCTGATTCGAATGAGCTGACGATACCGATGTCGTACCTTGCTGAAAACGGCGGCAGATCGGATCTGATCATCGACAAGCAGGGAGCCGGCCGCCTTTATTACCGTATCGGGATGAAGTACGCGCCGAAAGATCTTAGGCTGCGGCCGGCGGACTACGGATTCACGGTACTGCGGCAATATGAGCCTGTCGATGATAAGGACGACGTGAAGCAGAATGCCGACGGCTCGTGGACATTTCGAGCGGGAGCACGGGTTCGCGTACGGCTCACGATGGTTGCTGCGGCGCGGCGTTATCACGTAGCTCTGGTCGATCCGCTGCCTGCGGGGCTTGAGATACTCAATCCGGGACTTGCCGTTACCGAAGCGATCCCTGGAGATAAGCAGGGAAATACCGGCGTTATTACGTACGGCAGCCGCTCTTACGGTTACGGATCGTGGTGGTGGCGTCAATATTGGTTCGATCATCAGAACTTCCGCGATGAGCGTGCCGAGGCGTTCGCGTCACTCCTTTGGGAAGGCGTTTATACCTACACATACGTTGCAAGGGCGACAACGCCGGGCGACTTTATTGTGCCGCCGGCGAAGGCTGAGGAAATGTACCATCCGGAAACATTCGGCCGTACGGGTACCGATATCGTTAAGGTCGAATGAATCTTTGCGTTTGAAAATTTCGGGATGCCGTTGATAATCAAAGAATGAAGGGTTGGCACATTGGAATAATTCTCAGCGGGATCGCGATATTGTCTGCGTGCGGCTCGGCTTCGTCCGACAGGACGGAGCCGGCCAACAGCGCCGCGAACGCTGAAATGCCGAGAACCGTCAGCAACGCGAACGTCGAGGTTGCGTCAGGTGCGGCCAAAGCTGAAAATACTTCGGTCTGTCGTCCGGTTTCGATGCCGGGCAAGGTTTACGTCGCAGATCAATCGTTCCCGTTCAACGCGGATCCATTTACTTCTTCGTGCTTTGTAACCTTTGCAAATAAAGAGGATATGGTTGATGCAAAGGATGTGCCGCGAGGCTCGACATTTCATATTTACAAAGACGGCAAGAAGATCTATGACCTGCCCGACGCCTTCGCCGGAGTATCTGCATGTTGGGTCGAGGCGTTAAGTTTCAAGGACCTGAACGGCGACGGAAAGACGGACGTTATCATGGCCGGCCGCTGTCTCGGAGCACGCGATTCTTATCCGACGAATGCAGTTTATATCAACAACGGCACCGGATTTTCTACCGACGAAGCTGCAAATTCTAAGCTTGATGGCCTTCAAACGATCGCGGCGATCGAGAACTTTATTAAGAAGGATCCGGGAGATTTCTTTACACGATGAGCAACGCTGAGGCCGTGCGAGCCGACAGATATGAGAAATTCCGTGAATGTTTGCGTGTAGAGCAGGCGGCGATCGAGCGCGCGTCCGAGCGTATCGATGCGGCCGCGGTCGAGCGTGCGGTCGATCTGTTGGCAAAATGCCGTGGGAAGGTAATTGTGACCGGCGTTGGCAAATCGGGGGTTATCGCCGAAAAGATCGCTCAAACTATGACAAGCACCGGTTCATCGGCGGTGTTCCTTCATCCTTCGGATGCAATTCACGGCGGGCTAGGCATCGTTGGGGCGGAAGACATAGTAATAGCACTAAGCAACTCCGGCGAAACGGACGAGCTGTTAGCGATGTTGCCGTCATTGACCTCACGCAAGCTCCCGGTAATTGCGATACTCGGCAATATACACTCTTCGGTCGCCGCGGCTTCGGCAGTTGTACTCGATGCGTCAGTAGATAAGGAAGCGTGTCCGCTTAATTTAGCTCCGACTGCGTCAACAACTACTGCATTGGCGGTCGGCGATGCACTTGCAATGGCCGTCATGGACGCAAAAGGCCTTACGGCAGAGGACTTTGCAGCAAATCACCCTGCCGGCCGCCTCGGCAGAAGGCTGACGCTGCATGTCGGCGACCTGATGCACACGGGTGCGGACGTCGCACCTGACGCAAGCTGGATCGAGGTTGTGCGCGCTATCTCAGATCATTCGCTCGGTGCGGTCAATGTTGTCGGGGAAGACGGCGCTCTTCTGGGCCTCGTGACCGATGGCGACCTTCGACGGACCATTGAGCGGACTGACGCAACTCAGCTTGAACATACCACCGCACGTTCGATGATGACCGCCGATCCGATAGCAACGTCGCCCGATGCAATGGCGTACGATGCACTTAGGCTTATGGAAGACAGGCCGTCGCAGATATCAGTTCTGCCCGTCGTGGAGGATGGGCGCTGTGTCGGGCTGCTGCGGCTCCACGATGTCGTAAAAAGCGGTCTGTAAGGCATTTCACTTACCAACCTTCGTTAGGCTGTTTACGTCAAACATCAGGCTCGAGTACATAGAAGGAATGAACAGCCGCAACCGCCTATGTTGATCAGAACATCAGTTATTTCACTTGTGATAATTTTGACGGCCGCACTCACGGCATCAGCCCAGCGGACGGAGCTGAGTTTGACGATCAATGAGCAATTCTTCGACGCGTTGCTGGACACGACGTTCAATAATTACGATCCGCCTGCTTTTCCTATCGGCCTCTATTCAGTGCCTGCTAACGAGGGACGAGCGTTCGCCTTTTCAAGTTTGTGGGGCGTTGGGAACTCCGGCCCTTCGACAGAGACGTTTTGCGATAGCTCTATCAAGATCCTTCGTGAGACGAACGGCGTTCGCACAGCGGTGCGGTTCCGAGAAGGTAAGACATACGTGCCGCTCGCATTCACAGGCTCGTATGCGGCTCCGCTGATAGGGTGCGTGGAATTCAGCGGTACCGCGGAGTCAGTCGTTGACCTTGAATATCAGGCCGCGTCCAGGCGGTTGATCGGGAACGTCCGTGTCCTAAGTGTCGATCTCAACGGAACACGCGGCATCGGCGGCACTCTTGTGGCCAAGCTGATTCAAGGCTCTATCGACAGGAAATTCAATCCGGTCGAGATACTCACGCTCGATAAGCTCTCATTCGGACTTCCGATACCGAATACCGGCAAGATCGATCTTTTTGCGACCGGCGTGCGGCCTGAGATAATCAACGGATCAATGATAGTTCATATAGATTACGAGTTTCGTAAAGGATAAAGCGCATTTCGTATGGCTGACAGACGATAACGTGCGTTAATGCCTCCAATTCTTCAATAATTCACTGAAAGATCACTGTTTTTGCCTGTGGTACGCCCATTGCTGAGATGAGGCGTGAGGAGTGTTTTTTACCACGTTCAGGGGTGATCGAGAATTTTTATGAAAATAAGATCCGGTAAGGAAATTGCGGTGTCGGCAATAGCCGCCGCAACGATCGCAATCTCATCGGTCGGCATTGCGAGTGCTCAATTTGACCGGAGCAGAGACCGTTCACAGGAAGGCTCCCGTGTCGGTGCACAGCAGAACCGTCCTGATCAGAGAGATCAATGGCGCAGGCAGCAACAAGCGGAACGGCAGAACCGGCAACAGCAACAGATCCGGCAGAGTCAACAAGACCAATGGCGGCAACAGCAGCAAGGCGAACGGCAGAGCCGGCAACAGCAACAGATCCGGCAGAGTCAACAAGATCAGTGGCGCAGGCAGCAGCAAGATGCAGATCGGGCGGCGAAAGTTCGGCAGCCCGGCACGGTTACATCGCCTATAGTTCGCGATGTCCCGACGCGATCACAGCCGACGCGTTACCAAACCATCGACCGCTCGACGCAGGAACGGCTAAATCAGCAGCGTTACCGTCAATATAACGATCGTTGGAATAATTGGCAGCAGATGGAAAAGCAGCGTTATCAGCAGCTTCAGACACAGCGGAGGATGGCATATCTGCGGTATCAGCAGCGATATTGGGAACAGATCCGCCGCGATCAGTTGCGGCTCCGGCAAATGCAGTATCAGTATTACAACAACCTCTACGATAATTATCGATACTCGCGCTCCGGCCGCTACTATTATACAAGCTCGTACGGAGCACAAATGCTGCGGTCCGCTCTGAATAACGGCTATCAAGAAGGCTATTACGCCGGGCGTGCGGACAGGGAAGACGGTTGGAGATACAATTACCAGTCTTCGTACGGCTATATGGACGGATCGTACGGCTATGATAATTATTTTGTTCCGCTGGACGAGTACAGCTACTATTTCCGCGAAGGCTTTCGCCGAGGTTATGAGGACGGCTATTACAGCCGTTACAGCTACGGCAGATATAACAACGGAAAATATGCGCTGCTCGGCACATTGATCGGTGCTATTCTCGATCTCGTCGCTAACTAAGAGTTTGTGGAAGTGGAAATGCAGCCTGCCTCGGCCGGAATGGGCCGGGGCATTTTTATTTCGGTGCTTTTCACAAAGTGCTGCGGCCCTTGCTAAAATCAAGCCCGAACTCAAATGGCTTCACCTCTTGTTGCAATTATCGGACGGCCGAACGTCGGCAAATCCACCCTGTTCAATAAACTCACCGGCTCGCGAAAGGCGATCGTCGGCGATGAGCCGGGTATCACGCGCGATCGAATGTTCGGTGAGGTCGAGTGGGGCGGTTCTGTATTCCGCCTCGTAGATACGGGAGGGATCGTTCCTGATGACGATGCGGTAATTCCCGCAAATATCTTCAAGCAGGCATCTGCGGCTATTGATGAAGCGTCGATCATAGTTTGGGTCGTCGATTCGCGCGCCGGCGTTACGCCTCTGGACGAAGAACTCTTTGTTTTGCTCCGAAATACAGGCAAACCTGTTGTGGTCGCCGCAAATAAGGCTGAATCGCGTAAGGTCGAGAATGAAGCGGGCGAGTTCTACCGTTTCGGTTTCGATCTGATGCCGATCTCCGCTGAGCACGGCACAGGTGTCGGCGATCTTCTCGATCTGATATGCGGAAACCTCGATCTCAGCGAGATTCAGGAACTGCCGAGGTCGGAGCGGATAAAACTGGCGATCGTAGGCCGTCCGAATGTCGGCAAGTCATCGCTGCTGAATAAACTATTGGGCGAGGAGCGCGTTATTGTCTCGCCCATCGCGGGCACGACGCGTGACTCAATTGACACCGAGTTGAGTTCGGACGCCAATGACTTTCTGCTCATCGATACGGCCGGTATTCGGCGGAAGGGCAAGACGACTGAAATGGCGGAGAAGCTTTCCGTCATAATGGCGAAAAAATCGCTCGAACGTGCAGACGTTGCGATCATTGTTATCGACGCGGTCGAAGGCGTAACCCATCTTGACGCTACGATCGCAGGCTATGCGGTTGATTCGGGCTGCTCGGTCATTATCGCAGTAAATAAATGGGACGCTCTTGAAGAGAAAGGGACGAACACGATCTACGAGGTCGAGCGACAGTTGCGGGAGGCCATGAAGTTCCTCGATTGGGCCCCGATCGTAACCATCTCGGCCTTGACCGGGCAGCGAGTTTCTAGGATCCTTCCGCTTGTTGCCGAGGCCTACGAGGCGAGTGGGCGGCGAATACAAACCTCGCAGCTTAACAGATTCTTTGAGAATGCGGTTCTTCAGCCGAAAGGCGGCACTGCACCGGCGCCCGTCAAGGGAGGGTTTTCTCGTTTGAAGGTGCAATTTATCACGCAAGCCGGAGTACGGCCTCCGCTGTTCATTTTGTTCACGTCCGGAGGTAAAGCAGGCCTTCATTTCTCGTATTTGCGCTATATTGAGAATCAGCTCCGCAGTGAATTTGGCTTTTTTGCGACGCCGATACGCTTGGTCGAGCGGCATAAGGAAAAGCGCAGTGCGAATTGAACCACATACTTCTATATCAAGATGGAACTGACGTTACTGATATGCAGACTCTTTCTGGCCGTGATGTTCACTGTCGCGGCTTTTGCCAAACTGCGTGATCGCGACGGCACTATCAAGGCAGCAAACGCATTCGGAGTGCCGCCGGCCGTTGCGCCTTTGTTTGCGGTACTGTTGCCGTTGATCGAACTCACAGTTGCCGCGTTGCTGCTATTTGCAGCGGTTTCTTGGTTCGGCGCGGTTGCGGCGATAATTTTGCTGGGTACGTTTTCGGTCGCAATTTCGATACAGCTTGCCAAGGGCAATGCTGCGGACTGCCATTGTTTCGGACAGTGGTCGGGTCAAAAGATCACGAAGTGGACCTTACTTCGCAATATTTTGTTTCTGGTACCCGCTATTGTATTAGCTTTAAGCGGCACACAGCGACAAGGCATTGAGGTCACCGAGATCGACAGAAGCGGCATTATCATTATCATAGGGCTGTGCAGTACATTGTTTCTCGGCATCGCGCTGTCGATGCTTCAAAAGGTATTTGCAAAGCAGCAGGAGCTTCTCGAACGGTTCGATCTGCTTGAGCTTTCGCTTCCGCAAAGCGTTGAAAGAACAGACGCCGGAAGCCCGCAGGACGGGCTGCCTATCGGTGCCGTGCTGCCGGAATTTGAACTTACGACGGCAGACGAAGATCTGCTGTTATCAACCGCGCTTGCAAAAGAAGGACGCGGAGCGTTGCTTTTCTTTGTCAGCCCGAATTGTGGTCCGTGCAGGGCCTTGATACCGAAGATCGAGGATTGGGCATTCGACCTCGCCGCAAAGGTGGACACTTACCTGATCAGTTCCGGAACGGCAGCAGAGAACCGTTCGAAATTCGGGCTGGTCGAGGAATGTACACTTCTGCGGCAGAATGGACGAGAGTTCGCCGACGCCGTGAGTGCAAAATGGACCCCGTCCGCAATGTTCGTCAATGATCACGGCGTTGTTGCAAGTCGCGTTGCAGCGGGCGATGAAGCTATAACGGCTCTTGTCGAGAGTATTCAGGCGGCGGATGTTCGTGCTAAATACGCCCATTTTACACTTGCGAACGGTAACAACAAGGATATTAATCGAATAACGGTAGGAGATCTGATCCCTGCGTTCGAGACGACGGCGATGAACGGCGAGGCCGTCAGTTCCGAGCAGTTCAGAGGCCGGCCGACGCTTGTTACGTTCTGGAGTCCCGACTGTCCACACTGCAAGCAAATGGCGGCATCGTTAAGGGAATGGGATGCCGTGCGCGGACCTGAAGATCCGCAGCTCGTGGTGTTCTCTTCAGGTGAGGCGGAAAAGCACGAGGAACTCGGCATTCGCGCGCCCGTCGTCCTGGATGACAAATACAAGATCGCCGGTGAACTCGGAATGTTCGGAACTCCATCTGCGATCCTGATCGACGCGGAAGGCAGATTCGCATCCGAGATCGCAATTGGGGCACCATACATCTGGGCGCTGATCGGCCGAACAAAGAAATGACATCACCGATAGAATGGAACGTGATCGCGACCGACGGCCGTGCACGAGCGGGAATGCTGCGCACACGGCGCGGCAATATCGAGACGCCGGTGTTCATGCCCGTTGGGACGCAAGGAGCGATCAAAGGTGTGCGGTTCGAATGGCTCGAGAATGAATTTGACGCACGCATAATTCTGGGTAACACGTATCATCTGTTTCTGCGGCCTGGCGTTGATGTCATCAGAGAGTTCGGGGGCCTGCACGGGTTCAATACTTGGGAGCGGCCTATCCTTACGGATTCAGGAGGTTTTCAGGTCTTTTCGCTCACTCAGTTAAGAAAGTTGACCGAAGAAGGCGTAGAATTCCGATCGCACCTGGACGGAGGCCTTCGCTTTATTTCGCCCGAGGTTTCGATGGAGATCCAGGCGGTGCTGGGTTCCGAGATAGTGATGGCGTTCGATGAATGTCCGCCGGGCGATGCTGATAAAGCGGCGACAAAGAAAAGCCTCGATCTTACGATGCGTTGGGCGAAGCGTTCGAAAGATCGCTTCGGCGAATTACAGGCAGCCGGCGACGATCTTGGCAGAAAGGAAACCGAAGGGCTTTCCGGCGATCAGGCCCTTTTTGGGATCGTGCAAGGTGCGGGACATCTGGATCTCAGGAGCGAGAGTTTAGAACGCATCGTCGAAATCGGATTTGACGGCTACGCCATCGGCGGGTTGAGCGTCGGCGAAGAAAAGGATGTGATGTACGGCGTCCTCGATCACATAGGCCACCAAATGCCCGCAGGCCGCCCGCGTTATCTTATGGGCGTCGGCACTCCTGAGGATCTTGTCGAGGCGGTCGGATGCGGCATTGATATGTTCGACTGCGTCATCCCGACGCGAAACGGTCGTACCGGCAGCGCCTTTACATCACGCGGCAAGATCAACATACGTAACGCAAAATTCATCTCGGATAAAGGCCCGATAGACGAGGAGTGCGTTTGTTCAGTTTGCAAAAGATATTCGCTTGGCTATATCCGACACCTATACCAAGCTGGCGAAATGAATGCCCGAACGATGATCTCGCATCACAATATCGCATTCTTTTTCCAGACGATGCGGCTCGCACGCGAGGCGATCCGCGAGTCTCGCTTTTTTGCGTTCAAGAAGGAATTTCTTTCTAAGATCGGCGAATTCGTTGAGCCGAGCGTTTGATAATGCAAACGCTAATGTATATCATT
The DNA here is from genome assembly GCA_015075585.1 of Chloracidobacterium sp. NCBI lineage: Bacteria > Pseudomonadati > Acidobacteriota > Blastocatellia > Chloracidobacteriales > Chloracidobacteriaceae > Chloracidobacterium > Chloracidobacterium sp. The sequence continues at coordinate 1,453,690 of JABTUB010000001.1, forward strand.
GCATTTTTGTCTTTCTAGGGCGGTCAATCATGGTTGAATTTGTTCTTTTCTTTCAGGAAGCGTCGGGCGGAGGTTTTCCGTATTCGATGATCTTTATGATGCTGGCGATCTTCGGCATCTTTTACTTTCTTGTGATCATGCCGCAGAAGAAGCAGAAGCAGCAGCTTCAGCAGATGATCGAGCAGCTCAAGATCAACGACGAGATCGTCACGAACGGCGGCGTTATCGGTAAGATCAAAGAGATCAAAGAAACGAGCTTTGTTATTCAAAGTGCCGAAAAGTCCTTTATTGAGATCGGAAAGAACGCGGTCGTTGGCCGCAGGCCGTAGAGAAATTTAAGTCGAGAGTACCAGTAGATGAATAGGAAGGGTTTGTGGATAAGAACGGGCGTGATCTTAGCGGTCGCTCTTATTGGGATCTACATAGTTTTTGGCCCCAGGCATAAGCCGACGGCCGCGGACTTTACGTGGGAGGGCATTAAGACGAATCTTGGCTCGAACATCAACCTCGGGCTTGATCTGAAGGGTGGCTCGCATCTCGTAATGCGTGTGCGCACGGATGAGTATCTGAAGGCATTGACCGAAAATAACCTTCAAGCTGCCCTTACTATTCTTCAGGACAATAATGTCGGCGTCGCATCGAGCAGCCAGAATACAACGAACGGAAGCTACAGCCTCAGTATCACTCTTGCTGACGGTGCCAACACGACAGGCGCCATTGATGAGATAAAGAAGAAGGTCGATCTTGCCCAGTGGACCGAAAGCACAAGCGGCAACACTATTTCGTGGTCATTGCCTACGCAAGTGCAGAACGTGCTGCAGAGCCAGGCGGTCGATCAGGCGCTGAAGATCATTGACAGCCGCATCAACGCATTCGGCGTCAAAGAACCGACCCTTCAGCGGATAGGAAGCGGCTCGCAGATATTGCTTCAGATGCCCGGCGTTGAGGATCCCGAACGTGTAAAGAATCTTATCGGCGCTGATTCGAACCTCGCTTTAATGAAGATCGTCAGTGCCGCAAACCCTTCGCCTGTAACTACTTATAACACGCAGGAGGAGGCTGTTCGTTCGCTTGGAGGTACCGTGCCGCCAAACCGAAAGGTCCTTCCGTTTCTCGACCGCGATGAATCGGCAACTACCGATCCGTCGCAGCCGAAGCCGCCTCCAAAATTCGTCGTGGTCGAGTATCCGCCGGTCATCGACGGCAGCGAATTGCGTGATGCCGCGGCCGTATCGCGTACGGGCGGGCAGGGCGACTATCAGATATCGTTCTCGTTCAAGCCTGCGGGAGCACAGAAGTTCGGTGAGTGGACAGGCAAGAACATTAACAACTATATGGCCGTCGTCCTCAATGATGAGGTCAAATCTGCGGCATTCATCAAATCACAGATCTTTGACAGCGGCGAGATCTCGGGCCGATTCACTAAGACCTCAGCGGAAGATCTTGCATTGACGCTGAAATCAGGGGCTCTGCCTGCCAAGCTTGACTATCAGGAAGAGCGTACGGTCGGCCCAAGCCTCGGTGCGGATTCTATCAGGTCGGGTGTCGAGGCATCGCTCGGCGGCCTCGCGTTCGTGATCTTGTTCATGCTGTTCTATTATCGCGGGTCGGGCATTAACGCGGTCGTAGCTCTCGTACTCAATATGGTGTTGACGATCGCGGCTTTGGTGCTGATCAAGTCCACCTTGACACTTCCGGGTATTGCCGGACTTATTCTTGGCATCGGCATGGCCGTGGACTCGAACGTGCTCATCTTGGAGCGTATCAGAGAGGAGCTGCGTTTGGGCCTGAGCGTTGCGGAATCGATATCCATCGGATTCAAATTGGCGTTCGTTACGATCATCGATACACACCTTACCACGATCATTTCTGCGATCTTGCTGTATATGTACGGTTCGGGGTCGATACGCGGTTTCGCGGTTACGCTGACGCTCGGCTTGCTCATCAATCTTTTCACAGCGGTCTTTGTGTCGCGGACGATATTTGATTGGGAGTTGAGCCTGAAACCGGGTATGAAGGAGCTTAGCATCTAGGATCTGACGATCAGTAGTTTTACGAACAATGTTCAATTTATTTCAAAATATTCATATTGACTGGCTCGGCAAAAGGAAGATATTCATCTCCGTTTCTATCCTTGTCATGCTGATCGGGCTTGTTTCCGCTATCGGGCGTGAAATGGCTCCGGGCGGCACGGATGCCTTCAATCTCGGTGTCGATTTCAAGGGCGGAACGCTTATTACCGTTAAATTTCGTCAGCGGCCGTCGGACAGCGAGTTGCGCGCGGCGCTCGACGCAGCGGGTGTAAGCGATCCTGTCATTCAATCGACTAATAAGGCGGACGAAGCCCTCATCAAGATACCGCTGATCGAAGAAGCCAACGCCGGAACAGAGGGCGACCAGAATGAGAAGGAGCAGGTTCAGGCGGGCCGAATGGCTGTCAAGGGAGCACTGGATACGTTCGGTAAAGGTGCTGAGGGAGATGCGACGCTCGATTCGGATGCTGACGCGTCATACAAGATCCTCGGAACTGATTCGGTTGGTGCGATCGCGGGTTCGCAGCTGCGTAATCAGGCCGTTGCGGCGACACTGCTCGGTATGGTCGGTATCTTGCTTTTTATTGCGTTCCGATATGACTGGACGTATGCTGCCGGTGCGGTCCTTGCGGTATTTCACGATGTGATCGTCGTACTCGCGTTCTTCTCATTATTCCAATGGGAAGTGAACCTTACGGTCATTGCCGCGATCCTGACCATCGTTGGATTCTCGGTCAACGACTCTATCGTTATCTTTGACCGCGTACGTGAGAATATTCCGCTGCGTCGGAATGAGACCCTGTTCGAGATAACAAATGATTCGATCAATCAAACGCTGTCCCGAACGGTTATAACGTCTGGTCTTGTGGTGCTTTCGGTCCTGGCGCTCGTGCTGTTCGGCGGTGAGGTCCTCAGGAGTTTTTCTCTTGCTTTGCTTGTCGGCGTGATCTTCGGAACCTATTCAAGCATCGCCATTGCAAGCCCCATTTCGATATGGTGGCAGACTAAGATCGGTGCTTCGTTGGCAAGTGCGGTGCTCGCGCCGAAGTCGGGCGAGAAGATGGCATCAGCTTCGCGACGGTCGGTTACCCGGCGGCCTGTAACGCGGTAGCTCCGGACTCTGGCTTCAGCAAATGTAAAGAGTTGTAAAGAGTTTGGTTTTAAGCGGGTTTTCGACGCAGTTAATCTTGACTTTCAAAAATCAAACTTTTAGACTGCAATACGTTGCTGGTCAATTGAATGACGGATCTTGTTTTTCGCAAATTTGCGATGAAGTGCGTTTTTCTAGCTAGGATTGATGTCAATGTTGGCCATATGCGTTTCAAGTGGCATCTCGAATGTGGTCGAATAAGAATCTTCGATCGTGGTGCCGAAAATCACGTTCATTCGTGAAATTTGTAATATAATTGACGCAATTTTTTATTCGATAAGCTTGATCGAGTTTGGCACCGGTGAGTAGCAGTCGGAGGTAATGATATGCTTGACCAGTTAGTTGAATCTAAGAGTAACGCGAGGGAGAACGGCCGACGCGGACGCTTTATGGCGATCGTCTTGATCTTGGCGGTCGTTACCGTACTCGGTTTGTGGACGCGTGATCTCTTTGCTCATGATTACAGCATGGGCGGAGGCGATCTTGAATTGTCCACGCTTGTGGCACCGCCGCCGCCGGAAGATGAGCCGCCGCCGGAGAAGCCAAAAGAGCCTGAGAAACAGCAGAAGCAGCCCGATGTCGATGTTCGTAAGGAACTGATAGCAAATATCAACACGACGCCGCCTGCGATCCCTAAAGAAGTTGAGACAAAGAAGACCAACTTCCAGGCGATGCGTGAGAACGTAAAGACAGTTCAGGGTAATGAGAACATAACGAACGTTTCTGCTGTTCCGGAAAGAGGAGCGGGAGCCGTTCAAAGCGGGACGACGCTTGGTACCGGCAGTACGGGAAGCGGCCGAGGTGACGACGATGATGAAGGCGGGGCACCGCCGCCAAAGGCACCGCCGCCGGCGCCAAAGCCGCCATCAAAGCCTATATCCGGTGGTGTGCTAAATGGGAAGGCTTTGAGTCTGCCGAAGCCGGGATATCCGGCGGCCGCGCGTTCGGTTCATGCAAGCGGAACTGTGACCGTACAAGTGACGATCAGTGAGTCCGGCTCGGTGATATCGGCAAATGCGGTCAGCGGGCATCCGCTGCTGCGTGCTGCGGCTGAACAGGCCGCACGCGGCGCCCGCTTCAGCCCGACGCTGCTTTCGGGGCAGCCTGTCAAGGTAACAGGCGTTATTACGTACAATTTCGTACAGTAGATCGCTTTGGATAGAAAAATTTTTACATACGCGGGAACGGCCTGGCCCGTTTCCGCGTCTAAGTCAGCAAAGGGCCGCAGCTGGCGCGTGCTAGATATTTTTTTGATTTCTTTGGAGGAAAAATCATGACTTTTCTTGGTAGCCTGGTCGGAATGGACACCTCGGGCTTTCTACTTATGTTTGCCGAAGGTGGAGTTTCGTTCGGCATTTACGATATCGCAAAGAGCCTGACCATTCCCGGTTGGGGCGTTATCATCACGCTTCTTATCGAGTCGGTCTATATGATCGCCGTCGGCATTGAGCGTTGGCTTACGTACAACAAGGCGAAGGCACAGTCCCGTCAGTACGCGCCGAAAGTTGCCCAGGCACTTAAGAACAGCAACATCGACGAAGCCATCAACATCAGCGACAAGCACAAGGATTCGCACCTTGCGATGGTCGTTTCGTCAGGTTTGAAAGAGTTTGCTGCCCATCAGGGCAACGCAGAGATCTCGGCAGACGAGATGGAAGCGTCAAAGCGTGCGCTCGAACGAGCTATTGCTGTTAAGACCGCTGAGCTTAAACGCGGCCTCGCCGGCCTTGCGACGGTCGGTTCAACCGCTCCGTTCGTCGGCCTGTTTGGTACGGTCGTCGGTATCATCGGCGCTTTCCAAGCTCTGAAGGCCAATGAATCGGCCGGTATCGGCGCGGTCGGCGGTGCTATCGCCGAGGCCCTTGTGGCTACTGCGTTCGGTATTCTCGTGGCGGTCCCTGCTGTTTGGCTGTTCAATTACTTCACGAGCAAGGTTACGAGCTTCAGTGTCGAGATGGAGAACTCGGCGTCAGAACTCGTCGATTACTTTATCAAGCAGCGCGGCAAGAGCCTCCGCGGTTAGTTCGATGTCCGGGCCGATGGCGGCCCGGAACGAGTTAGGAGAATATTGCTATGGGAATGCAAGTTGGCGGAACCAATGAATTCAACTCGGAGATCAATGTAACTCCGATGGTGGATGTCATGCTGGTGCTCTTGATCATCTTCATGATCGTAACGCCGCTGCTGCAAGCAGGCGTGTCGGTAAATCTGCCGCGCGACATGGTCAGTCCTGATGAGGATGCGGATATCGCAAAAGACACTTCGGTGATCATTGCGATACCTGATAACAACAATTTCTACATCGGAAAGGACGTCTTTCCCCTTGATCAGCTCGGCGAAGTGATAAAGAAGCGTATGGAAGGCAAAACGCCCGAAAAACGTATCGTTTATATCAAGAGCGGCATTGATGTCGAATATGGCCAGGTCGTTAAAGCGATCGATACCATCCGAAAGCAGGATATCGACAAGGTCGGCCTTGTAGCGGATAAGAAGAAAGGGGCGGACGCTCCTAAAGAATAAGTAGCCTCGCTTAACGGGCCTTTATGGCCGGGAGGTATTTAAGAATATGGGAATGTCAACAGGCAGCTCCGACGGGGCGGTCCCTTCGATCAACGTAACGCCGCTGATCGACGTATTGCTCGTACTTCTGATCATCTTTATGGTCATCACGCCGATGAAGCCGAGCCGTTTTGAGGCGAAGGTTCCGGCGGAGCCGAAGAATGACCCGACAGTAGCCGTTAAGCCTAACCCGCTGACCTTGGTCGTGGGCATCAATAGCTCGGACGGCAGTGTTACGCTCAACAACGAGCCGTTCGGTTCGGTTGGCGATACGGAAAAGCTGACAAACCGACTGCGTGAGATCTTCAAACAGCGCGAAGAGAACGGCGTGCTGCGTGAAGGAACCAACGAGGTCGAAAAGACGCTGTTCCTTAAGGCGCCGAAGACCATTCGTTACGGCGACGTTGTCAAGGTCATTGATGCGGTTAAAATGGCCGGTGCCTCGCCGATCGGGCTGCAGATCGACGATCTGGCGAACTAATTTGTGCCTGTAATTATCGCCGGCCCTCATGATTGTTTGCGGGCTACGCGGTATGCGGGTCGTTAAATGGAGTTAATAATGAGATTGTCTCGTTTTTGGCTGTTGGCGCTGGTCGCCGGAGCCGTCTTGCTGGGAACGAACTGTTCTTACTACAACAAGGTCATGGCACGAAAGAACCTCGTGGATGGCTCAAAGGCGTATAAGGACCGTAAGTTCGCTGATGCGGAAAGATTATTCCGCTATGCTGCATCGCTCGACCCCAACGGGACGACGATGGAAGGCCGTACTGCACAACTATCACTCGCTCGAACGCTGCATTCGATGTACATCGGCGACCGAAGTAAGAAGGAATACGCGCAACAGGCTCTTGACGAGTATAAGAAGAGCCTTCCGCAGATGGCGAAGGACCTTACTGACGTTACAGCAAAGTACGAGCAGAATAAGAACAGCGCCGAACTTCAACGACAGTATTTTGCCGATCTTTCTGCGGTTAACAGCACGACCGGTGCGATAGCGAATCTTCTCGATACCTTGGATCAGAAGGACGAGGCCCGCCAATGGCAGCTCCAGGTCGCTGACGATGCTTCGATGCCGATAACCGCGAGGGCTCGTGCATTGAGTTCGTTGGCGTCAAAGGCGAACAGTTGTGCCAATGATATCTCAGACACTGAGGCTACGAAGAAAACAGTAAAGAAGGACGGCAAAGACGTGTTCCAGTTCGTAAAGCCTGCTAATGCAGATGACTTTACAAAACTGAAGCAGTGTGTTGAAGAAGGGCAGAAGTATGTCGATCAGGCACTCGCTCTTGAGCCTCCCGAGGTCAAGAATGCGGCCTCGCTCGATCTAAAGAGCCTCAACGACATACAGCTGGCCATCGACAGCGAGATATTCAAGGTGTTCGAGTCGGTGCGTTCATACAAGGCGGCTTTGACGAATCAGGCAATGCGTATCGCAGAGATGGACGGCAATACCGCCGAGCGTGATCGCCTGAAGGATGCCTCGGATGCCGCAAAGAATGCGTTCTCATCACTCAGCGATGTCGTCAAATCGATAACCGCTGAGCAGGATGCCCGAGCCGCTGCAAAGGAAGAGGCCGAGAAGGGAGCAGCAGCGAACGCTAACGCTAATAAGTAGTCCGATCTTTCTTTCCAAGACGGCGATGCTCATTTACTATTGAATGAGCATCGCCTTGTTTTGTCTCTGCCCTTTAGGCGACCGTTATGATTCGCATTGAGGACGTCATAGAAAAAGTGCTTGTCAACCGCCCCGCGGCGAATGTTGACCTTATACGCAGGGCGTATATGTTCTCAGCACTGCATCATCGCGGCCAAACGCGGGCGTCCGGCGAGCCGTATCTCGTCCATCCGATAGCAGTTGCGGATATCTTGGCCGATCAGCGCCTCGATGAGGTGAGCGTTGCGACGGGGCTTCTTCACGATGTGGTCGAGGATACGCTCGTCGATCTCGACACGATCAAGCAGTATTTCGGTGACGAGATCACCAATCTGGTTGACGGCCTTACCAAGATCGCCCATATTAGCAGCCTTTCAAAAGAAAAACAGCAAGCCGAGAATGTCCGCAAAATGGTGCTTGCCATGATAACGGACGTGCGCGTCGTGCTGATCAAGCTTGCCGATCGGCTTCATAATATGCGTACAATGCAGTTCCTGCGGCCCGAGAAGCGAGCGCGCATCTCTCAGGAAACATTGGACATATACGCTCCGATCGCCCATCGGCTCGGCATGGGTAAGCTTCGCAGCGAGCTAGAGGACCTCTCATTCCAAAATATCTACCCCGAAGAGTACAAGCGGCTGGCAAACGAGGTTGACGTAAGGCGGCCGGAGTTGGAAGCCACGCTTGAACGCATAAAGTCAACCATTGCCGAAAAGCTGACCGAGAATGAGATACCGTATGTCGCGATCGAGGGCCGCGTCAAACGCCTCTACTCGCTTTGGAAAAAACTCAAGAAGCAAAAGATCGTGATCGAGCAGGTATATGATCTTCTGGCTGCACGGATAATAACGCCGAACGATCGAAAATACTGCTATCTCGCACTCAGCGTGATCCACGATGTGTGGTCGCCCGTGCCGGATCGGTTCAAAGATTGGATCGGGAATCCGCGGGATAACCTTTACCAATCGCTGCACACTTCAGTGATCGACAAGACGGGCCAGGCGTTCGAGGTGCAGATCCGCACCGAGGAAATGCACCACGTTGCCGAGGAAGGCGTTGCCGCGCATTGGAAATATAAGGAGAAGAAACTCGGTGCTCATCAGGAGGACGATACACTTGATGAACTGCGGAAAACGGTCGAAAAGCTCCTGCTGCCGCTGGTTGACGGCAACGATCCTATCGATGACTCCGAGGATTTTGTCGAAGCGTTAAAACTCGATCTCTTTCCGAAGGATGTTTATGCATTCACGCCAATGGGCAAGGTCATCGCATTGCCGCGGGGTTCGACGCCGATCGACTTTGCTTATGCCATTCATTCTGTTGTTGGCGATACATGCACCGGTGCAAAGGTGAACGGCCGCATTGTCCCGCTGCGGCACGAGATTCAGAACGGCGAGGTCATCGAGATACTGACGACGCAGAATTCGAAGCCGTCGAGGGATTGGCTGAGCTTTGTTGCGACGAGCAAGGCCCGCAACAGGATACGGCACTGGATCTCGCTTCAGCAGCGTGAAGAATCGATCGAGATCGGGCGAAAGCTGCTTGAGCGCGAGGCCGACCGTTTCCGGGTAACACCGAAGAAACTGCTGAACAATGAGCAGGAGATGAAGCGTATCGCCAATGACTACGGCCTCAGCCGCAGTGAGGACCTGCTCGCATCGGTCGGCTACGGCAAGACCCTTCCGCGAAATGTTCTCGCAAAATTTCTCGGTGATAAGTTCGATGAGCATGACCCTGAGAAGAAAAAGCAGACAAAGCTCACAACCGGCATCAAGGCTGTCGGCCGCCTGATAGGGTTGGGAGAAGATGCGATCGTGGTCAAGGGTGTGGATAATCTGCTCACGACGCGCGCCCGCTGCTGCAATCCGCTCCGCGGCGAGGATATCATCGGCTATATTTCCCTCGGCAAGGGAATCGTCGTGCATAACCGACGCTGTAAGAATGTCACACAGTTAATGGCCAATCGCGACCGGATCGTTGAGGTCGAATGGGCAAAGGGCGGCGCGGATCAAATTCAATCAGTGCATATTCTCGTAACGACCGAGAACCGCACAGGTATGCTTGCCGGTATCACAAATGCCATCGCCGAGATCAAAACAGGGATCCGCGACGCTCGTGCAAGCGTTTCAAAGGAAGATGTAGGCACGATCGAGGTAACCGTCGAGGTCTTTGATAAAAAGCATCTCGATAAGGTTCTCAGGGCCATCTCGAACGTGCCCGGCGTTATCGCTGTCGAGCGCCATAACTCTTAGCTCTGTGCCTGTCGCCGGTCTTACTTTCTTTTTCCCATTTTATTTGTTACAATTCGCCTTTTGCTTGAGACCTCGGGGAAGGGGTGTATTGCTATGAACGAGATCATTTCAACTGAAAAGGCGCCGGGAGCGATCGGCCCGTATTCGCAGGCGGTCAAGGCAGGGAATACCGTGTTTTGCTCCGGCCAGATCCCTATTGACACCGCCACGGGCGAATTTGTCGCGGGCGGGGTCGCCGAACAGACCGAGCAGGTCTTAAAGAATCTTTCGGAAGTACTGACAGCAGCCGGTGCGAGCGTGAACAGCGTGGTTAAGACAACAGTATTTTTGGCGGATATGAATGATTTTGCCGCGATGAATGAGGTGTACGCAAGATTCTTCAACGAGAACAAGCCCGCACGGGCAACCGTTCAGGCGGCACGTCTGCCGCGCGATGCTCGGGTCGAGATCGACTGCATCGCGATCGCAGCGTGAGCGGAAAAAAGGAACGCCCGGAACGAGCCGGGCGTTGAAGAAACAGTGATATTTGTCAATGTGACCGTTACGCAGCCTTTGTGATCTTGCCGGATTTGATACAGCGCGTGCAAACCTTGGCCCGCACGTTACCGCCGGCAGATGCTTGGATGCGAACCGATTGAAGGTTAGGGTTGAAACGTCGACGCGTTTTGTTATTAGCGTGTGATACGTTGTTTCCGAATTGCGGGCCTTTCCCGCAGATGTCGCAGCGTTTTGCCATAATAACCACCTCCTATTACGAGGTATCAAGAGTTTTCGTTAAAACTCAAAAACAGCATTTATAACAAACATAAACGGGACTAGTCAAGTTATGATAAGACGTCAGAAAGGAGACAATGCAATTGTGCTGAAAAAAGTGAGGACCGGAGCGGCGCTTTCCGGTGCATTATTGACCGCTGTTTTTATAGCGGCGTGCGGCGGAAGCGGCCCTGTGAGTAATGGGTCGAATGAAACAGCGGCCACTGTGAACGGCAAGGCGATCAAAATGGAGGATGTTGACCGCGCGGTCAAGATCCAGGCTCAGGGCCAAGAATCGCGCTTCTCGCCGCTGGAGCTCGCGAGTGCGCGGCTGCAGGTCCTCGACGGCCTGATCCAACAGGAAGTTATGTTCCAAAGGGCCGAAAAGGAAGGGACGGTTCCGACGGAAGAAGAAATAACTGCCGAAATTAACAAGCAAAAGACGCAGAGCGGTAAATCTGCCGACCAGATCGAGAAGGAAATGAAGGACCAGGGCGTTACTGATGCTATCCTTCGCGACCAGATCAAGAAGGGGCTTGCCACGCAGAAGCTCGTTGAAAAGATCACAGGAAAGATCGAAGCACCCAAAGACAGCGAGATCCAGGCGTTCTACGATGGTAATAAAGAGGCTTTTGTAAAACGCAAAGGCGTGAAGCTTGCCGCGATCATTGTCGATCCGGGCAACAGCGGCGAAGGCGATACGACCATTGATGAAGTGTCTGCCGTCGCAAAGGCGAATGAGATCGTTGGGAAGTTAAAGGCCGGGCAGCAGTTCGCGGATCTGGCGCGTGAATTCAGCGAGGATCAGAGCAAGTTCCAAGGCGGCGATCTCGGCTACATATCCGAAGACGATCTCAAGCAGGAGTTCTCTGATGCGACGGCGGCCTATCTTATGAATCCGCAGTTTCAGGTCGGCGGGATCGTTACGGCACGCGCGCAGGGGAAGTTGTTCATTCTCAAACTGCAGGATCGCAGCGATAAGGATGAGGCGTTGACGCTTGAAAGCCCCGGCGTTCGCGAGCAGGTTCAGAAGTCTCTCGTTGACACGCGCAAGCAGCTTCTCACTGCCGCGTACCAAACGATAGCTCTCAACGAAGCGAAGATCGAAAATTACCTTGCAAAAAAGGTGGTAGAGAATCCGAATGAGCTTAGCGGAGCGCGTCCGGCGAGTCCGGCGAACACGGCTCCGGCGGCCAATTCGACTCCTGCCGGTAATACGAACAGCAACACTGCCGGCGAGAGCCCGAAGGCGAACGCCAATGCTCCGGCAAAGGATACGAAGCCGGCTGAGAAGGCACCTGCGGCTCCTGCGGCGAAAAAGTAGGCCGGATCGGCGGTCGATAAATTTGGTGAGGGACGAGTTCGGCTCGCCTTCACCTTTTTAGTTTCAAAGTGCTCTTCAGACTTTCAAATGTTCAAAGGTCATACGGCGGCGATGATGTGCTGCGCGGCGTGTCTTTCCAGATCGACCCCGAAGAAAAGGCGGGCCTCGTAGGAAGGAACGGTGCGGGCAAGACGACAATATTCCGCCTTGTTACGGGCAGCGAATCGCCTGACGGCGGTGAAGTGATCCGGGCAAGCGGGCTAAAGCTCGGGCTGCTCGATCAACACGTCGAATTCAACGCCGGTGAGACCGTTCACACTGCCGCGCTGTCAGCGTTCAAAGAGATACACGATATCGAAGCTGAGATGCGCACGCTGGAAGTCCAAATGGCGACCGATCATTCCGACGCGGTCCTCGGCCGCTATGCCGATCTTCAGACGCGGTTCGAACAGCTCGACGGTTTCTCATATGCTGCAAGGGCGGAATCGATCCTTATGGGCATGGGCTTTGACCGTACGAAGTGGCAGCAGGAGGCCGCAAAGCTTTCCGGAGGGCAAAAGAATCGACTCGGAATGGTCCGAATGCTTCTTTCGGATGCCGATGTACTTTTGCTAGATGAGCCGACGAACCACTTGGATGTTGACGCCGTAGAGTGGCTCGAAAACTTCCTTAAAGACTACGACAAAGCCTACGTTGTGATCAGCCACGATCGGTATTTCCTCGACCGGACGACGACGCGCGTCATCGAGATCGATCGGGGCAAGGCGATCTCTTACAAGGGCAACTACTCAAGCTATCTCGTCGAGCGCGAACTTCGTCGCGAGCAGCAACAGCGTGAATATGAGAATCAAAAAGCTCTGATCAATAAGACCGAGGAGTTCATCCGCCGCAACCTTGAAGGCCAAAAGACCAAACAGGCAAAATCACGCCGCAATATGCTCGAGCGGATGGAGCGTATCGAAGCGGTGCCGTCGGAAAAGAGCGGCGGCAACTTCAAACTGAAGAACGTCGAACGTGCAGGGAACAATGTGCTTACGACAGAGGATCTGGCGATCGGCTATGGTGAAAAAGTGCTTGCAGGCGGCATCAACATAGCTCTGCACAGAGGAGGCGTACTTGGTGTCATAGGTGCGAACGGCACGGGTAAAACTACGCTTCTAAAGACATTGCTGGGGCAGATCCGCGAACTCAACGGACGTATAACTTGGGGCACAAAGACGGATATCGGCTACTATTCGCAGTCGCTCGACGATCTTTACGAAGGGAACGATGTCATCAATGAGCTTCGGCGTGTGGCACCGTCAGCGGAGAATGTCGAGCTTCGATCATTCCTTGCAAGGTTCCTTTTCTTCGGCGACGATATCGAGAAAAAGGTCGCGACGCTTTCCGGCGGCGAAAAGGGCCGGCTTTCGCTTGCAAAGCTGATCTACTCGCAAAAGAACGTTCTGGTGCTTGATGAACCGACGAACCACCTTGATATTCCGGCACGCGAGGCTCTCGAAGCCGCGCTCCGCGAGTTTCCCGGCACGATAATAACGGTCAGCCACGATCGCTTCTTTCTTGATGAACTTGCGACGCAGATCCTGTCGTTCGAGGCGGACGGAAGCGTGCTCGATCATAAAGGCAACTACACCGAGTTCCATGAGTGGAAACTGCGTACGGCCGCCGAAACAACAACGACGGAAATCGCCGCGACCGCGGTTTCAAATGCCGCACCGGGCCGCCGAGTCGTACGATCATTATCAAAGAATCAGCGTCTGCATCTCGAAAAGTGCATCGCGGAGCTGGAAAAAACTATCCCGCAGCTCGAAGCCGAAGCGGAAGCGTTGTCGTTGAAAATGGCCGAGCCTGACGCCGCCGCAGATTTTGCCGTGCTCTCCGCCTTGACCAAGGAACATAACGAGATACAGACGCGGATCAAGGACCTTTACGCCGAATGGGAACGCGCCGCAGAAGAGCTTGGATGAAGCGTGCGGCTTACGGATCCGTCACAGATCTCTTTAACAGTAATTCCGGCTCGAAGTGGTGTTTTCATTATTTTTGTTTCGTTCGCTGACTGCATTGAATTGCCACGCCATTTATGGCGTGGTTGTATGCTGCAAACAGCTCTTTCGGCTTTAGCCGAACATTGGGCTAAAGCCCAAGCCCTTTCCTGTCTTTGCTCTCCACTAGCTGAAGCTAGTGGCAATTCCCAATGCAAAAAGCTAAAGCTAGTGGCGATTCTCAAAGCAAAAAGCTAAAGCGTGTGGCAATTCTCAAAGCAAAAAGCTAAAGCTAGTGGCGACTCTCAAAGCAAAAAGCTAGAGCTAGTGGCAATTCCCAATGCAAAAAGCTAAAGCTCGCGGCAAATCTCAACGCAGATGCTGAAGCTAGCGGTAATTCTAAAACTCCTGCTGAATTGCCACTAGCTTCAGCTAGTGGGAAAATTGGATTAAATGTTTTGGGCTTTAGCCCAACCCTTGACTAAATCCTCCGCGTTCAAGGAAGTCATCGAACTCCTCGTTAAAAGGACGGAACCGATGATGTTCTTCCTGCGAATCGATATATTTTCTCACCTTTGGCAATAAAGATTGGCTCACAGAAACCGCAAAGTATTCATCCTGCCAGTGGAATTTACCGCGACACAACCGGTTCTTATTTATCCAGTGCGACGACTCGCCTTTCAACAGCCGCATTATTTCATCAAGATTTTGTCCTGAACCTAAAGACACAAGGCAATGAACGTGCTCGACCCAGCCATTCAATGCACCTATAAATATTTTTTTTGCCTTGGCGTTCGCGCGAATATGCTCGAACACCTTATATCTGATCGATTCCGTAAGCAAAGGTTCGCGATCTTTAGTAGTCCAGACGAAATGTATCCAAACACTGATATGTGGCATATGATTAGTTTGGGCTAAAGCCCTGGTCTTTTTTCGTGCCTTGTGTCCACTAGCTAAAGCTAGTGGTAATTCTAAAACTTCTACTGAATTGGCACTAGCTTTAGCTAGTGGACAATTGGCTTTCAAATTTTTGGGGCTTTAGCCCAATGATGGAAAAGTTTGTTGGGCTAAAGCCCAAGCCCTTGCCTGTCTTTGCTCTCCACTAGCTGAAGCTAGTGGCAATTCCCAATGCAAAAAGCTAAAGCTAGTGGCGATTCTCAGAACAAAAAGCTAAAGCTAGTGGCAATTCTAAAATTCTTATGAATGGCCAAGCCATTTATGACGTCGATACAAGCGTTCATCGTGTCGGTCGTACCGTCCTCGTTAATAAAATATCCCACCTGGAAAGACTTTGACATTATTTAGAAAGACTTTGACATCGTTCGGAAGTGATCTGTAACGATATTTTTGGCTTTTGCAGCGATCGCGAGCTAATTTTCTGTCAATTTTAACTCTCGCGACAGTCGGAAGCAGGCACCGCGCGTAAGAAGTTCAAGGACTGAGGCCGCGATCTGAGCGCACTCATCTGCGTCGAGCGCAAAAAAAGAGGCTGCCGTTTAAGGCAACCTCAAATATCCGTTCAGGAAATTGGCAGGTCAGCGGACAAATGCTCCGGGCGCCGGTTGGTCGCCGTTACTGCCGTATTGAACAACGAGCCAGTTGGAGCTTGTGCGGTTGATCCACCAAGTACCGGTTGACGGGCGGAAGATCGCAATATCCGCTTTGCCGTCGCCGTCGAAATCGGCGGGTGCCGGCAGATCGCCGTTAACGCCGTAATTTGTAACGGTTGTCGCTCCCGTCGTGCTCTTGATGATGTACCAGTTACCTTCGGCCGGACGAAAGAGTGCGATGTCGGCCTTGCCGTCGCCGTCGTAATCAGCCGGTACGACCTGGTCGCCGACCGAGCCGAGCCGCGTTATCTTCTGCTGCCCCGTAGATAGATTCTGATACCAATAGCCTGTATCCGGCCGATAGACCGCAATATCAGTCTTGCCGTCGCCGTCATAATCGGCCGGCGCCGGAATGTCGGTCGAAATGCCGTAGGCGGTCGCAAGCAGCCCGGCAGTGCTTCGGTTGATCCACCAAGTGCCGGTTGACGGGCGGTAAACCGCAATGTCTGCCTTGCCGTCGCCGTCGTAATCGCCCGGAACGGTAATGTCATTCGCGGTTCCGAAGAGCTCTATGCGTACCGTGGATGTTGCGCTGTTGTAGATGTACCACGCACCCTGCGACGGCCGATAGACCGCGATATCGGCTTTTCCGTCGCCGTCGTAATCCGCCGGAACGATGCGGTCGGTCGCTATGCCGAACTGCATCGCAAAACTGCCGCTTTGGCTGCGGTCAACGTACCACGTGCCTTGTGAAGGCCTGAAGACCGATCGATCGGCCTTGCCGTCGCGGTCAAAATCGAACGGCACACCACGAGTGGCAAATGACCCCTTTGCCAACTCACCGACGAACGATATCGCGAGTTTCGCGAACTTCAACGCGTGATTAGCGTTGTCACCCGACTGCGCGATCGTGTCATTCGCAGTGTGAATGTAGGGATTATCCTGATTCATCATCGCCTCGAAAGGCATCGAGGCGGCATAACCTTTGTTGTACCACGAAGCGTGATCAGAACAGCCGTATCCGCACGATGATGTCCCAACGGTCAGTGTCGGCTGATAGGCCGTGATCAGATTTGTTACGAATGTGTTCTGCGCAGCGTTCGTGTAGTCCGTCATCAGGACGATGTCGTATCCGGGCGAACCCTTGTAATTCGTCATATCGAGCTGTATGACGCCGACAACATTCTTATTCTGTGCCTGATAGGCCGCGACGATGTCCTTTGAGCCTTTGAGTCCGGCCTCTTCGGCAGCGTATGCCATGAATTGGACCGTGCGCTTAGGCCGAAAGCTCTTTGTCATCAGGACGCGGATCGCTTCGGTCATTGACGCGATCCCTGACGCATCGTCGTCCGCACCCGGAGCGGGAAGCGTTTGGCCGCTGAGATTGATGGAATCCTGATGGCCGCCGACAACGACGATCTCATTCGGAAGTTCGGTGCCGGTGATCGTCATTATGATCGAGGGCTGCGGGGATACGTTCGCAGGATGATTAAAGAACGCTACGCTCGCATCGCTTCGGCCTGCAGCGAGAGCCTCCCACTTTGCCTTTATCCAATTCGCGGAATCAAGGCCGCTCGGCTGATTGTAACGGCGATTCGGAAAACCCGAAAGATCGATGATCGTCTGGCGATTTTGAAATTCACTGGTCTGACTCAGCATCGAATTGACCGCAGCATGATTGTCGATCGTGTAGGTTATCAGGCTTTGCTTTGCCGCGGCAGCCCTCATGTCCGTCAGCCATGCGATGGCGTCGGCTTCGCTGTCGTGTGCTACAAAGCCGCCGCACTTGTTGAAGTATTCGTGCATTGCCTGCGAGAGTTCTTCGGTTTGCATCTCATTGAGCCGAAGCAACGCAATGCCGTCAATGGTCGATGCGACGTGCAATCCCTTTAATGATGATCCGGCATCAGCCGCACGCCGCTCGATTACCGTACTCAACTCTTTGCTGTCAACGCTTATCCAGTGTTCCGCAACGCTTGCATGTGTATCCGTAAGCCGATATGCGGCAAGACCCGCGGCAATGCTGAATACAGCAAAAACTATCATTAAAATCCTGATCTTATGATGCATCGTCATTCTTCCTGTCAGTGTGAATATCCTCAACTACCAAACCGCATATTATATAACAGAATGGCTCGATAACTGCATTTGAAAAATGCTGTTATCCGCAGCGGCGCACTAGCTTTCGATGCGGTAATTCGGCGCTTCTTTTGTAATTATAACGTCGTGGACGTGCGATTCACGCAAGCCGGCGGATGTGATACGCACGAACCGCGTATTGTGCTGAAGCTCATTGATCGTGCGGCAGCCCGTGTAGCCCATGCCCGAACGCAGTCCGCCGATGAGCTGCGTAACCATTTCGGCAAGGGTTCCTTTGTACGCAACGCGGCCCTCGATGCCTTCGGGAACGTATTTGGAATCGGACACGGTGCCTTCCTGCGAGTAGCGATCGCTCGACCCTTTCTTCATCGCACCGATCGAGCCCATTCCGCGATATGTCTTGAAATTCCTGCCCTGGAACAAAATAACCTCGCCCGGAGCCTCTTCCGTTCCGGCAAAGAGCGAACCGATCATTACGCTGTCAGCACCGGCGGCGATCGCTTTGGCAACGTCGCCGGAGAACTTGATGCCGCCGTCCGCTATCACCGGCACTCCGGTTCCTGCCGCCGCGCGTACACACTCATTGATCGCATATATCTGCGGAACGCCCGCACCGGTTACGACCCGCGTAGTGCAGATCGAGCCGGGGCCGATACCGACCTTGATCGCGTCCGCTCCGGCGTCTATCAATGCCCGTGCAGCATCGGCGGTTGCTATATTTCCCGCGACTACCTCGATATCAGGGAACTTTTTCTTGACCTGCCTGACCGCATTTATGACGCGTGAACTGTGGCCATGAGCCGTATCAACAACGATCGCATCAACGCGCGAAGCAACGAGTTGAGACGCCCTTTCGAGAAAGTCGCCGGTGGCACCGACAGCAGCGGCACATCGAAGCCGGCCAAGCTCGTCTTTTGCAGCAAAAGGGAAGTTGATCGCTTTCTGAATATCCTTAACCGTTATCAAGCCTTTGAGATGGCCTTGATCATCAACGACGAGGAGCTTTTCGATCCTGTGTTTCTGTAGCGTTACTTTTGCTTCGTCAAGCGTGGTGCCGACCGGCACCGTTACGAGCGGCTGCGGCGTCATTATCTCGGACACCGGAATGTCGAATCGGGTCTCGAACCTGAGATCGCGATTTGTGATTATACCTACGAGCCGCCCGTCCGAATCGGTAACAGGCACGCCGCTTATCCGATACCTCTGCATTATCGCCAGAGCATCTGTAACGAGGCTTTCCTTTTCGATGGTCACAGGATCGACGATCATGCCGGATTCGCTCCGCTTGACCTTATCAACCTCTTCGGCCTGCTTTTCGATGCTGAAGTTCTTGTGAATGACGCCGATGCCGCCCTGCTGTGCGAGGGCTATGGCGAGAGCACCTTCTGTAACCGTATCCATCGCCGATGAACATAGAGGAATGTTCAGGCCGATATTTCGCGAGAATTTTGTGCTGACGTCCGCTTCGCTCGGGAGTACATCGGAATAGGACGGGACGAGCAGTACGTCGTCAAATGTTAAGCCTTCTAGAATTTCGCTGATTTCCATACGCAATTATAAACAACAGTTCGATCAAATAAAAATGCCCGTGCAACCGGACGGGCATTTGAGAACGATCGACAGCCATTAATGGCTTCTGTTGACGGGCGGTGCTGCCGGTTTTGGCGTCGCCGTCGTTTTTGGCGGAGCCGGTTTCGTATTCGCCGCAGGCCCGTTGCCGGATGTGTTCGCAGCCGGCGCGGCAGCAGAGTTGGCTGCTGAGGGCTTAGCCGGCAAAGGCGCCGGCGTCTTTCGCACGGCGGGTGCGGCAGGTGTTTGATCCGTAGGTGCTGCGGTATTGGCCGGCGACGTCCCGCTTACGATCGCTCCGCCTGAGTATATCTGCGAAAGATTATCCTTATTTATGGTGAATTCGATCCGCTGGCCCTTCGGATTGCCGATCGGCTCGGACGGCAATGTGATCGGCTTTCCGTTGATCGACAGCTGCACGACCGCCGAATTCCAACGATTATAGTTAAAAGTTATGCTTTCCTTCGGGTCGAACTGCACAGTTGATCCCGCGGCGACAACATCATCCCTTTTTTCGCCGTCAACGACCGTTTCAACACGCACAGGCTGCGTCGTGGTCTTGAACTCCATTTTTACGGCTCCCATTGCAGGCTGCGATACGCCCGCGGTCTGCGGAGCCTCTTGCGTGTTAGAGTTCGCGGCAGAATTCGCTGGCGTTTGCGGCGCAGTGTGCACCGTTTCTTCTTTCGAATTAAGATAACGTAAACCGAGCAGCACGGCTGCCGTCATTATCGCCAAGATCAAGATAGCGGTAATAACGGTCGGTACCATCGAACGTCCCGAATGATCGTCCGTCAGAACTTCGGGCCGATAAAGCACTTGTTCTGAACTTTGCGCCATTTCCGCCGCCGCGGCCTGCCGCGCATAATCGGCAAGAGCCTCTTGTTCATCGACGCCGACATATTTCGCGATCGATTTGACGAAGCCTTTATTAAATATCCCGCCGGGCAGGGGTTTATAATCGTCGCGTTCGATCGATTCAACGTAATGAGGTGAGATGCGGGTTTGCTCAGCTACCTCGCCGATAGAAATATCGCGTGCTTCACGGGCTTCCCGGAGTTTTTCGCCTAAAGTTTGTGACATTCAAGAAGTGCCTGACCCAATATATCGACTGCAAGTTTAACAAAAAAACACTATGTTGTCTAAAAGGACGTATCTAAAGACTTACGGCATTTTACAAAGCTTGTCAGTGTCTTGCGTTACCACCGTTTTGCGTGATAGTTTTAGGCATACGAAAGTCGGTTTGGCGGACTCGTGTCATTGATCTTATTGAGAGGAATTTATGAGTTTTGAAGCACTCGGAATGGTTGAAACAAAGGGGTTCGTCGGGGCAGTCGAAGCCGCTGATGCAATGGTGAAGGCCGCGAACGTCCAATTGGTCGGCAAGGAATATATCGGCGCAGGCTATGTAACGATATTCGTCCGCGGCGATGTCGGTGCGGTTAAGGCGGCGACCGATGCCGGTGCGGCCGCTGCACGGCGTGTCGGCGAGCTGATCAGCGTACATGTTATCCCTCGCCCGCACAGCGAGGTCGAACGAGTCCTTCCAAAAGGCGGAAAGGTCGGTTACAGCCCTGATGAAAAGGCCCTTAGCGGTGCTGAAAAGCAGCTTGGCTCGGGCAGTACATCGGCCACTTCAGGTACTGCCGGTTCGACCAAGACAAAGACGCGCTGACATTAGCTTAGAACTGATCGGCCGCGGTATTACCGGCCGATCTTTTCGTTAGGTTGTTTTGATGAGCGATAAGGATCTTGCTGCACAACAGGAGGCACGTGATGCCGTCGAGGCCGCATACGCGGCTTTTACGCTTCTGTCGCGCTTTGATCAAGACCGTATCGACACGATCTGCGACGCGATGGCCAAGGCCGCACTGGCGGATGCATTTCGACTGGGGCAAATGGCCCACGACGAGACGGGTTTCGGCATTGCTGAGGATAAACGCGAAAAGAACCGCTTTGCCGCCGAGGATGTCTGGAACTACTTCAAGGGACTGAAGACGGTCGGTGTCGTTTCAGAAACAAAAGGCATCGTCGAGATCGCAAGCCCGAAAGGCGTCGTTGCGGCAATTATCCCATCGACCAATCCGACATCGACCGCTATCTATAAGATCATTATCGCGATAAAGTCGCGCAATACTATCGTCCTTTCACCGCATCCGTCAGCAGTGAACTGCATCGCGGAGACCGCGCGCCTTATGCGCGAAGAGGGCATTAAACACGGCCTGCCTGCCGATGCCGTCAAGTGCCTGACCCTCACGACGATCGAGGGTACGGATACGCTGATGCGGCATAAACGGACCGCAGTGATACTCGCGACCGGCGGGACAGGGCTGGTGCGTGCAGCGTATTCGTCCGGAAAGCCGGCGTTCGGCGTCGGTCCCGGCAATGTGCCCGTATTCGTCGAAAGATCCGCAAATATCGCCAAGGCCGTAGCTGATATCCTTACGGGCAAATGCTTTGACAACGGTACCATCTGCGCATCTGAGCAATCCGTTGTCGCCGACGCCCCGATCGCTGCCCAGGTGCGCGAACAATTTATCGCCCAAGGTGCGTATTTTCTCAGTCCCTCGGACGCGGAAGCGGTCGCAAAGGTGCTTCTTTCGCCGCAGCGGACGCTCAATGCGGGCATCGTCGGCAAGTCTGCAAAATATATCGCCGAACTTGCGGGCGTGACGATTCCCGATCGTACACGCTGCCTTATTGCCGATTGCGGCGGCGTCGGCCGCGATTTTCCGTGGTCCATGGAGAAGCTCTCGCCGCTTCTCGGTTTTTTTGTTGCTGACGGTGTCGCCGCAGGCGCTGATAAATGCCTTGAGATACTGAGCTACGGCGGAATGGGCCATACAGCCGGGATGCATACGCAGGATCGAAATGCAGCGATCGAATTCGGCTCAAAGATGCCCGCAGCGCGTACGATCATCAACTCGCCAACGACGCACGGAGCGATCGGCCTGACGACCGATCTTTCGCCGTCAATGACGCTCGGCTGCGGTTCTTGGGGCGGAAATGTTACTTCGGATAATGTTTCGCCGCTTCACTTGATCGATCTGAAGCGTGTTGCGTTCGAGACGCACCCTATAAACAGCTTTGTCCCATCGAACGACGGCGTTAATATTCCGCTGTCGGCCCCTGCTGAACGCCCGAAAGTAACACGCGAGGACATTGCGGCGATCGTTGATTCATTTTTAAGCAAGTATATCGACGCGCAGCCGAAGCCTGCATTCACTCCGATCCCGGCGCCGGCGCCGCAGACCATCGTACATCATGTTTATCCGCCAACTGTGTCAGAGGCCGATAAACCGCCGGTTCCTGTCGATTTTGTAAGCGAGGATGATGTCCGGCGTGCCGTGTCGGCCGGCAAAAAGATCTATATCACTGCGAAAACCATCTTGACGCCTTCGGCTCGCGACCTCGGCGAGGAAAAGGAGGTCTTTGCCCGATTGTAGGCCGCAGTATGGAAGGCACCGTGCCGGAAAAGGAGAAGTGCAGCAAGTGCGGTGTCGATATTCGCGAGAATACGATGTTCTGTTACAACTGCGGAACGTCGATCGAGAAGGCCGAAGCTGAAGTGGCCGCGCCGGCACCGGCGGAAGGCGATACTTCGGCGCCGCCGGAAGAAACTGAGTCTCCAAAGGCTCCTGTTTCGGAGAAAAAGCGTACGCGTGCCGGCAGGAGAATGCCGACGAAGGTCGTTTGGGATGTGCCCGGACGTAATGCTGACCGGCTTTATTTGTTGATCTGTTTTGTGATATTCCTTATCGCGGCATTGGTGGTCATCGTAATGACCATAATGAAATAAGGGATCGTCGAGAACGGCACTGCCGGAGAACGAAGGTTATGGAAGCACTTGGAATGGTCGAATGTTTTGGCCTTGTTGCAATGATCGAGGCGGCTGATGCTATGGTCAAGGCGGCCAATGTAACGCTGGTCGGTTACGAGAAGATCGATGCCGGTTTGGTAACTGCGATCGTTCGGGGCGAGGTCGGTGCCGTGAAGGCTGCTGTCGATGCAGGTGCGGCGGCCGCCAGAAAGGTCGGTACGGTAACGGCGGTGCACATAATTCCGCGCCCGCATAGCGAGGTTGACGAAGGCATTCCGGTGCTTGTCACGGGCGAGACAACCCGCAAGAAGATCTCGGGAAGTGTTCCCGAGCAGCATATATCCTAACAAAAGAACGAGGCCGTTTCGGCCTCGTTCTTTTGTTAGGATCATTGTTTCTTTGGCGGCGTCGGCGCGGGCGTTTTGCCCGGCTTTAGGTCATCGTTATCCGCGACGCGGCCGGTTCGGGTGATGGCGATCCGCTTTTCCTTATTCGGGCCGTCTGCGACCAGTACGCGGATGTTGCGGTAGGTGCCGTCCTTACGGTCGTTTGACGGCAGATAGCCGATCGAGAACTGCGTTCTAAGCTCGCTCGCAATGTCCTTTGCAATGCCGTTCAGTTCGGCGGTACTTGAGGGGAAATAGGCCTTCCCGCCGGTCTCTTCCGCCATTCTCTGCAAAAAGGCCTTTGCCTTTGCCTGAGGGCTTTTCCCGATAAAGCCGCCCTCCTTGCTTAGGTCGTCAACAAATCCGATGACATATATTTGCGTTTCAGACTCGCGCAGTTGGTCAAAGAGCTGCTTCTCCGTAAAATAGCTGTCCCTATCTTCACCATCTGTAACGAGGACAATGGCGCGGCGCTTTCGGTCGGCGGCAGATGTTGATTTTTCGTACTGATCAACATTCTCCACCGCCAGATACACTGCGTCGATGATCGCCGTTTGGCCTCCTTCGATGTAGAGGTTGTCGAGTTCGGCGTTCAGGTCATCCTTATTTGCGGTGAAATCCTGTTCAATGCTGATCTTGTCGCGGCCGACGAACCGTATAATAGCGGTCTCGTCCTCAGGGGTATTCGTTGCGACGAGAACTTTGCCTGCCTCAATGACCTTTTCAAGCTGTGAGCGAAGCGAACCTGAGTTGTCCAACACAAGGGCGTAATTTGTCGGGATGAGCGACTTTGAAAAGAAATCGATCTGCTGCGGCACACCGTCCTCAAAGATCTTGAAATCCTTCTCGGTCAGGTTATTCACCGGTTTGTTATTGCGGTCGATGACCCGTACGTTCAGGTTGACAAGCTCGGTCTCGACGGTGATCGGGCCCGTGTCAGCAAAGACATCGATGGTCGGCTTTGGCGACGGTGTGGGCGTCGGTGAAGGCTGTGTTCCCGCGGCCGTTTGTGCCGAAGATGTCACTCCTCCGGCCGCAAGCGCGATAGCTGCGGCAGCGAAAATGAATACTGCAAAGTAGAATGGAGTTTTCATCGAAATGCTCTATCTGTAACTTGTATTGGGCGTCGCATAATAACCATCGCGAGCTCGAACCGTTAGACGCGGCAAACCGCGGGGAGGTTTCACCTTAACTTTAACACGACGCCAAGAGCCGTCGGGCTGAAAGTCCTTAGGTGTGTAGCCGATAGTGTACTGATGCCGGAGTTCCAAGGCGATCCGTTCAAAGATCTCGTCCATCTCTACATCTGTGTTCGGATAGAACGCCTTGCCGCCCGTAACAGAGGTTATCTCATCCAGGAATGCCTGTCCCTGCAAGCCGACCGCTGTTGACTGGTCATGAGGGCTTATGATGCCGACAGCGTAGGTTACTACGTCCGCCTCCTTTATTAAGCGGCGAACTTCGGTGAAATTGTATCGCGAGGCGTTGTCCTGACCGTCGCTGATCACGAGCAAGGCGCGTTTCTGATGTGCGCCCCGCGTAACACGTTCGATGCCGAGGTAAACGGCGTCGTAAAGGGCAGTGTCGTTCTTTGGCTGAACAAGCGTCAGTTTCTGAAGCACGGCATCGCTGTCGCGGGTTCGGTCGAGCAGAAGCTGGGCGCGGCTACTGAACGCGATCAGGAAATATTCGTCCGACGGATGGCTTGTCATCAGGAAGCGTGACAGCGCGTTGCGGGCCTTTGCGATCTTTTCGCCGTTCATCGAACCCGAAACGTCGAACAGTATCCCGACCGAGACCGGTGCATCGCTGTCGCTGAAGAAGGTAATATCCTGCGGTTCGCCGTTATCGCTTACTGAAAATGCGTTCTTCTTAAGGCCGGAGATATAGCGGCCGTAATTGTCCGTAACAGTGAGCGTTAGTGTTACGAGATCGGTCTTGACCTTCACCGGCAGCGAGTCATCGCCGATGCCTACCTCTTCAGGTGTGCCAACAGGCGTCGGTTTCGGGTTTTGAGCGGGGACGAAGGTGTATGACGCCGTCAAAATGACAGCGAAAACAAAAGCCGCGAAAATATCGCGGACCATAATTGCCTTACAAGATCTGGTTGTCATCACCCGTCGCAATGCTTGAACATTCATCTTAAGGAAAAACTGCCGGTCCACGCAAGACAGAGGTTAGATGTTCAGTGATGCAAGTTGGTTGTTTCGTGCACCTTATTCGGAACGCCGGCGTTGTCCTGCAACAAACTTCGTGCCTTTGCGTGATATAATCTGCAGAACGAACCGCGCCAGTCCGCCGCGCTCCATTTTGCGATAAGCCGTTCTCAAGGCTTACGGCTGCGGTTCACGTCTATTTATGGCTGAGTTTATTTGCCGGCTCGGGACACCGTCAGGCGAGGTTATTACAAAGGTTGTCGAGGCTTCCGCGGCGAACGACGCTAAGGAACGCCTTGAGAGCGACGGCTTCCGTGTCTTTGCGATATCATCCGCGAGCGACGGGCTGTCGTCCGTCGTGCCGTTCGGCAGCAAGAAAGGAAAGGTAAAGCAAGGCGACTTCCTGCTGTTCAACCAGCAATTCTCGGCACTTTTGCGTGCAGGCATTCCGGTGCTTCAGGCGATCGGGCTGCTGAAGACCCGTTCGGCATCGGAGAACCTGCGAACGGTTCTCGTTGACGTGGAAGAGAAGATCAAGAACGGCATTCCGCTTTCGGAGGCGTTCGAGGCTCAGGGCCTCTTCCCGAGGATATACACTGCGTCGATCCTTGCAGGTGAAAAGAGCGGTGCTCTTGACGATGTTCTCAGCCGGTTTGTTACATATCTTAAGCGGAGCGTAGCCCTTTCGCGAAAGCTTCGCGGTGCGCTGGCGTATCCCGCGTTCCTTCTTGTTACGGCGACCGGAATGGTCGCGTTCCTGACGTTCTACATCGTGCCGCGTATGTCCGACCTCTTTAAGGGGCTTGCGGCGAACCGTGCGCTGCCGACGATCACAGTCGCCGTACTTGCGGTATCGAACGCAGTGGTCGGGAACATCTGGTGGCTTCTGCCGCTCATACTGATCGTTCTTGTCAGCCTGTTCGTTTGGCTGCGGACGGCGAACGGCAGGCTGATGCTGCACAAGCTGTTCCTTAAGCTGCCTATCGTAGGACAGCTTGTGCGTAATATGACCGCGGCGCAGCTTTCCCGCTCGATGTCAACGCTTTTGTCAGGCGGCATCACGGTGCCGGACTCTTGGGACATTGCATCGCAGGCGATAGGCAATCTTGAGTTGCGTCGCCGCAGTCAAGGCGTGATGCCGCTTATCCGCGAAGGGCGAGGCTTTACCGAATCGCTGGAGCATGCCAATTGGATGCCGGACCTTGCTCTTGACATGATCGGCATCGGCGAACGCTCGGGCAGCCTTCGCGAGATGCTGGACGAAGTTGCTGCGTTCTACGACGCCGAGGCCGAAGTGCGTCTCGAACAGCTCACGACGCTGCTTGAGCCGGCGATCTTGCTGTTCATGGCCGGCATTGTTGTGATAATTCTGCTGGCGATATATATGCCGATCATACAAACGATCTCGTCGGGGCCGTTCGGCGGGCGAAAGTAAGTAAATATATGAGTGCTGATGTTACAGAAACCATCTCGGGCGTGTCGTCGCCGAAGATCGAGTTGTCGGATTTTATCGAGAACGAGCCGCCCGAGGTCATCGAGGCAAAGGAAAAGGCAAGGCGCTACCGTATGCCGTATGTCGAACTCCTGCCGCCCGACGCTCCGTCGCCGGTCGATGTTCACGAAGTAACGCGGCTTCCGGTCGATCTGATGCTCAAGAACCAATTCGTACCGCTGCGGCGCGAGGGACGCGATCTGCATGTCGCGATGGCCGACCCGACCAACCTCGAACGCCTCGATGAGCTTGAGAATGTCCTTAACGTGCGTATCGTTCCGTATGTGGCAACGGCGGGGGCGATAGACGTCGTGCTCCGTAAGGGCGATTCGACACAGCGTGTGCTTCAAGAGGCGGCTTCGGGCTTCAAGATCTCGCTTGTAAAGGAGAACGATCAGGGCGAGGAGGTCCTCGACCTCGACCGCCTCGCGTCCGACAGTGATATGTCGCCGATCATAAAGCTGGTCGATACGATAATCTATAATGCAATGGAGTCCCGTGCGTCCGACATCCATATTGAGACGCGTGAGCGCGATGTTCAGGTCAAATTCCGCATTGACGGTGCCCTTTATGCAAAGGTCGATCCGATCGACATCGCATATCATCAGCAGCTTATATCGCGTATCAAGGTGATGTCCGAGCTGGATATCGCCGAGCGGCGCATCCCGCAGGACGGTCGTTTCCGCGTACGTTACAAGGGCCGCACTGTTGACTTCCGCGTGTCTATAATGCCGACTGTTTTTGGCGAAGACGCGGTCATTCGTATCCTCGATAAAGAACAGATAAACGAGGAGTTCAAGAACCTCAACCTGGACGTCGTCGGCTTTGACCCCGAAGACCTTGCCCGCTACCGAGTTTACATAAAGGAGCCGTACGGGATGGTGCTTGTAACGGGGCCGACCGGTTCGGGTAAGACAACGACCCTGTACGCGGGCCTCAACGAGATACGCAATGACGAGGACAAGATCATCACCATCGAAGACCCTGTCGAGTACCAGCTTCACGGCATCGTGCAGATACCTGTCAACGAGAAAAAGGGGCTTACGTTCGCACGCGGCCTGCGTTCGATACTCCGACACGACCCCGACAAGATAATGGTCGGCGAGATCCGCGACGAAGAGACAGCGCAGATCGCGATACAGTCGGCGCTGACGGGCCACCTTGTCTTTACGACCGTCCACGCAAATAACGTGATTGACGTCATCGGCCGATTCCTAAATATGGGTGTCGAGCCGTACAACTTCGTCTCGTCGCTCAACTGCGTCCTCGCTCAGCGGCTTGTGCGTATGCTCTGCCCGACATGCAAGCGTCCCTACGAACCCTCAGACGAAGAGCTTTCTGATTCAGGCCTCAGACGCGGCGATATACCGCACGGCAGCACGCTCTACCGAAGCGTCGGCTGCGATGCCTGCAACCACACAGGCTACCGCGGACGCACCGCTATACACGAGCTTCTGGATATGTCGGACACTATACGCGAGATGATCATCGACAGGCGGCCGGGCTCCGAGATCAGGCGTCAGGCTGAAAAGGAAGGCCTCTCGTCGCTGCGCACCTCAGCCGTGAAAAAGGTCTTCCACGGCGTTACGACACTTTACGAGATAAACCGTGTTACATTCGTAGATTAACGCGGCGTAAACGCCGGCCCGGGATGAGCGGTCCGGTGTTCGATCAGGCCTTCACATACGACGAACCATATCGGTTGCAGGCTGCCGAGGGAAAGGTTTCCGGCAAAACGGGTATTTGTGGTGATCAACTCTTTATGAGGCGTGAATAGGTGTCGGCGTCCACGTTGCCGCCGCTGACTATCACGGCGATCCGCTTCCCCGTAAAACGCTGAGGCTCCTGCAGTACGGCGGCTAGCGAGAGTGCTCCGGTCGGTTCGCATTTAAGGCTGCAGCGTGTGTAATAAAGCCGAACAGCCTCCGCGATCCGGGCTTCCTTCACCTCGATAATGCCGCCTACACCGCGTCGCATAACCGCGAAATTGTTGATGCCAACGGAGAGCGTTCGTGCTCCGTCGGCGATCGTTTGCGGTTCGTGGTCATTGGCAATGATCCTGCCTGCTTTGAGCGAACGTGCGGCGTCGTTGCCGAGCAAAGGTTCCGCTCCGACGATCTCGACCGTTTTCTGAGCACGTTCAAAGCCTTCGATGATACCGGAGATCAATCCGCCGCCGCCGACCGGCACGACCACCGTATCGAACCCGATCCCCGCGATCTCATCCGCGAGCGTCGCATTTCCGTCGATCACAAGCCGGTCGTCGTAAGCACTGGCGATGTACGCTTCGGGATGTTCGCGTGCGAGCTGCTTGATGCGTTCGGCGCGTGTTACCTTCTCGGTGTCTATCAGATCGACCGCAGCACCGTAAGAGCGTACCGCTTCGACCTTGACGCGGGCCGAATTGCCGGGCATAACGACCGTGCACTTCTTACCCGCGAGCCGGCAGGCGTATGCCAGAGCCTGGCCGAAATTCCCGGATGACGCCGCTATCAGTTCGTCGTTCGGTACGTTCAGTACGACGTTGTAGGCCGCTCGGAACTTAAAGCTGCCAGTGTGTTGGAGCGTCTCGCTGACGACGGTCAGGGCGAGCCGCCGATCAGGCGTAAGCTCCCGCCCTTCGATCAATGTCGTGGGGCGTATCGCGTCGCGAAGAGGTTTCATTTGATAAGTGTCGGAGACGCGCTTACACTCGTCAAGTTCGGTATGATGAAGGTCGGCAAGAGTTTGGAGAAGCACGTCCGTGCCGGCCTGGGCAACGCGGGCCGAATATGGCTCGCCGGCTTAGAGAACACGCTCCGTGCATTGGAGTCTCGCTGGCAAATTTCCGTAACGGAATCGTTTCGCAGCGTCGAATATAATTTTGTCGCACCGGCAAAAAGGGATAGCGGTGAGGATGTCGTGCTAAAGATAGCTCCGCCGTGGGACCCTGTCGAGATATTCAGTGAAGCTGAGTTTCTGCGGCACTGCGGCGGCATACACTGTGTTCGCTTGCTTGAAGAGGAACGGCCGCTCCGTGCGATCCTGATCGAATGGCTGTATCCGGGCCGGAACCTCTTTCAGGTCTTTAAGGGCCGTGAGGCCGAGATGCTGTTGCCGGCGGCGGAAATTATTGCCGCCGTCTCAACGCACGCAACGGGTAGTGAGATCGAAGCCTCCGACGTTGATGATTGGTTCGCGGGAATGGATGGCTTTGCCGACACCGATTTTCCGGCGGCGTATGCAGTGCGGGCGTTGAAATACTATCGCGAAGTGACGAAAGGCCGCATCAGATATTACATCCACGGCGATCTGCATCCCGAGAACATTCTTTCCACGCGGGAAGGATTCAAGGTCATTGACCCTAAGGGCGCTGTCGGGCACGTCGGCTATGATATTGCGGTCTTTCTCAATAATTTCGCCGAGCGGCTGCTTGATGACGCCCATCCGAATCACGATGCATTGCTTGACCATGCCGTGCAGGTCTTCGCTTCACGCTTCAGGCTTCATCCCGAGAGTATCCGCAAATGGGCGTTCTGCCAGAAGGTTATGAGCGCGTGGTGGATGTACATCGATATGCCCCAGGTTTATCAAGGCGACGTGGAAAAGGCAGATGTCTGGGGCGTATAATAAGGTTATGGATAAAGCTCATTTTGGAATGATAGGTCTCGGCACGATGGGCCGGAATTTTTTACTTAATATTGGTGAACACGGTATCAGCGGCATCGGTTACGACCTTGATGCCGCAAAGCGGCAGCTCTTATTGAATGAAGGAAAAGGAATGCCGGTCGGTGTCGGCGACACGCTCGAAGATTTTATCGCAAAGCTTGAAACGCCACGCAATATTATGCTGCTCGTGCCTGCCGGGCCGATCGTTGACAGCGTTATCGCCGAACTTTTGCCGCACCTCGGCCCTAACGATCTGATCATTGACGGCGGAAACTCACACTACACGGATACGGAACGACGTGCGGCCGATCTTTCGGCGAAAAATGTAGGTTTTATGGGCGTCGGCGTCAGCGGCGGCGAGGAAGGCGCACGCCACGGTGCCTCGATCATGCCCGGCGGCGAACGCGAGTTCTACGACCGCATTGAGGCAACGCTTCAAGCCGTGTCGGCAAAGGTGGACGGCGAACCGTGCGTTGATTATATGGGTGCGGGATCGGCGGGGCATTTTGTAAAAATGGTCCACAACGGCATCGAATACGGCCTTATGCAAATAATCGCCGAGACGTACGACTATTTGAAACGTGTGCTCGGTATGGATAATAAAGGGCTTGCAAAGACATTCGCGGCGTGGAATGAGGGCGAGCTTAACTCCTTTCTTATCGAGATCACTGCGACTGTTCTGGCAAAGAAGGACGCTGATACAGGGAATTCGCTCGTTGATATGATCCTTGACACCGCCGGACAGAAAGGTACGGGTAAATGGACGTCGCAAGCCGCAATGGACTTTGGCGTCCCTGTTCCGACGATCGATTCGGCAGTTGCAATGAGGCAGATCTCAGCTCGAAAGGAGCTGCGCCGCACGCTTTCGGTCAAGTTCAGCAAAGACCTTACAAAGCATCATACATCGGTCGGGCCTGAGGATCTGTACAGCGCACTCTACGCCTCGTTCATTCTCACGTACGCTCAAGGGATGTCATTGCTCCAAGAGGCCTCCGCCGATAAGAGCTTCGGCCTCAACCTCGAAGCGATCTCGAAGATATGGCGCGGCGGCTGCATAATCCGATCAGCATTGCTTGAAGAAATGCGGCGGGCATACGGCGCTGATCCTGCTCTGCCGACACTGCTGCTTGACGGCACACTTGCAACGGTTCTCGATACGCACATTATTTCGTTGAGAAAAGTGGTTTCTGCAGGTAATGCGCACGGGATCCCGATGATGTGCCTCGCATCTGCACTGAACTATTTTGACGCCTTTCGCCAACCCCGGCTTCCGGCAAATCTTATACAGGCGCAGCGTGATTATTTCGGCGCGCACACCTATCAGCGGATCGATAAGGCGGGCACATTCCACACTGCGGACTGGGAGAAGCCATAGGCCTCGTACGGCGTGTAAAGGAAGAACTTTAGGCAGGAAAATGGACGCTACTGATCCGGCAGACATTACGCGAAGGCTCAGCTTTCGACGATCTCCCACGCGCCTTCGGTCTTGAGCAGCTTGCTCATTAGCTGCGCGTGTATAGAATGACCGCTCCTTTCGGCCGTAAAACGCCCGTGAACAGGCATCCCGAGCAGAGCAAGATCACCGATCATATCCAGGATCTTGTGCCGAACGAACTCGTTGTCAAAGCGCAGCGGTGTTTTGTTGAGCATTCCGGTATCCGTCAGGACGATCGCGTTTTCGAGCGAGCCGCCCAGGGCAAGATTAGCCTTGCGAAGCGCCTCGATCTCGTGGGTGAAGCCGAAGGTCCGTGCCGATGCGATCTCGCGGCCAAATGAGCCGTTCGACAATGTAAAGTGATATTGCTGCCGCTCAATAAACGGATGCGGAAAGTCGATCGTGCAATCAATTTCGAAGGCATCAGCAGGCTCAGCCGACATTTTCCGGCCATCGATATCAACTGAGACCTTGTCCTTTACAATAAAGATGCGTCGCCGCGCGTCTTGTTCGACAATGCCGGCCTTTTCGATCAGTTCGATAAAGTCCTCGCTCGATCCGTCGAGGATGGGAACTTCGATACTGTCCAATTCGATAAAACAGTTATCGACATTCGAGCCTCGAAGCGCCGATAACAGGTGTTCGCAGGTGGAAAGCAGCACGCCGCGCCGCATAAGCGTGGTCGCATACGAGCAATGTGAAATGAATTCGACCGACGCCGGTATCTCGAAGTTATCAAGATCGGTTCGTACGAAGATATAACCCGTGTTCTCGGGAGCCGGACGAAGTGCCAAGCTGACCTGAACGCCTGTATGTAAACCTACGCCGTCAACACTAACGGAAGAACCAATGGTCGTCTGGTGCATCGCCCTCAACCATTGCAAACCTTATGCCTGAAGATTCGGAGGAGCGGTCTGCAGGATGTGAAGCGGATTTTGGCGGTTTTTAGCGACCTTTCGCTCGATCACGCGGCTCACACACATCAGCAGGCGTTGCGTTCATACCACAAAGATGTGGCGCAATTTACTATTCAGAGATTAGCAATTACAATTTATTGAAATATGGCGATCGAAACCGCGGGGCAGAAGTCCGCGAAAATTACAAAGATCAAGATAGAGAATGCGGCGACCTTCAAACTGCCGAAAGATCACGAAGCCTCTATCCAAAAAGTACTGGATTTTCTGCCGGTCGAGCAATATCGAGGCATTGACCGCATAAAACTTGTCGATTTCATAAACGATCCGCGCTTGAAGAACATGGACGTACCGCTGAAGGGCGACCTTCCCGGGCTTTATCATCCGCGCGTTCAGAATCAGGGCGCGTGGTGCGAGATCTCAATGGGCGCTCTTTTGCAGCCGACCGAGAGTTTTATGAAGCGGTTCATGGCGAAGAGCGGCTTTAAGAGCAACCTTGCGGGTCTGGTCTTCTCGCTGGTCGGGCAGCATTACTATTTGACAATGCGTCATTCGGTTAAAAAGACCGGCCTTGAACCGCAGATCCGGCAATATGCCGAGAAGAATCTGCGTGCATGGAGCGAGAAACAGAATGAAAAAAGCTGGCGGGCAAAGCTCTTCAAGCCTTTCCGCCCGATGCTCGAACGCTGGGCGAAATGGCTGAATAAGAAAGCGGCAGAAAGCAAAAAGTGATGAACGCTGAGAGACGAGTGATGAGTGGCGAATGAAAGAAAGTGTGCTTCGAGATAAAACGTTTGCATTCTCGTTAAGGGTGGTCAAGCTCTATAAATACCTGACAACAGAACATAAGGAATATGTTTTAGCAAAGCAGGTACTACGTTCGGGGACATCGATAGGGGCAAACGGCGAGGAAGCAAAACATGCTCAATCTAAGACTGATTTCGTGCACAAGCTTTCGATCGCTCAAAAGGAAGCGGGAGAAACGAATTACTGGCTTAGGCTGCTCAATAAGAGTGATTATTTGGATGATAGGCTCGCAGATTCTTTGCTCGCAGATCGTGATGAAATACAACGGATATTAACCGCGTCGATCAAAACAGCAAAGAAGTGATCGAGGAGGATCAACACGCTGAGCTAACTTATCACTCACCGTTCACTACTTATTAACTATGGGAAATTATTGGATGGTCAAGCAAGAGCCGACAGCGTACTCGTGGGATGACTTTGCCGCAGATGGAAAGGCCGATTGGACCGGCGTTCGGAACTACACCGCGCGTAACTTTCTGCGCGAGATGAGAAAGGGCGACAAAGTGATCTTCTATCATTCGGTGGTCGGGAAAGAAGCGGTCGGTATCGCAAAGGTGACGAAAGAGTCGTTTCCCGATCCAACGGATGTTAAGTGGGATGCCGTCGAGTTGACACCCTTCAAGAAGTTGAAAAAGGCCGTAACGCTGGCCGCTATGAAGGAGAATCTTGCACTTGCCAACATTTACCTGATCCGCCAGCCGCGTTTCTCGGTAATGCCGCTGACCAAGGACGAGTTCGAAGAGATTGTAGCAATGTCAAAATAAGCGGCGGAGAGTTTGAAGATATGCTGGAACATGCTGTTGCCCATTACAACGAGTTGATGGCGGATGCGACACTCGCAAATGCCTCGCGCGAGTTGCTCGACCATGAACTCGAGAGCTCAAAGCTCATTTTTGGCGGACGCCGCCTATCGCCGTATCTGCGGCCTCACTTCGTAGCACGAAGCAGTTGGGAGCAGGTTACGCTACAATGCGAAACAATCTTCGGAGCACTCCAGAAGATAAAGGATGCGGCGGTAAAGGACGATGGGATACTGGATGAGCTTGGGTTTTCGGATGTCGAACGTCACCTGATAAAGATCGATCCGGGTTACGCTCATGTTTCGCCGACTTCGCGGCTCGATTCGTTCTTGACCGATTCTACATACAGCTTTGTTGAACTCAATGGCGAGAGTCCTGCGGGCATTGCGTTCTCTGATTCGGCGGCGAATATCTTTATGTCGCTTCCGGTCATGCGGCGTTTCAGTGAGCGGTATTCTGTCGAGGCCCTCGAAGGCTCGTCAAAGCTGCTCGGCGTGCTGCTGGAATGTTACGAGGAGTTTTGCGGCGGCTCGATTCCGCATTCGCCGGTGATCGCTATCGTTGATCTTGAAGATCTGCCGACCGTAAAGGAATTCGAACTGTTCCGTGACTACTTCGAATCAAAAGGGTATCGATCGATCATCTGTTCACCGCGTGAGTTGGAGTTTGACGGATCGAGACTACGGAGCCGAGGCATCGAGATCGACATAGTGTATAAGCGGCTTTTGGTCAACGAATATCTGCCGATAATGGATGAACAACCTGCGTTGGTCGATGCTTATCGTGCAGGTAAGGTCTGTATGGTCAACAACTTCCGCAGCAAGGTTGTGCACAAAAAAGCGGTCTTTGCGGTGCTTACGAATGATCGGTACGAGCATTTGTTCGATGATACGGAACTTGCCGCGATCGAGGCTCATGTCCCATGGACGCGAGTGTTTCGCAATGAACGAACGGTGAACCGCGGCGAAGAGATCGACCTCGTCGAGTGGGCGCGGTCAAACTCGCAAAAGCTCGTCCTAAAACCAAATGACGATTACGGCGGCAGCGGTATTTACATTGGTTGGAACTCAACACCCGAGGAATGGGACGCGGCGATCGCCGCGGCACTTGAGCATGGTGATTACCTTGTGCAGGAACGCGTAAGGACGGCGAAAGAGATGTTCCCGATGATCACAGACGATCACGGCAATTGGGAGTTCGTCGAGCAGCTCGTCGATCTCGATCCGCTGCTTTTTATGGGCAAGGTCGGTTCGGCCTTCACCAGGCTGTCCACGACCGAACTCGCAAATGTATCATCAGGCGGCGGCATGGTCCCGACATTCATTTTAGATGAAAAATAACTCCATCGTTCGTTCAATGCTTTTTGGCGCGGTTGCCGGCCTTTTTGCCATAAATGCCGCCTATGGAGGCAGTCGCGAACTTTTTCGGCTGACAGAAAGGCCGTCTGCAAAGGCGGCGGATGAACGTTCGAGCGTGGCATCGGTTCGGGAAAGCGAGATCGCTGTTGATGATGCACTTCTTCCGGTATCGGCTACGTTTGTACTGCCCGTTTTTAACGGTAAGTCGTACACGGCGGTTCGTTCTGACTCTGAAGGATTTGAGCGGCGCGGAGCGGGCAATATCACATGGCGCGGTAAGATCGCGAGCGGCGACTTTCGCGGCGATGTTGTCATAACCCAGATCGAAAAGAGTTTTTCGGCGCTGATCTACACTCCGGAAGCGGTGTATGAGATCGTACCAAAGGGAAGCAGGCATTACCTCGTCGAGTTGGATCAGAGACTTTTTCCGCCGTGTGCAGGCGAGGTTGCAGGCGAACGGTTCGCAAGCGTGAGCCGTCCTGGCGTCGCGGGTGATTCGGGTGATCGGATAGACGTTCTTGTTCTTTACACTGCGGCCGTTCGCACATCGGCCGGCGGCGATGCTCAGGCAAAGACGATCGCTCAACAGGCGATCGATGCAACGAATACTGCGTATATCAACAGCAAGATACGTCAGCGCGTGCGGCTTGTCGGGGCAGAATTTACCAATCTTACGGAGACGGGCGATTTCAGCAGCGAACTCTCGAATCTTCGTGGCGATGCGGCGGCGAATGCGCGGCGCGATGAACTAAATGCCGATCTCGTTGATATGCTCACCAACTCGACGGCCGCGTGCGGCATCGGCTATCTTATGGGGCCGCTTGGCGGAAACCCGGGCAACGGCTTTACAGTTACCGCACGCACCTGTGCGGTCGGCAATCTTAGTTTTGCGCATGAACTCGGCCACAATATGGGGAGCCACCACAATCCTGAGAATGGAGGAACTGCCGCATATCCATATGGTTACGGGCATTATGTGAACGGTAAATTCCGCACGGTGATGTCGTATTCAAATCCCTGCACATCGGGCTGCACACGCGTTGCATATTTTTCTAATCCGATGATCAACTATATGGATCTTCCGACCGGTATCGACAACCAACGCGACAACGCCCGCTCGATCAACAACACAGCAGATTGGATAGCAAATTATCGTTACAGCGGAGCCGGCATTACACTGACGAATTTCGACGGCAATGTACAGATACCACGCCTTATCGAGCAAGAACTTAAGTGGACATCAAATAACATTTCCGGCGATGTCCGCATTGATATTTCGCGTGATGAGGCCTCGACATGGGATGTACTCGTGCCGTCAACGCCGAATGACGGAAGTGAGCGTGTGAGAATTGGCGGCAGGGCGACAAAGCGTGCGCGCATCCGAGTTGTGAGCATTAGTTCACCGGCCGTCAGCGATTCGAGTGTTTCGAATATCATTCTTAAATAGACCGTATCCTAAATGTCCAGACTCAGAACCTTAACTGACGAATACCTCGAACTTGCCGAACGGCTGCGTCTTGGCGGCGGCGCGGCAAAGATCGAAAGGATCCACAAGCAGGGAAAGCTGACTGCCCGCGAACGCATCGCAAAGCTGCTGGATGCTGACACCTTTTCGCAGGAGATCGGGCTTCTGGTAGCGTACGATCAATATGACGGACAGGCACCCGCGGCCGCTGTTGTTACGGTCGTCGGGAAGATCTGCGGCCGTGAGTGTGTGGTCGTTGCCAACGATGCGACGATCAAAGCCGGTGCGTGGTATCCGGAAACGATCAAGAAGATACTGCGCGCGCAGGAGATCGCGATGCGCAACCGCGTCCCTATCGTTTATCTCGTCGATAGTGCGGGCGTGAATCTGCCGTATCAGGGCGGCGTCTTCCCCGGCCAATACGGTGCGGCACGCATCTTCTATTACAACTCGATAATGCGGCATTATCTTAAGGTGCCGCAGATTTCAGCTGTGATGGGAATGTGCGTTGCCGGCGGTGCATATCTTCCCGCCCTGTCAGATGTTATTTTGATGGTCGAGGGCACGTCGTTCATGGGCCTCGGCGGTGCAAATCTTGTAAAAGGTGCGACCGGCCAGACCATCGACAATGAGACGCTCGGCGGCGCGATGACCCACAACGCGATCTCGGGCGTAGCGCATTATCGCACCAAGAACGAAGATGAATGTCTTGAAAAGATACGTCTCCTCATAAACGAGTTGCCGGTAAAATGTGTTATCTCAAATGACGGCGTCAGAGCGGCCGGTCGGAAGAGTGCGGAACTCTACGGTCTTTTGCCGGAGGATCACCGAGCGCCGTACGATATGTTCGCCGTGCTTGATACTTTTCTCGACGATGGAGGGATCGAGGAGTTTCAGGCCGATTTCGCGCGTGAAATGATCTGCGGTACGGCAAAACTCGGCGGCATGACGGTCGGAGTGATAGCGAACTCACGCGGAATGTCAAAAGGACGGCTGGGCGAGCCGCCGCGGTTCGGCGGTATCGTTTATACGGAATCTGCGGAAAAAACGGCTTATTTTATCGAGAACTGCGATCGGCACGATGTGCCGCTGCTTTTTGTTCAGGATGTGTCGGGCTTTATGGTCGGAGCTGAGGCCGAACATAGCGGCATAATCCGTGCCGGTGCACGTTTTGTCGAGGCGATGGCCTGTGCAAAGGTGCCAAAGATCGTACTCACGGTAAATCACGGCTCCGGTGCGGGCTATTACGCGATGGCGGGGCAAGGTTTCGATCCGGATTTTATTTTCACGCTTCCTACCGGACGTATGGGCGTTATGGAAGGCGACAGTGCCGTTGCGGCGATCTTTGGGACGCAGCTCGACAAACTCAGGAAGGAAGGCAAGGAGCCTGACGAAGCACTTCAGGCGGAGATGCAGGCGGTTCGTGAAACTTACGAGCGTGAACTCGATGCGAAACACGCCGCGGCACGCGGCCTTGTCGATGCAGTGGTTATGCCCGAAGAGCTGCGCGATTCGCTCATTCTTGCCCTTGAAACATGTAGGAACGCCGCAACGCCTCACATCGGTGCATTCGTTCTGCCTCCGTCGTAGGTTATTTCAGCAGTAAAATACTTCAGTGGACATGAGTGCCGGTAAAGCCGCCCAACCGACCGGCGGCATAGCGTATGTTTTCCGTGCTATGCGGCATCGGAACTATTCGCTGTTCTTCTCGGGCCAGTTGGTGTCGATGATCGGCACCTGGATGACGCGGATCGCCATCAGTTGGCTGATATATCGGTTGACAGGCTCGGCGCTGCTGCTCGGAGTCGTTGGTTTTGCCGGGCAAATACCGTCTTTCATCCTCGCACCGATCGCAGGTGTACTTGTCGATCGCTGGAGCCGCCACCGAGTGCTTATCTGGACACAAGCACTCGCAATGCTGCAGTCGGCAGCTCTTGCCGCACTTGACCTTACAGGCGCGATGCAGGTGTGGCACGTCGTAGCTCTTGCTGTATTCCAAGGCGTTATAAATGCCTTTGATATGCCGGCGCGGCAGGCTTTCGTCGTTGAAATGGTCAACGACAGAAACGACCTCGCCAATGCCATCGCACTAAATTCAACACTCGTGAACGGAAGCCGCCTGCTGGGGCCTTCTATCGGCGGTGTGATAATCGCCGCCGTCGGTGAAGGCTGGTGTTTTGCGATAGACGCGGCAAGCTATTTGGCGGTCATCGGTTCGCTGCTTGCGATGAAAGGCCTTCCTATCGTTACGGGCAGAAAGCCGGGAGCCGGCAACGTCCTCGGTGAACTTCGCGAGGGTGTCAGCTATGCGTGGCATTCGCCGCCGATCCGCAACATTCTGATACTGTTGTCGATAGTCAGCCTTGTCGGTTTTCCGTACACCGTGCTGATGCCGATATTCGCGAGCGACATCCTGCACGGCGGGCCGGGACTTCTCGGTATGCTGATGGCGGCATCGGGCGTCGGCGCGTTGGGCGGTGCAACGTATCTTGCAGCCAGGCGGTCGGTCCTCGGCCTCGGCCGCGTCATTCCTCTGATGTCGGCAGTTTTCGGCGTCGGTTTGATCGTCTTTTCGCTGTCGAATATCGTCTGGCTTTCGCTTCTTCTGATGGTCGTTACGGGACTCGGCTTTATGGTTCAGATGGCGTCGAGCAACACACTGCTGCAGACCATTGTCGATGAAGATAAACGCGGCCGCGTAATGAGCTTTTACACGATGGCGTTCATGGGAACGGCTCCGTTCGGCAGCCTGATCGCGGGTTCGCTGGCACAGCGTATCGGAGCGCCGCATACTTTGCTTCTCGGCGGGATCGGCTGTGTTGCGGCAGCTGCATGGTTCTTTTGGTCGCTGCCGCGTCTGCGCCGCTTCGTCCGCCCGATCTATATCGAGAAGGGAATTCTGACGGAGGCCCGCAGAGGCGTTTTTACCACTTCGGAGATCAGCATACCGCCGAACACTTGAAATGCGTTCAGGTTTTTGAATTTCCGGCATAATTGGCGCTTTCTGTAACGCAAGCAGGGTGGCAGCTGCGTCAATGTAGAGCAAAACTGGAGTTATTTCATGTTTCCTCGGTTTTGCGGCCGCCCTGCTGTAACTGCGCCTTTGAATCGGCGGTAATGTCGATCATGCGAATGTAGAGTGCCCGATAAATTACTTTCATTTTGCAACGCAAAAAGTGTAAAATGACAAGAGCGGCTCCGGAACGCCGTTCACTTCTTCATTTCTCCCGATCCCCATAGATCATGACATTTCATTTTAAAAAGACATTGCTGGTCGCCGTGTGTTTGGTCTTCTTCGCCGTTGCGGCAAATGCGCAGGAGCACCGCGAGGAAAAGAAAGGCCACCGGAGTGTGCCGGTGATAATAGTTCGATCTGCCGCAAAGGTTACATGGGTGGCGACGAAAGTCGTTGCAAAGAATGTTGTAAAGCCTGTGCTGTTCAAAGCCGTTCCAAAGGCGACCATTCTTTTACTGCGCGGAACCGGTTTAGGTGCAAAGGCCTTGTTGCCGTACGCCGCGAAGCTGGCGGTTCTTTAGCAAAGCGGCACTAGATCGTGTTTTAATCTAACGCGATGCGAACACCGATCGACGTAGATATTTCCGGCAGGGCCGCTGTCATCGTTTTTACTCGCGCTGAAATACGAAATCCCCTGTCAAAGGACATTATCGGCCGACTGCATACCGTGCTTGATGAACTCGCGGCCGCTGAAATTGAGCGAGTGATATTTACCGGAAGCGGTGAAACTTTCGCCTCCGGCGCCGACCTGCGCGAGATCGCGGGAATAGAGCCTGAGAAAGCTGCAGAATTTGCGTTACTTGGACAATCCTTGATGGCAAAGATCGCTGCTTTGCCTCTACTGACAATAGCAGCGGTGAACGGCCATTGTTTTGGCGGTGCGCTGGACCTCGCACTTTCGTGCGATATACGTATCGCATCCCGAAATGCTCGCTTCGCGCATCCGGGAGCGAACCTCGGCATAATTACGGGTTGGGGCGGAACGCAGCGCCTGCCGCGGCTGATCGGCCAAGCGAACGCTCTTGAGATCTTCTTTACGGCGGCACCCGTAGATGCCGAGCATGCTTTTGCTATCGGCTTGATAAATGAGATCGCTGACAACTTGATCGAACGTGCGTTCGCAGTTCCGCAAAATCCAAAACGCGCCTTATAATCGAACAATGAAGATACAACTGGTCAAGATCGCACACGCACGAAGCGGCGATAAGGGCGACACCGCGAATGTCGGCCTGATCGCGTTAAAGCCCGAATATTATCCCGTCCTTGTTCGTGAAGTAACTGCAGAAAGGGTAAAGGAGCATTTCGGCGAAATGGTCAAAGGCGATGTGGAACGCTTTGAACTGCCGAACCTGAACTCGTTGAATTTTCTGCTTCACGGAAGCCTCGGCGGCGGCGGCACAAAAAGCCTGATGACCGACGCGCAGGGAAAAACATTTTCGACGGCATTGCTGCGGATGTACATAGAGTTAGAAGATGGTTCGATCTAATTAATAATTATGAATTAGTAATTGATGATTAAGTTGAGGTAGTCAAATCATGGATAACAATATCGTACTCGACAAATCACTAGACTTCGCATTGCGCATAGTTAAGTTGTGTCATTACCTCAACGAAACAAAGCGGGAGTTCGTCTTGTCGAAAGAATTGCTTATCTCCGGGACAAATATTGGCAAACACGTAAAGGCCGCCGTCGGTGCTGAGAGTCGCGAAGTTTTTATTTCAGAATTCGGCGTCGCGCGTCGACGAGCTTTAGAAACTGAATATTGGTTACTCGTTCTTTATCACGGCGAAATACTTACGGAAGCCGAACATCGATCTATCGAATCTGATCGTCTGGAACTCGTAAAGATAGTCTCTTCGATAGTTTCAACCTCGCGAAAATCTAATTAGTGATCAGTAATTATCAATTAGAAATTATGTCCACTGTCCTATCTGAATCTAAAAGCAATATCGGATTCATCACGCTGAATCGCCCAGACAAGCGTAATGCATTGAACGACGAACTTATCGCAGCGTTGAAAGATGCCTTGCGGGCGGCCGATGCTAATGAGAGCCTGCGGTGCGTCGTCATTCGCGGTGCCGGGAAGGATTTTTGCTCCGGTGCGGATCTTTCTTCCATTCAGAAGATCGCGACAGCATCGTTCGAAGATAATGTCGAGGATGCACGCCGGCTCGGCGATCTTTTCGCGTTGATCCGCGAAGTGCGTGTTCCGGTTATTGCGGCGGTTCATGGGCGGGCTTTAGCGGGCGGATGCGGTCTGGCGACGGCGTGCGACCTCGTGCTTGCCACGGACACCGCGAGATTCGGCTATCCCGAGGTCAAGATAGGTTTCGTGCCGGCAATGGTAACCGCGATACTTCGCAGAAACCTCGGCGAAAAGAAGAGCTTTGAGCTGCTTACACGCGGATTCGAATACTCCGCCGCCGAAGCCCTCGCTCTCGGTCTCGTCAATCAGCTTATCCCCGAAGAAACCTTCGACACCGCCGTCCTCGAATACACGTCGGCCTACGCAAACGTCAGCGGTTCGG
The DNA here is from genome assembly GCA_015075585.1 of Chloracidobacterium sp. Taxonomy (NCBI): domain Bacteria; kingdom Pseudomonadati; phylum Acidobacteriota; class Blastocatellia; order Chloracidobacteriales; family Chloracidobacteriaceae; genus Chloracidobacterium; species Chloracidobacterium sp. The sequence continues at coordinate 1,496,442 of JABTUB010000001.1, forward strand.
CCGTGGAAATGACAAAAGAATTGCTTTATGACATTGATGGTTTAGAGTTTTCCGAAGCGATCGACAAAGGTGTGCGGGTTAATGCAAAAGCGAGAATGACGGAAGATTGTAAGAAAGGCATCGCGAGGTTTCTTGAAAAATGATCTCGAATAACGTCGTTGTTGATTCTCCTGTCTTTCCTAGTGGTAAGCAGGCGAACGGAAGATAATGATCTTATGAAATATATTCTATTGTTTATTGTTGGGTTGATCGTGGTAACGCCCTTGTCGGCGCAGGTTACGTGTAGAGCGGATGCCTCCGGGCCCAATTGGTATTTTCGCGGGGCCGCTGTTATCAAAGACGGAAAACCGATCGAAGTTGCGCAATATGTCTCCGGCAGTGGACGTGCCACCGTTGGACCTGATTCTGACGGGTTTAGTGACGGAGAAGGCGAGAAAAAGGGTTGGGTCCGCTTCGATACCGTCCAGCGCACAAGTGGGGTGCGTTCGGCTATAACGCTTTTTGCTCCGGGAGTCGCCGAAGACGAAATGGTTCTCTCGTATAGGTTAAGGATGAAGGCGGGAACTGAACTGCTTGCCGAACTAGACGCGGAGAGCGGCGGCCGGCAGAATGGCTGGCCGACCGGCACAACATACATCCTGAGTGCGAATGTATCCGATCCGGCCAAGTTAACGCCTATTTTTCGTGCATTGGATAAGGCCGAGTCGATAACGGTCGAGACTTACGCGGTTTTTATAGACAAGTCCGTCTCCACCGGTATTTCGTCAACATTTACGGTTCCGGCTGAAACTCTGCGTAACGCCCGTGCAGCCGCCGGAGAAGTGCGTATCAAATTGGATGCAGCGATCCGCTCAGGCAAGTGCGTGAACTGACTGCAGTCACCGTGACAACGCGCGTGATCTACGACATCGACGCCCTGGATTTCTCCGACTCGATCGAAAAAGGCGTGCAGGTCAACGCCGCCGCACGCATGACCGACGATTGGAAAAAGAGAATTGGAAAGGATTGAGAAATGAGATCGCAAGTCAGGAAAACCAACCTGAATACCATTCCGATTTCGGCGTGGTTCTTCCGAGAGCGACGCCAGTTCCGCCACAGACTTGACATTGCCCAGTACCGTTGCATTGGTAGCATTTCGCATATTTTCCCGATACGGCATCGACTAGGCCGGAACTCCATGAATTATCATTGCCTGATCCGTGACACTTTGAACATCTTCCATTTCCCTGATTTGAGAAAACCGATGCTAGTTTGTCGCAATCTCGACATCTTTCTGTTGACATAACGCACTCCTATTTTTTGATTCGGCGCACGAGCGGCTCAAGTACAAATCTTCTTGTAAGCCGTCGCATCCATTCGTGTTTTGCGATGACATTTGCGAAGAAAGGTGAGATTCGGTAATAAATGGACACAGATGTCGAGCCAATTTTGGACGGAAGCAATTTCGTATCTCGGTATTCTCGGAAGATTATCACTTCCGGCGCCATCGGCGAGCCATATGCCGCTGTAGCCACGAAGCACATTCCTTTCTTCGGCGGATTTTCAATCTCGTCCTTCATCTGTCTTGCTTGAACATAGACGTCGTCGTCGGGAAAGTTCGAAATGATGTAGTTCAATTCTCGCAGTGCCTGATCGTTTTGTTTTAACAATAGGTAAACGTGAGCCTTAACGAATCTTGCCCCCGAATAGTCGGAAATACTGAGAGCCTTATCAAGCAGTGCCAAAGATTGCTGTGCATTATTCTTTTCCTGTTGTCTGGCGATCATGCCCGTCGCAAGACGCATTCCGGTAGTTTCCGAACGCGCTGACATTCGTCGCATTAGTCCAGCAGAAAAGAGTTTAGTCATTGCTTGCTGGGTATAGAAGATTGACTCGTGCAAATCGTCGTCATCGGCATCGGGAAAACTAGATCTTACTAATTCAATCTGTTTCCAGTAGATTTGCATCTTCTGATCTATTTGTTGCTGAATCCGTTTAGATGTGTGAGGATCAGCTTCCATTAAGTTCATGTTAAGACCATGAATTTCGTTACTATATTCCTCAAGCAATCGGACTTCATTCTCAAGTTTCGACATAATTTCTCCTCCTCAGTTACTCCTTGCTTGCTCAACAAAACCAAGAAACATTGACTAGCTCACCCACTCTGTCTCCCATCCACGGATTAGCAACGATCTTGTGTTCATTCTTTCCATCCTTATCGATGACATAGATTTCTTTCCCACAAGGGCGTTCGCTCTGGCTTCTGGCTGCGTAAAAGGCTATTTGTTGTCCATCGGGTGACCACGAAAGACCGGTTGCGAGCGCGTCCTCTCTGATGCAACGAAGATTCTCTCCACTCGAATCTATTAAGAAAATGTCTCGGTTACGCAAAAATGCGAATTCACTACCACTTGGTGACGATCTGACCGACCAATCGCCGATTTCAAAAAGCCCAGATTCTTCTAAGTCTTCTCCGTAAGCTCCGACGATCATCTGAGTAGCGGCACCATTTGGAAAAGCTTCAAATATTATTTCACCGTTTGCGGTCCAAACTGGAGTTGATCCTCCGTCGGCCAGATAATGTTGTTGCCCGGTAATAAGATCGATCCACCATATCTGATTCTCGACATTGTGGCCGCAGGTTGTGTACGCAATCTTTGTGGAATCAAACGACCATGACGGACTGTTTGCCCCAACATCCGAATAATCCGTGATTCGAATAACATTGGTCCCGTCCCGCCGCATTATGTGAACGTTGTAACAACCATTTCGATTCCAGGCCGAATAGGCAATCCAATTTCCGTCCGGTGAGCAACAGGGCTCGAAAGCTCCGTCTGCTACCTTAACGAGATTGCTTCCATCCGGATTCACTGATAGAACCCCAATGGGCAACCCCGGCAAACTATCTCCCGAATTTTGAAAGACGATGCGCAAGTCCACCTCAACCTTCTAGATCTTTACACTGTTTACACCGTTCGTGCTTGCACCAACTGCATTGCCATTTGTCATTATAATTTTCCGAGTTGCACTTACAGCATCTGAAGCTTTCCGTTATGGCTACGATCGAAAGGCTAATTTTTCGTTGATTGGAGACTCGTTTTCGACTGTTAGGCATATTTCAAATCCTCCTGAATTCGTTGAGTGTCATAAAGTCAGCATTTAAGGCGTTTCGGGTCCTTCGTGAGGCACTCCGACACCTTCGTGACCGACTTGTTAGGCTTCGTGACCGATTATAACGTCTTCGTGAGGAAAATGCAACGCTTCGTGAGCACGTTCGAGGGCTTCGGCTGGATGCTGGAGTGCTTCGTGTGTGCTTCTGTCGCTTTGTCTACGGAAGTGCGGCTATTAGCTTGTCGCGAATTTCATTTCGATAAAGAACCTCAATACTCACAATATCGCCGTTGAGAACATCGATATTCAAATAGCCATTATCACAATCAAGAGGGATGGTTTCGTGCCCGATGCCCCAAGCTCCGCTCGGTTTCGGAGCAGTGTAAAAGGTGCCACAGAAATAGTCACCACAACGGCATCTATCGACCATTACAAGGTTAGCGACCGTAGCAGCCAATTCGGGGCGTTCGTATTCTTTCAAACCGCTCTCTAACTCAGCGATCATCTCTGGTAGAATGTCGCGAACAAGCATATCTTACGCCTCGACGATTTCGACCTTCGTCTCGATCAACGATTTTGGGATCAGGGCGGGGAAGTACGCCATGATCTCTTCGACCTTGGGGCGGCGTTTAGGCGAGGACATGAGCCGACTTAACAGGAAGTCTTCCGAGGACGATCTCGCGCATGTCGAGCTTGGTGCTGGCGTGGTCGATATCGACGCCGACGAGGTTGCCGGATTCGTCATAATCGAGAACGACGCCGTCTGAGACTTCGCGGCTCTCGACGCTGGTTTTGTGCGAAAGATCGATGTAGAGCGAATCGGTGTCTGGATAATAATTGATCTTCATAACTTAAAATTGCTGTCCGGAAAAGCGTTGTGAATCGTTACTCTGTCAGCTAAGGTCACAACGCGAAGGACGCGGCCTCCAAACTCCTCGATCTCTGCCCAAAATCGCACGCGATCATCATCTTGAACCTCGATATGGATCGCGTTCTCGATTACAAATATACACCATTCTCGTCGCAATAGGGACGCTTTCGCAATACCTCGTTCTCGAAATAAGCTGTGTATTTGTAGTCAGACATCTAGGCTTCCACTATATCAACTTTTGTTTTAATCAACTCTTTCGGGATCAGGGCGGGGAAGTAGGCCATGATCTCTTCGACCTTGGGACGGCCGCCGGCGAAGCCTGTGACGGCGGGCGGACCGGTGAGGATAAGCGGTGCGATCTCTTTTGTAAAGCGTTCGACGTCGGCACGGTTTGGGCCGCGGACGGCGACGCGGAGTTGGACTTCGGGATAGGTCGAAACCCGCTGCGTGAGCGGCGGGCCAGTTCGTTGATCGTCAGACTGGCCGCCCGCTGACGCAGGCGGTTCTGACAAGTGACCGTGTGTGGCGTTGACGCCGACGAATTCGGTGAGGATAAGGTCGAATTTCAGGCCGAGGTTGTCGAGACGTTCGCGGAGTATCTTGTCGGCGGCTTTGGCTTTTTCGAGGGCGTCGGGCCACGCATAAACGAGCGTTCCAACGGATTTGTAGCCGTCTTGGTAGGCGATACTGACTTTGTAGAAATCGGTGTTCGGATTGCCTTTGATGCCGAAGACTCGGACCTTGTTTTCGCCTGCGTCCGCAAGATGTATCGATGAAAAATCGGCGACGACATCGGGCGTGATGTAAGCCTTTGGGTCGCCCATCTCGTAGAGAAGCTGCTCTGTAACGCTAGGCACGTTGACGCGGCCGCCGGTGCCTTCGTGCTTCGTTACAATGAAAGTACCGTCGGGCGACACTTCCACGATCGGGAAACCGATATTCGCCATATCGGGAATTTCCTGCCATTTATATTGGCAATTGCCGCCGGAGACCTGAGCACCGCATTCGATAATGTGGCCGGCGATGGTTCCGGCGGCGATGCGGTCCCAATCGTCAAACTTCCAGCCGAATTCGTGCATCAGCGGCGCGAGCGTCAAGCCCGTGTCCGTAAGGCGCCCGCCGACGATGATGTTCGCCCCTTTGTCCAACGCCTCTACGAGCGGAGCGGCTCCGAGATAGACGTTGGCGGACTGAACGCGGTCGCGGATCGCCGACAAAGGCGTGCCGTCGTCCATCGAATTGATCTCAACACCATCGGCTAGAAACGTGTCGAGTTTGTCGAGAATGTCGTCGCCCGTGACGACGCCGATCTTGACTTTGCCGGAAAGGCCGAGGTTCTGTGCGACATCCTTGATCGCGGCGGCACAGCCTGCGACGTTGACACCGCCGGCATTTGATAGAACTTTGATGCCTTTTTCGACGCAATCGGGCAAGATCTCCTGCATCAGACTGACGAAATCGCGTGCGTAGCCGGCATTCGGGTCGCGAAGCTTTTGCTTCTGCACGATCGACATCGTAACTTCTGCCAGATAATCGAGCATCAGATAATCGATCGGCCCTTTGCGTACCTGATCTATCGGCGCCGTCAAAAGATCGCCCCAAAAGCCCTGTCCGCCCGCAACTCTTACTGTCTGTTTCATGATTCTAATTATTGACGGAGTGCGGAATTAGTGCAAATTGGAAGTGTTCCCGCGATAGATACAGATAGTTGTGAAAAGAAGAAAGGCTGCCATTTCTGACAGCCTTGTGTGTACTAGCTGATGCGTTTTGGCTTGCCTACGACAAAGTTCCGCGTCTTGACGTATGTCCATTTTCCGCCGCGTTTCACTTTGTGATAAGTATATTTGCCGCCCTTCTTGCCTTTGCGGTAAACCCATTTGCCGCCGACCTTGGTGCGGTGATAGACCTGTTTGGTGCCGCGTTTCGTCTTGTGTGCGACTTTCTTTGTAACGCTGACGACGTCCTGTGTCGCATCCGTGCGTGCCGAGGAGGCTACGGCCGTTCCCGCTGCGACAAGTGTCGCCGCTGCTGCTGCAATTATTAGTTTTCTGATCATAAATGTCACCTCTTTTATCTCCTATCAATATTCAGCCGTGGCGGACGTGTGAATTTATAAAGCTCACGATGTCCTCAGTAGATGTTCCGGGAAGGAACACCTCGGCAATACCTCGTTCTTTTAGTGATGCCACGTCTTCCTGCGGAACAATGCCGCCGACAAGTACGAGCGTGTCATCCATGCCGTTCTCGTGAAGCAGATCGACAATGCGCGGACAAAGCGTGTTGTGGGCACCGCTTAAGATCGAGATACCGACGGCATCGACGTCCTCTTGCAACGCTGCTGACGCGATCATCTCGGGCGTTTGCCGCAACCCCGTATAGATCACTTCCATTCCGGCGTCACGAAGCGCTCTGGCGATAACCTTTGCGCCGCGGTCATGTCCGTCAAGGCCGGGTTTCGCTACCAATACTCTGATCTTCCTGTCGGTCATGGCGTTGATTATACTAGCGTGCGACTGCCGCAAGCAATCCGCCCGCGCGCAGATACGGCTTCATTTCCGTCCAGGAGAGTGTGAATTCGCCGGCAGGCTCTAGGGCCTGTTCGACATGCGGAAAGCCGTAATCGTAATGAAAGGTTACACCGTGAGCGTTGATCGAGAAACTCTGAAGATCAGACGCACCAAATTTCTTATTTGCAAATAGTTGTTCCGTATCTGCGTCGGCATTATCAGGATCCGCTTTTATTTCCTTGATCGCCGCCGCGATCTCCTTTTTGAGCATCACGTTAAGTTTAGCTATCAGACCATTCGTATTCGTGAGATCCGTTGATGCGGTCGCACGCGTACCTTTTTTGGTATCTATGACAATGTATTTCGTTGAACCGTCAGGGTAAGCGGCCGAGCCTGCTATCGACAATGCGACTGAGAGTGCTCCCTTGCCGTTATATTCGACCTCGTACGTGGCCTCATCAAGCCAATGAGATTCCTTGAGTTCTTCGGCAAGAGTAAGGTCAAAGGCTTTTTCATAACTCAAGAGAGCTTCGATCTTGCGTGAGAGAGCCGGTGTTGCCGCTTTGATCTTCGGATAAGTAATACTGAACGTCTTTTTATATTCCGAGGACGGTGCTTTCCGCTTATATGTAACCTCATGTGGGCTGACCGTAACTGATTGGCCAAAACCGGCGATGACAATTGTAAGAATAAAGAAGGGTCATGACTAGTTAAGTCATAGTTCTTTGACAACATTTAAGAGAATTGAGTAAAGATTTTGTTGTCTGTAATTGAATCTAAACTCACATTCTTTTAGGTGCAAGTAGAAGGTAGATTTTCGCATACCGCGGAACTTCACGAGACGGACTTTCGCATAGCCCCAGAAGCTTTCGATGCCGTTGATGTGATTGGTGCCGAGGGCGAAAACATCCTTGCTGTGGTCGATGCGGTAATGCTTTTTGTAACCAAGATCGACCAGCGAATGATAGGCACGAAAGCCGTCTGTATGGACGGTCGAAGTCTTATTCACCTTGCCTTCTAAAATAGCGTAAAGCGTTTTACGAGAGCAGTTAGGAACAATCTCGGTATAGACTTTGCCGTTTCGTTTGTAGATACCGAAAACGATCGTTTTCCCGTATGCTCCGCGTCCTCGCTTTCCGCGAACTCTTCTTGCACCAAAGTATGATTCGTCCAGCTCGACCACTCCTGAAAACGGAGATTCGCTTTCACAGAAAGCTGCCACCGACTCACGAATCTTTTTCAAATATCTGTTCACCGTGTTCCGGTTCAAACCCGTCAATTCGGTGATCTGTGATGCCGTCAGATCAAGTGAAAAATACTTCAATATCTGACGAAATTTTGCTCTCGAAATTCGAGAACGCTTTAGTATCTTGTAACTACCTGTCATTACTAGCGTTATCCTACTATAAAGGATGTTTAACTAGTCATGACCCATAAAGAAAAATATCGCTAAGATCTGTTTCATTCGTATTTAGAACTCCATATTCGGTGATGCTAAGACGCATCGTGCCTTGTTAAGGGTGCCTTTCCTTAACATATTGCGGCAACAAGCGTTCTATGTTATATCAAAGGTATGAAAAAAGCAGTCAAGATCATCGTACTCGTTCTGGCTGCGGGCTTTTTGGTCATTCAGCTCTTTCAGATCGACAAGTCGAACCCGCCGATCAATGAAGGCGAAACGATCGAGGCAGCGGTTTCCGTGCCGCCGGAGATCAGCTCGATACTTTCAAGATCGTGCAACGATTGCCATTCAAATAATACCGTTTATCCGTGGTATTCCTACATTCAGCCTGTCGGATGGTTCCTAAAAAATCACATCGACAAGGGGCGCGATGAACTCAACTTCAGCCGCTTTGCTGCCTATGAGCCAAAGCGCCGCAATAAAAAGTTCAAAGAGGTCTGTGAGCAGGTCGGATCGGGCGAAATGCCGATGACCGCGTATGTGATCGGCCACCCGAATGCCGCGCTGACAGAAGCCGACAAGAAAGCGCTCTGTGATTGGGCGAATTCTCTACGCCGGGATGAGGGTTCCGATCACTAACTGCAAGCGGCCGTAATCCGCTTCGACATAGTTCGGGACAGAACATAAAATTCCCCTCCTTACCAAGGAGGGGTGGCATTTGCCGCTTTGGGCAAATGACGGGGTGGTTCTTTGGTGCGGATAACGAAACTGATAACGGTACAAAACTGTCAGCTAAACGATATTACGATCGGCGCCTTCACTTCATCTGCGTCAGAGAACCACCCCGTCAGCCCCGACCAAAGACGTCGGGACTGCCACCCCTCCTTTGTAAGGAGGGGAGTTTTTAGGAGTTTGTTTTGTTGTAATGTTTTCCTCGGCCGTAAACTCTGGTCGGTGGCTTCGGCCCGAAGCGAAAATTGTCGCGGATCATGTCGGCGACCCAGTCACGATCGTGGAAAATTCGTTCGTTCTCAAATCTGAGAACGCGGATATCTTGCGATTCCAGATATTTTGTCCGTTCACGGTCATAGGCCTGTCCTTTGCCGGAAAAGTGCTTCGAACCGTCTAATTCGATCGCGAGTCTCTCTGCAGGACAATAGAAATCGAGTATGTAATTGCCGACGCTATGTTGGCGCCGGAACTTTCTACCCTCAAATTGAGAGTTCTTGAGCATATTCCAAAGTGAGGCTTCGGCGTGCGTCATCGAACTGCGTAATTCTTTACGAAACTCGGCAAGATGCGGCAGATTATTAATGTCGTCCGGATGTCGCTTGTAAGACATTTGTGATCAGATCATCCCAGTAAATATATTACAAGAAAAATTCCCCTCCTTACCAAGGAGGGGTGACATTTGCCGCTTTGGGCAAATGACGGGGTGGTTCTTTGCTGCGTGTAAAGTGATCAATGAGAGAATTAAGAAACGCATGCCAACGGCAGATCGCGGATCAGTTCGTATTTACCGTAAGAGGGAACCACCCCGTCAGCCCCGACCAAAGACGTCGGGACTGCAACCCTCCTTTGTAAGGAGGGGAGTTTTCGGAGAATTCTGTGCGTTTATTGTACAATTTCGTTTATGTCGGTGCGGCGAATTGTTCATTATCCGGAGCCTGTTTTGCTGGAGGTTGGAAAACCTGTCGCGGCTGAGGCGTTCGATAGTGGGCTGCGCGTGCTTGTAGAGGATATGTTCGAGACGATGGCGAGCGCACGCGGCGTGGGTTTGGCAGCTCCGCAGGTTGGTGTTTCGAAGCGTCTCTTTGTAATGGATACGCCCGAAGATGACGACAACGAACGCGTACGAAAAGTGTTGATAAACCCGACGATCATTCATCAGGAGGGCGAACAGATCGGCGATGAGGGATGTTTATCATTTCCGGGGCTGTATCAGCTCGTGCAGCGGGAGATGCGTGTCATCGTAAGGGCGCTCGATATCAACGGCGAGGAGTTCGAGGCTGATATGCGGGGACTTGCGGCACGGTGCATTTTGCACGAGACCGATCATTGCGACGGCATTGTTTTCCTTGATCGAATGTCTCCCTTGAAACGCCAACTCGCAAAGCGTAGAATCAAGAAACTTCAGGAAACCGGCGAATGGCAATAAAGATCGAGGATACAAAGCTGGCCGCCGAGGCCGCTTCGATACGCGAATTGAATCTCTACCTTGAACAAGGCTGGGTTCTTTTGCTCGCGTATGTTAAAAATGCACGCGACACACAATCGTTGAGATTTGTTATCGGTTGGCAAGCGGCGGGCGAGCCTGTTGTGCCGGAGATGCTCGACGAATGGGAGCGTCGCGAAATGCGCCGCGGAATGCGGCAGTGAGGATATTTTCAGATGAATACACAAAGACAGACAGATGACTTTCGCAATGAGCCGTTCACGGATTTTAAGAATGAGGCGAATAAGGCGGCTTTCGAGACGGCATTGGAAAAGGTTCGGGGCGATCTTGGCCGTGAGTATCCGATCATTATCGGCGGTGAAAAGATCACGCTGGAAAGTCAGTTCAGAAGTGTTGACCCTGCGGATCATTCGAGGGTCGTCGGGATCTTTCCTGAGGGAGATACCGATGTTTCATTGGTCGGAAAAGCCATTGACGCAGCTACGGAAGCGTTCAAGTCTTGGAGCAGAACGTCGCCGGCAGAACGCGCAGCATTGCTGTTCCGAGTTGCGGACCTTATGCGGCAACGAAAACACGAATTATCAGCTTGGATGGTCTTTGAGGTCGCAAAAACCTGGGCTGAGGCCGATGGCGATACCGCCGAAGCCATCGATTTCTGTGAATTTTACGGCCGTGAAATGCTCCGTTGGGCATCTGATCAGCCCGTAACGCCATATTCAGGTGAGGATAATCGTTTTACGTACGTTCCCCTTGGCGTCGGAGCGATAATTCCGCCGTGGAATTTTCCACTTGCGATAATGTGCGGTATGACAATGGCAGCGGTCGTAACGGGAAACACAACCGTTCTTAAGCCTTCTTCTGATTCACCGACCATTGCCGCTAAATTTATGGAGATCCTCGAAGAAGCAGGATGTCCGGCAGGCGTTGTTAATTTTATCAGCGGCAGTGCGGCAACCGGCGAAGCAATGGTCACGGATCCGAGAACACGGTTCATCTCATTCACCGGATCGAAAGGTGTCGGTTTGCATATAAACGAAGAAGCCGCCAAGACACGGCCCGGCCAGATCTGGATCAAGCGTGTTGTTGCCGAAATGGGCGGCAAGGACGCTATCGTTGTAGCTGATGATGCTGACCTTGATTCGGCGGCTGACGGCGTGGTTGCAGCGGCATTCGGCTTCCAGGGGCAAAAGTGCTCGGCGTGTTCACGTCTTATCGTTGATGAGAAGGTGCATGACGAACTGCTCGAAAAGGTGATCGAGAGGACGAACAAACTGATCATCGGCGATCCGGGTTCGCCGGAAACAAATGTCGCCGCCGTTATCAACAAACGTTCATTTGATAAGACGCTCGGTTACATTGAAAAGGCTGTTGCCGAAGGCGGAACTGTGGTAGCCGGCGGTACCGGCGACGATTCAAAGGGCTTTTTCGTCAATCCGACCGTTATTGACGGCGTGAATGCCGGCGCGACGATCGAGCAGGAAGAGGTGTTTGCTCCCGTTCTCGCTGTCGTGAAGGCTCGCGACTACGATCATGCTCTGGAGATCGCGAACGGTACGGAATTCGGCCTGACCGGATCGGTTTATTCGGCGTCGCAGGAGCGGCTCGAACAGGCCCGCCGCGATTTCCACGTCGGCAATCTGTATCTTAACCGTAAATGCACGGGCGCGCTGGTGGGTGTTCATCCTTTCGGCGGTTTTAATATGAGCGGTACCGATTCTAAGGCCGGCGGCCGCGAATACCTGCTCCAATTCATGCAGGGTAAATCGGTAAGTCAGAAAATTTAAGGCAGGTCATTGTTATGAAGAAAATATTGTTGGGTTCTATCGTCACCGCGATATTGACGCTTTCCGTCGCGGCCCAAAAAACGGCACCAAAGGCGCCGCCGAAAGCTCCGAAGCCTATCGTTTTCGCGGTCCTGAACGACGGCCGAACGACCGAGCCGATCGCATACATAAACAAGGGCAAGCTTGAGCCGCCGGTCAACGGCAGCGATGCGGCAGATATTATTGCCGCGTTCAACAAGACCTATTACAAGCCCGGAACCGTCTATCGGCTGATCTTCGGCGGAGTGGACTCGGGAACTGTGCGTGTGAAGAGTTCGGATGCGAATGCTGAATGTACCAAGAACATGGCAACCGTTACAACCCAGAGCACCAGGTCGCCGCTAAAAGGACTTGTGATGGGACTCGCGACAAACGCGCCGATCACTAACAAGGCGTTCTTCCGGCGCAAACCGACGAATGCCGAAAAGGCCGAGGTCGAGGCTTTGGTCAGAAGTGAGTACGCAAGACATAAATTGTCGCCAAAAGTGCTGAAATATCTGAATCTTACCGGCATCGACATCGATAAGAACGGCAACGCAGAATTTGTCGGCACTTACTGGACCGAGATCGACAAATTGACGCGGGGTTTACTTTTTTTCATTGCGGAAAAGAACACGAAAGGTAAGTATGTGCTCTCATTCTCAGACTTTCGCACAATAGATCAGGCGGGTACGATGAGCGGAGATATTAAGGCGATCGACGAAGGTGTTTATCAAGAACTCTTCTTGGACAGCTTTGATTACGACGGCGACGGGATCGGTGAGATTTTTACTTATGTCGAAGCATTCGAAGGCTCGGGTTTTACCGCGTACAAAAAGGCGAACGGCAAATGGACGCGGGCCTATGAGAATTCGAATTACCACTGCGGTTATTGACGGATCGCCTTTTCAAAACCGGTTCGCTTACTAGGTTCTCCTCGGAGAACCTAAGATTTTTTGTGAGTAGAACGATGAGATCAAAGACGGTTGCACTTACCCTTTTGTGCGCAATGTTGGTTCCAACATTCGGCCAAACCGTACGGGAACCATATCCCGTAAAGCGGCCGGAAAGTGTTGATACATGGCGTGCGGACGGCCTTGCGGCGATCGAGCGTGCAAAGGCCGAAAAACCGAATAAGAAACGGGCAAAGAACGTCATTCTTTTTGTCGGTGACGGTATGGGCATTTCTACACTGACGGCCGCTCGTATCTTTGAAGGACAACGCCGCGGCGAAAGCGGCGAAGAGAACAGGCTTAGCTTTGAGAACTTTCCCTATTCGGCTCTCTCAAAGACATACAATACTAACCAGCAGACCTCGGATTCGGCGCCTACCATGAGTGCGATCATCACCGGCGTTAAGACCGACGAAGGCATTCTGTCGGTCGATCAGCGCGTCGTTCGCGGCGACTATTCGTCGGTGGCGGGCCACGAAACAAAGACACTCCTTGAAATGGCTGAAGAGAACGGAATGTCAACCGGCATCGTATCGACAGCACGCGTTACACACGCAACGCCCGGAGCATGCTACGCACACACGGCCGATCGTAACTGGGAGTCCGATGCTGATATCAAAAAGCGCAGCAAGGCGGCTTACGAAGCGGGATTTCCTGATATCGCCGCGCAGCTGTTGGCTTTCAAGTATGGTGACGGCATCGACGTTGTGCTTGGCGGCGGCAGGTCGAAGTTCCTGCGGCAGGATCAGGCAGACCCGGAATACCCCGAAAAGCGCGGCGAACGGCTCGACGGACGCGATCTCGCGGCCGAGTGGCAAAAGAAATATCGCGATTCGGCATACGTCTGGGACAAGAAAGGCTTTGATGCGATAGACACCGCAAAGACAAAGCATTTGCTCGGACTTTTTGAACCCGGCTATATGCAGTATGAGTCTGAGAGGAAGGAAGATCGTGCCGGGGAGCCGTCGCTGGCAGAGATGGCAGCAAAAGCAGTTGATATACTCTCTTACAATAAAAAAGGGTATTTCTTGATGGTCGAAGGCGGCCGGATCGATCACGGTCACCATGACGGCAACGCGTATCGTGCCCTTTCCGAAACTGTCGCGCTTTCAGACGCAGTTCGTACGGTTTCTCAAAAGGTAAACCTTAATGAGACCCTGATCGTCGTAACCGCAGATCATAGCCATACTATGGTGATCCAAGGCTATCCGGCACGCGGCAATGACATTCTTGGCCTTGTTCGTGAAGTTGGGCCCGATGGCTCGCTGCGGCCGAGTTATAAAAAGGACAAACTAGGCCTTCCGTACACAACGCTCAGCTATGCCAACGGAAAGGGTTACCAAGGTGCGTCCGACACCCAGCCCGAAGGCCCGAAGAAATGCTGCGGTGAAGCGAAGTCATTCGAACCGTTGAAGAACGGCAGACGCGATCTGACCAACGTCGATACTACTGACAAGGATTACCTTCAGGAAGCAATGATCCCGCTCAGCGGCGAGACCCACGGCGGTGAGGACGTTGCTGTCTTTGCGGTCGGGCCTAACGCTTATTTGTTCCGCGGCTCGATGGAGCAAAATTGGATCTTTTACGTGATGGCCGACGCGTTGCGGTTGGGGAACAGATGAAGATCGTTTTTATGGGTACGCCGCCGGCGGCAGTAACTTCTTTGGAGGCGTTGCTGGCGAGCGGACATGATATTTGCGCGGTTTACACGCAACCGGACAGGCCGGCCGGAAGAGGCGGCCGTTTAACGCCTTCTGCGGTGAAAGTGTACGCAGTTGAGCACGGCCTTGCGATACACCAACCCGAAAAACTCCGCGCGGAAGCTGAGACCGAGCGTTTCCGTTCAGTTGACGCGGATGTTGCAGTTGTCGTAGCTTACGGCAGGATCTTGCCGATCGAATATCTAACTGCGTTCGCGAAAGGTGCAATAAACGTACATTTTTCGCTGCTGCCGAAGTATCGGGGTGCCGCGCCGGTAAATTGGGCGATCGTGAACGGAGATCGTGTTACAGGCGTTACTACAATGCGTATGGATACCGGCCTTGATACCGGCGATATTCTGATGCAGCGGGAAACAGACATCGGACCGGAGGAAAATGCGATCGAATTGATGGATCGGCTCGCAATGACAGGCAGTCAACTGCTTTTAGACACACTTAACCGGCTTGATATTCTTAAGCCGACGCCGCAGGATAATGCAAAGGCAACGATTGCTCCGATAATGAAAAAGTCGGACGGGCAGATCGATTGGAATTTTTCTGCAAAGGCGATTTTTGACCGCATTCGCGGTTTTCAACCGTTCCCGGGATCGTTCTCGATGCTCAACGGCCGTCGCGTAAAGCTTTTTAGGTCGGAGATCTGCGATGTAGGAAACGAGGCTTCACCGGGAACGATCTTGGCCGCGGACGGCGAAGATCTGATCGTGAAGTGCGGCGGAAATACCGCGATCAGGGTTTTAGAGCTTCAGATGGAAGGAAGAAAACGGGGCGGTGTGCGCGAATTCATCAACGGACACCTTATAGAGCGAGGCATGCGCTTCGGCGGCTGATCTTTTGATGTCGGAAAATATTGCGATCATAAATTTCTACGAATTTAAGCGAATGGAGGAGGTCGGAGACCTCGCGGCGATCAAAGAAGAATTGCGCCGATCTATGGCGGATACAGGCGTTCGCGGCACGATCATTCTTGCGGATGAAGGCTTTAACGCGAGTTTGTGCGGCACTCGAGCTGAGATCGATGTTTTTATTCCGCGTGCCGAGGCCGTTCTGCGATCGGATATCAAGCCCAAGGTATCGTTCTATGCTCAGCGGCCGCTCCGGAAGATCGATGTCAAGATAAAGCCGGAGATCGTTACCCTAAAGCAGGATGTCGATCTGGATCTCGGCAAAGGAACGCATGTTACGCCTTCTGAGTGGGACCGCCTGATAAACGATCAAGAGACGTTGGTACTCGATACACGCAACGACTACGAATATAAGAGCGGCACCTTTCGAAATGCGGTCAACCCGCATACGGCCAAGTTCAGCGATCTGCCCGCGTATGTCGCGGAGAATCTCGATCCGGAAAAGCACAAACGGATAGCAATGTTCTGTACAGGCGGCATCCGCTGTGAAAAGTTCGCACCATATATGCGTCAGCTTGGTTTTGAAGAGGTTTATCAGCTTGAAGGCGGCATCCTCAAATACCTTGAGACCGTACCGCCCGAAGAGTCGTCGTGGGTGGGCGAGTGTTTCGTCTTCGATGAGCGGGTAACTGTCGATCATGACCTGCGAAGAGGCACAGGCATCGATCATTCGCAACGGCATCCTGAGAGGTGCGATCCTTGACACGGCAATTGGACGCGCGACTGGCCGCATTCAAGGTACTTTTTGCCGTCGAGACAAAAGGGGCTCTTTCATCAGGATCTCTGGCGGAGATCGAACCGAAACTTTCCGAGAGGGATCGCGGACTTTGCCATGAGATTGTTCTGGGAACGCTGCGGCGGCAGCTAGAACTTGACCGCATCATCGATAAGCTGGTTGCAGGCAAACGGCTCGACATGGAAGTGCGGATCGTCCTTCGGCTCGGGCTCTATCAACTTAGACACCTTGACCGTATCCCCGCACATTCTGCGGTCAACGAGAGCGTGAAGCTTATAAGACAGTTGAAAAGATCTTCCGCTGCCGGCCTGGTTAACGCGATACTCCGCCGCTATGAGCGAGAACGAACTTCACCGCAGCCTGATGACGCGATAGATCGTATCGTCTTGGAAACATCACACCCTCGTGAGCTGATCGAGCGTTGGACGGCGAATTTCGGCCGCGAGACGGCCGCGGCCATTGCACGGGCGAACAACGAAAAACCGCATCTTACCTTCCGGGCCGCAAATCGCGCCGTTGCAGCAGATCGGCAGCTGATCGAAAAGTATCAGCGGGTTGAAGGCGTTCAAGGTGCGGCGATCGCGGTACGTTATGACGCCCTTCTCAACCGTCTGGCGGACGAAGGTAAGATATATTTTCAGGATGCCGGCTCTCAATTGGTAGCAAACGCGATATCACTTCGGGACGGCGGCCGTTTCTTGGATGTTTGTGCTTCGCCCGGAAGTAAATGCACGGCGATAGCGATACGTTTTCCGCGTCATGCGATCGTTGCCGGCGATCGATCGCAACGGCGTACTGAACTGCTGAAAAACGCTGCTGTAAGCCAGCGATGCCGCAATATCGACATCGTACGATACGATGCTGAACGGCCTCTGCCGTTCGCGGCCGCGTCTTTTGATGTAGTGCTTGTAGATGCTCCGTGTACGGGAACGGGAACGATACGGCACAATCCGGAACTCCGCTACCGTATTACGACCGATGAGATCGTGCGCCATTCATTAAGGCAACTCAGGATACTGCAAAACTCGTCTCAGTTGGTGAAGGAGAATGGCCTTTTGATCTATTCGACGTGCTCGATCGAACCTGAAGAGAATGAAGGTGTTGCCGCTGAGTTTCTTTCAAACTCGCGTGAAATGCAGGCGGTCACGCTCGACATCGACGCAAGATTCCGCTGTGATGATGGCTTCTATCGCACCAGGCCCGATCGGGACGATATGGACGGTTTCTTCATTGCCGGCTTTCAGAGGTCAAAAATCATTGCGGAGCAGGTGTTTAGTTAGGAAAAAAAAGGTAAAATCTCCGTTCGGCCGTTTGGCAGCTGAAATATGAGTTTTTTTAAGAAAGGCACTGCTGCATTGGGTAGGCTGGTAGCTGTAGGTGTTCTGCTTGCCGTCTTCCTTGCTGGGATGATGAGCGTAATGTATTTCTCGCTTCAGGGAAGTGAGATCAAGGTGCCTGAGATCACCGGAAAGTCGTTTGGTGAGAGTGAGAACGAACTCGCTTCACTCGGCCTCAAGATCAAAAAACGGGCCGATCGTGTAACGAATGACCCTCCGAATACTATCATTGAACAGCTCCCGAAACCCGGCGAAACCGTCAAAACAGGGCAGATGATCCTGGTTGTAACAAGCCGGCCGCCTGCGAGCGGCGAGACCGCACCTACGGTAATAAAAGGCAGCGAAGACGACACGGAAAAGATCGAGGAGATGATCACCGATAAGCCGAAGAAACCGAAGACGAACACCAACACGAACCGGAAAAAGGCGGATACGACACGCGATGTGAATGCCGCTCCGTCCGATACGGACACCAAATCGAGCAGCAATTCCTCCGCGGATGCTTCGAACAGCAATAAGGCTGCACATGAGCCTGCTGATAAATCAAAAAAGGAAACACAACCGCCGGTAAAACCGCCGGCGGCGAAACCTTCTGACGAGAAGCCGAAAAGCCAGTCGAGGCCGCACCGCTAAAGCAACGAAAACTGTGGGAACTGCAACAAATGTCGAGAAAATATCCGCCGGTTTCGAACTGGCGCCTTCGTTGTTGTCCGCAGATTTCTCGCGTCTCGGCGAGGAGATCGTCTCAGTTGAGGCAGCAGGTGTATCGCTGCTTCATGTGGATGTAATGGATGGACGGTTCGTGCCCAATATCACGATCGGGCTTCCTGTGGTCCGCTCCCTGCGTGCGATCACAGCCTCGCGCATCGATACGCATCTTATGATCGTTGAGCCCGGCAGATACGCGGCAGAGTTCGCCGCCGCCGGCGCTGATATGGTCTCGGTCCATGTCGAGGCCGATCCCCACCTTCAACGCACGCTTACATCCATTCGCGAAGCGGGTGCAAAGGCAGGCGTTGCTATCAATCCGGCGACCCCGCTAAGCGCGCTGGACGAAGTCTTATGCTATGCGGATTTTGTCCTGCTGATGTCGGTAAATCCGGGTTTCGGAGGCCAGCGGTTCATCGGCCCGGTCTTAGATAAGCTACGGCGGCTGCGGCAAATGATCGATGAACGCGGACTCGGAGTCAGGATCGAGATCGACGGCGGCATTGATGAAGCGAATATTCGAGAGGTTGTTCTGAGCGGTGCTGAAATTATCGTTGCGGGTTCAGCTGTTTTCGGTCAGAAGGATCGTGCTGCGGCGGTGAAGGGGTTAATTGATAAGGGTACTCGCTGGGTCTGACGGCTCGGCTCATACATGAAATTTATGCACAGATCATTCTTTAGGGGATCTATTGTTATTCTGGCCGTTTGTTTTCTCGCGGCCGGCGTTGCGTTCGCGCAAAAGGGCGACGGAACGGCTTTGCAGCGGCTTACGGTAATGTCCGATAAGTTGTCGGGCATTCGACGCTCGCTCGAAAGCTCCGTATCGGCGTTAAAGGCCGAAAATAAGGCTTCCGGTACCAAAGACGATAAATCGCCGGACTCGCCCATAGCACGCGCAGAGAGTCTGGACAAGGACGCTTCGCGGCTGCAGGGCGACGTTTCGAAGGTTTACGGCCGAGTTGACCGCGGCGATAAATACGATCGGACCGATATTGATTCGCTAGAAGAAGCGGTTGCAGAACTCCAGGCTCGTGTGGACAAGTTCCAAATGGAGACGGCCTCGGCGCGCGCAACCGTTGATAACGGAGTGGGAAAGCCGCGTGAAAAGAAGAAGAAAAAGAAATTTCTGGGCATATTCGGCAAGGGCGGAAACGATGAGTATGACGAACTGATCGGAACCGTTTCACCCGGACGAGACAAAGAATTGTTCATCACAGCAACACGCGAGGTCCGTAAGAAGAATTATGACGTCGGCCGCTTGCTGTTTCAGACGATCATTACGACCTATCCCGATTCGGCGTATCTGCCGATGTCAAAGCTGGCCATTGCGGATTCATTCTTTTTGGAGGGTTCGACAAGCAATCTAATTCAAGCGATCGCGTCATATCAGGATTGGCTCACCTTCTTTCCGACACATCCGCTTGCCGATCGCGTTGTCTTGAAGATTGCAGAGGCCGAAATGCGGCAGATCGGCTTGCCTGACCGTGATGCGACCCACGCAAAGCGTGCGGAAGCCCGTCTGAAGGCTTTGCTTCAGCAGTATCCGAACTCGATCCTCAAGGCTGACGCTGAAAAGCGGCTCGATGAGGTGCAGGACAATTTAGGCCTGCACAACCTGCTTATTGCGAACTATTATTACACGCTTGCCGTCGATCAAAAGAAGGGCGGGCTGAAGGGAGCACAGTCGCGGTTTCGCGAGATCCTCGATAAGTATCCGAACTTCAAGTTCATGGATGAGGTGCTCTTCAAAACGGCAGTTACATATCAGATCGAAGAAGAGACGGACCAAGCTGTTCGCTATTATCAGCGCATCGTCAGCGACTATCCGAACAGCGATTATGTCGGCAAGGCAAAGGAACAGCTCGAGATCATGGGCGCAACGGTGCCGCCGGCCAATCCTGAGCGCGAGAACGTGATGCCTCCTGAAGATGCCTCGTTCTTTCAGAATTTCAAGAATCAGTTATTCGGGATCTATCCGCTCACCATTGATAAGGACGGCGTTCTGATGACCAGGGATTTTGAAAAGGGAACCTTCGAGATGATCGATCAGATAATTGATAATCAAGGCGACATCCAAGCCAATCAGATCCCGCAGGCACTGACGACGGTTATTGCAAGGCCAACTGCCTCGCAGCCGAAACAGAATGTGCCTGTCGGCCCGCAAGGTGTTCCGCTCAAAAACGACTGAGGTTGTTTTGATAGAATGTAATCAAATAGGCTGTTCTTCAACGAGAACAGCCTATTTTTCCTTTGGAAGGCGACGGTCTATTGTCCCGGCGGAGGTGTGGTCGGTTCACTCCTTTTCTTGAGTTTCGGCGGTTCGTCGGATGAACTCGTTCCGGGGCGGACGTCGTCGCTCGTATCGGCATCAGGCATACGCTTCTTAAGTGTTGGTTTACTGTCATCGACATCATCGAAATCGACGCTTACGCCGGCTTTGGCATTCGTTAGCCGCAAAAGATGGGCTTTTACACGCTGAAACTCGGATGTTGTGATCACGTATTCGTCGCGTTCCGGAAAGCGCGCAACGATCCTTATGCTGTCATCGCGGCGTTCAAGTGACGGCGGATGCGTCGAGAACATCTTTTGGATAGAACCCGGCTTTTTCTTGTTCTGTGATGCCAGTTTTTCGAACATCATCGACATTGCTGTTGGGTCGTAGCCGGAAGCGTAAAGGTATTGAGCTCCGAGATTATCGGCTTCTTCCTCGGCTCCACGCGAGAATTTGAGTGATGCGAGGCCTGCAAGGAAACCGCCGCCGTTCTGAAGAATGCCGCTGGTGATAGGTCCGCCGAAGATTATTCCGGCGATCGCTGCGTAATTAATGAGAGTGCCTTTACCCTGATTTTCCATTGCATGGCGCGCGCATACGTGCGCTATTTCATGGGCCATCACACCGGCCAGTTCCGCTTCGTTGTCAGCAGCGAGTATCAGCCCCTTATTTACGAAGAAAAAGCCGCCGGGCAGCGCAAATGCGTTCACCTCATCGCTGTCGATCACCTTAATAGTGAATGGTACTTTCGCGTCGGAATGGAGGACGATGTTCTGTCCGATGCGGTTGACGTATTCGGTGATCACCGGATCA
Source organism: Chloracidobacterium sp. (assembly GCA_015075585.1). Lineage (NCBI taxonomy): Bacteria > Pseudomonadati > Acidobacteriota > Blastocatellia > Chloracidobacteriales > Chloracidobacteriaceae > Chloracidobacterium > Chloracidobacterium sp. The sequence goes on from JABTUB010000001.1 coordinate 1,517,732, forward strand.
TCAAGTATCTTGGCCTGCTGTTCGACCTGAAGGGCAAGTTGTCGGCCGATCGCCATTTCTTTATCTTTTGAACCGCCAAGCCAACCGAAGAATTTGTCACTTCCGCTGTTGATGTTGCGTTTTCCGATCATAGAGGGATCGTCTTTAACAGACAGCGCTCGCGAAGTATTCGCGGTAGCGGCGGTTTTATCGTTGGCCTCTTTTTTGCTCTTTTTCTTCTCTTTGGGATCCGTCTCTGATGTTTGCGGCTGCTTGCCGGGTGTGTCCTGCGCTGCAACGGAGCGGAGCGGTGCGGCCTGAAAACAAAGCAGCGCCAAAGCTAGCGGAGCGACAGCGGTGATCTTTCGAGTGTAATTCCTTAACATCAAATGCCTCCGAAAATAAATACGCGTTAGAAAAAGTGTATTTTCCAATGACCAATAAAGCAACATTGGTTTGATGCAGCCGGTTGCGTTCTGGTTGCGGAAGAAGCGGAATATTCGTGGAATACAGACTTTTTCAACACCCGGAAAAATCTATTCTCATTTAGGATAAAACTTGTTAAAATAATCACGGCGTTGTCTGCGTTGCAGTGCGCCCCTCACATCTCCACACCACCGAGTGTCCGGCATGAATCGTATAGAACAAAAGGTCAAAGATGTCGTCGATGTACGCAAACACGGCACAGTTTCGGACTTCAGCCTCGATCCGATAAATACGATCGCATCATATCATTTTACGGACGCCACCGCGGAGTTGATGGCGAAGTGGATATCACGCGTCTGCGGGCTTACTGACGCGTCCGGTTCTGCCAATGCATTGGCGGGCTTTCGCGGCGTCGGGAAGAGTCATTTTTTAGGGACATTCGGCTGGCTCTTAGCGAACGCCGATATGCGGCCGCGGGTGCAGGACAGGCTTGTTGAAGGAGCTTTGCAGCGGCTTCAGCGAAAGAGTTTCCCGGTCCTTTTCGTCCGCCGCGGGACATGCGAGACGCTGCTTGACGAGTTAAAGGCCGCGATCGCAACGTTCTTGAACATTCCGGCTACGCAGCTCAGCGGCACGGTCGGTGAACTTCTTGCTGCGATCAGGCGATCGCATACCGAAGGCCGTGTTGTGATCCTGATCGACACGGCTTTTGAGCGAGCCTCTCGTGTTACACGGGACGACGGTGCGATCCTTGCTGAAATAGCCGAGGTTGCCAAGAATACCGGCAGTTTCGTGGGCGTGGCCCTTGACGATGATATTTCGGGAGCGGATGGGGCCAATATAGGCGTGTCCTCCGCGTTCTCGATCGATTACCTCGATCAGGAACATCTTTATCGGATAGTTGACACACATATTTTTCCGAAAGACCCGCGAATGCGCGGGATCCTCCATGATATTTACGGACAATACCGTGCGGCGATCCCCGGATTTCGCTGGAGCGAGCAGCGGTTTACCGCACTCTATCCTCTGCATCCGGTGATCATGGAGATCGCACCGTTCGTACGGTTATATCTCAGAGAATTCGCACTGCTGGGCTTTGCATCAGAGGCAGGATCAAGGATCTTGGGCAGGCCCGCGAACTCGCTGATCGCTCCTGATGAGGTCTTTGACAGCGTTGAGACAAATCTGCGGGAAGTCGATGACCTAAAGGATGTTTTTGCATCCTTTGATCGGATCAATGCCGGCGTTATCGCAAAAACAGCGGTAATGAAACGGCTGCAGGCCAAGCTTGTACTAAAAGGTCTGTTCCTGCTGTCACTGAACGAAGGCGCGGCGACGGCCTCGGAGATAGCCGCGTCGATGCTCATCCTTGATGATAGCGGCCCGGACGCCGCCGTGGCTGAAGTTGAGAGGCTTCTTACGGAATTTCGCAGTGTCGATCCCGGAATGATCGATGAATCGACCGACAGTACCGGAAGCCGGAAATTCTCATTTAAGTTAAAGGGCAAGGACGACCTTAGAAGTGCCCTTGCCGCTGCGTCGGAAAGCATTTCGTACGACGATGTCCTCGAGATTCTTCGGCAGGCAATGTGCGAACGCTTTTCGGACTGTTCCTTTGAGGGGCATGACGGAACCGAGCGTTCTGAGACGAGTATCCTTTGGCGCGGTAGCCATCGAAAAGGCGTCGTGTATTGGAACTCTGCGATACCGGAAACCACTGATACCGTGGCAGACTGGATCGTCGCGATCGATATCGGAAAGCAGGGGTCCGGAGCAGTTTTTGGCGAGAATGGTGCGATACGGTGGCTGCCGGCGGATATTGACGCCGAAGCTATGGAATCGCTGAAGCGGCTGGTCGTACTTCAGAAGGACCAGAATGTCCGTACCGAGTTCTCTCAGCATCTTTCATCTGCGATCCAAGCACATGCTCTTGCCGCAGAAAAGATATTTCAGAAGGCATTCCTGAACGAAGCGACTCTCGAAATTGACGGCCTCGAATACAACTTCACGGATGAGGCCCGAAACGCGGCAACCCTCGCTCAAGTAATGGCGTTAATGCTTGAATCGCTGTTCGAAGGACGCTATCCGGTCCATCCATATTTCCCGCAGCCATTGGGGATGAACGAGGTTTCGTCTCTGGTCAGCGGACTCTATGGAGGTTCAAATCCCGATCTTGCGGAAACTCAAGCGTTGGCACGCTCGTTCGGCTCGGCCCTCGGTATCGTCGAACCGGACGGTGATCGGCTAAAGCCGGCTTCGGCTGAGGCACTTCAAAAAAACACATTTGCTGCCGCCATTGTCGAAAGCGTTTCATCCGACGGAAGTGTCAGGCCCCTCGGCCCGATCTTTGCCGATCTGAGCCGAACTCCCATGGGGCTTGGTCAAGAATCCGTATATCTGCTGCTCGCGGCCTTGGTCTCCGCCGGTACGATCGAATTCATTACCCGAAGCGGCGACCGTATAAATAAACGATCGCTCGATCTGCAGATCATTTGGGAAGACATAAGCGGCATTGCCGCCCCGAAGGCGTTGGCATACAGCCCGGCACGCCTTGTCTGGTGGGCAGGCAACCTTTGCGGGCGCAAATTTACAGGCACGCTTGATGATCCGGCATTAAGAGAGGAGATATTGTCCGGGCTCTCCGATTGGCTTTCCGAATGGGACTCGACCGCGACGGCATCACGCTTTGATGAGCTTAGCGATGAGCAGATCACATCGCGTATTTGGCGGCTTTCGGGGCCGGCGTTCAGACCGTTCATACGGGCGGCAGACGCCGTTAGATCGGTTGTGTCCGGTTCATCGACGATCGAGGCCTGCCTCGAAACAGTAGCAGACACGTTTTCTGATTCAGACGTTGAGTTCGAATCAAATACAGCCAATCTGAAGATGCTGACCGACTTTGTTGCGAGCGCCGGACTTCGTGAAGAAGCGCTCCGATACCTGTCTTTGGCCGAGTTTACAGGCGACAGAAGAGTGGACGCGCTTCATTCGCAGCTTCATGCGGCCGTGTTGACGTCGCTCGAGCCAAACTCATCCGTTACCGCGGCGAAACTGCGATTGGACATAGATAATTTTCGGAAGCAATACGCTGCGGTTTATGCGGAGCAGCACGACCGTGTTGTCAGAGACCGCGCGTATAAGGAGAAGTTCGACGAGATCTTCGGAACGGGCATTTGGCGTGAGTTCGAAGCGATCTCCGGATTGGACGGTTTTGAACCTGCACAGCGCAGCTCTATCCGTGCATTCGCTGCAAAGGCCAAAAGACTCAATTGCGCTCTGGATTCGAAGAAAGCCGCAGAGTCATATACGCTTTGTGGGTGCGGTTTCGCACTTTTCGATCTTTCGACAGCCGAACATTGGCCCGAACAGTTGTGGGAAGCGGTGAACCAAGGTGTTTCGACATTCAGGTCCAAATTGACGGAAAATTCGGTGCTGTTGATAGATGCTCTTGAAGGATCATCAGAGCCGGCGATCACAAAGGGAGCCTCAAAGGTCATCTCAACTCTCAAGAATGCACAGCGATTCGGTACCTTCGCAGAGGAGGACATTAATGCGCTTCACTTTGCGTTTCGGGCCATTGAAGAGGCGAAGGCACAGGCGATGGCGGCAGACGCCGCTGAATTGTCGGCCGATAAGGACTTTTCCTAAAGAAACTTTACATAAACATATTCGCCGTACGGGCTTGTCGTCTGACGCATGTCTTTCAGTTATGCTTTGACTGCGTTATAGTCAAAGCGGAATGCCAAGCGTAACGATAGTTGGGCCGGGCCGCGTTGGGCTTGCTCTTGCCGGAGCGATAGCCTCGACTCAATTCGAGCTCGAACATCTGATCGGCCGGCGTGCCGACCCGCAAAACCGCGTGGAGACACCGGAAAGCTTGACCTCTATCGGGTCCGACGTCATTCTGATCACGGTTTCTGACGACGCTATTGAGTCTGTCGCACGAATGCTTGCGTCATGCGTTACGCCGGGAACTATCGCTTTGCATTGTTCCGGTGCGCTATCGTCGGAGGTATTGGATGCTCTTGCCGCAGTCGGCTGCAATACCGGCTCGATGCACCCATTGATCTCGGTAACTGCTCAGACCGAACCAACAGTATTCCGCAACGCGGCTTTCTGTGTTGAGGGCGACGAAAGGGCGGTGAGTACAGCAGATGCCTTGATCGAAGCGCTCGGCGGCTATTCGTTCACTATCAAGACCGAGGCAAAGACGATCTATCATGCTGCGGCGGTCGCAGCATCGGGGCATCTGACGGCGTTGCTGGAATTGTCATTTTCGATGATGGGGAAGGCGGGTGTTGATGATCCGATGTTGATACTGCGTCCTCTGGTCGAGAGGACGATCCGCAATATTTGGGAGAAAGGTACAGTAAATGCATTGACCGGGCCGTTCGCGCGCGGTGACATCAGCATTTTGAGGCGTGAGATCGATCATTTGGAGTGCGATCTGTCGCGAAATGAGTTCGCGGTGTTCCTTGGTCTCGCGGCCCTTTCATTGGAGCTTGCCGCCCGCGGAGGCCTCGCAAAAGAGCGAGGGCGCGGAATGCTCGACCTAATCGAAATGGCAAAAAGGTCAAGTGGATTGTAATATAACGGTACATGGCGGCACGGAAGTCAAAAGATCGATTTGAGCAGGAGCGGAGTATTTTTCGAGAGTACATTCGTTCGCTGGGACTTCGCCGCACGAGTCAGCGTGAGCTGATAATGGAGATATTCCTTAAGACAGAGGAGCATCTGACAATAGATGCTTTGCATTGGCTGGTTCAGAAGGAAGATGCCTCGATAGGCCACACGACCGTTTACAGAACGTTGAAACTCCTTACCGAGGCGGGCCTTGCGAGGGAAGTTCATTTTGGTGATAACCGCACATATTACGAACATCACTTCAATCATGCACATCACGACCACTTGATCTGCACCGAATGCGGAACGGTCGTTGAATTTGTCTCGCCTGAGATCGAGGATCTTCAGGATCAGGTAGCGGAGGCCCATGGCTTTAGGCCGACACATCACAGTTTACGTCTGTGGGGAATTTGCGGGGATTGCCGCAAAGCCGAGGTGAAAGCGACCGTTACCCCGCCCGGAGCTCAGCCGCGTGTGAAAGTTCGGTCATCGATCGGCCATTAAGTGGCGGGAACTTTCTGCTCCCGCCGGGCGTATTCGATGTTTGGTACCGGAGAGGACGGAGGAGATGTGATGAGCAACGAGGAGACGAGATCCGCAACAAAAGATATCAAAGCTGATTTTGAGGCATTGCCGTTGGGTGAGAAGTATTCTCAGCTGCTGAAAATGGAGGCCGTAACTCTCAGCGAGACCGTTGATTATTTTATGGCGTCGCCAAAAGAGGCAATGGACAAGGTTGGCGATACTCTTGCCGAGTTGGGCCGTAAACTGGGTCAGGACATCAAGGAAGCGTTCAAACAACCGGAAGCCTCGAAGCAGGATAATGCTACTGAAGCATCGACCGACGGACAGGATGATCAGGAAACGCCTGAATGATAATATCAGCTTGACGACGGGAAAAGATGTTCGGCCGGGTCGTGTTCGATCCGGCCTTTCTTATGCCGAGCGCAATCCGAAAAGTTTCCTGATAGACCGAAGCATCCCTTTCTTGGACTCGACCGGATCGGGATCCGATCCTGATGCCATTTCTTGAAGCATCTCTTTTCGTTCGGCGATGATATCGGTGATAGATTGAACGAGAAGAGGATTCTGCTCGAGAATGGGTTTCAGGGCCGAACGCCGTATCTGGATCACCTCAGTTTCGGCTAACGCAACAATATCAGCGGTCCGGGGCTGGCCGGTAAGAAGACTCATTTCACCAAAGAAGTCATTCTCAATAAGTTCGTTTACCGTCTTTCTTTTACCGTTATCAACCACCTGAACGGCGATGCGGCCGCGGCTGATCACGAACATAGAGTTTCCTTCGGTGCCTGAGCGGACGATGACCTCGCCGCGCGCGTAGATATGATTCTTTGAAGCAGCAGCAAGCCGGTCGATCTCACTTTCGGAGAGCGGGCCAAAGATCGGGATGCGTCGAAGGCGATCACTTGCCGCATCTGCGGCTTTTTCCGGAGTTTCTTCAACGGCATTGGCTTGGTTATAGATGATGCGCGTTGGGAAAGGAAAGTCGATGCCTTCACGCTGGAACGCATAAAGTACCCTTTCACGGATCAACGCGTCAGTGTCACTGAAACGAATATAGTCTTCGAGCCAAACCTTAACCTCCCATACTATCCAGCTGTCGGCAAGGTCTTGAATGCGGATCACAGGCGGCTTTGCGGGCGAGACATTTTCGGCACCGCGAATGGCATCACGAACGACCTGCGTTACTTTTGCCGGCGAAACGCCGTAAGGAGCAGTGAACGTTATTACGCGGGCGTTCAAATTATTCCTGGGTGCTACCTCGAAACTTTCTTTTCCAAGAACGGAGTTGCTGATCACATATAGTTTATTTTGAAGGGTGCGCAATTTTACGCCGCGCCATGAAATGCTCTCAACGACGCCCGAACCGCGATTAGGAATGGTAAGCATATCGCCGAGCTGAAATGGCTGGTCCGCCTGCATCGCAATGCCCGCGAACAAATTCCCGAGCGTATCCTGCAGAGCAAGGCCGACGACTATACCGAGTATCGTCGAACCTGTAAAGAGGGGCGCAAGCGATACATCAGGGTATTGCGTCTGAAAGATCACAAAGAACGCGATTATGTAAACGATTATCGAGAGAACGGTCTTCAGCAGCGACGTTGCCTCAGCGCCTGCGGAACGCTTGGCGGCTGCTTGCTGAAGGAGAAATGCAAGGAATCTTACGATCGCGATGACGATCACCATCGATAGGATGATCCTCGCGACCTTGACCACCGTTTCAAAAACGCCGGCGGACATCGTCGCAGTGAAGATCTCGCGCAGCGCCGTATGAAATATTGCTCCCAGAATGAGCAATGAACCGGCGAATGCAATTACAGTACCCGTCGAAATAGCTTTTTTGTAGATCAGGGTGAACGCCATCCGTGGCTAAAACATATCAGCAAGTGTCTTGCCAATCAACAACAGCGACAATATCGAGACGACACTTGTCGTTCCAAAGGCGAAGACGTTGTGAATAAAGCGGTTGCGGTATTCACCCATAAGGTCGCTCCTGTTTGCGAGAAGTACGATCGCAATAAGCAAAACAGGCAGGAGAAGGCCGTTTATGCATTGCGTCCAAAGCAGAAGTTTGAACTGCGGCACGTTCGGAATGAGAGCGACAACGGCTCCGAGGATTATCAGTGCCGTAAAAATGCCGAGAAAGATCGGAGCCTCCCGAAATGATCGTGAGATACCCTTCTCAAATCCCAGGGCTTCGCTGAGGCTGTACGCCGTAGCAAGCGGAAGCACGCCCATTGCAAGCATCGCTGCACCAAAAAGCCCGACGCCGAATAGATATTCGGCAAACTGTCCGACCACGGGAACGAGAGCCTGTGCCGCATCTGCCGCCGTTTCGATATGAACTCCGCGGCTATGAAGCGTCGCGGCGGTCGAGATCAGGATGAACGCCGCGATCAGATTCGCGAAAATGACTCCGACGATAGCATCGGCCCTTGCCAGGCCGAGGTCTTCTTTATCGAGGCCTTTCTCGACAACGCCGCTTTGGACATAGATCTGCATAAAGGGCGTAATGGTCGTTCCGATCAGTGCCATGACAGTGAACAGGTAACCTGAATCAAGGTGAAAGGTCGGCCGAAGCATCTCTTGCCCTATCGTGCCCCAATCGGGCTTGGCAGCGAATGCGGCGATCACATACGCTAAAAATACGAGAGACATCAAGAGAAAGACCTTCTCTACACGTTTTGGGGTTCCGCGAACAACCAGCCACCAAATTCCTATCGCTGTCAGCGGAACGGTCAGGTAGCTCGGGATCCCGAAGATCATCGAGGCTTGTGCTATACCGATAAATTCGGCGATTATTATGCCGAAATTGGCGAACAACAATGCAAGCATCACCAGAGCCGTCCATCTGACGCCGAATTGTTCGCGGATCAGATCTGCAAGGCCTTGCCCGGTCACGACACCCATTCGGACGCACATTTCCTGTGCAACGATGAAGAAGATCGTCATCGGGACGAATGTCCACAGAAGCGTATAACCGTAATCGGCACCGGCGGACGAATAGGTCGCAATGCCGCTTACCTCATCACCGGCCGCGGCGGCGATGAGGCCGGGGCCCAGAACGGCAAGATATGAGTAAAGCCTATACTCTTGAAGGGAGCGACGGATGCGCGACGTGCCACGGCGCAGACTTTGCGCGAACTTTTTCGGAAAAAAGCGTGCCACGTTCATATTTTCTACTACCGTCGTCAGTCATTGGTGCTGCGCCAGAATGCGTGCTTTCTGAATATATCGCGTTTTCTTTTGCTAAGCCAACTGCGACCGGCCGGTGCTTCAGATCTTCTGACGTGCCGATGTGATCAACCATTGAGGCCGGCAGTTTCGGCATGTCGCAGCTTTTGCTACTATACGCGTATGCAAATGAAGATAAGAGCACTCACCGGCATTGCAATACTGACTATTGCGGTTGGCGTACGTGCGGCATCGCCCGCACCCGTTCGCGGCCAGCATGCGATCGTCACATCGCAGCATGAACTCGCATCGGCGATCGGTGTGGATATTCTGAAAAAGGGCGGGAACGCTGTTGATGCGGCGATCGCGGTCGGCATCGCTCTTGCCGTGGTATATCCCGAGGCCGGCAACATCGGCGGCGGCGGTTTCATGCTTATTCGCGATGCCAAAGGGGCAACCCACGCGATCGACTACCGTGAAATGGCACCCGCCGCGGCGACCCGCGATCTTTTCATCGATGGCAACGGCAACTTGATAATCGGCGAGGGCGGATCGACGGTAGGATATCGTGCATCAGGTGTGCCGGGAACTCTTGCGGGTTTTGAACTTGCCTTTCGCAAATACGGATCGGGCCGCGTGTCTTGGCAGGAGCTTGTCGAGCCGGCACGCAAGCTTGCCCGCGACGGATTTGTTTTAAGCGACAGGCTTGCTCGGCTCTTCATCTCATACAAGGACACGCTTGCGAAATATCCGGAAAGCCGCCGCATCTTCCTGCGCGACGGCGAGTACTTCAAAGAAGGCGATGTTTTGCGGCAGCCCGAACTCGCTCTTACGCTGGCGCGGATCGGGCAGTTCGGTGCCCGTGAGTTCTATACCGGCGAGACCGCAAGGGCGATCGCCGCCGACATGAAGGCGAACGGCGGGTTGATAACACTGGAAGACCTCAAGAATTACACCGCCAAAGAGCGCGAACCGCTCAAAGGTACATATCGCGGATATGACATCATATCGATGCCGCCGCCGAGTTCGGGCGGCATTGTGCTGCTTGAAACGCTGAATATGCTTGAAAAATTCGATCTCAAGCCCCTCGGTTATAATTCCGCGGCTAAGTATCACCTGATCGCGGAAGTCGAACGCCGGGCATTTGCCGATCGAGCGGAATATATGGGTGACCCCGACTTTTCGGATGTCCCGACGGCAGGCTTGACCGACAAGAAGTACGCGGTTAGCCGAGGCGAGGATATCGACCCTCTTCGTGCTTCGGACAGCCGCAAGATAGGAGCAGGCCGCGTTGCGGGGCATGAATCGAACGACACTACACACTTTACCGTAATCGATAAGGACGGATCTGTCGTTACCAATACCTACACCATCAACGATCTTTACGGCTCCCGTGTAACGATCAAGGGAACCGGCATCCTGATGAATGATGAGATGGATGATTTTGCCGCGCAACCCGGAAAGGCGAATATGTTCGGGCTTATCCAAGGCGAACGCAACAAAGTGGAAGGTAGAAAGAGGCCTCTTTCGTCAATGACACCGACGATCGTTCTGAAGAAGGACGGCTCGGTCTGGTTCGCTCTCGGTGCACGCGGCGGCCCGCGCATCATCTCAGCTGTTCTGCAGACGGTTGTGAATGTTATCGATCACGGCCTCGATATTCAGGCCGCGATCGATGCACCGCGTATCCATCATCAGTGGATGCCGGACGATCTTTTGTTCGAACCGGAGATATCAACCGATACGCAAAAGGTGCTTTCGGCGTTCGGCCACAAACTCACCGGGCCGGGCTATGTCGCGTCGGGAACTGCAATAATGATAGACGATAAGGGTGTTCGTCTGGGTGCGGTCGATTCGCGGGGTGACGGCTGTGCGTTGGGCTATTGAGGGCCGTCCTCGATGTGTAACGCCCTGGTCGTTGCTTCGGTAACGCTGCCCGGATCACGAAGATCATCATCCCGCCAATTACCGGTTTTCGGCGCACCATAAAGATCCACAGGTATTGAGTGTGCCGGCGGAAGCGCCGCCGCAACATCTCCGGCCTCAGGCATGGCAGATTCACCCGTGTTCGGCATCACTCGTTTCGAGGTCGGCAGGAGAAAGATCGATGCGAGCATTATCAGCATTGTCCCGAAAACGCCAATGACCGCTATCAAGCCTATCAATTCCTCCGGTGCTCCGAGTATCCCAAGGCATGAGGTCATAAAAAGTGTAAAAAAGATGAACCAAAATCCGCCGAACACCAAGCCGTTCCGCTTTGAAAAGAAAGGCCTTTTGCCGGCTGTCTGAGCCGTTTCGGTAGGCTGAGGCAGCCGTCCGCCGTTGCGGATCAGCTCCGAGACAACGGTAAGCGGCATTCCGCAGCGTGAGCAAAACCTCACTTCATTCGATAGCTGATGTTGGCCGCAGCTTGGACAGTGCACAATAAAATCACTCCGGATCAAAACGGTCGGTCAATAGGATAGAACGAAACATATCAGAAAAAGTTCACACGGCGAAACACCACAGCTATCGTCTGCCCAATGACCGTCCGGTCAATATCTCAAATATCGCCGTCGCCTTGCCCTGATAGTGTTCGGACCGTGCAAGCGTGTCAAGGAATATCTCAAGAACTGAGCGAAGCGCGACCGGTGAGGGTATCGCTCGCAGGAGGTCGTCGTCGGCCATAAAGTAGCCGAATCCTTTCCGGCGTGTTGCTTCGGTTTCGTCGAGGTACTCATTTATCGCATCCTTGGTCGAAAGTTTTTCGGGAAGGGTCCACTCAAAGGGATCATCCCAAAGCCTTGTCGTGATGCCGCCGAAGGTCATTTCGACCATGGCGGCTGAGCGGAGAACACATTCGCCGACTGAAGATGTCGCGTAAAGACGCCTATCATTTGCGGGGCGTCGGAATAACATCTCAAAAGGCACGGCTTCTATCAACGAGCGCGAACGTTGATCAATGCTGCGAAACGCTTTGTCGAAATGCTCGATCACTGCTCCCATCAGTCGTCGATTCTAACACTGTTACAGTTGCTTCACGCTATTGATTTTGCGATTCTACTGGACGAAGCAGCTACAACCGATACGGAGCGGTCAGGGAAGTGCATTTCATTTCGAACATAGCGGCGGCCCAACGCATACAGGTGCCTGAGTGGTATTCCGCTCGGATCTGGACGTTCAATGCTGTTTCGGATGACGGCAGTGAGGCACTCTGCATCAGTTTCATCGATCCGCTCGGCGACAAAGCCTTATCACCTGTTGTCGAACTCGTATATTCCGTCAAAGGCCATGCGCGCGCTCGTTCGTATTGCGAATTGGCGGGAACTGCAGTCGAGGTTAGCGAGCGCGGTTGCGTTTTTGGCCGGAGCCGTTTTAACTCGGATGATGTCGAGTATGGCGGCGGATATCTGGTCGAGCTTGACCTTTCGACCGCGCTTGGCGACATCACGGCACACTTTGAGTGGCTCGCAGTTGAAAGCGATGTGATCGACGGCATCGGTGCTCTTAACGTCGCGACACCGAGAGCCGATGTTACGGGGAAAATAGTGCGTAGGGCGAGGGGGCGTGAAAAGGTCTTTCAATTTCGCGGCACGGGCTGGCATTCCTTTTCGCTGAAACATGCGTCCGAACCGCCCAGGTTTACCGGTTGTGTGCATTTTGTTGACAGAACCGCAGTTATCGATTCGATGCCGGACACGGCATTTGCACTGTGCGTTGCCGACGAAACGGCCGTGGAACACATTCTGAAAAGCGTTCGGTGCAGAAAAAGACTTAGTATGTACGGATTGCGCTATCCCGCGTTTATCGAGTATGAGAGCGAAGGAATGATACTCAGGCTGGAGCCGCGCACTGTTATCGATTCCCGGCCATTCTCGATCAGAACGGTCAACGATGTAACTCTTAGATCTTCAGACGGCAAAGTGAGGCGTTCCGCAGGAATATTCGAATTCACAAAGGAGTGCCGGCGGCCCGCATCTGTTTTCGAGATACTGGCATCACATAGAAAAGGCCGTTCGCTCAGCGAAGTTTGACCGCCGTGCCGTACGCAAGTACTTCCGTCGCAGCCTGCGAAAACTCGGTGGCGTCGTAGCGCATACCGATCACTGCATCGGCACCTATTTCATGAGCGTGAGCAACCATTCGATTGAATGCCTCCATTCGGGCGTGCTCGCAGACATGAGCCCATTCCTCGATATTGCCGCCCGCTAACGACTTAAGGCCGCCTATTATGCCGCGGCCGATGCCGGTCGCGCGTACTACTATCCCGCGAACAACTCCCTGATATTCAGCGATCTGTCGCCCTTCTATTTCGAATCCGGTCGTAACTATCATTGCTGTGGGTCAAAGGCATTGGACGGCCTTTGCGTCCTAGAGAGGGAAGTGGCAGCGCCTACGGGAATTGAACCCGTCTTTCAAGATTGAGAATCTTGCGTCCTAACCGATAGACGAAGGCGCCGCATATCGAAACAAGAGTATAAATTCGATCAATACGGCTGTCAAAGCAGTACGCAATGGGGCATTTTGGGAATTGAACGCTCGCCGACTTATAATAGCTCTTAGGAGTTCGTTAAATTTTGCTATGAAACATTCGATCTTTGATTCCAGACGGAGCTTCACAACGGGTGACGGTTCGGAAGGTTCGTATTATTCGCTGCCTGCGCTTGAGGCCGCCGGCCTTGGCAAGATATCACGCCTTCCGATCTCTGTCAGGATCGTTCTTGAGAGTGTTCTGAGGAACTTCGACGAAGGGCAAAGGGTCAGTGAAGCAAATATACGGGCACTTGCTGCATGGCAGGCGAACGGCGATCGCACCGAAGAGATACCGTTTGTCGTCGCCCGCGTCATATTGCAGGATTTTACCGGCGTTCCGCTCCTTGTGGATCTCGCTGCGATGCGGACCGCTGTGGCCCGCCTCGGTAAAGATGTAGGTGTCATCGAGCCGCTCGTGCCTGTTGACCTCGTGATCGACCACAGCGTTCAGGTCGATTACGCAGGAAATAATGCCGCCTTCGAGCGAAATATGGAGATCGAGTTCAAACGGAATGAGCAACGGTATCGTTTCCTTAAATGGGGTATGCAGGCTTTCAATGGCTTTAGCGTTATACCGCCGGGAATTGGTATCGTCCATCAGGTTAATCTCGAATACCTTGCAAAGGGCGTGTTCGAGCGTGACGGCGTTTACTTTCCCGACAGCCTTGTCGGGACCGATTCGCACACAACAATGATCAACGGGCTCGGCATTGTTGGGTGGGGCGTCGGCGGCATCGAAGCCGAAGCCGGAATGCTCGGCCAGCCGGTGTATTTCCTGACGCCGGACGTCGTAGGCGTGCACCTTACGGGCGAATTGCCACAGGCCGCAACTGCCACGGACCTCGTTCTTCGTATTACTGAAATGCTGCGGAAGGCCAATGTCGTCGGTAAATTCGTCGAGTTTTTCGGCGAAGGCGCTGCGGCTCTGAATGCGACCGACCGCGCCACCATCGCGAATATGTCGCCGGAGTACGGGGCCACAATGGGATTCTTCGGCGTTGACGGCAAAACGCTCGATTATTTTGCTAATACCGGCCGCAGCGACGAACACATCGAGACGATTCGCCGGTATTACGAGGCACAGGAAATGTTCGGGCTGCCAAAGAGCGGTGAAGTTGATTACTCCTCCGTCGTTGAACTTGACCTCAGCACTATCGTACCGGCTGTGGCCGGCCCTCGGCGGCCGCAAGACCGGATCGAACTGCCCAACCTTGAGGCAAAATTCGAGGAGCTTTTCGCAAAGCCGATCACTGACGGCGGCTTTGGTAAAGATGAGGATCATCTTGGCGACCGGTTCGCCTTGAAGGATCGCCCCGGATCTCTGGGGTGTATCGAGGGCGGCGGTGAGCAAAGCTCGCGGACAGCTCCAACGCCGGTTAGCAACGGCGTTTCAACAAAGAATACAAGCACGCTTACGGAATTTGAAATGATGAACAACCGGCCGACGCCGAACTGTGTCGATCATACTGAGATCGAAACAGCAGGCCCGGGTATGACGGTCGGCCATGGCGATGTGCTGATAGCGGCGATCACGTCATGCACCAACACTTCGAATCCCGCAGTTATGCTTGCAGCCGGACTTTTGGCGAAGAATGCGGTTGAGAAAGGCTTGAAAGTGCCGCCCTATGTAAAGACCTCGCTTGCTCCGGGTTCGCGTGTCGTAACAGAATATTTGGAGAAGACCGGACTGCAGAAGTATTTGGACACGCTTGGCTTTGAACTCGTCGGCTACGGATGCACTACCTGCATCGGCAATTCGGGCCCGCTCGATCCTGCGATCGAGGAAGAAGTGGTCGCTAACGACGTCATTGCCGCATCGGTGCTTTCGGGAAACAGAAACTTCGAGGCGCGCGTGCATCAGAACATCAAGGCTAATTTTTTGATGTCGCCGCCACTTGTCGTTGCTTTTGCGCTTGCAGGAACGATCCGGACCGACCTCTACAACGAGCCTCTCGGCAAGGGAAGCGACGGAAACGACGTATATCTGAAGGATATCTGGCCGTCGCTCGACGAAGTGAAGAACATTCTTTCAGTGGCGTATGATGCGGAAAAATATCGTAAGATGTATTCCGCATTCGCGGATAAGAATCCGCTTTGGAATGAGATAACTTCTTCTACCGGCGAGACTTACCATTGGGATGCCGATTCAACGTATATTCAGGAGCCTCCGTATTTCGAGAACTTTGGCAAAGGGGCAGAAGCCATCGCCGACATCAAGGAGGCCAGGGCGTTAGCGGTCTTTGGCGACTCGGTGACGACGGATCATATCTCACCTGCAGGTGCTATCAAGTCCGATTCGCCCGCCGGTAAATATCTTCAGAGCCTCGGCGTCGAGCCGAAGGACTTCAACTCATACGGTTCTCGCCGCGGTAATGATCGGGTGATGCTTCGCGGTACGTTTGCCAACGTTCGGATCAAGAATAGGATGGTCTCACCGGTCGAGGGCGGCTTTACAAAACATCAGCCTGACAGTGCCGAAATGTCGATCTACGACGCCGCTATGCTCTATAAGCAAGAAGCGACGCCGCTGGTGATCTTCGCGGGCAAGGAGTACGGCACGGGAAGTTCGCGCGATTGGGCAGCGAAGGGAACGGCTTTGATGGGCGTGAAGGCGGTCATTGCAGAGAGTTTTGAGCGTATCCACCGTTCGAACTTGGTCGGAATGGGCGTTCTGCCGCTTCAATTCAAGGACGGTACTTCTGCAGAGTCGATCGGCCTTGACGGTACGGAAACGTACGATATTACCGGCATTTCCGGCGATACTATCAGGCCCCGGCAAGATCTGTTGCTTACGATCCGAAGAAGCGACGGGTCAACTCAAGAGGTGCCGCTAAGGCTGCGTATCGATACGCCGATCGAGATCGATTATTACAAGGCCGGCGGCATACTGCCATTCGTTCTTAAACAGTTGGTCAGTGGTTCAGAATAAGTATCGTACAGGGCGTAGGTTAAGTAACTCCCACTGATCGGTCCGTCGCCGGAAAGATATTTCTTGGCTTTTTTTGCCAAACAATGTAAATTTCTTATAGCTTCCATTGCGGATGCTGCGCGCGTTCATTATACCGGGAGGATGATATGAAAACGTTCATCGCGGGCCTTGTCATATTGGCCTTTCTTTTCGTACCCGCTTCATTTGCACAGCAGAATAGATCTCGTACAAAAACTATCTCGCCCGTTCTCCGGGAGCGGTCGCCGATCGTCGTTCAAGCATTTGTGAGCGATAGCGGAGCGTGGATCGGATGGGAAACGGACGGCATCGGCTCCTATATCGGCTACGAAGTTTATAGGATCCGTGCCGGTGCAGCAAAGCTCTTGACCCATGAGCCGATCGTCAACTCAAAGGCTGCTCGCGGCTTTTTCGATCCGGAGGGTGTACTTGGCGACTCATACGAAGTGCGCGCTTTGACCCGCGACGGTAATTTTTCTGAGGGAGCCAGGACAAACGCCGCGTATGTAGCTGATCTTGCCGGTTCTGTCAGTTCGTTAGGTATCGATATGACGCCCAGATCGGATGCGAATGGACGTTTGACCTCTTCACAGCTTGTTCTGCCCCAAGAATTGCGCGACTTATCATCAACGACCGATCGGACGCAGAACCCGCGTGTGCAGCGTCTGCTTGCGTCGCAAGCGGGCGTGAAGATCGGTGTCAAGAAAGACGGACTTTACAGAGTGTCCGCGGCCTCGCTCGCGGCGGCGGGCTTTGATGTTGAAACTGATCCGGCAAAATGGCAATTATATCTTCGCGGTGTTGAACAGGCGATCTATGTTGCGCCTTCCGGCCAGTATATCGAGTTTTTCGGCAGAGCGATCGATACGGTGGAGAGCGATATCTCAATGTATTTTTTGAGTGTCGGGGCCGTGAACGGCAAGCGAATGCCAACACGCATCGCTCGGCCTACGGCCGCGCCGGTAATTCAGCAGAATTATCAGCAGGAGTTCGTTTTTAGATCACGCAAAAACTATATTTACGATATCCTGAACGGCGACGCCGAGAATTATTGGGGCGATATTTTCAGTTCCGCAGGCGTGAATATCAATTTGAACATTACCGGCATCGATCTTACATCGCCGATTAGCACGTTCGACATCTCATTCATGGGATACACACAAGTGCCGCACGGAGTACAGATCACGCTCAACGGACATTCGGTCGGTACGGCTCAGGGTTTCGGACAATCCGCATTTAGCAGCAGTTATAATATCCCAACAGATTGGATGAGCGAGGGGGCGAATGTCCTGAATGTCAAGGCAACCGCAGGAGCAAGCGATTTTACCTTTTTTGACACTGTTAGGATCGGATATGCGCGTAAGCAAGCAGCCGACCAGAATGTGCTCTCGTTCTACACGCTCGGCAATCGGCGAGCTGTCCTTACCGGTTTCACGTCGCCGAATATTCGCCTTTTTGATGTTACAAGCGTTGCTGAGACTAGTGAAGTAACGAATTTGAATATCGTCCAGAACGGACAAACCTTTGATGTCCAACTGCCGCCTTATCGCGGCCGCGTGTACTATGCGGTATCGGAACCCGGAATACTTACTCCACAATCGGTAACCCCAAATTACGCGTCGTCGCTGACGTCGAACTCGAATGCAGCCGACCTCGTTATCATCGCGTACTCGGACTTTATGGCCGAGGCTGAAAGTTGGGCGAATTATCGGCGCGGACAAGGCTTTACCGTAAAGGTCGTGGACGTAGCCGATGTTTATGATGAATTCAACTACGGTATCCTGAGTTCAAAGTCCATCAAAGATTTTCTGAGTTATGCCAAAGATCACTGGGCGACCGCACCGCAATATGTCCTTTTGCTTGGAGACGCAAGCTTTGATTCGCGAAATTATGAGGGCTACGGCTATCAGAATCTTGTGCCGTCCAGAATGGTTGATACAACCTATATGGAAACGGGAAGCGACGATGCCCTTGTTGATTTTGACGGTGACGGCCTCGCCGAGATGGCCATCGGCAGGATCCCCGCAAAGACGGGCGCGATCGTAACGTTTCTATTGAACAAAACGATCGCGTTCGAAACGCCGGCGATGCAGGACATCGGCCGGGGAGCACTTTTTGTTTATGATGAGCCGAATGGCTATGACTTCCATTACATGAGCCAGGAACTTCGGAATCAATTACCGCAAAGCATGCCCGCGTCATGGGTGGACCGCCTTGCCCCGAATTCGAGCACGACCGTCATTAATGAGATCAACCAAGGACACTATGTCGTCAATTATTCCGGCCACGGGACAAGCGGGGCATGGTACAACCTTGCTTTCTTCGGGGTCTATAATATGGATCCGAACCGTCCGGAACCGCAGGTGAATAACGGCGCGCAACAGTCGTTATTCGTTATGCTGACATGCCTTAACGGTTATTTTATGAGTCCGTACTATGATTCATTATCCGAAAAACTTGTGAAACACGGTAGTGCGGGCGGTCCGAATAGCGGCGGCGGGCCGATGGCTTGGGCATCGACCGGAAAGACAACGCCGGACAAGCAGCGTGAAATGGGCTTGCGATTCTACCAGCAGATAGGCTTAGGCCAGATATCGCGGTTCGGCGACCTTGTGCGTGACGCAAAGAACGCTGTCCAGTACGGCACCGATGTACGGTATTCGTGGGTCGTACTTGGCGACCCGATGCTGAAGGTCCGCTGATGAAGGTGCAAAAATAGGCTGTCTGAAGAAACAGCCTATCCTGCAAACTGGAATACTCGCGGCAGGAGTCGAACCTGCGACTTCTTCCTCCGGAGGGAAGCGCTCTATCCACTGAGCTACGCGAGCGTAGAAAACGAATACAAAACTACTCTAAACTACGCGAAATTGACGGTCAAATAGGTCAATGCTTCTAATTTCGCGGTTCGATCCTGATCGACCTTATGCGAATGGGTTCGACGGGCCGTTCGCCTTCTTTGGGTTGGACGCCCGCGATCGTACGCACGTTGTTCATTCCGTCAATGACCTTGCCGAAGATCGTGTAACGCTGGTCAAATCCCGGCTCGCGCTTCAGAGTTATAAAGAACTGCGAATTTGCCGAGTTGTTATCGCTTCCGCGTGCGGCACCGACAATGCCGGTGTCATAGGGAATATCACTGAATTCGGCCTCGACATTAGGCTTGTTCGACTTACCCGTACCGTCGTTCGACGGATCGTTGTCCTTTGAAAGCGGATCGCCCGATTGGATCACGGATTGATTGACGCGGTGCCAGGTTACGCCGTCATAAACGCCCTCTTTTGCGAGTTCCTTGAAACGGGCAACCATTTTCGGCGCAATATTCGAATAAAGTTCGATCTTGATGGTGCCGTAAACCGGCTGCTCCATTTCGATGACCGCGATCTCCGGGTCGCCAACGGGTTGCACATCCTTCTTGATGGCAGGCGATCCCGCTGATGTTGAACTTTTTCCGCTGCCGGAATTGCATCCGAACGATACTGCCGCAAGGGCCAGTAAAAATATTAACAGGAGCTTTCTCATAAGATCAGATAGACCTCTCGCTGTCCAGCAATATGGTAACAGGGCCGTCGTTGACGAGTTCGACATCCATCATTGCTTGAAAGCGTCCGGTTTGAACCGATGGACAATAGGTACGAGCCCGATCGGTGAAATATTCGTAGAGTTCGTTAGCTCGTTCCGGCCCGGCAGCCCTTATGTACGAAGGACGCCGGCCGCGGCGTGTATCCCCGTACAACGTGAACTGCGAGACCACAAGCATCGAGTTTTTCGTGTCAAGGAGTGAAAGTTCCATCTTTCCGTTCGAGTCGTCAAAGATCCGAAGGTTGACTATCTTATCCGCCAAATAGTCGGCATCGGCAGATGTATCTGTCTGAGCAACGCCAAGCAGGACGAGCAGGCCTTTGTCGATCTTGCCGACGATCTCGCCATCGACCATGACCTTTGCACGCGAGACGCGCTGGACCACTGCTCTCACTCGGGCTCGACGATGTACACGCGTTCCATCACGACCGGCTCCAGAGGCTTATCGTTAGGGTCGCGGTCAACGCCCGCGATCGTGTTCACGACATCCTGCCCTTCGGTAACCCTGCCGAATTTTGAATAGCTTGGCGGCAACGGATAATCGACATGCATTATGAAGAACTGTGAACCGTTCGTGTGAGGGCCTGCATTGGCCATTGCAACGGTTCCTTTAGAGTATGGGCCTTGATAAAGGTCGGATGCTCTATCGATCTCATCGTCGAACTTGCCGCCCCATGCAGATTCGCCTCCGTAACCCATGCCGAGCGGATCGCCGCCCTGGATCATAAAGTTCGGTATGACGCGGTGAAAAATAACGCCGTCGTAATAGTTCTTTCCGGCGAGCAGGCGAAAATTCTCCGTCGTTTTCGGTGCATCGTCCTCAAGCAATTCGAACTTGATCGTGCCTTTGTTAGTTTCTATAACTGCAATTCTATTAGCCACTTATGACATCTCCTTGTTAAAGATGAAACGGTTGATCGCAGACGCCACGCCGTTATCATCATTACTTAATGTTGTATAAAATTCCGGGCGACGGAGCAAATCGCTCGCCGCGTTTCCCATCACGACGCCGATGCCCGCGAATTCAAGCATTTCAATATCATTGTAGTTGTCGCCGATACACATCACCTCGTCGGCGCTGATGCCGACCCGCTTTGCCAACTCTGCAACGCCGTGCCCCTTTGACGCAGCCTCGGGCAAAATATCGAGTAAGGTAAAGTTCAAGCGCGGATAGATCGTCGCAAGCAGCGTGACGGATGCACCGAGTTCGCGACCGAGCAGGTGCCTAAGCTGCTCCATGTTGGAGCAGGTTCCGGAGAATGAAATGTGGATAACATCATGCTCTGCCAATGCATCTTCGAGCAGACCTACATGAACGACACCTTCGCGGCCGATCTCAGCGCCATGGAAGCCCTCTGCCCACCGCAGGTATTCTTTTAACGGTGTGTTATCTCGTGAAACGCGATCGTAGAGTAAGGTGCCGGCTCCATTCGGATCAACGCTCACAAGCGCATCTCCTCCGTAGAATTTCCCTTTCTCCACGACCTCAAGCGCCGTTTCGTGAGTAAGAAGGCTGCCGGCAACGATCTCGCCTGTCTGTGCATATTTAAGCAGAGCGCCGTTATGCGTTACCAGCGGGGCATTAAGTTCAAGCTCGATACCGACCGGGCGTGCGTCACGGAACCTTCGGCCTGTTGCTATCGTTACGAGGATGCCCTCGCGCTCTGCCGCTTTGATAGCTTGTTTATTACGGTCGGATACGACGCCCGCCGAATTCAATGTAGTACCGTCGAGGTCGAGAGCGAGCAATTTGATCATTGAGTGTTGGCCTGGTTGGCGCGCATCTCCTTTCGTTGCCGCTCCAGCCACAGTTGATACTTTACCTTACCTTTTTCAAAGTCCGCGGCTGAGCTGTAAAACCAATGACTGCCGTCGTTTAGGTCAACATTCCTAACGTAGAACAAGTAGTTATTCACATCAGGGTTCAAGGCGGCTTTGATAGAGCTTTCGGTTACGGACGATATCGGGCCCGGCGGCAGCCCGACCTTGATACGCGTATTATACGGAGAATCGACCTCGAGATCGCTTTTGTTTATTACTCCATCCCACCGCCCGAGCATTTTTGCGATATAGACATTGGTCTGATCAATTCCGAGCGGGATATTACGGACGAGTCGGTTGTTTATAACGCCGGCGACGATCGGACGTTCGCTTTCTACGCCGGTTTCGGTCTCAATGAGCGAAGCAATGGTAACGATCTGATGCGGCGTGCGGTTCATTGAAGCTGCACGGGCCGCCCATTCGGGCTTCCAAAACTTGCGAAATTGCTCGACCATCATTTTTACCACTTCCTGAGGCTTTGCATCGCGGGGCACGTTGTACGTTGTCGGATACAAATAGCCTTCTAGGTTGCTCGCGGTCGGAGCGATATCCTTGATCATGCTCGTGTCGTTCATCAGGTCAATGAGAGCTGATTCGTTCAACGAATTATCGTGCGGCAACTTTTCGAGCATACGCTTTGCGATGTCAAACCGCGTAAAGCCTTCGGGGATCGTTAGTTTTATTGTCTGCTCCTGACCTTTTTCTAGTAATTTGAACACCTGCGCGGCGGAGATGGGTGACGGGAATTGAAATTCACCGGCTTGCAGTTTGCTGCTGTCGCCTGCGAATCGCAAATAGATCGAAGCGGCGGTCGGATCGGCAATGATCCCCGCAGCGGAAAGTTGGTTAATGATCTGCCGAGGGGTTGAGCCCTTGTCGATCTTTATGTATTCAGCCGCGTGCGAGTGTTCGGTCTGCATGTTAACAGACGAGGCGACCCAGTATGCGGCCGCGCCGGCCGACGCAACAAGCAAGGCCATGAGAGCAAAGACGATTAGCAGGATCTTCTTCATCCGACAAAACTTAAAAGGGCGACCAAAGAGCGATCGCCCCAATCGTTATCATTATAGAATAGCGCGTTACCGGCGTGTAGCTATTTCTCTTTGAGATATTTTTCTATTGCGGTGACGACTGCATCGCCGTCCGGTTTGTCCTTTGAATCAAAACGTGCGACAACGCGGCCTTCACGATCGACAAGGAATTTATTGAAGTTCCAAGTTATATCACCGGCAAATTTTGGGTTTGTCTCGGCACTTGTAAGAAATTTATAGAATGGATCGATATCGTCGCCCTTAACCGATATTTTGGCGAACATCGGGAAGGTGACCATGTACTTTGATTCGCAGAATTCCTTGATCTCAGCGTTGCTGCCCGGTTCCTGTCCGCCGAAATTATTTGCGGGGAATCCTAGGACATAGAATCCCTGCCCCTCATACTTCTTGAAGATCGACTGGAGAGCCTCGTATTGCGGCGTGTAACCGCATTTGCTTGCAACGTTTACAATGAGCAGTACATTCCCCTTGTAACGATCCATCTTTACCGTTTTTCCGTCGATGTCCCGCATAGAAAAATCGAGAACGGATCCGCCCGCAGCAGCAACATCATTCTTAATAATCGAAGCTGCGAACACGCCAACAAGTATCACGGCCGCAGCCAAGGCCAAAACAATAACAGATCTTTTCATAACGCCGTTATTTACCAAGTTCACGCGGATTGCGCGGTGACGACGGTCGATCGTCCGTACGCTCGCCGGTCTCAGAAAAGATCTCTTTGAAAGCTCCGACGCTTGAAAGGACTCCGCTGGTTTCCGTCGGCATGAATATGACTTTGGAATTTTGCGTGCGAGCCATATCACGGAGCGAATCGACATACCGCATTGTGATCAGATATTGTGCGGTCTGGCCGCGATCGCCGATAGATCCGGCTATCTGCTGGATAGCCGCCGCTTCTGCCGATGCCGATGTCAAACGTGCTTGTGCCGCACCTTCAGCACTGAGGATCGCCGATTGTTTTTCTCCCTCAGCACGTGTGACGGCGGCCTGCTTCTCACCTTCAGCTCTGGCGATGGCAGCCTGCTTATCACCCTCGGCCTGCAGGACGAGAGCGCGGCGGTTTCGCTCGGCAGTCATTTGTTTTTCCATTGTGATGCGGACATCCTCCGGCGGCGTGATGTTCTTGATATCGACACGGGTTACTTTGACGCCCCATTTGTCCGTCGCTTCGTCGAGGATCATCCTCAGTTCATTATTTATCTGATCGCGTGACGAAAGGGTGTGATCAAGATCGAGCTTGCCGATCACGCTGCGCATACCCGTGAATGTGAGCTGGACGATCGAGCCTACAAGGTCGTTGACCTCGTACGTGCCTTTGATCGGATCCGTTACCTGCCAATAAACAACGCTGTCCACATTGACCATAACGTTATCGCGCGTGATTACGCTTTGCGGCGGCAGGTCGATGAATTGCTCACGCAGGTCGATAAATGTCGTGCCCGGCCGCACATTCGTCCAATAGACGGCACGCGGAGCTTCAAAAAAGGGCACAATAATGTTGAGTCCGCTTGCGGCGACGCGATGGAATTTACCAAGGCGTTCGATCAAAAGAACGCTGGACTGCGGAACGATCTTTATCGTCTTCCATGCTACGACCAAAAGGGCGATGCCCAAGAAGATGAACAAAGTAACACCGACGCCGAAGATATCTGCCATACTGTCTCCCGAACTTATTTGACTTCAATATACCTCATTTTCCGCATATTTGCTATAATTCGCATCAATTACAATGATAGGAATCGAATCGATAAAGCAGGCTCGTGAAACGCTGAACGGAATCGCAACCGCTACACCGATGCTGCAGGACAGAAAACTGTCCGAGCGGTTCGGCAAGGTCTATCTGAAGGCGGAATGCCTTCAACGAAGCGGTTCGTTCAAGGTTCGCGGAGCGTTCAACAAGATATCAAGACTTACCGGCGACGAGCGCAAACGCGGCGTTATCGCTGCATCTGCGGGCAATCATGCTCAAGGCGTGGCTCTCGCAGCCACGTTGAACGGCATTGCATCGACCATTGTCTTGCCCGAGTTCGCCCCGCTTACAAAGGTCGTCGCGACACGCGGCTTTGGGGCATCGGTGATACTCAAAGGCAGCACTTTTGATGAGGCGGTCGCATACTCGCGTGAGCTGCAGGCCGAGCACGGCTACACATACGTTCACGCATTTGACGACTGGGACGTTATTGCGGGGCAAGGTACTATCGGTATCGAGATCGTGCAGGATCTGCCGGATGTCGATGTGATAGTAGTGCCGATCGGCGGCGGCGGGATCATTTCGGGCATCGCGACCGCTGCCAAGGCATTGCGTCCGAATGTTCGGATGATCGGCGTTCAGGCTGCGAACGTTGCTCCCGTCAAGCCATCGTTAGCGGCGGGAAAGCCCGTCGAGGTGGGATATTCGCCGACGATCGCGGATGGTATCGCGGTTAAACGTCCGGGCGAATTGACCCTACCGATCATCAGCAAGCTCGTTGATGACGTCGTAGAAGTTACCGAAGAAGAGATCGCCCTTGGAGTTTTTCATTGTGTGCAGAACGACCACTTGGTCGTCGAAGGTGCCGGAGCCGCGGGCCTGGCGGCGGTTTTGGCGGGTAAGGTCAACATATCGAAGGACGATGCGGTTTGCGCCGTGCTCTGCGGCGGCAATATTGACGGAAATCTCCTTGCTCGTATCATTGAGCAGGTTCTGGTGCGACAGGGCAGATATGTGATCTTCAAGCTATTGGTGCTTGATCGGCCAGGAACGCTCGCTGAAATGCTCAATCACGTTGCCGAGACCGGAGCCAACGTGATCGAGGTCTTCCACCAGAGGGCGATCTGGCTGGCACCGCTCGGGCGCGTCGGCATTGAAGTGATCCTCGAGGTCCGCGATGAAGAACATACACTGGAAGTGCAGCGGCATCTCGAAGAATGCGGATATCATGTCGAACGGCACAGGAAAGATGCTTGGGCCGAATGAACTGCTCTAAAAGCTCGCATCCGGATCGTAGCTTTTTTCCGGCGTTCTATCCTGCACGTTCTCAGTGATCGCGAGGCCGAAATAGTCAACCTGCGTGGCACCGTGCTTGTTCATTATCGCGCCGGCTTCGTGCTTTCTCGGGTCGTGATGGATACGAACCATCAGTATGCAATGGCCCTCGTGCAGCGCCCTTTGATAACGCTCCATGATCACACGGTCAAAGGTCATTTTGCGGAACAGACGCAAGAACTTCGCTATCGGTCCATGGCCTTCGCCCGTGAAATCGTAAGCGTATTCGCCCGGGATGCCGCAAAACAGGCTTATATCTTCGGCGTCAAAATCATTCGCCTGTAATTCGGCCGCGACATTCAACCCTGCATCGGGATCTTCAAAGATACCGATGATCCGATACAAAGGATCCTCGGCAAAACTTTGTGCATCATTGATCGATATTGCTCTTACAGTATCTTGGCCTGCCATCGAAAGTCCCTCCTTGTCGGCTCAAATTATCGCTTCGCCGATAGATTTTCATCATATAGACGCTGATAATTGAAATAATTCGTCATAACTCGCTGTACATAGTTCTTGGTTTCGGGAAATCCGACCTCGGATGTAAAGATCGCCGGATCCTTTGGCCGTGAACGTGCGAGCCACCGAGCTGCATTGTCCTCGCCGCCGTTATAGCTTGCCGCTATCGCCTCGTACATTCCGCCGAACTCCGCCTTAAGGTCTGCGATGTATTCAGCTCCGATCGCAATATTGATGCGCGGATCGTAAAGATCGTCGGGCTGTATTGTGCCGTAACCAGCTTTTTTGCTGTACTTTAAGGCTGTGTCCATGACCAGCTGCAGCAGCCCGCGGGCGGCCGAGGGCGACTTAACACCGGGGCGAAAGGTACTCTCCTGCTTCATAACGGCAAGAAGAAACCGCGGGTCGAGTTTCTTTTTCCTCGCGTATTGCAGAACTTCCTCACGGAACATCACCGGATAGTCAGAAGCACGAACCCGCGCCGTCGGCTTTATTCGGGAGCGGTCTTTGGAAATTCGATCGCCCGCAAGATACCCGAAATACGATGCCTGCTTGTCTGCAAGCGCGGCGTATATCGATATGGCGTCCGCTTTCAAACCCTGCTTTTCAAGGGCCAAGGCCCTCAGATAACGCACTTCATCGAGAGTAGTGATCGATCCGGGGAACTTTGCCTGTCCTTCCATCAGAGCGGCGGTGGCAACGGCGTCGGCCCACATTGAACGGTATATTTGCATCCGAAGCCGGGCGTGCAACGCATTAGTTTCCGTAGGTTGTCCCTTGAACTTTGTGCGTGTGCGCTCGACCCACTCGTTAGCAGTGTCGTACCGTCCGCTTTCGCGCAATGTGTCGATCGCATTCAGATATGCTCCGTCGATACGCTCACCGGTCGGATACATCGTCACATATCGTTCGAACAAAGGTGCCGCCTCCGCATTTTTACCGAGCCTGACATTGCAGCTTGCTTGAAAATACAAACCCTCGCGGCCGTCCTTTGTTCCGGGAAATTCATTAGCTACACGGCTTAAGATCGGAATGCAGCTCTTGTAATTGCGTTCCCAATAAAATGAGCGGCCGATCATGAACAGTGCAGAACTTATCGCAGGATCATTCCGATAATTATCTACGATCTTCTGAAAGTGTTCGCGGGCAGCAGGAAAAGAACGATTATCAAAATACACAGTGCCGCGGGCTAGATGCTCTGCGGCAGAAAGCGTCATGAGCCTACCGTCCGCGGTACGGCTTGATCGATCTTTCTCGATCACCGCTTTTAGCGAGGCATCCGATGCTTGAGCAAACAACAGGCCGGAGAATGTGATGATCGTAATAAAAATCAGCAATGAAATTCTTGTCATAGCAGCACTGAGAACAGCTTACCTGAAGTTTAGAGTATGGGACAACGCGTTTACGTTGCCGCCATTTATGAATAGTTCGGCCGTACATGCTAAACTTACCGTTCGGCAGACCTATGAAACTCTCGATAAATGGCGCAACAACAATGACAGCGGACCTCGAAACCGATATTCGAGCGGCTGCGGCTGCGGGTTTTGAGCTTGTTGAGCTTCGCTCGAATAAGCTTTATACCTACCTTGAGTCGCACAATGTGGAAGACCTGAAGGATCTGCTTGCTGAAACCGGCGTTAGCGTTCTGTCAATTAACACGCTCGAACACATAACTTGGCGTTCTGAGGCGGATCAAGCCGCGATCAAGGAAGAATGTGCAAAATTATCTGAGATCGCAGCGGCGATCGGCTGCCCATACGTTCTTGCGGTCCCCGGTGCTTTACGACAGGGGCCGAAGGCCGAAGATGAGACCATTAGCGAATCAGTGCGGGTTCTTAACGAACTTGCGGATATTGCTGAGTCGTATGGCGTTAAGATCGGTTTTGAATTCCTCGGCGAGGCAAATAATTCGGTACAAACCCTCGATCTTAGCAGCCGCATCGTTTCGCTTGTCGGGCGTGACAGCGTCGGTAATGTTATGGATACATTTCATTTCTATGCCGGAGACTCTTCATTCGAGGCGATTGACGCGCTTGACGCCAAGAAGCTGTTCATCCTGCACATTAACGATGCGGAAGACCTTCCCAAGGGCCAGCTGAACGATTCTAAACGGCTCTATCCGGGTCTGGGTATTCTTCCTTTGTCGAAGATCAGGGAGCATCTTGACGGGATCGGCTACGACGGCCCCGCAAGTATCGAGATCTTTCGACCGGAGTATTGGGACGATGATCCGTATGAGGTGTCAAAGCGGGCAAAGGATTCCGCGGAAAGGGCATTCGGCCTCGGAAAATACGCGGCAGGCGGAACTTGGTAATGAGTAAATTACGCATCGGCATTATCGGTACGGGTTATATCGGCAACGTGCATGGCCGCATCCATTCGAAGGATGAGCGCGTCGAGATCGCGGCTCTATACGACATCGTGCCCGAGCGCGCTAATGCAACGGCACGCACGATCGGCGGAAGGGTTTGTTCATCTCGGGCGGAATTGCTTGAGCATTGCGACGCACTGCTCATCTGCACGCCGAACAAAACGCATACTGAGATCGCACTTGATGCGATCGCGGCGGACAAGCATATTTTTTGTGAGAAGCCGTTCTCGATCGGAATTGAGGATGCAGCGCGGCTCGAATCTGCGGCCGGGGCACATTCAAAGGTCTTTCAGGTCGGACACAATCGCCGTTTTGCGCCGGTTTATCAGACATTGAAGACCCTGCTTGCAGATGACGCAGCCCACTCGGCTCATATAAAGATGAACCGAGGCGAACTGAAAATGCCGGTTTGGACGGGCGATACAAATGTTACGGGCGGCTTTCTGTACGAGACAACGATACACCTTTTCGATATGATCCGCTTTCAGTTCGGCGAGGTCGCCGAGCTGACCGCATACGGTTCACAGCACGAGTATCCCGAGCTTGATGAGTTCTCGATCATTTTTAAGTTCAAGAACGGCTTTCATTGCACATTCGCTTCGTCATCGGACGCGAGCTGGTATTTCCCCTTCGAGCGCATTGAGACCTTCTGCCATCACCGCACCATCGTTACCGAGGAAATGGAGCGGCTGATGGATTCGCGCGGGACGGACGCGAATTTTGAGACCCGCAGCTTTCATATGATCGAGAAGGAGGAGCGTTGGGGTTACGTTCAGGAAGATAGGGCATTCGTCGATTCGATAATTGACGGAGCGCCGCCGCCGGTTACTTCGTTAGATGGTTTGCGCAGTGTCGAACTGGTCGAATCGGTATATGCTGCGATACGCAGCGGCGAGCGGATACGCTTCTAACAATATGCTTGTAAAGTGTCTGAATTGCGGTAACGGGAACACACCCGGAGCGAACTTCTGCCGGTTCTGCGGCACGAAGTTCAACTACGCTCCAAAGCCGGCACACGTTCCGCATCTAAGGCCGCAGTTCGAAGAGCAGCCTCCGCGTCCCTATTCATGGAAAACCGATGAATTTACCGTCAAGAGCGGCAGCTCGACAACACCTGACTTTCGGGGCGGAACAATACCGGGCACTGAGTATTTGCAGCACAATTCACCGGGAACGATGACTTATGATTATCGATGCCCACGCTGTATGTCGCCTTTTCTGCCGATCCTGCAAAGAAAGATATCAACTGCCGGATGGGTTACTTTTGCGATACTCGCTTTCGTATTTCTGCCATTGTGTTGGATAGGGCTGCTGTTCAAAGAAGATGTGCGGGTATGTCCGGCATGCGGGGGACGCACAGGTTGATCAGCGGTAGTAATAGCCCTTGGGATGTTCGATCTTGACCTCAGGATTCGTGCTCGTAACCTCCACTGTGTGATAACCCTTCTTTGGATGTGTCGAAAGATATGTGAGAAGGAACTGCCTGCCAAGCAGCACATTCAACTCTTTGAAGAACGGCAAAAAGCTTACCGGAGCACCTGTCCCTTGAAAGAATGCCCGCCCGCCCGTGTCACCTGCAAGCCGGAGCAACGCACCTTGTCCGCCGTTCGTCACCAGAGCCAACGGCCCGCCGCCGAGGGCGGAAGGTGAATAGAAGGTGTAAACCGCGACGCCGTATTTATTTGCACGGTCTATCGCACGTTCGAGGTCGATCGTTTGCACCATCGAGCCGGGCGACGGGCCTTGAGAGAGATCGACACCGTCCGAGATCAAAAGGACGGCGCGCCTTCCGTAGGGCAGGGCCTCAAAGCGTTTTAGAGCGCTGTTAAGGGCGGAATATGGCCCGGATCCGCCGGACGATACGCCGGAAACGATCCGAACCGAGGCAGCCGCCTTTTCGAGATCATCCGTGAATTTTTGACGCGTAATCAGCGTCCCGCCGCGAGCATAGCCGACCATTACGCGGCTCCCTTTCGGCAGACGGCGAATAAATTCGGCAATATCGCGGAGCTGCAGGTTAATGTTGTCTGTCAGGTCGTCCTGGATAATGATCGCCAATGAGAGCGGCGTATCCGAAACCGCACGTATCGAAAGGATCTGCTGTTCCTGTTTGTCTTCTTTCACGACCAGCCGGTCTGCTTGAATGAATTCTTCGGGCTGTCCTTGTTTGAGTTCCTTTTTAAGAAATATCGATATCGGAATAGAAACGGTTCGGACCTGTTGGGTTGGCGTCGGCGAAGGCCCTTGGGCCGCTGCCAACGCGGCACCGAACGTGGCGGCGACCAAAAGAACCAAAAACGGCCTGAAAAGCGAACTAATCATAATTGTGCGATATACAAACCCTGCATTTGAATCATAATATACTTTCTGGGATTACATAAGCCTTTTCTTTCTGACGATGGCCGAAGACAGATCATTGGAGATAATAGACCGCGACACGGACCTGAGAAATGCTGTTCGCAAAGGCCGTCGCCAACTCGCCGGTGCTTTGACCGCACCTGTAGTGTTTGCCGCCATTCCCGCAGGGTTGACGTTGGCGGCGTTTCTAGTCGCGGCCGCAACGCCGCCGACGGCAGCAGTAATATTGTTCTTCGGCTTGATAGCTACGATCCTATCCTTTCTCGCAGGACTCGGAACCGGCGGATATCTTCTTTATCGTCGAAAGGAACTTTACGATTCGGTGCGTCAACGTCTTGCCGCCAAGGGTATCCGAGCAAGCGATATTGAGTGGTTTCGTTCGCGGATACGCTCAAGGGAGTGGCGTTCGCTGAAAGAGATCGAAAAGAGTGACGTGCTGCTTGCTGATGCATACAGAGAGACATTGGCCTCAAGGCTGACCGCTTCGGACCTCGTCCGTTCTTCGCAAAGGGAATTGGCGGATATGCGGCGAAGGCTCAGCAACGTCAAGCGCCTGAAGGCATCGAGCGGCATATCACTCGCAGAGGAAATTGAAAAAGATATTGTTAAGATACGGTCGATAAATGACGAGGCCCGTGCAATGCGCTCGGAAGCCGAGGGACGTTTAGAAATGATCGAGGCAGCATCCGTTCGCGGCACGAGTATCGCCGATTTTGAATTGGCCCTGAAAAAGCTGAGCGTCCGTGCAACTGAACTTCCAATCGCTCTTGAGAATGCAAAACTTGCAGGTGAGATCGTTAAGGAGCTTGAAGCAGGGATCGAAGAAGGGAAGGTCGGCGAATGAGCACCGCAATGGCGTTCGGACGTATGAATTGAACCTGTTAGCTACAGGTGGGTGGTGTTCTGCTCTGTTCGAGCATCAGAGCCGCTGCTCGCCGCCGCGTTCCGCGTAGGAACAGGCACTCGCACCGGCGTTCACCTCCCGTAATTCATATGTTGGCTCAATTATGTGTTCGCCCGGTGACGGACATCGCCGTAAAACTCATTCGCCAATCAGCATTGTAACACACCGGCGGCAGTTATTGTTCCGTCAATATTTCGTGGGCCGGCATTTCGCGATGTTTCAAAAGGCTGTCGAGCATTTCTGCGCATCTCCCGCTTCGAACACCGAGGTCGTCATCGATCTTCTGCCGCTCGTCATAGATGCGATGATATTCGTCCGCGATATGGAGGGCCGCCAGTATCGCGACCTTTAGCGAATCGACGGTTTGGGTGCCCGACGATATCTCACGCATCTTGGTATCAACGTATTTTGCAAGTTCCTGAATATAACCGTCATCACCATCGGAGCGGATGCTGTAAACCTGATTGTAAATCTCAACGCGAAGTGCTTTTTCAGACATAAGACCTCACACCATCGGCTGTCCGGTCGCGGACGGATCGAGAACCGAGATCGTTTCCAAAATATCCTCTACTTGCAATTGGATCGCATCATGCTCGCGTTTCAAGCGTTCGACCGTCGCGCGCAGCTCGCCCGATGTCGCAGCGAGCGATGCGTTCTCTTGCCGTAGGGCATCAAGCTGATTCGCGAATTCGTCACGCTCCTGACGAAGTCTTTGGACGAACTGGATAGTAAGGTAGATCTTATCTTCCAGATGCGAGAATTTTTCCATTCCGGCGAGCCTGTTCATTTCCATTGCTTCTGATACCAAAATAAAGCTGTGGAAAAGATTATGTGCCAGATAACGAAAAACTTCAAGTAAAATCTGAAGCTAGCTCTCGCCTTTTTGTAAGCCAAATGAATTCTTGAGTTTATCGACTATGCCTTTATGAACCGTCTCAACCTCATCTTCCGTCAATGTACGCTCGTTCGCGCGATAGGTAACCCTTATCGTGATGGTGCGAACATCGTCGGACTCGTACACATCTATGAAGCGGACGTCCTCAAGTATGTCGGTCGGCGAGTCGTTTGCGGCACGAAGTATCTCAGCAAGCGTAACAGCACGTAGCACCGTAATGCTCACATCGCGCGAGACGGCGGGGAATCTCGGCAGGGGCGAATAGATGACAGGTTCCTCGGGTAGATCAAGTATGTGATCGAGCAATAACTCTGCTACAAAAACAGGCTTCTTGAACTTATACGCCGCCATGATGTCGGAATTGATGCGGCCCAAAGAACCAATATAACGGCCTTTGCAGTAGATATTGCTCCTTTGGCCGGCGGTCAAGTGGCGAGCATCCGACAGGCGAAACTCCGGATCGAGATGCCCAAGAGTTTCGAGTACGTTCTCTACGACACCCTTTACGTCATAGAGGTCAGTTTCTTGTTTAGCGTGCTGTTTTCCGGTCGCCGGCAAAACGCCGGTCATTGCGATGGTTAAGACACGGTCCTCCTGAGGAAGGGCTGAAGGATCTTCGCCAACCGAAAAGACCTTGCCGATCTCGAAGAACCTCAGGTCGCGGCGTTGGAAATTCAGGTTATGCCTTATCGCATTAAGAAGTCCGGGAACTATCGTCGGCCGCATCCGTGTCGAGCCATCGATTATGGCATCGCGCAGCGTTACATAATTTCGCAGATCTTGTCCTGCGGGTTCATAAAGATCGTCGTTCGCCGCATCAACGAAACTGTAGGACATCGCTTCGGAAAAACCGGAATCGGTCAAGTTTTGCCGAAGATGCCGGAGTCGTGTTTCGTGTGGAAGGTATTCTCCGGCAGAGTAAGCGGGCGGTATCTCGTCGCTTATGTGCTCATAGCCGAAAAAGCGTACTATTTCCTCGACAAGATCGGCCTCGATCGCGAGATCGTGCCGCCAGGAAGGCACAGTGAATTCCGAAGCAGTCTCATTAGCCTCGATCTTGAGCGCACTCAATATGTCAGTACACTGATCTTCAGCAATAGTGATGCCCGACAAACGCTCAACGGCAGCGGAGATATCTGAAGACGCAATGACAGTTTCCCGATGCGTTACGGGGTACGCGTCAATAAACTCGCCAGCCGTTCCGCCCGCAAGTTCTTCGATCAACTGCAATGCTCGGTCCGAGGCTTCTTTTAATGCATTGATATCGACACCGCGTTCAAAGCGATAGCTGGCCTCGGTCGAGAGATGAAGGCGCCTCGAGGTTGAACGGATGTTTGAGCGGTTAAAATATGCGACCTCGATCAATACATCGACGGTGTTTTCAGTAATGCTCGAATCGAGGCCGCCCATGATGCCGCCGATAGCAACGGGTTTTTCCGCGTCGCAAATAACAAGTGAGGTTTCGTCCAGCTGACGCTCGACATCGTCGAGGGTAACGATCGTTTCACCGAGGCGTGCACGTCGGACGATGATCCTTTTCTCAACGAGTCTGTCAAGATCAAATGCATGCATCGGTTGGCCGAGTTCGAGCATTACATAGTTAGTAATGTCGGCGATATTATTGATCGAACGTTCGCCGACCGCTTCGAGGCGTTTTACAAGCCATTCGGGCGACGGCCCGACCTTGACGCCGCGGATAATGCGGGCGGTAAATCTGTTGCAAAGATCGGGTGCTTCGATATTGACAATGTCGTGAGCCAATATTGAAGGCATCGGGACATCGTTTCGTTCGGCGCGGACCGGTCCTTTTATTGATCTGCCCGTTGAGGCCGAAAGCTCGCGGGCAATGCCACGATGTGAAAGGCAGTCAGGCCGATTTGAGGTTAGGTCGATGTCGAATACATGATCTTCGCCGGCAGTATGGATCGCATCAACGGCATTGCCGATGCGGGTCAGCTCAGCCGCCGTTTCTTCGGCTGTCATGTCGAGGTCGATGAGGTCCCGAAGCCAGTTGTAACTAATATTCATCAGATGATCCGAAAAGGTTAGCGGAACTGTTCCAGAAACCGCATATCATTCTCAAACAAATGGCGAATGTCGTCGATGTTGTAAAGCATAGCCGTCATTCGTTCGAGACCGAATCCGAAAGCAAAGCCCGTATATTCTTCGGGATCGACGCCGCACGCACGAAGCACATTCGGGTGCACCATTCCGCATCCGCCGAGTTCTATCCAGCCGCTGCCTTTGCAGGGACGGCAGCGGTCTCCGTCGACATTACCCGTGCCCTGACACTTGAAACACGAAAAATCGAACTCTGCCG
This sequence comes from Chloracidobacterium sp., assembly GCA_015075585.1. NCBI lineage: Bacteria > Pseudomonadati > Acidobacteriota > Blastocatellia > Chloracidobacteriales > Chloracidobacteriaceae > Chloracidobacterium > Chloracidobacterium sp. The sequence goes on from JABTUB010000001.1 coordinate 1,552,699, forward strand.
ACGGCTCAGTGAAAGGGAAGTATGACGGCCGGAATCGCGTGATGGTACCGGCGCCGAAAAGCCGTTTCAGCCACTCGGTAACCGTTCCTTTCAGATGGGCCATCGTAATGCCCTTTTCGACACAAAGTCCTTCAAGCTGATGAAACATCGGGGTGTGGGTCATATCCGGCGTATCCCGGCGAAAGACCTTTCCCGGCGCAAGTATCCGAATGGGCACACCGCGACGCTCCATCGCGCGAATCTGGACGGTTGATGTCTGTGAACGCAAAGCGAAGCCTTCTGTTGTATAAAAAGTGTCCTGCGACTCGCGAGCCGGATGGCCCTGCGGGATATTCAGCGCATCGAAATTGTAATGATCGGTTTCGATCTCACGGTCGTCCTCGATCGTATATCCCATCGAAACGAATATGTCTTCGATGCGTTGACGCAAGATCGTTATCGGGTGGTGGCGTCCGGCGACGATGCGGCGGCCCGGGATGGTTACATCGACACTGTCCCTTTCGAGTTTTAGATCAAGAATATATTTCGTGATGCGCGACTCAGCTTCCAAAAGGCTTTCGGTTATGAATGCTTCTGCCTGTTGGACGTACGAGCCGAATTGCGCACGATCTTCCGGCGCAACTTTTCCGATGAGCTTCATCGCACCTGCGATCGGCGACTTCTTGCCCGAGTGTTTGATCTTGAGCTCGTTAAGCGCGGAGAGGCAGCCTTCGGCCGCCGGGAGATCGAGGCCGTTAAGTTCCAGATGAGCAAAGCGTTCGAACTCACGCCCGAACGCTTCGCGTATATCGTCAATTTGCCGAGTTTCGTCCGACATGATCGTCTAATGAGACCTCAGTTACCCCAGCCCTTTTATCTTCAGGCAAAATAACAGCGATCTCGGCAAAAAACGGCACTAAGCTGCCGCCCGCGTGTTGTTGTTCACGGCTTCTTTCGCTTGAGACGCGATCGCGGCAAAGGCTTCGGGCTGCTTGACCGCCATATCGGCAAGGACCTTGCGATCCAGCTCGATGCCGGCGAGGTTAAGTCCATGAATGAACTGCGAATACTTGATGTCGTTCAGCCTGCACGCCGCATTGATGCGTACGATCCACAGCTTGCGAAAGTCCCTTTTTTTAAGCTTTCTGCCGGTATATGCGAAATTAAGTGCACGCTCGACAGATTCCTTTGCCGAACGATAAAGCTTCGACTTTGTACCCCGGTAGCCTTTAGCTAAGGCCAATATCTTTTTGCGCTTTTCGACGCGCTTATTCCCACGTTTTGCTCTAGGCATTGCTTTACTCCTCCGATACTAACCGGACAATCACAGTACAGCGCCCGCGATGCGGGCATGGTGTGATCTTGTCCGGGCCAAATTCAACTAGTCGCGGCCGTACGGCAGCATCTTCTCCACACGCTTTTGATCACCTTCCGATACCAGAACGTCGATATCGAGATTCCGCTTACGTTTTGCGGTCTTCTTGGTCAGGATATGGCGTGCGTGGCTGTGGCCGCGTTTGAATTTACCCGTTGCCGTCGAGCGAAAGCGCTTTGCGGCTCCTTTATGTGTTTTAAGTTTTGGCATCTTACCTCCGTGCGGTCAGGAACTGAACCTGCCGCAAAAATTGTTATCAAAAGATCTCGTCATCATCGTCACGAACGACGGTTTTGGCCTTTCCGGGCCCTTGGGTACGCTTTGCAGGCTCGGATCGCTCAGTGCTTTCCGCCTTGACGGCCTTTGGCTGAGCCGATCTTTCGGCGGCCTTTACTCCCTTCTTAGGAGCCAGTATCGTAAACATCTGATAGCCTTCCATCTTTGGCGCCACTTCGACGTCTGCCATTTCGCCGAGTTCCTCTGTAAGGCGGGCAAGGATCTTTGCACCGAGTTCTCTGTGCGACATTTCACGCCCCCTGAACGCGATGGCAGCCCTTACCTTGTCGCCGTTGAGCAGCCATTCGCGGGCACGTTCCATTCGATAGTTGTAATCGTGATCGTCAGTGCCGGGCCTGAATTTGATCTGCTTTACTTGGACGGTAACACGATTCTTTTTCGCCTCATGGGCCCGCTTCTTCTGTTCGTAAAGAAACTTCCCGTAATCAATGATCTTGCAAACGGGCGGCTGGCCATTTGGAGCGATCTCAACAAGGTCAAGCCCGCGATCTCTCGCTTCACGGATCGCGTCACGCGTGTCCATTATGCCAAGCGTGCCGCCGTCCTCAAGAACCACCCGTACGGACGGAACGCGAATGCGCTCATTCGTACGATGAAGCGGCTCGCGTTGCCGCGGCCTAAAGTTCCTTCCACCAAATCTTCTTGCGATAAAAGCCTCCTTTGTAACGTACCCTTTCTAGGAAGTGCGGGCCGAGCGTTCGGCCTCGATGCGTTCCTTGAATTCGATCAGCGACATCACGCCGATGTCGCCCTCCTTTCGATGCCTGACGGCGATATTGCCGGCCTCGAGTTCCTTATCACCCAATACGAGCATATACGGGATCTTCTGGAGTTGGGCGTCGCGTATCTTAGCACCGATCTTGTCCGAACGCGTATTCGCCTCGACCCTGAAGCCCGCCGCACGAAGCGTGTCGGCTACAGAATTCGCATAATCGTTTATGCGGTCGGTAATAGGCAGAACGGCGACCTGTACCGGAGCAAGCCATAGCGGGAATGCCCCCTCAAAATGTTCGATAAGCACACCGAAGAAACGTTCGATCGACCCGAACAATGCCCGATGGATCATTATCGGCCGATGCTTAAGGTTGTCTTCGCCGGTGTATTCGAGGTCGAACCGTTCCGGCAGATTGAAGTCAAGCTGAACGGTGCCGAGCTGCCATATCCTGCCGATGGCGTCCTCAACCTTTATGTCGACCTTCGGCCCGTAAAAAGCCGCCTCACCTTCGATACGCTCGTAGGATATGCCCCGCTCCTTCAATGCCTGAGCAAGTTGCTCTTCCGCGGCATTCCAGTCCTCGTCAGAGCCGAGAAAACCCTTATTATCAGCGGAACCGCGTACCGAAAGCTCGAATTTTACCTTTTCAAAGCCGTAGATCTCCAACACCTTGATCGCAAAATCAAGGCAGTCGGAAACTTCTGCCTGAACTTGATCAGGACGTACAAAAAGGTGTGCGTCATCGACCGTAAATCCGCGAACGCGCATTAGTCCGTGGAGCGTTCCCGAGAGCTCAGCCCGATACACCGTACCCATTTCCGAGTAACGCTGCGGCAGGTCGCGATACGAACGCGGCCGCGACCGATAAATACCGATATGGAACGGGCAGTTCATCGGCTTGAGGCGGTATTCTTCGTCCTCAATACTCGTCGGGGCGTACATCGAGTCGGCGTAATTACCTTCATGTCCGCTGCGAACCCAAAGATCTCGTTTTGCTATGTGGGGCGTAAAAACAAAGCTGTAACCGCGCTGTTCAAGCTCCTCGCGAAGGAGCCTTTCCATCTCGTTGCGGATCACGCCGCCCTTCGGATGCCAAAGAATAAGGCCCTGACCGTAGTCATCATCGATCGAGAACAGATCGAGTTCGCGTCCGAGTTTGCGGTGGTCGCGCTTCTCGGCCTCTTCACGCTGCTTAAGCCAAGCATCGAGTTCGGCATGCGTCGCAAAAGCGATGCCGTAGATGCGCTGCATTTGTTCACGCTCTGCGTCACCCTTCCAATACGCGCCCGAAAGTGCTAAGAGCTTGAACGCCTTGAGCTTGCCCGTGTGCTGAACGTGCGGGCCGAGGCAGAAATCTATGAACGGCGAGCCGTCGATGTAGTAAACGCTCGCGGTATCATCCACCTTTTCGTCGATAAGCTCACATTTGAGCGGTTCAGCACGATCTTCAAAAATACTGAGTATTTCCTGCTTGCTGATGACGTCGCGGCGATATTTGAGATCACGCTTTGCCATCTCGCGCATTTTTTTCTCGATCACGGGAAGGTCGCTTTCCGTCAAACTTCGCGGCGCGATCACGTCGTAGAAAAACCCGTAACGCGGGTCTTCCATTAGCGCAGGGCCGACGCCGAGCTTGGTTCCGGGGAACAGTTCGAGAAGCGCTGCGGCGAGAAGGTGCGCGGTCGAATGTCGAATGATCTCGAGGCCTTCCGCCGAGTCCGCAGTGATCGGTTCTACCGAGATCAGCTCATCGCCGGACGGAATTTCACGATTCAGATCGACCTCTTCGCCGTTCAGCTTCGCGGCAAGAGACTTCTTAAGAACGTCGCGATCGAACGCCTTGATCACATCAAGTACCGTCGCAGGCGCAGGTATCGCCCGCTGCATATCGCCAAATTTAATATTTACTTCACTCATAACATTGTTAATTGCACATTGCTTTGCTGAAGATCGGCTGTGCAGATGCTTTGCCGGCTTTGTAGCCGCTTTTATCTGCCGATCAAGGATCGACAAGGAACAATCAACAATTACCTACTACTCGTCAAGATCAGATCCGATAAGAGCGACTTTGCTTTGCAGTTCCGTTGAAACTGCGGTCATCCCGCCATTAGAAGCGGGTCGTAGTAGTTGTAAAAACAGCAAAGTTCTTCGAAAGCATCTTATCGAAAGTTGTTAAATGGTAGGCACTAGCAGAGTTGAACTGCTGACCCCTACCGTGTCAAGGTAGTGCTCTACCACTGAGCTAAGTGCCTATACCTCGTTTTGCCGCGGCAAAAGCGAACTTAAAGAATGCCAAAACACCAAAAATGTGTCAAGTTAGCGGATCTGCAAAAAGGAGGCCGTTTGTGGACGCAATTCGTTACGATACGCCCGTGCAGAAGCGATGCATAGCGATCGCAACGAGTTTGGCCGTACGGTTGTCGATATCATACTTCGGATTGACCTCTGAGAATTCGATCATCCGCGTATTTGCAAGCGAAGCGGCGTATTTCACAAGCTGGATGAACTCGCCCGCCCGCAGGCCCAACGGTGATGGTGCCGAAACGCCCGGTGCGTCGCTTGATCGTACGGCATCGACATCAAACCCGAAGAACGTGCTTAGCGACGAACTGTGGCCGATGAATTTCTGGCGGATCTGCTCCATCAATTCAAGATCGGCTTCGGCTCGTGAACGCACCATTTCAAGGCTTATACGGTGTACACCCAAATTTCGGAGATGTTCGTAGTATATCGGCGAATTTTGATGCGTCTGGTAACCGACCTCATAAAAATAGGTCGGTTTAAGCAACCCCTCGTCAAGAAGTTGGCGATACGGAGTGCCGCTGTTCCTTTGGTCGGCAACACTCACATCAAGATGCGCGTCGATATTGACGCCGATCCAGCCCTCCGTTCCGTAAACTTCATACATTGCACGCCCGTCGGCATACGAAATATCGTTGCCCCCGCCGAGAGTGATGACGCGCTTTCCGTCCCCCAGCAACTGCTTCACGACCGAGGTCATCGTATCGTGGGTTTCTTCGAGAGTTGGCGCGATCTTGACGTCGCCGAGGTCAAAAATGTTCTTCTTCAGATTAAAGGTCGTAAGGCGGTAGAATTGTTCCCGTATCGCCCTCGGCCCTTCGGCCGCACCGATACGGCCGTTGTTGCGCCGCACTCCCTCATCCTGCGGACAACCGAGTATCACGACGTCCGCACGTGCATAGCCTTCGAGGTCGTGTGAAACTACGTTTCCCAGCCGCGGATCGTTCAGATCGTTTCGATTGTAAAATAGGGCTGCGTCCGGTCGAACCGTAAGGTCAAATTGTATGCTCATTTCACTCCATTGTAACACCGAAGTTTACGCTGAACCTGTTACTGCGGCACCGAAAACGAAATTGACTGGTGTCGCTATGTTCGGCGCGCCGCGTCCGGGTGTGAATCTTCGCTCTTCCGCCAATTGTACTACTTTTGTAACATCTTTGAATTCCTATTGATACGGCGTTTGATCAAAGGTATTGTCAATGTATGAAAGTTCTATTCGCCTATCCGAAGTTCCCTGATACATATTGGAGTTTCCGGCATGCCCTCGCATTCGAGGGGAAAGGTTCCGCATTTCCGCCGCTGGGCCTAATGACCATTTCGTCTATGCTGCCGAGTAATTTCGAAAAGCGGCTTGTCGATCTGAACATTACGGAACTGAAAGACGCGGACATCGAGTGGGCCGATATGGTTTTCTCAAGCGCGATGATCGTGCAGAAAGATTCACTCGAAGAGATCGTCAACAGAGCTCGGGCAATGGGAAAGCGAACTGTCGTCGGAGGGCCATATGTCTCGACCAGCGCAGAGAAGTTGCCGAACGCGGATCATATCTTCGTCGGCGAGGCTGAAGAGACCTTTCCTGAGTTCCTTCACGATCTTGAGCTTGGAGTTCCGCAAAAGGTTTACAAAGCAATAACGAGGCCGGCTCTCGACAAAACTCCGCCGCCAGACTACAGCCTTATCGAATTGTCGAATTACAGTTCGATGAACCTCCAATATTCGCGCGGATGTCCGTTCAACTGTGAATTTTGCGACATCATCGAGATATACGGACGGGTACCCCGCACGAAATCGCCCAAGCAAATGCTGAACGAGCTTGATCATCTGAAAGAGGCAGGTTGGCGCGGTCCTGTCTTCATTGTTGACGACAATTTCATCGGCAATAAAAAGAACGTTCGGTTCTTGATGCCTGAGTTGATCGAGTGGAATGAAAAGAACGAGTATCCTTTCTCTTACTTTACCGAGGCGAGCCTGAATCTCGCCGAAGATGAAGTCCTGCTCGATCAGATGCGCACCGCCGGTTTCAGCCGAGTATTTGTCGGCATCGAAACGCCTGTGGAGGCGGGTCTGAAAGAAGCTCAGAAGACACAAAACACAAAACGCAGCCTCATTGATTCGATCAAAAAGATCCAAAGCTACGGACTTGAGGTAATGGCGGGGTTTATCGTCGGCTTTGATAATGATCCTGACGATATTTTTGAGCGACAGATCGACTTTATTCGAAACAGCGCCATCCCGCTGGCGATGGTCGGTTTATTGTCCGCACTGCCTGATACGCAGCTTTGGCGAAGGCTTGAAAAGGAAGGACGTTTGGTTGGTTACCACTCAGGGAACAATTCGGATTGCTCGATCAATTTTGAACCAAAGATGCCGCGAGAGCGCCTTGTGGAAGGCTTTAAGACCGTACTATCAAATATTTACAGCCCGAAAGAGTACTATGCACGGTCATTGGCGTGCCTTTCGAATTTTGGAAAAGAACGACGTGATCCGCGGCGTTCGAACCTCCGCTCTGATCTAAAGGCGTTGTGGCGTATCGTAAGTCTGCTTGGCATACGCGACAGAGAACGTCTTATGTTTTGGAAGTATTGCTACAAACTCTTGACCGCACATCGCCGCGAGATCAAGCACGGTTTGACACTCGCAGCCATGGGCTATCATTTCCGAGTGATCACCGAGCGAGCCTGCGGCTCGGGCCTGAGCTGATGATGGTGCGGGAAACGCAAGATCGTTAGTATTGAAAGGCTGTGTGCTCGTTCGGGACGGCGTCAAGCAATCGTACCCACACGGTCGTAGATATCGGTCATTGTTCGCAGCAGACGCAATTGTGAGCGTCGCGATCGATAGCGTCGAAAGCCTCGTCCCAGCGGGCGCGTATCGGTTCGCGCTCCGTTGAATCGAAATATTCGTTGATCGCCTCGACGACCTTCATCTTATCCAAATTCGGGAGCTTAAAGAACCCGTGCAGAATGACGACAATGTTTTCGTTCATGACATATTTTTTGCGTAAGCGGCTTCGCGTACGTCAATTAAAGGGCCTTTATACTACGTCATCCATGATGGGTACGATAACGTCATTTTCCTTCGCAAATTCGATCGCTTCTTCGTAACCGGCGTCGGCGTGGCGGATGACGCCGAATGTTCTCGTTCGGAAAGGTGAGGCAAGTGTGCAATTGATCGTCGGACAAACGCCACGTCCTCTTCGTACCAAATATCACCAAATCGTATCGACAAATTTGGAGTTCTGTATTTTGGGATCGTTGGTGATGAGTTTCATTCCCAAAACGCTTGCCGTGGAAGCGATCAACCGATCATGTAGTTCAGGAATATCGGTGATTTTAGCTGCCTGTCGTATGATCTCGATACTAAGAGGAGCGTCGTGGAAATTTGAGTTTGTGGATACGTGATCTTCTACATCCGAAAGACTGGCGGTGATCCTTCGTTTCTCAGAAAGATATAGGATCTCAGCGAATACTATTGAGGGAATATGAATATTTAAATCGCCGCGACCCGCAGCTTCAAATATTTCGGTTACTCGTTTGCTTGACCTTCTGTTTTCGAGATGCAAGACGACCGCCATAGTATCGGCGGCATAATCATCGTCGAGGGAACGCTTGCTCATAGTTGTCAAACTCCATCTCCAGATGCGTCAACTCGTTCTCGTCAAGGTCAGATAGTTCGTCAATGAGCAGATCTTCATTAATAGCGTCCGTTTTTCTGGCAAGGAATTCTGCAAAATCCAATAATTCCTTCTGCTTATAATGCGGCAATGCCTTCATTCTCTTTAGTATTGCTTGTTCGATCGTCATTTCTGCGCCTCGTTTGGAATTTTAACACAGTCTTCGTGGGTTCTATTGGTTCGACCGATCCTATAGGCCGAAAGATTTCATCGCCATTCGGCGTGATGAGCTAAACCGTGCGTTTCTACGGCACTACGATCAACTGCCATACCTGATCTTAATGATCACGTTTTGTGAGTTCTTCGAACTTCTTTGATCATCGAAAACACCTATTCGATTCCCATACCACGGTCGCGCGAATCGAATTTAATATATCTTTCCAGTAATTCCCGCCGCCGAGGTTCTCCAACTGCTCGCTGTTGATCGTATAGCCTTTTATAATGTATTCCTTAAGTCGTTCCGTCGCCCATATACGAAATTGCGTACCTCTTTGTGATTTAACGCGATAACCAACCGAGATGATTACATCGAGTTTGTTAAAATTAGTCGGCTTGGTCAATGCAGAAGAAAAATCGGAAATTCCGATTTTTCTCATCGACGCCGGCCGCTCAAGTTCGCCTTCGTTGTAAATATTGAGAATATGCTCGTTTATGGTCGAACGTGATTTGTCGAAAAGCTCCACCATCTGGTCAATGGTCAACCAAACGGTCTCGTCTTCGAGCCGGGTTTCAATACGAGTTTGCCCGTCGTCAGATCGGTATATTATTAGCTCACTGCTATTCATTTTCGGGCATATTTCTTCGTTTATCGGAATTTTAACATTATTCTTCTCGGCAAATTCAATAACTTCTTCATAATCCGCATCGATTTGGTGAATGCCGCCCATGCCGGGTCGGTGGTTAGGACACGGTAATCCGATCGGCAGCTTTCTGCGTTTAGTCGGCGATAGCAGGTCAGCACTCAGTTGCCTCGGACTCACGAATTTCTTTTTGATTTGACAAACTTTGCATTTTCTTTCACAAATGAAATTAGAAACGGACCAATAGTATTCCGCATTTCGCGAGAATCGGCCTCAAGAAATGCCTTGCGTCTAGCATCAATTCGTTCTTGAGTTTTAGATACAAGATTTCTTCCTAGTAGTTGTGCGGTTTCTAATATGCTCTTTTCAACGGAATCCACAAACGCCTTGTGATGAAAACGCATCATCTCTGCCCCTAGCCCATAGATTGGTCCTAAATCGTCGATAGGAGCTAACTGAGATGGTGTCATCAGTCTATCAATCATGTTCATTCGACTGATCTCAAATCTTTGGCTAATTCTTTCGGCGAACAACGGATCAACTTCAGCCACGGTCGCTACAATTTCTTCGTAACGAGTGCTGATGGCCTGAATATCCGGGCTTAACATCGTTTTCATCATGAAGCCAAGATGCGGCTGTAAAACTTGAAAATTATTTATACTTTCCTCAGGAATACCGACTTCCTTAAACATCTTCGTGAAGGCATCAGAAAGAGCGGCGTGAACGTCAGGACTCAGTCGGATTACCTCACCATAAAGTTCAAGTTGTCGAAAAAGAGCGGAGCGAAGTATGCGTTTCCTATTCCGTCTCGCCTCAGTCCATGCTTTGAATTCACCCATCAAACCACCGACAATCGCAGCCGCCAACGCAATAACGCCGCCGAGAATAAGATTTAGAGTCTCTTTTTCCACATTTACATAGTTTCGAGGCCAATCTATCGGGCAAGTTTTGTCACTCGAACCGTAACACTCACCTGTTTGCCCAAGCCGAATACCGTCGGATTAGTAATAACAAGCTGACCTTGACGCGGCATTTCACAAGTCATTGTGGCTTCGCGCATCGGTTGTGTTCTCGGACAACTACCACCGACCCATTCGATATCAGCGCCATCGTTGTTTGCGGTCATTTCAAGCTTGTATTTGCCCGGTTCCAATTTCAGGGTTATCCCCGCGCCATCGTCTAGTACTTTTGAATCGTCGGTTATGATTTGATCGGTGATATATGACACATAAGGCTGACCGCTTCGTTGATCGGTCTGGACTGCACAGCCAACAACGAATACTACGCAGATCATTAAGACAAGAAAGTATTTCATATATTTCTCCCTCTTGTACATTTTAATTTCCATTCTTCATTCGACGCAAAACCTGCGAAAATTTTGAGTTGCTCCCCGGATTAATCGTTTTCTTTTTATCTTAGGTCGCTCCATTTTTAGACAGCAGTCATATTCGTAGGTGTCGAGAATGACGCCATTCAGTGTCATAGATTCACATGCAGTTGTCTGTTTCATACTTACTTAAAAGATTCCTACGCCGCTTTACGAAATCGATATTGCCTCTCTGCTCATCCTTAGCGTGTGAAGGAGTCGGCCATTTCAATATTTTGTCGAGCGTCGGCAGACCAATTTGCGATAGTCACGCCTCACCTGCTCATTGGAATCTTCACACTGTTCCTTTCTGCAAATTCGATCGCTTCTTCGTAACCGGCGTCGGCGTGGCGGATGACGCCCATGCCGGGGTCGGTGGTTAAGACGCGTTGGATGCGGGCGGCGGCTTCAGGGGTTCCGTCGGCGACTATGACCTGGCCGGCGTGGAGGGAATAGCCGATGCCGACGCCCCCGCCGTGGTGGAGCGAGACCCATGTTGCTCCGCCGGCGACGTTTATCATGGCGTTGAGATAGACCCAATCGGCGATGGCGTCGCTGCCGTCTTTCATTGATTCCGTCTCACGGTTTGGCGAAGCGACGCTGCCGCAGTCGAGGTGATCGCGGCCGATGACGATCGGGGCTTTCAGCTCGCCGCTTGCGACCATCTCGTTGAATTTCAGCCCGGCTTTTGCGCGCGCACCGTAACCGAGCCAGCAAATGCGAGCGGGCAGGCCCTGAAACTCGACCTTCTCCTGAGCCATCGTCAGCCATTTTGTAAGATGATCGTCGTCGGGGAAGAGGTTCATGATAGCTTCGTCGGTTTTGTAGATATCTTCTTTTTCGCCTGAAAGAGCGACCCAACGAAACGGCCCTTTGCCTTCGCAGAAGAGCGGACGAATATACGCGGGAACGAAGCCCGGATAATCGAAGGCATTTGCCACGCCGTTATCGAACGCACGCTGCCGCAAATTGTTGCCGTAGTCAAAAACGACCGAGCCGCGTTTCTGAAATTCGAGCATCGCCTCGACATGCTTTGCCATCGAATCCATCGCCGACTTTTCGTATGCCGTCTGATCGTTTTTGCGAAACTCCGCCGCTTGCTCGACGGAATATCCGACAGGAATATAGCCCATGAGGACGTCGTGTGCACTTGTCTGATCGGTTACGACGTCGGGCATGATGCCGCGTTCGAGCAGCTGCCAATGGATCTCAGCGGCGTTGCCCGGCAGTGCGATAGAAAGCGGCTTCTTCGCAGCGACAGCTTCATTGGCTATTGCGATGGCGTCGTCGATGTCCTTGGCCGCGATATCTACTTGCTTTAGCTGCAATCGTCGTTCGATACGCCATGGATCGACCTCGACCAGAATGCCGACACCGCCGTTAAATGTGATCGCCTGAGCCTGTGCACCTCCCATTTCGCCGAGGCCGGCGGTCAATACGAGTTTTCCCGAAAGGTCGCCCCATCCGTGCTGTCGCGCGAGTGAGCCGAACGTCTCATACGTGCCCTGTAAGATGCCCTGCGTTCCGATGTATATCCACGAACCTGCGGTCATTTGGCCGTACATCATCAGGCCTTCGCGTTCGTATTTGTCGAACTGCTCCTGCGTCGCCCAATGCGGCACGATGTTCGAATTCGCGATCAGCACTCGCGGCGCGTCCTCATGGCTTTTGAATACGCCGACCGGCTTACCCGATTGCACGAGCAGCGTTTCGTCCGCATTCAGTTCTTTCAACGAACTTAATATCGCGTCGTAACAAGCCCAATTCCGGGCAGCTTTTCCGCGTCCGCCATAAACGATCAAATTGTCCGGATCGAACGCTACATCCGGATCCAAATTATTCTGGATCATTCTATATGCGGCCTCGATCAGCCAATTCTTGCAGGTCAATTCGCTTCCCGTAGGGGCGTGGATGATTCGTTTCATAACTTTCAAAAGTTATGATAAGCGGAAATACCGATCTAATAAAATGATGCAAAGCCTCTTTGCTAATGGCATATAGAAATTTGAAAATACTCATAATGTCCTTGCCGAGCCGGTCGCTGAGATCCATTCGGCCAAATCAAGAGTTAATGGGATAAGGAAGCGTAAAGAATGCAAAAGGCGGATCTTCTGATAATTAACATAGGGCAGCTAGTAACGGCGGGCGGCAGCCGCGTTGCCAAGCACGGCTCGTTGATGGCCGATGCGGCGGTGATCGAAGACGGAGCCGTTGCGATAGCTGACGGCAAGATCGTGGCGGCAGGAAACTCTGATGAGATAGCTCCTAAGTACTCCGTCGAGAAGGCCGTAAATGCCGGCGGCCGCGTCGTTACTCCGGGCTTTGTCGATCCGCATACACATATCGTATTCGCGGGCGATCGGCTCGCGGAATTCGAGCTGAAGATACGCGGTGCCGAATATCTTGAGATATTAGAGGCGGGCGGCGGCATCATTTCAACGGTCGAGAATACGCGCGGCGCGTCCGTTGATGAGCTTATCGCGGGGGCCTTAAGCCGGCTTGAGAAGATGCTCGAATGCGGGACGACGACCTGTGAGATCAAAACCGGATACGGCCTGGATACGGTAAATGAGCTGAAAATGCTTCGCGTTATCGAAGCGCTGGACAAAGCTCATCCGATCGACATTGTTCCGACCTTTCTTCCGGCACACACGCTGCCGCCGGAGTTTCGCAACGATGCGGACGGCTATGTTGACTTGATCTGCGGGGAAATGCTTCCGAAAGCGTGGCAATGGTACGAAAATTCGCACTTTGTACAGGTGGATAGGCCATTTTTCTGCGATGTTTTTACCGAAAAGAGTGCGTTCGATCTTGATCGGTCGCGCAGCATTTTAGAGGCCGCAAAGGCGATCGGCTTTGGTATAAAGGCCCACGTCGATCAGTTCACGAATCTTGGCGGCTCGCAAATGGCGATAGATCTTGATGCTGCTTCGATCGACCACCTCGATGCGATATCAGACGACGAGATCGCGCGCTTGGCGGTAAGCGACACGATTGGCATCGTAATACCGACCGAGAATTTCAGCGGCGGAAAAATGAGCTTTGCACCGGCGAGAAAGCTTATTGACGCCGGCTGTGCGGTTGCTGTTTCAACCGATAATAATCCGGGCTCTGCACCGTGCCCATCTATGCCGATGGCGATGGCTATCGCCGCACGATATCAGAAGCTGCTCCCGGCCGAGCTGCTGAATGCAGCAACGATCAATGCTGCCCATGCCATAGGTTTGGGCGAGACGCATGGTTCGATCGAAGTCGGCAAGGCGGCGGATCTTCTTATATGGGATCAGACTGACCTGCGGCAGATAGTTTATGAATTCGGCAACATGCGGCCGATGGCGGTCATAAAGAATGGGTCGGCGGTTAGGGGCAATATCTAGGCCGCAGTTCTGCTATCATTATCTCCAATGGAAACAGTTGTTCTCAACGGTTCGGAGTTGTCTTTTGAACAAGTGCTCGCGGTCGCCTACGGCAAACCGCGAAAGCCGTATGTTGTCCTGTCGGATGACGCTCGTAAAAGCGTCAAACGTGCTGCCGATGCTGTGCAGACTCTCCTTGATCGTGGCGAGATCGCGTATGGGATCACAACAGGATTCGGTGCATTCAAAGACAAGATGATCAGCCGTGAAGAGGTCGAACAGCTCCAACGAAATATCGTACTTAGCCACGCGGTCGGCGTAGGAAAAGCCCTGGATACGGCTACCGTGCGTGCGGTAATGCTGATACGGGCCAATACGCTTGCTCGCGGCCATTCGGGGATCAGGGCTGAGACACTTGAACTTATTCTCGAACTCTTGAACCGCGGCATTCATCCTGTGATCCCTGAAAAAGGAAGCCTCGGAGCAAGCGGCGATCTTGCCCCATTGGCACATTTTGCCTGCGTTTTGATAGGCGAAGGCGAGGCGGAGTTGAACGGCGAGATCCTGTCAGGTGCGGAAGCTCTCAGCAAAGCGGGGCTTCAGCCCATCGTGTTGAAAGCCAAGGAAGGGCTTGCTCTGACGAACGGCACGACGGTGATGACGGCGATCGGCATTTTGGAAGTTGCTCGTGCACGAAAGATCGCGCAACTTGCCGACATCAGCGGCTGTCTCTCACTTGAGGCTCTGAACGGTACCGTTTCGGCATTCGACGAGCGGATCCACAAACTGCGGCCGCATCCGAGGCAGGTCGAGTGCGCCGAGCGGCTCAGGGAAATACTTGAAGGCAGTGAATTCATACGCGGTTTTGACCCCACAAATGTACAGGATGCGTACACACTCCGCTGCATTCCGCAGGTACACGGTGCGTGCACCGATGCTGTGCTGTATGCCGAATGGCTGCTTGGGATCGAACTGAATTCGGTAACCGATAATCCGCTGATCTTTATCGATGACGCCGGAAATATCGAGGTTGTGAGCGGCGGGAACTTTCATGGCGAGCCTCTGGCATTGGCCTTTGACTATTTGGCGATCGCGTTGTCCGAGTTGGGCAATATCTCGGAACGCCGGATAATGCGACTGACGGATGAAGCATCGAACGCCGGTGTGCTTCCTGCATTTCTCACCGAATCTGGCGGCCTCAATTCGGGCTTTATGATCGTTCAGTACACGGCGGCCGCGCTTTGCACGGAGAATAAGGTTCTTGCACATCCCGCAAGTGTCGATACGATACCGAGTTCGGCGAATGTCGAAGATCATGTTTCAATGGGCGCGACCGCCGGGTTAAAACTGCGGCAGATCGTCGAGAATGTGCGTTCGATCTTGGCCCTTGAATTACTGTGTGCCGCGCAGGCCGTTGATCTTCGAAAGAGGAAGGATCCGAGTGCCAAGCGGCTGGGCAGCGGAACGGAAGAGATCTACAGAGCGATCCGTTCGCGTGTTCCGTTCATCGAAACGGATGTATTCATGAAGCCGCATATAACGGCCGCAGGGGATATTGTCGGCGAATTCCTTGCCGGGCCAGGAAAATAGTCTTATGAAACTTAAGTTGGCAATTCTATCCATGACCGGGCTTGTCGCTTGTTCATGCTGGTCGATGGGATCGACAAACGCGAGGCATTTGGATACTGAACCGATAGGGAAGCCTGCTGCCGCGAGCGCAACGCCGCCGAAAGGAAAGGCGGCGCCTTCACCGACCCCGACAATGGCTTCTTCAGGAGATTTCATCAAGAACCTTCCGTCAGGAATGGTCCGGCCCGGCGACGATGCCGGACAGTTACTCCTGCGCGAGTATGGGGCGGTCTTTGTTGCTCGCGGCGGAGCTACGCCGCCGACCAAGGTCGTATTCGCCGATGCCGCGGACGTGAACGCATTTCAGAACAGCGTCAAGCACGCGACCGCGTCAGTGGGCGGCTTTACCGTCGATCTGCAAACGGCGGCGCTTGATGCACTTAATGCTGCGATCGGAGAAGCACGGCGGTCAGGCCTCTCAATTTCGCCGCGCGGAGCCGATTCTGCTCGGCGGAGCTACCAGCAGACGGTAACACTATGGGCAAGCCGCGTGAATCCCGGCCTGACATACTGGGTTGGCAAAGGCCGTATTTCCGCAGCTGATGCCGCGCGTATCAGGAAGCTTTCGCCATTCGAGCAAGTACCGGAAATATTGCGGCTTGAAGAGAACGGTACCTATTTCGCAAAATCGCTCGACAAGTCGATCATCTACTCGGTCGCTCCGCCGGGCACGTCACAGCATCTCTCGATGCTTGCTCTTGATGTGAAGGAGTTTGATAATGCAGCGGTCCGTGCTGTCCTGGCACAGCATGGCTGGTTCCAGACCGTTACGTCCGATCTGCCGCATTTCACGTATCTTGGTGTGCCGGAGAGTGATCTGCCGTCGCTTGGCCTAAAAAAGGTCGAGCATTCGGGACGTGTGTTTTGGGTTCCGGATATTTAGTATCGATCGGAGCGATGGTACACCCTGCAGGACTCAAACCTGCGACCTTCTGATCCGAAGTCAGACGCTCTATTCAACTGAGCTAAGGGTGCACACTCATTTGAGAGTTTAGTTTCGGAGCGGCGGGATTGCAAACTTAGCCTGCTTTCGCAGAGTATTTGGCCTTATGAAAAAAGTATTTTTTGCCGCGATCCTTTTGACCGGCTTAACGGCATTGGTTCATTCACAGCCGGAGAACTCGCAGCTCGTTGTTGCGGGCCTATCCCGGCCTGTAACCGTTCAACGCGATGGCCGCGGAATTCCATACATAAAGGCAGCTAACGAGAAGGATCTGTATTTTGCACAGGGCTACATTACGGCCGGCGACAGGCTGTGGCAAATGGACCTTTTGCGGCGTGTAGCGCGAGGCGAAACGGCTGAGATCTTTGGAGAGCGGGCGCTTGCTCAGGATAAGCGCTTCCGACGCTTTGGCTTCGCATTGATCGCGGAAAAAAGCCTCTCAACGCTCAGCCCGCAGCTTCGCGAGGCCCTCAACGCGTATGCGGCCGGAGTCAATGCGTACGTTTCGACCCTCGATGCAAAAACTCTCCCGCCTGAATTTCAGATACTCGGCTATAGGCCCCGCCCGTGGGAAGCGACAGACACGATAGTCGTCGGCAAGATCCTTGCTGATGCATTAAGCACAACTTGGAGCTATGATCTGCTCGAAGCGAATATTCGTAAAACGCTGCCGGCAAATAAGGTCGCTGATCTGAAAGTAAATGTAACGCCCTATGATGTCGTCCTTTATGGTAAAGACGTGAAGATCGACCGAAGGCCAACTCGATCCGGCGTCAGCGTGTCGGGCGGCCTTTTACGATCAGTAGTTGCGGATGCAGAGATCCGGGAGGCTGCCCTCACTCAGGTCGGTCTTTTTGCTGATGAACTCGCAGCCAGCAATAACTGGGTGATCTCGGGCAAACGCAGCGTGGACGGCAAGCCAATCTTGGCGAACGATCCTCATCTGGCGGCTTCTGCTCCGGGGATCTGGTACCTGAGCGAATTGGCGTCGCCGGCGGTACACGTCGCAGGGGTAACGATCCCGGGCGTACCCGGCATCATTCTCGGACACAACGACGCGATCGCCTGGGGTGCAACTAATGTCGGGCCTGATGTGCAGGATGTTTACCTTGAGACCTTTAACGAAAAAGGCGAGGTAAAGACACCGGACGGTTGGAAGGCTCCCAACGCACGAAGGGAGAATATCCTTGTGCGGAAAGGATTTTCATCCACCGCTACTGAAACGGTTGTCTTGGATGTTGTCGAAACGCACAACGGCGTGATCATTACGGATGAAGGCGACGAAAAGTATTCTCTGAAATGGACCGCGTTTGACCCCAATAATGCCGAGTTTGAAGCGTTCTTTCAACTCGATCGGGCGAAGGACTGGAAAAGCTTCAAAGACGCGGTGAAAACATACGGCGGCCCTGCCCAGAACTTCGTTTATGCCGACGTTAAAGGCCACATCGGTTGGTATGCGGCCGGACGCATCCCGATCAGACGCAAAGGCGACGGATCGCTGCCCTATGACGGCTCAACAAGGGACGGCGACTGGATCGGCAATATCCCGTTTGGCGAGTTACCGCATTTGTTCGACCCGCCAAGCGGGCTGATAGTTACTGCGAATCAACGGATCGTCGGAACGTCGTACAAATACCAACAGATCTCACGCGGAGCGGCGGCACCCTGGAGGGCAAGGCGGATATTGGATATGCTCTCCGCAAAGAAAGCTCTTGATATGGACGACGTTCGTGACGTTCAGTTGAGTGCGTATAATATTCCGCTCGTGAAATTCTCCGAAGAGGTACAGAAACGCGGGGCGGTTTCGCCATCGACGCTTGCGGAGCTAAAAAAATGGGACGGCGAGATGGAGCCGCAGAGTCATACCGCGTTACTGATCGACAGCATTCGGAACTGCGTTGCGGGCAAGATGGCGGACGCATTCAAGCCCGCCCCGGCATCAATGATCCGCGAGCGGGTGCTTCTTCCCGCATTGCAGAACGAATTGAATTATTGGCTGCCGCCGAATGTGAACTCATTCAACGATCTGATCAAGGGCTGCGACGATGAGCAGAGCAAGAAGATCGGTGCAGATCGGACGTGGGGCAGCGTCTTCGTTTCGAATTTTCCGCATCCGCTGGCCGGCCTGCCCTTGATCGGAAAACAATTCGCAACGCCGTCGGTCGGTATCGCAGGAAGCGGACAATCGCCGAATGTCGGTTCGAGCGTATCAATGCGGCTGATCGCTTCGCCCGGTAACTGGGATGTGACGCGGCATTTGATCCCGCTCGGCGAAAGCGGTTTGCCGTCTTCACCCCATTATAAAGATCAGTTCGATCTGTGGCGGCTTGGGACGTCCGCCGCATTCCCGTTCAGCGACGCGGCTATATCGGCTGCGGCAAAAGCAACGGTCGTGCTGCATCCGCGTTAAGCATATTGTGTTCCTATTTCCTTGCGGCTGCGGACGATGACGACGCCAAAAGATCTTCCAGGATCACGCAGGCGGCTTCACTGTCAACGAATTCCTTGGCCTCTTTGAGACTTAGCCCGCGCTCCCACAAGCGGCGCTTCGCCTCGTATGACGTTACACGCTCGTCCTGAAGTATTACTGGAATTGTGAGCGAAAGGCTGAATTTACGGGCCATATCGCGTGCCTCAACGGACATATCCTGTTCCGCTCCATCCGAAGCAAGCGGCAAACCGATGACCAACATCTTCGCATCAAAGTCACCGATAAGCCTTGTGACGTGTGAAAGGAGTTTTTTCCAACTCGACCGGGCGAAATAGGGCAATGGCCGGATCGTGATGCGGGATTCGTCACATATAGCAATGCCGATCCGTTTTGTGCCGGGATCGAGCGCAATTATCCTGCCCGGCAGATCGACCGCCGCTTTTGTAATTTCGGGGGAATTAGTTATTTCCTTTTGTTGCACGAAGTCAAGGTATCAATGATAATTACTTTGCAGTAAGACCTGTTGGGGTATTATATGTCATTTCGCGGCAAACTGTCCGTTCTTTTGATCTCCGGAGCTATTGCTCTTTACGCCGTCGTGGGCGGATTGCCGCTCGTCGGTTCGCTGCTGAACGCAAATGCACAGCAGGCAGGCAATGATAAGCAATCGCAACTCCGGCTTCTCGATGCAGTTCTTCAGCATATCCAGAATGATTACGTTGACGATCCCGATATGTCGAAGGTACGGCTTGGAGCATTGCGAGGGCTACCCGCAGGCCTTGATCCGTATTCATCATATCTAACGCCTGAGCAAGTAAAGGAATACAGAGCCGGGCCGAGCGAAGGGAAAGTTGGCATCGGAGCTGAGTTTTCACAGGTTTCGGGCTTTTTGTATGTGGTATCGGTGGTTAAGGGCGGGCCTGCAGACAAAGCCGGAATAAAGGCGGGCGATGTTATCGAGTATATTGACGGCAAGGCATCACGAGATGTTTCACTTTATGATGCTGTACAGATCGTCCTGGGCAAACCCGACACACAGGTCGCGCTCCGTGTTCTGCGTTCTACTGAGAAGCCGCAGACGATCAAGGTAACGCGCGGCTCCTATACTATTCCGAAGGCCGAAAGCCGCATCGAAGCCGGTAAGATCGGAGTTGTTAAGGTTTTCAGCCTTGAAGAAGGTGAATCGGCAGATATTCGCAGCAATATTGAATCGCTCAAGAAACAGGGCGTCGAAAAGATCATCCTTGACCTTCGAGGCGTTGCCGGCGGAAAGCTCGACGAAGGCGCCGCCGTTGCCAATCTGTTTATAAAGGATGGTGTATTGGCGACGATCCAAGGACAGGAAGGTAAGGTGCTGAAGTCCTACAGTGCTGACCCTGCAAAAACGATATTCGACGGCGAAGCGGCCGTGCTTGTCAATTTGAGCACCGCGGGTGCGGCCGAAGCGGTCGCGGCAGCCTTCAATGAAAAGAAACGCGGAGAGGTTATTGGCGAGAGGACGTTCGGCGCGGGGACCGAACAGCAATTGTTCACGCTGAAGAGCGGCGACGGCCTGCTGCTTACCGTTGCACGATGGGCGTCCGGCGACGGTAAGCCGTTCTTGGGCGAGAATAAGGATTCAATGGGTATTAAGCCGTCGATCGAGGTCAAACGTACGGATATTCCGGAGCCGCTCGACCCTTCAACCTTGGTTGAGAACCCGACCGATCCGAATGCGACGCCAACGCCGACCCCAACACCAAAGGCCGCTGCTTCGGATGAGGATATTCAGCTTAAGAAGGCGCTCGAGGTTTTGAGCGGTAAGGCTCAAGCCGCGAAGGCCGGCTGATCCGCAACGATCGTTTCAGTGGAAATGCCGGTGCTCATGCCGGCATTTCTTATTTACCGGCCGGGCATTTACTGCTATCATCTCTTTTTAATGGCACCACTTGAGGTCGTTATAAGGCCTGCTAAGGCTGAAGATGCGAGTGACTGGCTGCGGCTCAGGATGCTGCTTTGGGATCAGACGCCCGAAGCGGAGCATCGCGCGGAAATGGCTGAGATCAGCGGGCATCCGGAAACGCAGCTCGTACTGGTTGCGGCGGAGGGCGATCGACTTATCGGCTTTTTAGAGGCATCGATCCGTAATTTCGCCGAAGACTGCGAAACGGATCACGTCGGCTATCTTGAGGGTTGGTATGTTGAGCCGGAATTTAGGCGAACCGGCGTTGGCCGGATACTTGTTGCGAATGCAGAGCAATGGGCTCATGATTCCGGCTGCATCGAGATGGCTTCTGATACGGAACTTGGTAATGAGGATAGTATCGCCGCACATATACGCCTCGGATATCATGAATCGGCGCGCCTTGTGCATTTTCGCAAAGACCTCGCGTAAATGTCGTTAAGATCAATATTCATCTGCATTTTCTCCTTCGCAGCAAGCATCACTGCTGTGGGTCAATCGAGCGATGTCAATTTTCCTACTCCGCTTGAAACCAATGCCGTTTCCGGAACGGTCAAGCCGCGTGATATCGGCGATGCTCGGCTGACGACATATTACTTCGCCTTCGGCGGCGACCGCGGCGATATGTTCGTCAGTGTCATTACAAAGCATTTTGACGGTGATATAGACATTTTTATTGCCGAGGGAATGCAGCCGCTTGCAAAGATCGTAATTTATTCGGACGGTCAGGTGAATGAAACCGGAAAGCTGATCTATCTCCGAAAGCCCGAGAATCTGCTACTGCGCATCCAAGGCCGCCCTCCGGGTGACGATCCGGCAACGTTTCAGATCAAATTTGGCGGTGGTTTTGTCGCAGCACGATCAGCAGCGGCAGCGGAAGCGCCGAGAGTTGCTTCAACACAGGAAACTGATACAAAGGTGAATTCTGTTGGTACGATCATCGAACGGAAAAAGCCTGAAACAGTAAATGAGCTATCGCCGAAAAAGGATGAAGCGGCTGCGCGTCCAACGCCTTCACTCGTGATCGCACAAAAGTCGAAGATCGTTTCGTCGGCAGGATCGCGGCCGTCTGTTAAAAAAGATAGTACGTCCGAGACCGTGAAGAAGGGAGAGTCTAAGGCCGCTCCGAAGAAGCCGGTTGATAGCCCGCCACGCAAAGAACAGCGAAAGGGCGAAAAGGCCGCGGCTGCTGTGCGTGAAAACCCGCCCGTTGACAAGAAAAAGCCTGACCCGCTTATGCAGATCAGGCTCTTGGTAGTGTTCAAGGACGGCCGAAAGATCGATCGTCCTATGACCGAGATCGAGAAAGTTACTATCGAAGGCTCGAACCTTGTTGTCGTGTTAAAGGACGGCCGATCGGCAACCTATTCGCTTTTTACGATAGACAAATTCGCGATCGACACGCCCTAGACATAGCTGTGCAGCCCCTTCAATAAGTAGCTCACGCCGAGATAAGTAAAGATCACAAACAGGAAGCCGGCGATCGCAAAATACGCCGACGGCCTGCCTTTCCAGCCGCGCGAAATGCGTGCGTGAATAAATCCCGCATAGGTCAGCCACGCCACAAGTGCACCGGTCTCTTTCGAGTCAAACCCCCACGGCCGGCCCCATGATTCGTTCGCCCATATTGCCCCTGTGATCAGCAACATCGCAAGTCCCGCGAACGCGAGGCAGCCGGTTTTGTACATAAGGCTGTCCAGAGCGTCAAGACTCGGAAGGTGCGCCCGGAGTTTCTCCGTCTTGATCCCGAACAGAATGACAAAGAATGTTCCGACGATCGCCGTGAGGAGGGCAGCGACCTCCACGGGATTGGTATTCAGGCTCAGATAGAGACGATCACCGACGCGCTGCAAATAGTTCTTCGCCATCTGATCGTATTGCGTTGCCGTGAGCGCAGAAAGCTCCTGAGCGGTCATTTGCTGGTTCTCGGCCAGTGCCATTCCCGCGACGGTCATTTGATACGGGTCAGCCGCAAGCTGCGTTTGAAGCTTGCTGTAAACGCCGTCGGTGGTCTTGATGCCGCTGATAACGATGCCAAGTGAGACGATCTGCATCGCAAACGCCGCTATGAGAAGTATGCGGCCGATCTTTTGCGCGGCGATACTGTTCCTGAAAATGTAGATCGAATATGCAACGATAACACCCGCGAGCAAGGCCCCTGCAAGAGCCAGTGCAGGCCCTGCGTACGGAAGGTCAAGCCGGAACGGCGCCGTGAACGGCTTTGCTCCGTCATTGGTCTGAACAAAGAGGCCTGCCCGATAAACCAATGCCGAGAAAACTGAGAATTTGCTGACCGTCGCAATTACGCTAAAGGCAAAAAGGCTCGACCAAATGGCCATTGCCTCGACCTTGACGCCGTCCTTAAGCAGATAAATGACCGCTACCGCAAAACATACGAGGGCGACGCCATAGCTCAATGATGCCGTTCCGACGTGGATCGGCCGCCAATAAGAATCAAGTACCGGCGGCAGATTGACGAACTCACCGCCGATAAAGCGTGCAAGCGAGAGGATCAGTGCCGCAAGCGGAAGCGTGAACGCCGTTATCATCCGAAAACTCCTGCGTTTAGCAAAGAGTATGCTTGCAATGCCTGCTCCGAACGCAAAAGCGAGGCTGAGATCGTACAAATTTGCGAACGGAATATAGCGGAAGATCCACGGCGTTGCCTGATTTCCGCTCTCGCGCATAATTGCGATCTCGTGCTCGTAGAATGCTACCCAGCGGACGAGCCAGCTTGAAAGATTGAAAAAGACACCCAGACAAGCCCCCCAATAGGCTATCTTCTCCGACATTGATGACGGTGCCCAAAGATTTGTCAATTGGAACAATGCAGCAAGAATGTAGCAAGCAAGAGCAAGCATCATCAGAGCGCCGTCACTAATAAAAGAAGCCCCGACCTCCATCCGAAGCGCAAGCATCGCAAACGACGCCACGATCACGATCAGTGCGGGCATAAACACCTTGGTAGCAGACTCCCTGACAGGAACATAGGGAAGTTCAGCGTATTCGGTCATCCTAGTTCACCTCTTAGATCTTCGACGAATTGTTTGAATTTATCCTCAAATCCGAATGGATTTCGATTTGTGTGACCCGCAGCAAGGATCTCGTAGCGGCCGTCGCCGGTCGGCTCGATACGAACCCAAAGCCTTTGATGCGAGATAAAGAATACGAACCCTAAGGCCGCTATAAGCCCGAAACCGCCGATATACCATGCGATAAAGGCTCCGTCGAAGGGGTCGTATTTTATAGAGAGTACATGTGCTGAGGGAACTTTTTCAAAATTGGCCAGATGCCACTTATAACCCAATTTCGGTGCCGCGACAGGCACATTGTCGCCAAGCTTCTGTGCAAAGGCAAAGACGCTTTGGGCAGGCTGACCGTCAGGTTTTACGGTAAGGATCGCAACAGGATTGTTGTAATCGCCGCTTCGCGTCGTGGGTTTACCGTCAGAGCCGAACGTAAAGTCAGGCTGGAATTCGCTGAACGTCACCTTTGTGCCGTCGACAAGCGTCGTCGATGCACCGCGTGCGAGGTCGATGGTCAGCGGTTCGCCGCCTTTTTGCGGCGTCAATTCTATCGTGGCATTGCGTGCCGAACCCAGCGGAATGGTTTGAGCCTGAAAGAATCTGTAGCCTCTGTATGTGTAAGGCTCATTCAAGCTCACATTTGCGATGCGGGTGCCGTACTGCGGATCTTCGATCTTCATCTGAGTACGCCAGTCGAGAGTATTTGTTACATCGATCGCTCCGCCCGGATTTATCAGCGTTTGCTGGATATCGGTACACTCGATATTGAACGGCAGCTGTACGTTATAGCGAGATTTCTGATCGAGGTTATATTCGATCATTTGGATCTGATCGGTAACGACCCCAGGCTCGAGCCTCAGGTCCGCGTCAAATCCGGTCCTTAATGCGACAAAGTGGCCGAGAAACAGCGTGAGGAGGAACGTATGCACAATGTATGCCCCAAGCCGATTCCATTTGCCCCTTTGACCGAACACGATGTGCGAACGATGCTCCGTAATGACAGAGAAGTCTTTTTTCCCGTCAGCATCTACGCCGTATTGCAGGTCCTGGGTCTCTGATACCACCGGCGTGAAACCGGTCTTTGAAAAAACGCTGCTGACCCGTTGGGTAATATCATCAATGCTTTCGGCTTTGACCGTGAACGCCGTGTGTTCCTTCTGCGAATCGAGCCAATTGCGTGTGGCGGTCCGCATAGGATCGACAATATAGCTCCATGCCGCCGGAAAATGATCGATCGATGCGAGAATGATGTTCAGCGAAAGGATCAGCAGGAGGAAATTGAAATACCAGCTATGGTAAATATCAAAAAAGCCGAGCCGTCCATATACGATCTTCTCAGCCGGTGTAAGGGAAACATAGAACGCATCGAACCCTTCAACGTTCTGCTGCATTATGAGCATCCCGATCATCGAGAACAGCACCAGCAGGCAAAGCAGGATGATGCCAAAACGAACTGAACTGATAAATTCGGAAAAACGTTCGAAAAGGAAGGAGACCGTGATTCGTGGTGTCCGGGCGGGCCGGATCTTTTGTTCTGCGGCAGCCATTTACTTGAGGATAGACTATCACGCCGGATAGCTAAAGTCATCCGCATAACGACCAAATAGACGGCTTTTGCGTACGCCGGCGACGGCCGCGGAAATTTGTAGAACGAAAGGCTAAACGGTATGCTAATAGCTTACGGTTCGATCCGCTTTTTTGAATGGCATCTGTCGATATAAATACCGGTCATATCGGAACTGCAAGCTTAGGCGCAAAGCTCCGTGCTTTTTATGACCTGACGAAAGGCCGCGTAGCTGTGCTCGTTCTCGCAACGACTGCCGCGGGGTTCTATCTGGGTTCAAGTTCACCGTTCAATATCGTTCTGTTTCTGAACGCAATGATCGCGATCACGCTGCTGTTTTTCGGCGTTGCATCGCTAAATCAGGTCATCGAACGCGACATTGACCGTTTTATGGACCGCACAGCGTGGCGACCGCTGCCAACACGGCGGCTGACGGTCACTGAAGCCCTGATCTTTGGGATCCTGCACTGCACCGCAGCGGAAATTTATCTGTTCGTTGCTGTTAACACGTTGACTGCGGTACTTGGATTAGCGGTTATTGTAGTTTACGTACTCATTTATACGCCGCTTAAGACACGGACCACTGCGGCTACAGCCGTCGGGGCGATCTCAGGAGCCTTGCCGCCGCTAATGGGCTGGACCGCCGCCGCCAATGAAATAAGCATGGCGGCATGGGCATTGTTCGCATTGCAGACAGTTTGGCAATTCCCTCATTTTTTCGCAATTGCTTATTACCTTCGCGAGCAATACCGCAAGGGCGGCATTCGCATGCTGCCGGTGATCGATGCGAGCGGGCGGCTTACGTTCCGGCAGATACTTCTGTTCACCATAATGCTCTTGCCGATCAGCTTATCGCCGTATTTTATAGGGCTTTCGGGCAAGGTCTTCTTAATGGGTGCCTCGATACTGGGTGTTTGGCACCTTATCGAAAGCATCCGAGCCGCGTTGAAGCGAACGGATGCAGCCGCGCGGAGGCTCTTTTTTGTAACCATAACTTATCTTCCGCTACTTTATATTTTGATGGTTGCTGACAAGAACTAGAGCAATGAATGTAGGCACAGTAGATACACTTGACGATATCGCCCTTGCCGAAGATCCTGCGGAACGATCCGGTATTTCGATCGGTACCGGCGACGGCGGTTCCGGCGGCCGCGGAGGAAGAGGCGGCGGAGGCGGCTCTGATGGCGACGAAGGCAATGATGAGTGGATGCGTGACTCCTACCCCGCGCGTTACCGAATCCTGACCGGATTTCTTCTTATCGTGGTCCTAATGACCTTTGGCGGACTTTTTGCCGCATACGTCGTTCTTGAAACCAACAAAGCGGCGGAATGGCAGCCTTTTTCGGTGCCGTTCCAAGTCTGGATCAGCTCAATACTTATTTTATCAAGCAGTATTACTTACGTTCTGTTCGAGCGCCGCTATATCGCAGGTGAACACGCCCGGGCGAGAACGCTGCTGAAGGCCACGGCGGGACTCGGCGGGCTTTTTATCGCTTCGCAGCTTGTGCTTTGGTTTGAGCTGATGCAGCGCGGATACTATCTCAGCGGTAATCCTTATTCGGGCTTTTTCTACCTTCTTACCGCGGTTCATGCTGCCCATGTTTCCGGCGGAATGGCGGCTTTGGGAAGCCTTCTTTACAAGGCATGGAAGCCGGTCGACGGCCCGTACGAGGTCGAAAGGCGGCAGGCAATGGTTCGTGTTATCGGCTGGTACTGGCATTTTATGGGCGTCCTTTGGGCTGTGTTGCTTTTCCTTCTTGCATACTGGAAATGATGCTCGAAACATTGCCTCACATAAACGCTGTACTCAACTGTATCAGCACATTATTCCTGATCGCCGGCTTTATCTTTATTGTAAAAGGCCGCAATGGTGCACATCGGACATGCATGATCTCAGCCGGGGTCGTTTCTGCCTTGTTCATGGTCTCGTACATTACGCTTCACACGCTAAAGACATATTATTTCGGATTCGGGCCGACGAAGTTCTTGGGCGAAGGGCTTGCACGGCCGATATACTTCACGATATTGACATCCCATACGATCCTCGCCGCGCTTGTCGCTCCTTTTGTAGTGTTCATTATGTACTGGGCGCTGAAAGGCCGGCTGGCCGGACACAAAAAGATCGCGCAGTTCGTCCTTCCGATATGGATGTATGTCTCGATCACGGGCGTGATCGTGTATCTTATGCTGTATCAATTGTATAAACCGGCGTAATTTATATTTTGTCTTGAAGTTGGCGATATTTCTGTGCTAATATCATCATGTTGAAAAGTCGATCACCGAGGCCGGTTCATCGTGAACCGACGCGGGGGACCCAATTTCCGGTATTTTCCGGAACGGGGCGAGGCATCAGCGTGATGCGGGGATACTCTTTCGTTCCTAGCCCGGCAGCTAACCTCGTAGGTGTGGCAAAGAAGTTACAAAGACGGATCCGCCGATATAAGGCAGTGGTTCGAGCGTGCTTCCTGCTCTTCTTTTTCAACGTATGAAGCAGACATCCGTCTTCTCAAAGAGCAAAGGTTCCGTTCGCAAGAGCGGAACCTTTTTATCTTTGACGCGAACTATTTTCGATAAAGTATCTTCTGGACCTTGGTGTTCGTCGCGGGAACCTTCATTTCCGGGTCGAGTGTGACGGCAGACGGCCTACCGGAAAGATCGAAGGTGAATGAATCGATGCGTTTTGTCACTTCGACCGGCATCACGATCTTTCCCGCGGCTGTCTTGATCTCGATATCAAGCGGAAGGCGAAAGACGGCGGGTACTATCGCATCGGCCTGCTGCGTCTGGACGACCCTCAATGTCAGCTTCTTTTTTGAGGCCGTGTAGGTCGGCGTTACTGTCAGATATGGGGCACCCGAATGGTAAACCCATTGGTCGAAGAACCATCCCAGGTCTTGCCCGGACGCAGTCTCCATAGCTTTGCGAAGGTCGGGAGTGGTAACGCTGCCAAATTTATGGGCGTTCAGATAGGCATTGACGCCCTTCCAAAAGTTTTCTGTGCCGATCTGTTCGCGCAGCATGTGTAGTATAACGCCGCCTTTGTTATATGTTACGGCCGAGACATCGAACAACTTATCCATCTCGCCGGCCCGCAAATTGTAAAGGCCGTGGCGCCTCTTTGTAACCATGTCATTCACGATGAACTGCGCTGCATCGGAACGCACCTTGGTCAGGTAAGCGTCTCGTCCCATCGATTCTTCGCGATACACCGCTTCCATATAGGTCGCAAAGCCTTCATTAAGCCACAATTCCGCCCAGTTCTTACAGGTTACAAGGTCGCCGAACCACGAGTGGGCGAGTTCGTGTGATACAAGATCGACGGTAAGCGAGCGGCCGAATTCAAAATCCGCAAGAAAGATATCAGCGTCAGAGAATGTGGTTGCAGTGATATTCTCCATACCGCCGAATTGGAATTGAGCCACTACGGTTTGGTCGTATTTGTTGTACGGGAACGGCACGCCGGTCACCTTCTCAAAGACCGCCATCATCTTCTTCGTGTCATCGAACGCCAAATGTGCGGTTGCTTCTTTTTCCGGATACACATAAAACCCGAGCGGCACGTCCTTGAATTTATCGTCTATGCGAACATATTTACCGATCACAAATGAGACAAGATAGGTCGAGTGGGCAACGGGCATCTTAAAATGCCATACACTCTTGCCGCCGCCCGCATCACTTTTCCCGAGAAGTTCGCCGTTCCCGACAACCGTCTCATCAGAGTTTGCCGTGATGATCTCTTCGGTCGTGGCTTTATCACTGGGAAAATCGAACGAAGGGAACCAATGCCGCGCCTCGTCAGGCTCACCCTGTGTCCATATTTGTGCGGAGTGTTTGTGCGGCCCTTCCTTTTCCTCATCTACAAAATAAACTCCCTTTTTTGGTGTTGCTGTATAAATGAATCGGACAGCGATCGTTTCGGAAGGCTGATATGCGCGGTCGAGTGTAACGACCACAGAGTTCGGCTTCGCGGCAAATGCCAATGGCTTGCCGGTCAACTCAAGCGTAACTGAACTGAATGCGAAGCCTACTGCATCAAGCTCGAACTGCTTAAGGCCGCTGATGGTCGGTTTCAGCGTTACGGTCGTATCGCCGAGAACCTTCTTTGCTGCACGATCAAAATTCACGCCTATCTTATAGTGCTGAACATCAAAGTCGTGCGGCCGGTCGAAATTCGCCGGTTCTTGTCCGCCAACCGAAAGCGCAAAAATATACAGAATGGCGGTACAGAGTACCGCCGTAAAAAATTTATTAAATCTCATAAAGGCCTACTTGAGGTATTTGTTGAACCAATTAAGGACATTGTTGTACCAAAGTTCGGAGTTCTGCGGCTTCTGTATCCAATGGCCTTCATCCGGAAAGACCAGGAGCTTTGACGGCACATTTCGCAATTGCAGCGTTGTGAAAAGCTGATAGCTCTGATCGACCGGAACTCTGTAATCGATCTCGCCGGCCGTTACGAGGGTCGGCGTATCAAAATTCTTTGCGAATCGGCTTGGCGACCATCGTTCGTAGTTCACACGGTTCTCCCACGGAAAACCTTTGAATTCCCAATTAACGAACCAGAGCTCTTCGGTCGCAGTGGACATACTTTCGAGATTATAAACGCCCGCGTGCGATACAAACGCCTTATATTTGAAGCGCGGATCGTTATTGTGGCCGAGCAGCCAATCAACCATATAGCCGCCGTAACTGGCTCCCGCGGCGCCAATACGGCCTTTATCGATAAATGGGAGCTTCACGGCCATCGCTACACCATTGCTGATGTCAACGAACGCTTTACCGCCCCAATCACCGGTGATCTCGTTTACGAACTGCTGCCCGTAACCGGTCGAACCTCGCGGATTTGGCATAAAAACGACATAACCCGCATTTGCAAATATCTGCGGATTCCAACGATAGCCCCAGTTATCATTCCACGCTCCCTGCGGCCCGCCGTGGATCAGAACCAGAAGCGGATACTTCTTCGAGACGTCAAAATTTGCCGGTTTTAGGATAAAGCCATGGATCTTGCGGTTGACCGCACCTGTCCATTCGACATCTTCGGCTGCCTTTAAGCCGAATTTTTGCAATGCGTCCCTGTTTGCGGCTGTCAAAGCCTCAAGGCCGGAACCGGTGGCCGCAACCTTCATCACATCAGCAGGCGCGGCGTTCGAGCTTGCAATAAAAACGATCGTACTGCCGTCGCCCGAAACATTTAGGGATGAGGCAAATATCTTGTTCACCACCGGTGAAACGTGCGTGGCGATGCGGAGCCGGAAGTCAGGTTCAACGGGTACACTAAAGATCGGAGCTTTGCCGCGTTGACCCGCTGTGAAATAGACCGTTTTACTGTCGGGTGAGATGGTAAATTCATCAACTTGCTGGTCAAACCCGCGAGTCAGTTCAACACTTTCACCGGTCTTTGGGTCGTAACGCATTATTCGCCAGCGGTCAGCCTCGAAAGTGGCGGTCGCTTGCGACCGATAGAGCAAATATCTGCCGTCCGGCGTGTACATCGGCGATGCGTCGTAGCCGTGGTTCGCTGCGGTTATATTTTTTGCCTCGCCTTTCGACAGCGATGCGATATAAATGTCGCTGTTCGTTGAAAGGGCCTCAACCTTATCGGGATTCCGCAAGAATACGATACCGCTACCGTCAGGAGTGAACGTATAATCGACGCCCGTCGCCGCGCCGTAAGGCGGAGCATCGAAGTCGCCCGGTGTTACATCACGCGCAATGCCGCCGCTCGATGAGACGACAAAAACATGTGTACGCAGTCGATCGCGCCACTCTACCCAATGACGGAACAAAAGGCGTTCGGTCACATGGGCTTTGACCTTGCTGTTCTCAGCCTTTTCCGCTTCGGCTTTATTGCAGGCATCAGAAGTGCATTCCGGATAAACGTCTGAACCGAAGGCGATCTGCTTGCCGTCGCGGGACCAAACCGGCCCGCCGGCACCTGTTGACAGACTCGTAACTTGGCGGCGGTCGGAACCGTTCGGGTCCATAGTCCAAATCTGGCCGCCGTGAACGAAAGCGATCCGCTTACCGTCAGGCGACCAACGCGGCTGGCTCGATGAGCTTGAGTCGTTCGTCAATTGCCTTTCTGCGCCGCCGGAAACCGGACGGGAGTATATCTGCGTAAGCGTTTTGTTCGACGCAAGGTCAACAACACCGACGGTGTACAGCACCGTCCTGCCGTCAGGCGAAACGCGCGGGTCAGCGACACGCTTCATTGCGATAAGGTCTTTTACGGTGAACGGAGCTTGAGCAAGAGCGAGACCGGTCACTGCGAAAAGCACGGTCAGAGCGATCAACAATCGTTTCATTGGCATACCTCGTAGAATGATCTTCGCCGATATTATCGCATAAGAAATTGCAAGAAAGAATTGCAAGCGATTATGATTGTCCAATGAGAACCGTATTGATCGCCGTATTTTCGCTCGTACTCACCTCATCACTGCTTGCTCAGGCCCCATCGCCGACGCCTCAGTTGTATTCAGCCGGCACGCTTAGTGCGATGGAGAGAATTCGTGATCACGTACTCGCAAGTGATTACGGCTACCGACAGGTCGCATACCTTTCCAACAACATCGGCGCGCGCCTCTCAGGTTCGCCTCAGGCCGCAAAGGCTGTGGAATATGTGGCGGCGGAACTGCGAAAGCTCGGCCTCGATGTCCGGCTGCAGAAATGTATGGTGCCGCATTGGGTTCGGGGTGAGGAACGCGCCGAGATCGTCTCTTGGCCCGGTATGACGCCTGCGACGACGCAGAATATCGTACTCACCACGCTTGGCGGCAGCGTGGCGACGCCGCCCGAAGGTGTTACGGCAGACATCGTGGTCGTACAGGATTTTGAGGAGCTGGAACGGCTCGGTCGCGGTGGCGTCGCCGGTAAGATCGTATTGTTCAACCACAAATTCGATACTGCAATGGCGAACAGCGGCTTTGGCCTCGCTGCCTATGGCGATGCCGTTCAGTATCGCTTTGCCGGTGCGATCGCAGCGGCGAAGCTTGGTGCCGTTGCAGCTTTGGTTCGCAGTGCCGGTGCGAATCAGAATAGGCTGGCACACACGGGTTCAATGGGTTACGAAGACGGCGTTCCGAAGGTCCCGGCCGCGGCCGTCAGCTTCGAAGACGCTGAAACGCTTGCATGGCTGGCAAAGGAGGGAAAGGTCCGAGTTCATCTGACACTTCGGCCGCAAACGCTTCCCGATGTCGAAAGCTACAACGTGATAGCTGATCTTAAAGGTACCGAACGATCGGACGAGATTGTGATCGTTTCGGGGCACCTTGATTCGTGGGATACGGGCCGTGGCGCCATCGACGATGCGGCAGGCGTTGCCGCCGCAATGTCGGTTCCGGCGGCGCTAAGAGCCCTCGGCCTTCGTCCGAAACGAACCATTCGCGTGATCGCATGGATGAACGAAGAGAACGGCGGACGCGGCAGTGCTGCGTATGCCGAGGCCGAGAAAGGCAACTACGCCAACCACTTTGCCGCGATCGAGGCCGACCTTGGAGCCTCGCATCCTTTAGGATTCTCTTTTGCCGGCGATCGTAATGCTCTCGCTTACCTTCAGCCGATCTCGAAGGTATTGTCCGCTCAGGGAGCCGGCCTGTCTCAATGGCGCGACGGCGTGGGTGCGGATATTAGCCCTTTGACAAGGCAGGGCGTTCCGAGTTTTGCACCTTGGTTCGACGAGCGGACTTATTTTAACTATCATCATACTGCGGCAGACACGCTTGATAAGGTGATACCGGAAGAGTTCGCGCAGAACGCTTCGCTTGTGTCCGTGCTCGCCTACGGCCTTGCCAATATCGAAAGGCCATTGCCGCGTTAATCAGAAAAGGAGTGTTTTATGAATCGACCGCCGCCATATTTTCCCCAGAATCAACTTTCGCCGCCGGATGAGGGGCGCTATAAAAAATTCAAGTTATTCGTTGGCGGCTTAGCTGTTTTCGGGATCGTCCTCTTGATAGCGGTCGGCTACCTGATCTATTTGCTGTTCAGCTGGATAATGCAATAGGGCGCAGAGCAATAGAATTCGGCGGCAGTTCCTCCATGCGAAGAACTGCCGCCGTCTTTTATCGAATGAGTTGCTTAGTTAACCGGATCCGGCGTAGTGTTCCGGGCCTTCATCGCTTCTATCGCAAGGGCCTTTGCTTGCGGAAGAAGCTCTATACCCCTAAGAAGCGTAGTGTCGTATTCATTGAATACCTGCTGCGATGTTTGTGAACCGAAAGCTGCAGTTATGAGCTCCGTCCTCAGCATTCGCTCTACAAATTCGCGTTCGCTGTCCGTAGCGGCTCCGCTGATCTTGTAATTGGTCGCGGCAAACTGCTTGTAGGCATTGTAAAGGCCTTGGGTCACGGGATAATCGGTCTTTTTAATGTCATAGTCGAATAATATAGGCCTTTCGATCTTATAGTTCTCAAACCCTTTGACGCGGCCTGTAACGAGGTTCATCGCAAAGGCAAATATCGGGCTTGCCATACGATTTTCGATCCTGGCGCGTTCGATCGGTATCGTTTGCGGCTTGACGTCAACATCGGGATTGATGCCGCCGCCGCTAAACACACTGCGTCCTGTGTCCGTTTTGCTCGCAGGTCCGCTGTGCTTATTCAGATCGTTCTCGTCACGAAGCGAGCCGCCCTCGGTGTAGTAATTGTAAAGCTCGCCGTTCGAATAATCGCGCTGGATCAGGCGGCCTGACGGCGTTTCATACTTTGCGATCGTGAGCAGAAGCATCGAGCCGTAATCTAGTTGGAACGGATTTTGTACAAGGCCCTTGCCGAATGTACTCTCGCCGACGATCAAGGCACGATCATGATCCTGCAATGCTCCCGAAAGTATTTCGGAAGCCGACGCAGTGTTTCTGTTCACAAGAACGACGAGCGGGACGCGCTCGGGGAAACGGTTGTCTGAACGATACGGTTCGGTAACTCCCTCGAGCCTGCCCCTTTGCGTGAAGATGGTTTGTCCGCTTGACAGAAATGTCTTAGCGACGTAAAAAGCCTGTCCGACAAGTCCGCCGCCATTATCCCGAAGATCGAGTATAAGCTGCTGCATACCTTCAGATTTCAGACGCCGCATTCCGGTAACGAACTCCGCATAGGTCGTTTGGTTAAATCCGCCGCGCATAGCCATGTACCCGACACCCGGGCGGATCATATAGGCTTCGCTTATTGACGGCTGAGCGACCGCATCGCGTGTGATCTCAACGGTTTCTCGTTGCCCCGTCGCGAGATGCTCGACGACCATTTTGGCAATGGTTCCGCGAGGCCCGCGAAGGGCATTCCGCACTTCGGGATATGGCTTGCCGAGCATTGAAACGCCATTGACCTCAACGATCTTGTCGCCGTATCGAAGCCCGGCTCGATTTGCGGGAGCACCGTCGAAAGTCGCCTTTATGTATGTAGCGATGACGTTGCCTTTTTCATCGCTGAGGTCGCCGATGGTTGCTCCGATACCGAAATAACGAGAGCTTTGGTCAACGCGAAACTGTTCGTTCTCTTTCGCGTCAAAATAATTCGAATGAGGATCAAGGGTGTGGAGTGCCGAGTCTATAGCTGTCTTTACGACGTCGTTGTAGTTAAGCTTTTTGCCGCCAAAGTAGTTTGCCTCAATGACAGAAAGAGCTTCTGAGAAATCGTCTTCGATTTGGTCGGTCGTAACGACACCGGCGTCGGGCACGGTTGCTGTTTCGCTGCGGGTCGGGCGTACGGCCGACCCGCCGCCGTTCTGTGCCGGAACACTTGCAGCCGAAAAAGCCGTAAGCAGCACGATAGTGGACAATAGGAAAAACGTTCGATTCTTCAAACTTGAGGTACCTCGATCAGCGAACATAAGACTCACGCAACTCGCATGACATTTTAGCACTGATTTGAGTGATCTGCGATGATTAAGGTTGTCTGCCCATTGCCAGGAAAAACTTATTTGAGTAAGGTTTTATTTGGCCGTCACGCCGTGCTCCGGCCTCTGATCGTCTAAGCCTTATATGCCGCTGCTCGAGATAGATGAACTTCGAACGCACTTTCCGACGCGTGCCGGGCTGGTTCGCGCCGTTGACGGTGTGAGCTTTTCGATCGAAGAAGGCGAACTGCTGGGCTTGGTCGGTGAATCCGGCTGCGGCAAATCGATAACGGCAATGTCGGTCCTGCGGCTCATATACCCTCCGGGAAAGATCGCCGGCGGCTCCATCAAATTTAAAGGCGAAGAGTTGACCACCGCGTCGGAAGATCGAATGCGGTCGATACGCGGAGACGATATCGCAATGATCTTTCAGGATCCGATGACATCGCTGAACCCCGTTTATACGGTCGGCGAACAGATCGCCGAAGCGATCCGCCTGCATCGGCATCTTGATAAGAAAGCTGCCGCGGCTGCCGCGGTCGAGGCAATGCGCGAGGTTGCGATCCCGGCACCGGAGCAGCGGGCCGGCGACTATCCGCATCAGTTGTCCGGCGGAATGCGTCAAAGGATAATGATCGCGATGGCGTTGGCGTGCGACCCCGATCTTTTGATCGCCGATGAGCCGACCACTGCTCTCGACGTAACCATACAGGCACAAATTCTCGAACTGCTGAATGAACTGCGCGAAAAGAGAAAGCTGTCGATACTGCTCATAACGCACGATCTTGGAGTCGTTGCTGAGGTCGCCGACCGAGTTTGCGTGATGTACACGGGCAAGATCGTCGAAGAGTCGGTAGTAACCGAGCTGTTCGCGAAGCCGAAGCATCCTTATACGCAAGGCTTGCTTCGCTCCGTGCCGAAGGTCTCGTTCTCCGGTGCCGGAACGATAGAGCGCCTCGAAACGATCGAGGGAACCGTGCCTTCGCCCACAGAACTGCCGCCGGGCTGTCACTTTGCACCAAGATGCAGATTCCGTATGGAACGCTGCACAAAAGGTGAAATACCGTTCTTTACGACCGACGACGGCAGTAAGGTGCGGTGTGTGCTTTACGATAAAACCGCGGCGTCCGCTGCCGCAAAATAGGATATGGAGAATGCTGCGGCGACAGCAATAGACGACGTCTTGATCGAGGCTCACGGCCTTGTAAAGCATTTTGCGGTCGAAGGCAGCCAGGATGTTGTCCAAGCCGTTGAGGATGTTTCATTCTCGATCCGCCGCGGCGAGACACTTGGACTTGTCGGCGAGTCGGGATGCGGGAAATCAACCGCCGGCCGCTGCCTTCTTCGTCTCACAGAACCTACCGCAGGTACGGTTCTTTTTGAGGGGCACGACATACTTGAGCTTTCTCGAAACGGTTTAAGGTCACTGCGGCGCGAGATGCAGATCATCTTTCAGGACCCGTACTCGAGCCTTGATCCGCGACATACTGTAAGAACGATCATCGCCGAACCGCTCGCGATCCACAACATCGGTAGCAAGCAGGAACGTCGCGAACGTGTCGAACAGCTCCTTCAGAAAGTTGGCCTCGATCCCAGATATGCCGACCGGTATCCGCACGAATTCTCGGGCGGGCAAAGACAGAGGATCGGCATTGCCCGTGCGCTGGCACTCGACCCGAAGCTTATCGTCTGCGACGAACCTGTATCAGCTCTCGACGTTTCGGTGCAGGCGCAGGTGGTCAATCTTTTGGAAGACCTCCAGGATGAGCTTGGCTTGACGTATCTGTTCATTTCACACGGGTTAGCTGTCATCGAACACATCTCGGACCGTGTGGCCGTAATGTATCTCGGCAAAATAATGGAGGTCTGCCAAACCAACGAGCTTTTTCGCCGGCCGATCCATCCATATACACAAGCGTTGTTATCTGCGATACCGATTCCTGATCCGAAAATGAAGAGGGAACGCATCATCCTGAAAGGCGACGTGCCGACACCGATCTCGCCGCCGTCGGGATGCTGTTTCAGGACGCGCTGCCCGATAGCGATTGATGAATGTGCCAAAGCAGTCCCGCCGCTACGCGAGATCACGCAGGGGCATTTTGCTGCGTGCATTCGAGCAGAAGAGGCGATGCGTTGAAACATTGCAGCAAATCTCATCGTAAGTTGAATGAACCATCGTTTTACAGAGGAGATATTCATGAGCGACCTTTATCACGCTGAGCCAAATGAGCTTTCACCACGCCCTGACAACGAACCTGAGATGTCTGAGATCTCAACGCTCGGGAACATCTTTCTTGAACCCGGCCGAACGTTTGATGCCCTGCGAAACAAGCCGCGTTTCATTATCGCAGGCATCATCATTTCGCTGCTCGTGGGGATCTACTCCGCCGCGTTGACCGCAAAGATCGGCGAAACTAATTTGCGCAATTACGTTTCAGAACAGATCGATAAACGTTTTCCTGATCTTCCCGCGGACCAAAAGCAAACAAGTATTGACGGACAGATGAAGGTGGCAAGTATCGTACGCTATTTGGTTCCGTTATTCGTATTCATATCGCTGTTCTTCGGCGGATTGCTGTATTGGGGCGCGTCGAAGGCATTCGGCGGCGACGGAGGCTTCGTTCATAACGTCTCCGTGTGGGTCTATTCATCCTTTCCCCCGACGGTTGTCGCGATGGCGGCGAATTTTGTGGTGTTAGCGTTTAAGGATGCTGATTCTATAAACCTTGAGACCAGTCAACGAGGGCTGATCAACGCCTATACGAACCTCGCATTCCTGATCGACGGAAAAAACCTGCCTGTCTTGGCTACGGTCATATCGAGCTTTGACATTTTCTTCATCTGGGGCTGGATCCTTGCAGCGATCGGATTAAAGCGAACGGATAAGCTTTCAAGCGGCTCAGCGTGGATGGTCGTGGTCATAATCGCGTTGATCGGCGTTATGTCACGGGTTATCGGAGCATTCATTTCCGGCAGTCCGAACTAAAGCTATTCGTATCTGAGAGATTCTATCGGGTCGAGCCGTGCGGCCTTCCATGCCGGCCAAAGGCCAAAGATCACGCCGATTCCGACACTCGCACCAAAACCGAGCGGCGGCGCCCACCAAGGTACGTACGACGGCAGGACGAGTTTGACAAGGAGTGTGCCGAGCCAACCGATGAACAGCCCGATCAAGCCGCCCAATCCGGTCAGCGTTGCCGCTTCGATCAGGAACTGGAGAAGGATATCCGCCTGCCGCGCTCCGATCGCCTTTCGAATGCCGATCTCGCGGGTGCGTTCAGTTACGGACACCAGCATGATATTCATAACACCAAGTCCGCCGATCATAAGCCCGATCGAAGAAATGACGATCATTGCGATGGCGATTCCGGCCGTGATGGCATGAAACTGATCAATAATGCTGGCGGCCGTCTCCATCGAGAAATTGTTCGGAGCGCCGAAGGGAACCTGCCGCCGTATTCGTAAAAGGTCCTGCACCTCATCCTTTGCTTTATCGATCTCTCCGTCCTTTGCGACCGCCAAGATGAACAGATCTTCGGAATTCGGCTTCAACATCATCGCCGAACCTATCGGCATATAAATGATGTTGCTTTGGTCGTTGTTGCCGCCGCCGCCGCCGAATAACTGGTCTTTCTTCTCAAGCGTACCGATGATCTTGAACGGAACACCGCCGATCGTCAGTTCTTCGCCCAATGGCGATCCGTTCGGAAAATACGTATCAACGACAGTTTGCCCGATGATACATACATTTGTCCTCGAATCACTCTCGAATTGCGTGAACCAGCGTCCAGTCAGCAGTGTCTCGGAACTGGTCTTTTCAATATCGGGTTCCGTTCCTTGAAGCTGCACCGAAGTTGAGGTCTTGCCATTACTGCCCTTTATTAGGAGTTTCGCACCGAACGGATTATTCGACACGTCGAGGAAAGGCACTGCTGTTGCTATCGAACCAAGTTTCTTGATCGCCGTGACGTCATCCAGAACCAGCGGCTTCCGCATTCTTTCTTCTTGACTGCGGCGGCCTGTGCTCACGCCGAGGTTATATTTGTAAAGAAACAGTGAGTTCGTGCCGAATGATTCGATCTGCTTTTCGACAGCGACATTGATTCCGCTGATGAACGACGAGATGATCATAACGACCACGACGCCGATGATGACGCCGACTATTGTTAAAGCAGAGCGCAGTTTATTGCCCCGCAGCGTGTCGATCGCCATCTTGAAGTTCTCGTAAAATCGGCTTGTTCCGGCGGCTACTGGCATACTCACTCGGCTCTCAATGCTTCGATAGGGTCAAGACGCGCGGCCTTCCATGCGGGGAAAAGACCTGCAAGGATACCAACGGCCGCCGAGACAGCAACGGCAATGATCGCCGCGTACCATGGTATTGTCGTCGGGATCAACAATCGGCTGACAATTATCCCCGAAAGATAAGCGATCACGATACCGATACCGCCGCCCACTGCGGAGAGAACAGCCGCTTCGACCAAAAACTGCTTCAATATATCGGCCTGCCTTGCTCCGAGGCTCTTTCGAATTCCGATCTCGCGCGTACGTTCAGTAACGGCAACGAGCATTATATTCATAATGACAATAGCCCCGACAACGAGCGCGATCGCCGGTACGATCAGAATTACTGTCATTACCGGCCCTAGAACGCTGTCACGAAGGCTGGTTATCGCATCGGGCGTAACGACAGCAAAGACATCCTTATCCGATGAGGATAATTGCCGCCGCTGCCGCATCAGAACACGGGCTTCTTCGACCGCATCGGGAAAAAGTGCGTCAGAGACGGCGATGCCCTCAAAATATAGGTATCGGCTGCCCTTGAAACCTCCAAAGTCGATGCCGTACGTCTTAAGCGGCAGTTGAACAAATGAGTCCATAGGTCGGCCGAAGACCGTTCCTTTTGCAGTGCGGACGCCGATCACGCGGTACGGAATTCCTCTGATCAAAATTTCCTGGCCAAGCGGGTCCTGGTTAGGGAATAGCGTCTCTGCAATATCCGTCCCGATGAATGCGACCCTTGCCCCGGCATCATCCTCGCTCTGGCTGAAATAGCGGCCGTCCTTAACGTCGATCTTGTCGATCTCGCCGATCACGGGTTCGGCTCCGTCAACACTCACATCATCCATCGTGTGCGAGCCCGCACGGAGCGAACTACGCGTACCGCCGGCTTTCGCACCGATCTTGTCGATGACCTGCATTCTGGATCGTATGAACTTCAGATCATCCAACGTCAATTCAGGATTGCGGCGCTGAGCCTCGGCAATGGTGTCGCTGTCCTTAAAATCCGCAAACCCGAAACGCTGTATCGTCAGAACATTCGAGCCGATACCGGCGATCTTTTCGTCAACGTACGAATTGAAGCCCAGCAGTGCTGACAGAATTAGCATGAACGACGCAACGCCGATGATCATACCCAAAAGCGTCAGGAATGACCTCAGCTTGTGAGCCATGATAGCGGAGAGAGCAAGTCTTAATGTTTCAGCAAATCGCACGTTCTTTTTTGGCCGACTTCATCGGTCAATGCCGGCGGGTTTCATCGCTTTCGATCACGCCGTCGCGGATAGTGATCACACGGTGTGCCCTTTCGGCAATGTCAGGTTCATGAGTGACAAGAATGATCGTATTGCCCTCGGCATGGAGCTTTTCAAAAAGCCCCATTATTTCGATACTTGTCTTTGTATCTAGGGCGCCCGTCGGTTCGTCCGCAAGCAATATCGAGGGATGATTGACCAACGCCCGAGCGATGGCCACGCGCTGCCGCTGGCCGCCCGACAGTTCATTCGGTTGGTGTGATACGCGGTCGCCCAGTTCTACTTCAGTAAGTGCCGCGTGCGCCATTTCGTGCCTCTCGGCAGATCGGATCCCCGCATATATCAGCGGCAGTTCAACATTATGAAGAGCCGTCGCACGGGATAATAGGTTGAACGTTTGAAACACGAATCCGATCTCTTTGTTCCGGATATGCGCAAGTTCATCGTCGGTCATATCGGAGACCAAATGGCCGTTTATCCAATAATCTCCCTTCGTAGGGGAATCAAGACAGCCGATCAGGTTCATTAAGGTCGATTTGCCCGAACCCGAAGGCCCGATGATCGCGACGTATTCGTTCCGTTTCACCTCAAAAGTCACGTCACGAAGAGCGTGCAGCTCCTCATTGCCCATTTGATACGTCCTCCAAATATTGCGCATCAGGATAAGAGGCTCTTGCTGACCCGAGATCGGTCTGTTCGTGAGACCGGCGCTGCCGTTTTGTTCTTGCATTTACGATCCCCGGCTACGATCTGTCACCGTCGCTCTTTTTAGTTGCCCGTTTAACGACCGTCCCGTCCTTGAGAGTAGTGAGGATACGGCTAGGCCCGGTAATGACCTCATCGCCGACCTCAAGCCCTGACGTTATCTCGCGGTCAGACTCGCCGGTTATTCCGGTTTGCACCTCGCGAAAAACGGCCTTGTTTCCGTTGAGTACATAAACGCCCGTTACCGTTTTCGGCTTGTCGAATGGTGTCTGATCCTGCAGATTGGCGACGGGTGTC
Organism: Chloracidobacterium sp.; assembly: GCA_015075585.1. Lineage (NCBI taxonomy): Bacteria > Pseudomonadati > Acidobacteriota > Blastocatellia > Chloracidobacteriales > Chloracidobacteriaceae > Chloracidobacterium > Chloracidobacterium sp. The sequence continues at coordinate 1,594,463 of JABTUB010000001.1, forward strand.
GGCGAAGCGTCGGCCCGCTTCTCAATGACCGCCTGAAGAGGTATTGCTATGACATCCTTTACGGTTTTGGTTGTGATCTCCGCCGTTGCACTCATTCCGGGCCGCAGGGCATTGCGGGTCTCCTCGTCGAGGTCTTTGAGCCGGAGTACAACGCGGAATTCTTTCGCTTCCTGCACGTTGATGTTTGTCGAGAGGCCGCCGCTGGTTTGCGACTTACCGACCGCCAGCGGAGTTTTTTGGAGCACTTCGCCGGCCAATTCTTTGTCGCCGAGGGCATCTACTTTTATCTTTGCCGGCTGCCCGACGGCGACGGAGTCGATGGATGTCTCATCCACCTTTACCTCAACGTTGATCTCGGACATATCAGCGATGGTCAGAAGAGCGGTGGTCGAGAGGCCTGCCACTGCGAACGTACCGACCTTGGATGGGATCTCAGCAATAACGCCGTTGATCGGCGCGACCTGCAGCGTTTTATCGCGTTGCGTGCGCTGGCCGCGCAAAACCGCCGTTTGCTGCTCAGCACGCGCGCGGCTCGAACCGACGTTTATCGTTGCGGTGTCAACGGCCCGGCGCGCGTCCTTTACCGCGACAGCCTGCTGATTGCGGCGTGCGATCGTCTCATTAACCGCAAGCTTCGTTGATTCCAACCGTGCTTTTGCGTTATTAAGGCCGACGCGTGCGGTTTCGAGTTTGTCCTTATAGCCGTCGTATTCCTGTTTCGAGATAACGCCGGCCTCCAGAAGCTGCGCATTTCGGTTCACCTCGCGTTGAGCGGTATTAAAATCGACCTGAGCTCTATCAACGTCGGTTTGTGAAGTAACCACATTCTGCCGCGCAGCGCTGACACTGGCGTCAGATGCCATCAGGCCTTGCTGTGCTTGTGTAAGGGCATTCTGTGCGGCGGTTACCTGCGTTTGGGACGACTGTACATCCTGCTGTGCGGACTGCAATGCCGCAACTTGCGCATCAGTACTTGACTGAAGCTGCGTCGGGTCAAGTCTCACCAGAGGCTGGCCTTTTTTGACCTGATCGCCTTCCTTGACGTATATCTCTTCGATACGTCCCTGCACCTCGCTTGTGAGATTCATGAACTGTATAGGCCTGACCTCACCGGATGCGGTAACGGTCGTTCGCAATTCCGCCCGCTTTTCGACCTTCACGGTCGTAACCTCCGGTGTGTCGGAACGAGACGCAAATACTGCAGCGACGATTATAATGGTAAGCAGTGCGATGCCGGCTACACCTATGATCGTCTTGCTCTTGCGGGTAAGTGCCATACTATCTAAACCTCTCGAGAATGGTAAACAGTTGATCTGCCGCGCTTGTCCCTGTGCTTGGCAGTACAGTAGTACGCCTCGGAAGGCGGTCAAGTTTCATAAAACTCCTTGCCCAAGATGCCCTCGATAACCGACATTGCTCACGATCAGTTATACGAAGGATCCGATCTCCGATTTACCAAAATCGAAGAAAACGCTAAAATATCACAGCAATAGATCGAAGGCAGGTAGCGTTCTGAATGATCAAATGTCCAAAATGCGGCACCGACACGCCGGATTCGTTTCAGTTCTGTGATGAGTGCGGCACTCGTTTGCCCCGGCCGGCACCTGAGCCGCCCGCATACGTACCGCCGCAAGCGGCTACGATCGCTGAAACTTCCGTGAATTCGACGGTAATAGAGCCGCCGATTTTTACGGAGACTGAAGCTGTGCCGTCGCAGGTCGAGGCCGTTGCCGTGATCAACCCACCGGCCGCGGGTGAACCGCAGGCGATGGACGCGAAGCTTGTGATCGAGCGAGGCCAGTCGCCGGGCGCGGAGTTTCGTATTTCCGGCACTGAATGCGTCATAGGCCGTTGGGATGCTGATAACGGAGTGTTTCCGGATATCGATCTCGATACATTCGATCCTGAAGCAAAGATATCGCGGCGTCACGCGCGTATCCGCAAACAGAATGGCGAGTATGTGATCGAAGATCTCGGATCAACGAACGGCACTTATGTAAATCGCGGACGTCGGCTTTTGCCCGGAATGGCGCAGCCGATCAATGACGGAGATGAGATCATCATCGGCAAGACATTTCTTAGATTTCAGATCACACGCTGATCGCAGGTTTTGATGAGGGTTTGTGCAGAGTGCGGCCATCAGGCTGCTGAAAACGACCAGTTCTGTCCGTATTGCGGTATTTCACTGCCGCCCGCTGAGGATTTGCCCGTAAGCTCCGAAGGGCCGGACGAAAGTTTTACCAACACCATCGTGATGCCGCCTCCTGAGATAGTTGCTCCGGACAAAGGCGAAGCTGAAAAGGATCCCAACGAAGTGCTGCTCGCACCTCGGCTGTCAGCAAATGACGGACCATCGGTCGTGCTTTCCGTGCCGTCTGACACTGCGTCCGAACCGGCAAATCACACCTCTGCGGCGTCGGTTGAGGCAGAACCGGCCTCAGGCGACATGCCCGTTAGACCCGTTATAGCGGAGGAGCCTTCGTGTCCGGCGCCGGGTGAGGAGACGGTCGATGACGACGCTTCAGCCGACAACGGGATGGCCCCCGCCGCGAGCGGCGAAGAGTTTGGCGATCGTTCGGTTGAGGCTGCCGATAACAGTGCTTCGCATACACGGCAGAGCCTAGCGGAGTTTGCACCGGACAGTAAGGCAGTCGGCCTGAAAGCGCTTGCTGACGGCACCCTCCTTCACACGCGATATCAGATCGTGCGAAAGATCGGCGGCGGCGGAATGGGCGCCGTTTATCTGGCAACGGATCGCAACCTCGGCGGCGTACCGCGCGCCGTTAAGGAGATGGTGCAGTCTCATATAGAAGAAGCTCAGCAGGAGAAGGCGATCGAGGATTTCAAACGTGAATCGATGATCCTCTCGCAGCTCGACCATCCCTCGATCCCGACTATCTACGATTATTTTTTCGATCCTGAGGCCGGGCGTTTCTACCTCGTCATGAAGTACATCTCAGGCGGTGATCTCGCGGGACGGCTGCGTGCATCGCCTGAAGGCCGCATAGACGAACGGACCGTCGTTCAATGGGCCATTCAGATCCTCGATGTGCTTGATTATCTGCACAACCTGCCGGAGCGCATTGTTTATCGCGACCTCAAACCGTCCAATGTGATGATCGACGGCAACAGTGGCCGCGTGATGTTGGTTGATTTCGGCATTGCACGATCGATCGACAGCAAGGGCGAAAAGGGCGTAACTGCCGTTGGCACGATGGGTTACGCACCGCCGGAGCTTTTCAGCGGGAGTGTTGAACCTCGCTCGGACATCTACAGCCTAGGCTCGACGATGTTCCACCTGATGACCGGTGCCGACCCGCAAAGCAATCCGCTCTTGATCTTTGATTTTGAAAAGAACCCAAAGCCTCGACAGATCAATCCGAGGCTTTCCGATCAGATCGAAAGCATTCTCATGCGATCGGTCGAGTACAATGCGGAGTCGCGTTTTGCTTCCGCTGCCGAGATGAGAATGGCTTTGGCCGACCACATTAAAGCTTTGGACAGCGGCACGACAACTTATGGCGTCTCGCTTACTCCGCCGCCCGTTAGCCTTTCCGAGCAGTTCGTGTTTTGCGGCTTCTGCGGGCAAAGGATAGTCGCCACGGATATGTTCTGTGCGTTCTGCGGTTCCAAACAGCCGATCGCTCAGCAAGGCGTCCATCGTGAGATATACTTGCACCAATCAGGGACCGCGAGATTGGTTGTGATGGGTACAACCGACCTAGAGTCGCCCGCATATCTGCTGGAGAAGCAAGAGAATCTGTTGGGCCGGCGCGACCCGATGTCGAATATCTTTCCGGAGGTCGACCTCTCGAAATACGACCCTCAGACCAAGATATCGAGGCGGCACGCGCGTATATGGCACGAAGGCAGCCGGTTCCTCGTCGAGGATCTCGGCTCGTCGAACGGCACGATCCTCATACCGTCTTCGAATGAGGTAACCAAGCTTCAGCCGCATTTGCCGCATCCATTGTCGAACGGCGACAAACTTCATCTCGGCGATACCGTTTTGCATTTTATTATTGGATAATCGACGACTATGGTAAATTCCGCCTTGGTGAGTGATCAGGATAACAGGATCCGGGTTCGCGAAAGTGACGCTGAAGACGTCAGCCAATTCGCCGCTCCCTTTTTATTAAAGGTCGGGGCCGCATTGATCGATTATATCGTCCTGTTGGTCTTTCCCATTTTGGGGCTGCTGTCAGAAAAGATATTCGGGCCCAACGGCCTCGATCTGGTAACTGACAGAACGCTGTGGCTCTATGCGGCTCTTCTGGCAGGAGCGAATTGCGTTATTTTGCCGCTATTCACCGCCAGGACACTCGGCAAGGCGATAACAGGCATTCAGATCGTCCGGGCTGACGGAAAACCGGTCGAAGCGGGCAAGGTCTTTTTTCGCCAAACCGTTGGATACATACTGACATTGGCGACACTTTGTCTTGGTTTTTTTCTCTCAGCGGTCAATTCCAGCGGGCGGTCGCTTCATGACCTGATATCGGGAACAATGGAGGTCAGGGCGTCTAGGAGACAGGTGCGGGCGTAGGCGGCAGAATGGCTCAGCTCTTTATTCAATACGGCGGACAGCCTGAAACGATCGTTCCGATCAACCGGCTTCGTACAACAATAGGCCGTTCGGCTCGCAGTGACGTCTGTATTCCGGACGCATTTGCATCCCGCCTCCATGCTGAAGTTCGCAAGGAAGGCGACGCCTATTTCCTGCATGACCTCGGCTCCGCGAACGGCACACGCTACAACGGCAATATAGTTTCGGGGATGGTACCGCTGAATTCCGGCGGCATTATTCAGATCGGCGAGACGGCAATACGCTTTGAGGGCGATCGCCCGCAGATGTCTCCGATCTCGGCGACACTTGTCGGCGAAAATACCAATGCTCTTGACCCTTCGAAAACCATCGCGTTATCTGCCAGGCGAAGCCCGACGGCTGAATTTTTCAATTCCCAAGCCGCAACACGCACAGACCTGCTCGGGCTTATAAGCAAGGTCGGCGTTACGCTGCTTTCCTCAACAAGCCTTGAAGATACGCTCGACCAAGTGGCGTCGCTGGTTTTTGACGCTGTTCCGGCGAAGCGCGTGATCATAATGCTCCGGGACGATGCGGCGGAAGGCGGCCTTGCGATCAAGGTCGCTCGTGAACGAGGCCGAGCGGAGCCGCTTGACCAAGTACGCATCAGCCGCAATGTAATGACCGAGGTCATTCATAACGGAAAGTCCGTGTTGACCGCGGACGCACAGCACGACCCAAAGCTTGCGAGCCAAACGATAGTGCTTCAAGGCATCCGCTCTGTACTTGCGGTTCCGCTTTGCGTTGACGAGCGGCACGTTTTCGGGCTTATCTACGCAGATTCGCCTGCAACTGAAAGGGCGTTCAGCGAAGAGCATCTCGATATATTGACCACCCTTGCGTCGGTTGCTTCGATCCGGGTTGAGAACGCGAGTTTGATGGACGAGCGGATCAACCGTGAACGCATGGAACGTGAGTTGGAACTCGCGACCGAGATCCAGCAACGTTTGCAGCCGTCCGCTCCGCCCTCGGTCGAAGGATACGATTTCCAAGGGATATCGTTCTCGTGCTATGAGATAGGCGGTGACTACTACGATTTTATACGGCGCGATGACGGTAAGATACTCGTGGCTCTTGGCGATGTTTCCGGCAAGGGTACAGCGGCGGCACTGCTGATGTCGAGCCTCCACGCTGCAATACACGCACAGGTGGCGTCGAACCGCGAACTCGCCGGAACCGTTGCATCGATCAACGAATATCTTGCGGAGAATACTCCCGCAAATCGTTTTGTTACACTATTTATCGCTGAACTCGACCCCGACGGCGGGTCGTTGGAGTTCATAAACGCAGGGCACAATCCGCCTTTGATCGGCCGTGCTGACGGACGTATTGAACAACTCGAATCAGGTGGCCTTCCGCTCGGACTGATGGCTGCCGCTCAATACGAGACCGGCAACGCTCAACTCGGCCGCGGCGATGTGCTCTTCATCTATTCCGACGGCGTTTCCGAGGCTAATGATGTTCAGGAAGAGGAGTTCGGAATGGATCGTCTGCGGCAGGTGATCCGGCACAATGTTCAGCGTTCTGCGTCAGGCATTCGTGATAAGGTCGAGTCGGCACTTTCCGAGTTCACCGGAACGGCTCCGGCTAACGACGATATTACGATCGTGATCGTCAAAAGGCTCTAATCATAAACAGTTAAAACTTGTTGACCATATCCGGCCTTTTTCGTTAAAATAATAAGGTACGGCGGCAGCTTGCGCCTTCCCATCATGCCTTCCGAAAGAAAAAAACTCAGCCTTTTTGTTTTTGTGGTAGCCACGCTGCTTGCGGTCGGGCTGATCCCTCTCGTTCTGACGGGCTGGATCCTTTCGGACAAGAGCGCTCGGGAGCTGCGGGCCTCTGAAAATCGCTATCAGATACAGCTTGTACAGGATAAAGCCCGGCAGATAGAAATGTTCGGCAAACGGTTCACGTCGATCGTTTCCGGACTCGCGACCGCTCTTGAAATGAGTAACGACCGGCGCGTGATCGCATCGCCCGAGACTCAAAATAAACTTGCCGCGATCCTTAAGGACAACCCAGATCTGCTGGCCCTGTCGATACGGCCCGTAAACTCATTGCCCATCACCATATTTCGTCCGGGCGGCCCGACGAGCGGAGTGCTTGAAAAGGCCGCGTCGGAGGCACACGCATCCGGCCCTGAGGTTAATGTAGGCGAACCGCAGGATGCGGGCGACGCTTCGCAGTTCCTGATGACCTTTGCCCGAACCATAACCCTCGACGGTGAAAGCGGCGTCAAGATCGTTGCGATCGCGTCGCTGCAGGGAATATCACAGGGAATTGTCGGAAGTGTCCGTGCAAAGGACGCGGACCTGTGGAAAGCAGGGCTTCCGATCGTCTTTGTGGTTGACCGGACCGGATCGACGGTCTTTCATCCGGACCCGAACCTTGTGGCTCAACGGCTGCCGATGATCGACCTTAAGATCGTGCAGGAGTGGATGGAATCAGGAACGCAGGTGCAATCGGCCCTTGTGCCGTTCACGGCGGATCATAACGGCGTAAAGCACGAAATGATCGGCGCGTACTCCACGGCGCGTTTCGGCGGCGACAACACGTTCGGTGTTTTCACCATGCAGGACGAGAGCACGGCGCTTGCGTCGGTTGCGGAGATGCGAACTCAGACATGGATGATCAGCCTCGCATTTGCGGTGCTGGCGGTTATAGTCGGGCTTGTCGCTTCACGTTATTTGACCTCGCCCTTGATGCGACTCGTCAATGCCTCAAAGATGATCGCCGCGGGCGACTATTCCGTAAGGGTAAAGGCGAATAATGTTACCGAACTCGGTACACTCGGCGATTCGTTCAATCTAATGACCGAAAAGATCGAGGAGCAGATCGTAAAACTTGCTAGTGCCGCCAAGGAGAACCGGGAGCTCTTCGTCGGAACGGTCAAGGCGCTCGCCGCCGCCATAGACGGCAAGGATAAGTACACACGCGGCCACTCTGAACGTGTTGCGAGGATCTCTGTTGCGATAGGCAGACGTCTCGGAATGAGCAGTTCGGAGCTGGACGACCTTAGGATGGGCGCATTGCTCCATGATGTAGGCAAGATCGCAATAGACGACTCGATCCTTAAGAAAGCCGCACCGCTGACAGACGAAGAATACGAAATAATGAAGACCCATCCGCAGCGGGGCTACAAGATAATGTCACAGATACCTGCGATGAAGGCATTTTTGCCCGCGATGTATATGCATCACGAAATGGTCAACGGCAAAGGCTATCCGCAGGGCCTCACAGGAGATCAAATACCGCTTCAAGCCAAGATCGTGTCAGTTGCCGATACCTTTGACGCAATGACGATAGATCGGCCGTATTCGAAAGCAATGGAGCTGACGGCCGCTCTTGAGCGTATTCGGAGTTTTGTCGGCACGCGCTATGAAAGCGAGGTTGTCGAGGCTCTCGTGGATGCCTGCATCGAGGGCGAGGTGGGCCAGGGTATCATACGGCAGATGGCCGAAAAGCGTGCGGCCGAATCTGCCGTAATGACGCATAACGAGGAGGCATTGCTTGACCGGATCGTTGCCTAATGTTCATGGAAATTGAAGATCCGCAAACATCTTGGGAAGTTGAGGTCGGCGGTGTCGTCTCCGTCGCAACTCTTGACGAACTCAAAGAAAAGATCGCCGCCGGTACAATATTGCCGATCGACCGCGTGAAAAAGGGAAACCTCAGGTGGATAGAGGCCGGCAAGGTTCCCGCTCTGTTATCGTTCTTCAACGCTGCGGGCATCAACGATGCCTCGGGCCCGACCATCACGGAAACGAGCTCCCGGAAGACAACAGGGAACCTTGAAACTTCAGCAGGCCCAATGTGCGGTGTGCATACGGATACGGTTGCGGCATATTCCTGCGAGTCGTGCACGAACTCGTTCTGCAAAGCTTGTCCGACATCGTACGGCACAACGGTAAAGATATGCCCGTTCTGCGGCGCCATGTGCAAACCGATCGATAATGCACAGCAGCCCAAAGGGCAGAGGCTTCAGCTCGTGCATCCGCGGACAGGCGAAAAGTTCGGCTTTGGCGACCTCGTCGATTCATTCGCATACCCATTTAGGCATCGGGCAAGCCTCATTCTCGGAGCGACGCTTTTTGCCGTCTTTCAGCTTGGGCAAATGGCAATAGGCATCGGCGGGATCGCGATGTTTGCGGGTGTTATCTTCGCAGCATTGCTTGCGAACGCGCTGGTCTTCGGCGTTCTTGCAAACACGATCGAAAATTTTGTTCAAGGCAAGCTGGATGCAAATTTTATGCCGGCCTTTGATGACTTTTCGACTTGGGACGATATCATACAACCATTCTTTCTCAGCATCGGCACCTATATCATTTCGTTCGGGCCGTTCATTGCGGCGGTGGTCGTCTCATTCTTCCTTATAATGAACACGCTGACGAGTGAGATCGACAAAGCCAAGGCAGATGCCGCCCGATCGGTCGATCCTGGGATCGCCTACAGCATCAACCGAGCCGAACAAGGCGAAAAACTGAAAAAGATCGTCGATCAGGCTGCCGAGGCACAAAAGCGGAGAGTTGAAGCGATGGATCGTAACGAGGCTCTTCCGGAGGGATTTGATGCACAGCAGCAAGACGACGTGATCCGCCGCGACCGTGAGCTTCAAGCGATCGAACAACAGCAATTAGAAGCGGCGATTAAAGACGCGGCTAAAAAGCAAGCCGATCAAGGCTTTATTTCGAAGATATCGGGCTTCGGCCCCGTGATCCTGATCATACAACTCGTTACGCTGCTTTGGGCTTTGTTCTATTTTCCGGCGGCATGTGCCGTTGCGGGCTACACGCGGTCATTCGGAGCAGTGATCAATCCGGCCGTCGGTCTTGACACGATCAGAAGGCTCGGCGGTTCGTATGTATTGCTATTGGTGATGACGGCAGTGATATCGACCGTTTACATTATCATCAGCGGGCTCATTCGCGGTGCCTTTGCTGCCTTTGAACTGCCGATGGCCGGAAATATTCCCGCGGTGTTCGTATCATCGCTCTTCGCATTTTTCTTCCTGATCGTCTTTTCGGCATTGCTGGGCCGTGCACTGTACAAAAAGGCGGATGTACTCGAACTGCCGACATAGGCATTTCCGACAATTGATATTGGTACGCATCGCACGTTGTTCGGCGTGCGATGTTTTTTTATACTTGATTATTTACGGGTGCGGCCCGGACGGTTGTTGTATGGCGTTATTTTGGCGAAGAAAGAAAGGCGGCGGTTCTTCAAGCTCGGTGCTTGGCCTCGACAGGTCGATCGAGGAACTGAAAGCTCAAGAGGAAGCTGCCGAACGCGAGCTCGGTGTGCGGTTCTCGAATGCGATCGAAAAGACGCGCAATTCGATCAATGATCGCCTAGACACCATCTTTGAAGGGCGAAAACAGATCGATTCCGGGTTGCTCGATGAATTGGAAGAGATGCTGATCTCGACCGATATCGGCGTTGCGACGACGATGGAGATCCTGGAAGCGGTTCGCCAAGGCGTGGACAGGTCGGAAATAACCGACCTTGGTGCATTGAAGGCCTCTATCAAACGACGGCTTATTTCCATCCTTGAGCACACCAAAACGATCGGCGTTGCGGACGAGCGTGCGGTTGATGAGGCGATCAAGCCTTATGTTCTGATGGTCGTCGGAGTTAACGGTGTCGGCAAGACCACGACGATCGGCAAACTCGCACAGCGAATCAAGGATGAAGGCAATGATGTCCTGATATGTGCGGCCGATACTTTTCGAGCCGCTGCAAGCGATCAGCTTGAGATCTGGGCGGAGCGTGCCGGTGTCGATATTGTCCAGCAAAAGCAAGGAACCGATCCGGCGGCGGTTCTTTTTGATGCATTGGCAGCCGCAAAGGCGAGAAAGTCCGATGTTTTGATCGTTGATACGGCAGGCAGGCTCCACAATAAGGTAAATCTAATGGCGGAGCTTGAGAAGATGAAGCGCATAGCGGGCCGCGAAGTGGTAGGCGCACCGCACGAGACGCTTCTTGTCATCGATGCCGTGACCGGGCAGAATGGCCTGGAACAAGCGAGACAGTTCATGAAGGCAGCCGACGTGACGGGCATCGTCCTGACAAAGCTCGACGGCACGGCAAAGGGCGGCATCGCCGTTGCGATCTCAAAGGAGTTGAACCTTCCGATCAGATATGTCGGCATCGGCGAGCAGGTGGATGACCTTATTATTTTTGACGCCGAAGATTACGTTAACGGGCTGTTCAATTAAATGGAATTCGAGGATCGCGACATTGAGCTGACAAAGCGGGCGCTTGAACTCGCCGCAAAGGGCGTCGGTTTGGTCTCGCCGAATCCGCTGGTCGGATGCGTGATCGTGGATAAGAACGGCGAGGTCGCGGGCGAGGGAACTTATACATTCGATAATTTGATACACGCAGAGGCCATCGCCCTAGCGGCCGCGGGTGAGCGTGCGAGAGGCGGCACCGCGTATGTTTCGCTCGAGCCTCACAGCCATCAGGGACGCACCGGCCCATGTACGGAAGCTCTTATCAAGGCAGGGATACGCCGAGTCGTGTGTCCGATCGACGACCCGAACCCGCTCGTCTCAGGGCGAGGTTTTGAGCAGCTGCGCAGGCAAGGGGTCGAGGTTGTTACAGGCATCCTTGCGAATGAAGCGAAGGAGCAGAACGAAAAGTTCATCTGCTGGCACGACAAGCAAAGGCCGTTCGTGCATCTGAAATTGGCGATATCGCTGGATGGACGCATTGCTGCCGGAAAGAGCGTTTCGACGGCTCTTTCGGGTGAAGCGGCACGACGTTATGTGCAGGAGCTTCGGCACTCGCACGACGCAATACTTATCGGAAGCGGAACCGCCGTAATCGACGATCCGAAGCTGACCGATAGAAGCGAAAAGCCGCGACGCAGGCCGCTTCTCCGCGTGATCTTGGATGGGCGCGGCCGCATCTCGCCCAAGCTTCAAGTCGCACATACCGACGCCGCCCCGACCATCGTTTATACGGCATCCGATCTGCCGGAAGCCGATAAATTAGGATCTCAGGGCGTCTCTGTCGCAGCCATCGATCCGCGGAACCTTCGCTCGGTGCTTGCCGATCTCAAGGAACGCGAGGTCCAAAGCGTCCTTGTCGAAGGCGGCAGCGAGGTCGCCGGTTCCTTCGTCGATGCAAGGCTTGTCGATAAGGTAACGTTCGTGATCTCGCCGCTAATTATCGGCGGCTCGGCACCGATGGCGGTTGCGGGCCGCGGAATAACCGATATCGCCGATGCAATGCGCCTCGCCGAGGTTACGGTCAAGCCGTTGGGCAACGATGTAATTCTTACGGGCTATCCCGAAGCTCGATGAACGCTGAACAACACAGGCCGAAACGCTCTCTCGGGCAAAACTTTCTGATCGATCAGCGAGTGGTCTCAAAGATCGTTGACGCACTTGATGTCGATGCGGACGATCATGTGATCGAGATCGGCCCGGGCCGCGGCGCTTTGACCGAGCGGCTGGCGGGATCGGGAGCGTTCGTAACCGTGATCGAACTCGACCGCCATCTTGCCGGTGAGCTGAAAGGCAGATACAAGGATATTTCGCGTTTTCAATGCATCGAGGCGAGCGTGCTGGATGTCGATCTTAGCCGCATCTCGTCTGCCGGCACGACAAAACTTCTCGGCAATCTGCCATACAATATTTCAACGCCGATCCTGCAAAAGCTTGCTTCTGAAGCCCAACCGTTCGAACGCGTGATCGTGATGGTTCAGCGCGAGGTTGCCGCTCGAATGACGGCGAACGCCGGCGATAGTGAACGCGGCTTTCTGACCGTGATGCTCGAACAGGCATTCACAATGCGGCGGCTGTTCGATGTTGCACCGGCGACTTTTCGTCCGATCCCGAAGGTTTGGAGCGCGGTCGTCGAGATGATCCCGACACGCTCGGAGTTTGCCTCGCACCAGGAGTTTAGAAACCTCGTGAGCGGCGCATTTCTGCAAAAGCGAAAGACGCTTGTGAATAATCTCAAAGCGCGGTATCCCGATATCGCAAATGTCCTTGCCGAACTCGGCATCGATCAAATGACCCGTGCCGAAAGCCTCACTGCGTCGCAATGGCGTGCGCTCTTTGCACGTCTGCACGTCGGCGCCGAGCCGAATTTCCGCGCATAACCCGCGGCGTGTTCTACTGCTCCGTTATGTGTATTTCCTCGTCGGGGCCGCGACGGATCATCATCGACAACACGACCGAGCAGCCTATCGTAAAAACAATGATCCCCAACGATAACGCGATAGGGAAGCCTCCGACCGCCGCATCGAGCCAGACCATTTTGAGGCCGACAAAGATCAGTATGACGGCAAGACCGTATTTGAGCAGCCAGAACTTCTCGATAACGCCTGCCAGCATAAAGTACATCGACCGCAGGCCCAAGATCGCAAAGATATTTGACGTAAAGACGATAAACGGCTCGTTAGTAACCGCAAAGATCGCCGGTACGCTGTCAACGGCAAAGATGATATCTGTCGCCTCAAGAAATAAAAGTGCGATAAAAAGCGGCGTTGCGTGATGCTTGCCGCCGATCCGCGTGAAGAAATCCTTGCCCGAAATGCTGTGCGTAACGGGCGTGAACTTCTTAAATATTCTTATCAGAAGGTTCTTTTCAGGCTCGATCTCCTCCGACCCGGAAAAAACCATCTTAATGCCCGTTACGATCAGGAATGCACCGAACAGATACACGATCCAATGAATCTGCATCAAAGCCGAGCCGAGAGCGATGAAGATCGCACGAAACACCAACGCTCCGAGTATGCCGTAGAACAGAACGCGGTGCTTATAAACAGCCGGGATCGCAAAGTAACTGAAAACGAGGACAAAGACGAAGATATTATCGACCGAGAGCGAATATTCAAGGATATAGCCGGTCAGGAACTCGAGCGTCGTTTGTTTGGCAGCGAATGCACCGAATTTCGCATTTGTATAAAGGAATAGCAGGGCAGCAAAGATACTTGCGAGGGCAACCCACACTGCACTCCACGTTGCAGCCTCTTTGAATGAGACAACGTGTTCCTTTCGATTGAAAACGCCCAGATCGAGAGCGAGCATTATAAGGACGAAGATGAGAAAACCGGCGTAGAACGGCCAATAGTCGGCGAATGGAAAAAGCAGCATCTAGGTTTAGTTTCGATGCCTGCAAATAAATAGACCTCTGCAGGCGATAAGCCGCAAAGGTCTCGATATTTCTCCGGATGCCGGGCCGCTTTGGCTGTAAGCGGTCGTAATGACGACATTCCGGACCTCAGCATTGTGCCGAGGCTCCTACTCCCCAGTAAATTGTCCATAAAATATTCCTTCACGCGGCGTGTGTTGTCAAGTGAACCGCGAACTCACCGCGACTGTGCTATACTTACGCCTTTTATGAGCAAGATCGAGATAATCCCGCTGGGCGGCATCGGCGAGTTCGGTATGAACTGTATGGGAATTCGCTATGGCGGCGAAATGATCGTGGTCGATGCCGGAATGGGCTTTCCCGAAGAAACGCCCTACGGCGTCGATATTTCAATACCGAACTTCGATTTTTTGGAGGAATATCGTGACGACCTTACCGCGATCATTCTCACGCACGGACACGAAGACCATATAGGCGCTCTGCCGTACATACTTCGCAAATTCAATGTTCCCGTATATTCTTCGCGGTTCACGCTTGCTCTCACAGAAAAGCGGCTCGAAGAATTTGATATGCTCGGCGACATACTCACCCACACGGTCAAGGCCGGCGACCGCGTGAAGATAGGCGTATTCGAGGTCGAATTCATACACGCATCGCACTCTTTGGTCGAGTGCTTCTCGCTTGCTATACACACGCCTGCCGGAACACTTATTCATACAGGCGACTATAAGATAGACGATACGCCCGTCATCGGCCGGCCGTACGACCTCGAAACGCTGAGACGAATCGGCGACGAAGGCGTCCTTGCTCTGCTTTGTGACTCAACGAACTCGACAGTGCCGGGCCGTACTCCATCTGAGCAGGCGGTCATTCCGGCGTTCCGCGAGCTATTTGAGCAGACGGAAGGGCGCTTGTTCATTTCTACATTCTCTTCGTCGCTTCATCGCCTGCAGATCGTCTTCGACGTTGCGCATGAATACGGCCGCCGTGTCTGTGTTCTGGGCCGGTCTATGCAGCGAAATGTCGAGATTGCGACCGGTATCGGACTGCTAAAGATCACCGGCAACACGCTCGTTGAGCTTAGTGACGCTCGTGCTCTTGACGACGACGAATTGTGTTTTTTGGTTACCGGGTCGCAGGGCGAGATGCGGGCCGCGTTGTGGAACCTTGCCACCTCAACCTATAAAGGGATCCAGATCGAACATGGCGACACGGTTGTGCTTTCCGCCCGCATCATTCCCGGGAACGAAAAGGACATTTCACGCCTCATCGGCAATCTATACAAGCGCGGTGCAAATATCATTGAAGAAAGGCGGCGTTTGGTGCACGTTTCGGGCCATGCGTCACAAGAGGATATTCGTATAATGGTCGAGACTTCCCGTCCGCGCTTCGTTGTTCCGATTCATGGCGAATATCGAATGCTTTTCCGGCAAAAGGAGTTCATAAAGAATCATGTCGCCGGCTATGATGACAGCAATATCGTACTGATCGAGAACGGCGATCTGCTCGAAGTTGACGAATACGGTGCACGCGTCATTGATAAACACGAGATACACAAGACATTTATTGATGAAAGCACACTTCGCGAGATCGAATATGACATCGTCCGAGACCGTAAGCGTCTTGCCTTTGGCGGAATGATCTCGCTGGTGGTTGCCGTTGACAAAGAAGGGCACACACTGTCAGGCGAGCCGCAGATCACTTGCGAGGGCGTTGCAGGGCTTGATCTTAATAACGGTTTTACAGCGGCTGTTCGTAGTGCCATCGCCGACGCAGTGCGCGAAATGCGTGCCGAGCAGATCGCTGACCGTGCTGCCTTTAAGGAGCATCTTCGGATCCATCTAAAGCGTATGGTTCAGGCTCAACTGAATTCAAAGCCTGTTATCATGACCAGCGTGATCGAGGTGTAACATACCGGCGGCGTCACAGACTATGCTGAAACTAAGAGACCGGATATTGGCGGCCGAACGAACGGCTCGGCTTCTTGAACCTGACAGCGTCGAAAGATCGGCCGCGCGTTCGGCGGTGGTAGAACACGCCGAAGAATTTCTCGATACGATCTACGACCGGAGAGCATTCACTTTATCGCCGAACGCCGGTTCGGGCTTGCTCGATTCGCCGATCTCCGAAAGCGGTATTCCTATCGCGGATGCTCTCGAACTGATCGCGGACAATGTAGAGTCGGGTGGTATCAATCCTGCGTCAGGCGGCCATCTTGGCTATATTCCCGGCGGCGGCATTTATCTCTCAGCTCTCGGCGATTATCTGGCGGACGTTTTTAATTGGTATGCAGGCGTTTTTTATGCGGGGCCCGGAGCCGTTCGCATGGAGAATATGCTTGTGCGCTGGATGTGCTCGCTTGTGGGTTACCCTTCGGGATCACACGGAAATCTCACCAGCAGCGGAAGCCTCGCGAATTTGATCGCCATCATCACCGCACGCGATGCAAAGAATATACGTTCGCGCGATGTCGAGCGTGCTGTCATCTATCTGTCGGAACAGACGCATCATTCGATCGACAAGGCGATACGCGTCGCCGGCCTCGGCGATTGTGTCATTCGCTATCTTCCGCTCGACGAAAGATTTCGAATAAAGGCCGGTGTACTTACCGAACAGGTCAAGGCGGACAAAGATCAGGGCCTTCTGCCGTTTTGCGTCGTCGCTTCCGCGGGGACTACCGATGTAGGTGCGATAGACCCGCTCCCGGAGATCGGCGCGATCGCCCGCGAACACGGCCTCTGGTATCACATCGACGCTGCATACGGCGGCTTCTTCATCTTGACGGCCGAGGGGAAGGATAGGCTTCGCGGTATCGAGTTATCCGACTCGGTGATAATGGATCCGCATAAGGGACTTTTTATGCCGTATGGTTTAGGAGTTGTGCTGGTTCGTAACGTGGACGATCTAAAGCGGTCCTTCGGCTACAATGCGAACTATATGCAGGACGCCGTGGCCGAGATCGACGAGCTTTCGCCTGCGGACACGTCACCGGAACTTACAAAGCATTTTCGGGGTTTGCGCTTCTGGCTCCCGCTGAAGCTGCACGGCGTTGCTCCGTTTCGAGCCTGTTTGGATGAGAAGCTACTGTTGGCGAAGTATTTTTGCGAAGAGATCAAAAAGCTAGGTTTTGAAACCGTGGTCGAGCCGGAGCTTTCTGTTGTTGCGTATCGTTGGGTTCCGAAGGAAGGCGATGCAGATGAGTTTAACCAAGCCCTTCTCGCGCACGTTGTTTCCGATGGACGCGTGTTCATCTCATCAACGATGCTTAACGGCCGGTTCACGCTCCGTTTCGCCTGCCTCTCATTCCGCACCCATCTCGCGACGGTAGATACACTGATCTCTCTATTGAGCGACTTCGTCAAAGGTAAATGAACTGGCAAGGCAAACGTATTTTTTTGACCGGTGCATCGAGCGGTATCGGCGAACGGGCCGCCAACGAAAACCCTGATAGAGAGAAGAAAGGTGAGATCGTACCTACTCGGCTTTTGGGTCTTTATTTGTTTTTAATCGTGCGAGTATCGTATCGACTGAGAGATCTGCTCCGCAGTTCCATTCAATAAAGTAGCCGCCGTTATGGATTCGCTCAAATTCGCGCCTGTCACGCAGCGGCATAAAAGCTTCGCCATTCAGATAAGGTTCAACGTCGAACAGGCCGCTTTTGCCGTCGTCCATTTTGATATACAAATTAAAATCATTTTTAGGAATGATCTCTACTATCTTCATTGGTCAAGCCCTCTTATTTTGAATAGGGTCCTTCCGTTTACAGCCAATTCCCAGTTGGCGAGAAGGTCATCTTGATGGATCTCGATCCAAGCTGCGACCAGCTTATGTTTCTTGTCCGGAAGTTCGCCGGCCAAAACCTCGCCGTCCGGTATTGAATAAACAGCCGTGTGTTCCTGATACGCGGCGTGAATATGCGGCACTTTGTGCCGATCCGTATCATAGAAGAACATTCGGATGAGTATTCCGTAGAAAAGGGATATCGTCGGCATACGCGTTCCTCCGGTAATGATATTATCATGAAAATTTCTCATGAAACCCTGCGGATCGGTGAGGTTGTATCGCCAGCTTATTCTTCGTACAGTGGATATGACAAAACAAAATGGACTACTGGCAAGATAAACATGTATTTCTAACGGGCGCCTCGACCGGAATCGGAGAGGGAATTGCAATGGCCTTGGCTAAAAAAGGTGCGGTTATCGCTCTGCTGGCACGCCGTAGGGAATTGCTTGATGATCTTGCTGCTAGATGTGAAGCTGCGGGCGGAACCGCTCGGGTTTTTGTGGCTGATGTGACAGATGCGGAGACGATGCAAAAGGCCGCACAGGAATTTCGCGACGAGTTCGGCGGGATCGACATTATGATCGCGAACGCGGGGATCGGCGGCAATAATGAGAAATGCCGCAGCCTTCAGCCCGACGCCGTGCGCGAGGTCATCGAGACGAATCTGATGGGAGCAGTCAATGCGGTGCACGCAGTGCTGCCCGAAATGCTAAGAGCTAACAGCGGCCATCTTGTTGCAATATCGAGCCTTGCGGGCTTTCGCGGATTACCGCGCTCAGCAGCGTATTCAGCCAGCAAGGCCGCCATGACCAACTACTTCGAGAGCATCCGGCTGGACACGGCAGATAAAGGCATTGCTGTAACGATCATCCGCCCGGGCTTTATTAAAACGCCGCTTACCGGCGGCCGTGATGCAAAAATGCCCTTCCTTATGGAGCTTGATGCGGCAGTGCCGCACTTTCTCCGTGCTATCGAACGAAAAAAGGCATTTGCGGCCTTTCCTTGGCAGCTTGCGATGATCGTCCGCTTGGGAAGGCTGATGCCGGCTTGGCTTTATGACAAGATCGCCGGCCGCGCACGCTATCGTGAATAGAAATAAGTTTGAATACGCTCTCAATTCGCATTTCTAAGGCCAATATCGCACAATAGCGACTGGCCACCGCTATGGATCTGATACAGGCGATAATAATGGGCGTTGTTCAGGGACTGACGGAGTTCATTCCGATCAGTTCGACGGCGCATCTTGTCTTTGCAAGCCGCTTTACCGGCATTTACGCGGGTGATCCGGAAATGGTAACGGCAACGATGGCCGTTATCCAACTCGGTACACTTGCGGCCGTGCTGCTCTACTTTTTTGCCGATATTTGGGGCATCACGACGGCATTTGTGCGTGATCATTGGAATTTCGTATTCAATAAGCGGAAAATGCGTTTCTCGGGAACCGACGGTACACGGCCGATCTTTCTGTCAGAAGAAGCGTGGCTCGGTTGGCTCATAATTCTTGGTTCGATACCGATCGGTACGCTGGGGCTGATCTTCAAAGATGTAATAGAAGGCCCGGGCACGAAAAACCTTTGGGTGATCGCGATAATGCTCATAGTCATTGCTCTTGGGCTTTGGGCCGCTGAGATCGTATCTGTACAAAGAAAGGATATTCGCCATCTCGGGCTGGGCGACGCGATCGTGCAGGGTTTTTGTCAGGTCCTGGCGCTGATGCCCGGTGCGAGCCGCTCCGGTTCGACCATCATGGGCGGACTTCTTATCGGTGAGAGGCGCGAAACCGCAGCACGCTTCTCGTTCCTTCTGTCGATCCCGGCAATAACGGCAAGCGGCCTGTTGGAGCTTCGCAAAGCATTGAAGATCCTTCCGGAAACATCGCTTGTACCGCTTCTTGTCGGCACGCTTGTTTCAGCGGTTGTCGGATATGCAGCAATATGGTTCCTGCTTAATTATTTGAAGAAGCACTCTACACAGGTTTTTATCATTTATCGACTTTTGCTCGGCGCGATCATATTAATTCTTCTGTATCTTGGCGTGATCTCTCCCGTCGTCAACTAGCGAGTATCTTTAGGCTGATCGGTTCCGGAAATGGTTTCAAAGGAATGGATAGTTCGCAAGCACGACGCCGCGAAGGTTAACGAACTTGCCGGCGAGGTTGGTGTACGTCCGCTGATCGCCGCCCTTTTGATCGCAAGAGGCTATGACACGCCATCAAGGGTCCGCAAATTCCTGGAGCCGTCTTTGGAGGATATGCACGATCCGCATCTGCTGAAAGGCATGCGCGACGCAGTGCGCCGTATCGAGACCGCGATCTTGCGACGCGAGAAGATACTAATTTGGGGTGACTATGACGTTGACGGAACGACCGGCACCGTCCTTCTCCGAAAGGCCATCGACATACTTGGGGGCACCTCCGTCTATCACGTACCGGATCGCTTTACTGAGGGTTACGGCCTCAATACGGCTGCCCTGGATGCGGCAAAAGCAGATGATGTTTCACTTGTTATAACCGTTGACTGCGGCACAACAAATGTAAGTGAGATCACGCACGCGCGTGATATCGGCCTCGACGTGATCGTAACCGATCATCATTTGCCAAAGGCCGGCGAGGACCTGCCGCCTGCGGTTGCGATCATTAATCCGAATCAGCTCGGCTGCCCATACCCCGAAAAGAACCTCGCAGGTGTCGGCGTCGCACTCAAACTAGCGCAGGCTCTTTTGGAACGGAAAGGATTTGATAAGGAGGTTCCGCAATTTCTGAAGATCGCAGCGATCGGCACCGTTTCCGACGTAATGAACCTGACGGGCGAGAACCGCGCAATAGTAGCACTCGGCTTGAAAGATCTCGCCAAGACGGACAACGTCGGCCTGAAAGCATTGATGGAAGTTGCGGATTGCCGTTCGGAGATGACCTCGTACATGATCGGCTTTCGTATCGGCCCGCGCATCAATGCCGCTGGCCGTATGGATGTAGCGAAACATATCGTCGAACTGCTCGAGGAACAGAACTTTGCCAAAGCACGGAAGCTCGCGGGAATACTCGACAGCCGGAACAGGGAACGTCAGCGAAGCCAGGCGGATATAACCGAACAGGCACTTTTTGAGACCGAGTCGCATGATGGTAAAAACTTTATCGTCGTCGCCGGCGAAGGCTGGCACAAAGGCGTCGTCGGACTTGCATCATCACGTATCGCCGAGAAACTGTTCCGCCCGACGATCGTCTTTTCAATAAACGCGGATGGATCGGCGCAAGGCAGCGCGCGCAGTATCCCGGGCTTTCACCTGCTGGAGGCTTTGAACGAATGCTCCGATCTTTTCGAGAAATACGGCGGCCACGCGGCGGCGGCAGGTATGACAGCGAAGCTTTCAGACATAGAAGAGATACGTACACGGCTTAACGAATACGCGGCACCGCTCGTTGCGAACCTAAAGCCGGTATTGAAGATCGACGCTCTTGTACAGCCTTCGACGCTGTCACTTGGCCTATTTGATGAACTGAGTTTCTTCGAGCCTTTCGGTGCGGGCAATCCTAGGCCTATCTTTTTAACAAAAGGACTTACGCTTTGTTCCGAACCTCTTGTTATGAAAGACAAGCACCTTAAACTGCGTTTGCAAAGCCGAGAAGGCCTACGGTTTGAAGCCGTTTGGTGGGATGGCGTCGAACGTTCACAGGGGCAAACCCTGAGTCCTGATGTCGGCATCGAAATAGCGTACACGCTCGAGGCGAACTCTTTTCAAGGAAAAAGGCGCCTTCAACTTGTTGTGGAAGACCTCAGAGCCGATAATTTTACCGATGCCGACGATCAATAAAGATAAGCTGGCAAAATTTCGGTTCCGCGCATCGCTGCCGCGGGCGTTCCGTATTTTGACGCTTTGTCTCCTCGCGATCGCAGGTTTCGCCGTTTTGGTCGGATTCTATCGAGGCAGGGCAACGAACGGCTTTAAGCTGAAGAGCGAACATACGCAGCTTTCGACCGAGGTGGTCTCCAACGTCAACGGCTACGAGCGTCTGGAGTCGGCCGACGGGCGGAAAAAGTATTTGATCCGGGCCGATAACGCCATAACATATTCGGATCAGCATCAGGAACTGTCAAATATGTCGCTCGAAACCTACGACGAGAGCGGCGCCGTGAACAGTACGATGACCGCCGGCACCGCGCTCTACATACCGGAAGCCGTAAGTATCTTCACACTCTATCTGAAGGACGCCGTCGCCATCAGCACAAACGACGGCATATCGATCAAGGGTGATAATGTTCGATACGACAGGTCGAAGAATACTGCGGAAAGTGAAGATCCGGTAGAGTTTTCGCGTGGTGAACTGACGGGCAAGGCCAATGGTTTCACTGCGGATCTCGGCACCCGGCAGCTCGATCTTCTCCGTGACGTTAATTTCACAATGACAGATGCCGACGGCAGCGGCCGCGTCATGCACGTTGAAGCTGCATCGGCAACCTTTATAAACGCCGATAAGAGGATCGACCTTAACGGAGGGATCGTGCTGACCGACCGCTCATCCGGCAGCACAACGGAAGCCAAAGCGGTGCGGGCATCCGTGTACCTCAGTAAAAGTCCGCTCGGAGATAGTCCTGCGGGTGATACGCAGCAGGTAAGGCCGGATCATTTTGAGCTGTTCGACAACGTTTCGATCGTTTCTACACGCAACGGAAGCGTGCCGATGACCGTCAATGCCGGCTACGCCTCTTACAACAAACCGACGGATACGCTTGAGCTTAAGACCGATGCAGTGATAAACAACGGTGCCGGAAGCGTAATAAAGGCGGATCTTGTGCATTACGAACAAGGCCGCGGCCGCGTTCACCTTGAAAACAGAGCAGAACTTACGCAGAACGGCGATATTTCACGCGCGGACGCGGTCGATGCAGTGTTGTTTCCCGACAGATCGTTGAACACGCTGACGATGAGCGGCAATGCTTCTGTATCGCGAACGACGGCGGAGCGAACCGTCAGCGTCTCTGCTCCCGTTATCAATGCGGTCTGGAATACGATGCACCAGATGCAAAGTGCAAAGGCCGTTGGCTCTGCATCGGCCCGGATCGTCCCAACGGCAAAAGGGGCCGCAGCTGTAACCGTTAATGCTGCAAAAGCGATCGAGGTCGCATTTGCCGGAGCGGATGCTTTGAACCGTATCGATGCGGACGGACGCACATCCATAAAGATGGATGGCGACGGAGCAGCCACGAGAACCGTTACTGCGGATCGCATGAACACGATCTTCTATGCTGACGGCAAGAGTATTCGTAGGGCTGAGGCAATAGGCAACGCGGTGCTCTCGATCGAACCGCTGCAAGGCGGCCCCAACGTCTATCGAACCGACATCACTAGCCCCCGCTTTGATTGCGATTTCTTTGCGAGCGGAAACTCAATCAAACTTTGTGCCGGAGTTAAACCGTCAAAAGCCGTTCGCCGGCCGATGTTCCAACAGGCCGGACGCGGTGAGCAAACGCTTACGTCTGACCGGATGCGCGCGGTATTTCGTGACGATGACCGCCGTCTCGATCGTCTTGAGGCTGAAGGAAAGGCCAAATTCAATGAACTCGACAGGAATGCGGCAGCGGCAGCGATGACGTATTCTGACGACACCGGGGCGATAGCTCTGCGCGGCGGCGACCCTACAGTGTGGGACAGCAGCAGCCGTGCAAAGGCTCATGAGATCGATATTCTCTCACGCGATCAGCGTTCTGTACTCCGCGGTTCCGTCAGTACGACATTTTATACAAAACGCGCGGCAGGCGATGCCACGCCGTTCGGAGAGCCGGACAAGCCGATCTTCATCACCTCGGACACTGCGAATATCGACCATGCGGCCAAGGTCGGCCTTTTCGTCGGCAACGCACGGGGCTGGCAGGATGACAGTTATGTGCACGCCGAACGGTTCCAGATCGATCAGAATGGCGGAAAGTTCCATGCAGAAGGAACTGTTCGGTCAACGGCCTATGAGGTCAAACAAAAGGTGAACGGTAAAGAAACGGATGCGCCCGTATTCGCAACCGCACAGGCGATGGACTACGATCGTGACACCCGCGTCATCCGCTATCGCGGCGATGTAGATATCCGGCAGGGTACAGATCGCATCACCGGGCAAAGTGCTGACATCTCGCTTGACGACAAGCGCAGATTAAGCAAGATGACCGCCGGAACGTCAGTAGTTCTGACACAACCCGGACGCAAAGCGACGGGCGACTGGATGCAATATACTGCGGATAATGAGGTTGCAATATTGAGGGGCGAGCCGGCCACGGTCGCTGATACGCAGTCAGGATCATCTCGCGGCACCGAAATTACGGTCTATATGCGTGAAAAGAGGGTCTCCGGCACCGGAAAAACGCGAAAGGGAACCGGGGGACGAATGAGAACTGTATATGAGGTAAAGCCGGGACAATGATGATGGCATTAGAGACCGAGCAAACCGATCCGACGGAAGGCGCAGCAGGCAAAGGCGTCCTTGGCGGTTACGGCCTGCAGAAGACCTTTGCCGGCCGTCGCGTCGTTGACGGCGTTACGATCGAGGTCGCTCCCGGGCAGGTCGTAGGGCTTCTGGGGGCGAACGGCGCCGGCAAGACCACAACCTTCTATATGATCGTCGGGCTGGAACGGACCGAAGCCGGACGAATTGAGATCTTCGGCGACGATGTAACCGAGCTGCCAATGTATCTCAGAGCACGGCTGGGCGTCGGATATTTGCCGCAGGAGCCGTCCATATTCCGCAAGCTGACCGCAGAACAGAACATCCTTGCCGTGCTTGAAACGATGCCGATGAGCCGCGACGAGCGCTTTGCCCGCCTCGAGGAACTTCTTGAAGAATTTGGCGTGACCGAGGTGCGGAAGGTCCGCGGCGATGCATTGTCGGGCGGTGAGCGGCGGCGTGTCGAGATCGCCCGCTGTTTGGCGACCGAGCCGCGATTTATCCTTTTGGATGAGCCTTTTGCCGGCATCGATCCCATAGCCATCGACGACATTCGGCAGATCATTATGTATCTGAAGAGCCAAGGCATCGGCATTCTGATCACCGATCATAACGTAAGGGAAACGCTTGGCATCACCGACAAAGCCTATATTCTTGCCGACGGCCGCACGCTCAGATCCGGCCTTCCGACCGAACTTGTGACCGACCCGGAAGTACGCCGATTATACCTCGGCGAGAGATTTTCCTTATAGAAGAGGGCACGTTTTTCTTTTCGCGGTAAAAGGCTATAATTTAGCAACAAGAGCACTTAACCTTGCTCCGCCCTTCGTTTGGCAGCTATGTCATCTTTAAGGCTTACACAAAACCTTTCGCAGCGTATGGTCCTGACGCCCCAACTGAGGCAAAGGATCGAAATGCTGCAGATGACGACCATGGAACTCAGTGAGCTGATCGAGCAGGAGCTTACGGCCAACCCTGTACTTGAAGAGGTGATGCCGGGTGATGAGGTGCAGGAGATCTCAGAAGGCATCCTCGACCAGAACTCGGATGGCAGCGAAGCTGATGCGGCATTCGAACCGTCGGCCAATACTGAGCCGAATACGATATCTGAAGATGAATATGCTGATCTTGATACGTCGCTGATCAGCGGAACGCCGATGGAAGGCATCTCGTATGAAGATGCGTCCGGTGATGACGAACCGCATACAGAATCATCAGACTCTTTCGATGAGATCGACTTCGGCAGGGAGTTTCAGGACTATCTCGACCCCGGATATAGGACCCAAGAGATCGAATACAAGGACGACGCCCCGAGTTTTGAGCAGTTCCTTTCGCATTCGCCGTCGCTGACGGAGCATCTGGAATGGCAGCTCAATCTGACCGATATCAGGCCCGACGTTTTTGATGCAGCACAGCTCATCATCGGCAATTTGGATGAGGACGGCCGGCTCAGTATCGCTCTCGAAGAGATCGCTCAACTTGCCGAATGCCCGATAGAGACGGCCTTTACGGCTCAGCGTATCGTGATCGCCCTCGATCCCGTCGGATGCGGAGCAAGGGATGTGCGAGAATGCCTGATCGCTCAGCTTGAGGCTAAGGACCTCGGCACTTCTCTCGCCGCGACACTTGTGAGCGAGCATTTCGAAGACCTTCAGCCGCATAGGCTCCAGCATTTAGCAAAAGCAACAGGTTTCGAAATCCACAAGCTCGATGAGGAGATATCGCACATTCGCGAGCTCGACCCGTACCCGGGCCGCCGTTTCTCATCCGGGGAAACTCACTATGTGGCGCCCGAGGTCTATATCGAAAAGGTGGATGATGAATATCTCATCTATTTCGTTGACGACGGCAGCCCCAGGCTCCGGATCTCTCCGACGTACAATAAGCTCGTCGATCAGCCCGATACGTCGAAAGAGACGAGGGATTTCATAAAGGACAAGGTCCGTGCTGCTGTGGATCTTCTCCGTAATATCGAGCACCGCCGGCAAACGATATATCGGGTTGTCGAGTGCATAGTGAAACGGCAGTCAGAATTCCTCGATCACGGTGTGGAATACCTGAAACCGATGATGCTGAAAGATGTTGCCGAAGATATCGGGATGCACCTATCGACCATTTCGCGGGTAGTCAACCGCAAATATGCCCATACACCGCAGGGCGTAATAGAGCTTCGCCGCTTTTTTAGCGAAGGTATGATGAATGAGGACGGTGAAGAGGTTTCGACGCGTCTTTTGAAGTTAAAGATCAAGAAGCTGATCGAAGATGAGGACTCGAAGAAGCCGCTCACGGACGATCAGATCGTCGGCATCCTCAATAAGGACGGCGTTAAACTGTCACGCCGAACTGTCGCAAAATATCGGGATCAAATGCAGATCCCGGGTTCCAGGGAACGAAAAACGATGCTTTGATCGAGGTAGATGAATGAATATTGAAATTACCGGAAGACATATCGAAGTAACGGAGGCCTTACGCGATCACGCTACAGGCCAATTTGAAAGGCTCGAACAACTGTTCGAGGGCAAACCCGTTTCCGTACACCTCATTCTTGAGGTTGAAAGGGGACGGCATCGGACCGAAGCCGTTGTGAAATGGCGCAATGATGTGCTTGCGGCTTTTTCGGATGATCCTGATATGTACCATTCGATAGCCACAACTGTCGGGAAGATCGAGAAACAGGCTCGCCGCCTGAAGGATAAGATCATTGATAAGTCCCACAAGGCAACAAAGGCATCGCTGATCGGCAACGAGAACGCCGCAACTGACTAGCGGATAATGTCCGATCTCGGCCTATGCAGTTCTGCCGCGGTAAGAACGGCGGCGCGGCCAATATGTGTACAGGTACTTTGATCGCCGGGTTGCGAACCTAATACTGCATCAAGGCTGCGCGCACCTTTTAGCGGCGGCAAATGATCAATGGAAGGACGACTAAAACACGGATCGGGCCTGCTGCCTCTGATAATCATCACGGGTTTGAGCGGCTCCGGAATGAGTTCCGCAACCGATGCGTTCGAGGACCTCGGCTATTTTTGCGTCGATAATCTTCCGCTTACGATGCTTTCAACATTCGGGCGGCTTATGATCCCGGCGGAAGGAGAGAAACCTGCGATCGAGCACGCCGTGCTCGTGATAAATATCCGCGAACGCCACTTCCTGCCCGATTTCTCGACCGAGCTCAAGAAGCTCTCAAAACGCAAACTTGCTCCGTTCATCGTTTTTTTCGAAGCCTCTGACGAAGTTCTGCAACGCAGGTTCTCTGAGACAAGGAGGCCCCATCCGGCAGACAAAGGTAAAGGCCTCGTTACGGCCATTCGTTCTGAACGTAAGGCCCTTACAGACGTGAAACGCATGGCCGATCTGATCATCGATACGTCCGATCTTACGGTTCACACTCTGCGGCGTCTGATCGTGCAGAAGTTCAGCGGCAGGCCCGAAGGGCAGCCCCTTCAGGTCGAGATAGTCAGCTTCGGACACAAATTCGGCAACCCGCAGGGTGTCGATCTGATGTTCGATGTTCGGCATTTACCGAACCCGTATTTTAATAAAGATCTGAAGGCTCTTCCGGGCGATGATCCGCGTGTGATCGAGTTCCTTGAAAAGGAGCCGGAAGTTGCCGAAACGATCGGCAGGATCACGGAACTGTTAGAATATCTTTTGCCGCTTTACCAACGCGAAGGTAAATCATATCTTACGATAGGTATCGGCTGTACCGGCGGCAGGCATCGCTCGGTGATGTCAGCAAATTCTATCGCTCACGTGTTAAAGAGTGCGGGCTACGACGTGCTGACCGTTCATCGTGACATAACAAAGTGATATGGAAGAAAGAACAGATATCGGCGGCGTGATCGTCTCACACGGACAGGTTGCGACTGAGCTTTTGGCGGCCGCGGAGACAGTTGTCGGCGATCTGACCAACCTTGCTGCGGTCTCCATCGGCTGGCACGATGATGTAGAGGCGGCAAAGGCCGAGATCGAACGAGCCATCAGTGAAGTGTCGCACGGAGCGGGCGTTCTACTGCTGACAGATATGTTCGGAGGAACGCCGACGAACATTTCGGCGATGTTTCTCAAGGAGGGAGAGGTCGAGATCGTGACCGGTGTGAATCTGCCGATGGTCATCAAACTTGCTACGACCAATAAAGGGATCGGCCTTAATGAGCTTGCAGAAGAACTCGAGGAGCAAGGAAAATCGGCGATTTGCAGGGCAAGCGTGCTGCTGGCTCCCGCATCACAGAAAAAGGATGCTTGAGCAGCAGGTTCGGCTTATCAATCCCTTGGGCCTGCATGCCAGAGCGGCCGCAAAAGTGGTCAAGTGTGCCGCTGTATTTGAAAGCAGTGTGGCACTGACAGACCTGAAGAAAGGCACGCATGCCGATGCACGGTCGATCCTGAGCTTGCTGGCTCTTTCTGCCGTTGCCGGTACCGAATTACTGATAAGTGTCAGCGGATCTGATGAAGAGCAGGCTATGGAAACGCTGGTTGAGATGTTCCGAACGGGCTTCGGAGAATTAGTATGAATGAAAAGAAGGCCGGGATCCTCGGCGTGCCGCTGGGTTTCGGAGCAGGGCAGACGGGCAGTGAACTCGGCGTCAACGCGATGCGTCTTTCGAAGGTGCGCGGCCGCTACCTTGCGGAGCATATCAATGATCTCGGGATCGGTGTTAACGACCACGGCGATGTTGAGATCGTGCGTCCGGCCTTTCCGCACGGCGACAATCCAAAGCATCTTGCGGAAATGCTGGCATCGAGCAAGAACATCGTCGGCAAGCTGAGTGAGATACTGGCCACAGATGAGTTTCCGATAATCCTCGGCGGCGACCACTCGATCGCGATCCCAACATTTTCGGCACTTTCGGCTCATTACAGAAGGAACGATCAGGAGATCGGCCTGATATGGTTCGATGCGCACGCCGATATCAACACGCCGGAGACCTCGCCGTCAGGCAATATCCATGGAATGCCGCTCGCTGTCCTGCTTGGCCGCGGGAACAGCGAATTGGTCAATATGTGCGGATTTGCACCAAAGCTCAACACACGATACATCGCCCATATCGGCGCTCGCGATATTGATCCGGGCGAAAAGGCGAACATCGAGGCGATGGGCATACGCTCACAATTCTTTACGATGAGCGACATCGACCGCCGCGGAATGGCCGCCTGTGTGGAGGATGCTCTAAGGATCGTATCGGCCGCGCCGGGCGGCTTTGCCGTAACATTCGATGTGGACGGCATCGATCCGCGCTTCGCGCCGGGGTCGGGTACGCTTGTTCGCGGCGGTGCAACCTATCGCGAAGCTCACCTTGCACTGGAAATGATGGCAGAACATGGCGGAATGCGCTCATTTGAGATCGTTGAGGTGAATCCGCTTCTCGATCAATCGAATATTACGGTCGAATTGGCGTGTGAGCTTATACTTTCTGCACTTGGCAAGACAATACTTTAGAAGAAAACGGCCAATTGACCGGCCACTTAGATATTGAATATGAAACTTCGGATAGGTGTGATCTTTGGAGGACGATCGGGTGAACACGCGATCTCGATCCGCTCTGCTCAAACGGTGATCGAACAAGCAGATGCCGAGAAGTATCAATTAGTGCCCCTTGCGATAACTCCCGAAGGGAATTGGCTGTCGCCGGCCGACTCACTGGATCTTTTTAACGATGAAACGGTCGATCATTTCAGGAAGCACTTCGGCGAACCTTCAGCCGTCGTTACGAACGATACTGCAGAGTCACGGCTCAGCGGCGTGCCGGCCCTTCTCGCCGCAGAGCTGATCGATATTGCTTTTCCCGTGCTTCACGGCACTTTCGGCGAGGACGGCACTATTCAGGGACTCCTTGAGATGGCCGATCTTCCCTATATCGGCTGCGGCGTACTCGCGTCTAGCTGCGGGATGGATAAGGTCGTTATGAAGACACTATTCCGTGAAGCAGGCCTGCCGATCTGTGAATATGTGTGGTTCCTCCGCTCCGAGTTCGAGTCGGATCGCGATAAGGTCTTGACTCTTATCGAGTCGAAGATCGGTTTCCCATGTTTCGTAAAGCCGGCAAACCTTGGCTCCTCGGTCGGCGTATCACGGGCAAATGACGCTCTCGCCCTTCATAATGCCATAGTCGAGGCCGCGAAGTACGATCGTAAGATCATCGTTGAAGAGGGCTTGGATATGCGTGAGATCGAGTGTGCCGTGATGGGCAATGATCGCCCCGCAGCAAGCGAGCCCGGCGAATATCTCATCCGTGATGATACAAAGGCATTTCTCGATTACACGGAAAAGTATTCGGGCACCGGAAATAACGAATTCGTTGTCCCGTCACCGATCTCGACCGAATTGACGGTAAAGATAAAGCAATTGGCTGTTGATTCCTTCAAGGCTATCGACGGATCGGGGCTTGCCCGCGTTGATTTCTTTTTACGTAAGGACAACGGTTCGCTGCTTGTTAACGAGATCAACACAATGCCGGGGCTGACAAGCGCCTCGGGCTTTCCGAAGATGTGGGCCGCGAGCGGCAAGCCTTTCTCGGCGGTTATTGACGAACTTGTGGAACTCGGGCTTGAGCGTTATAAGGATAAACAGCGCAACAGTTACTTCTTTGGCGAATCGTAGCCTTTTCGCGTCCGTATCGTAAGATTCGACCGTGCGATCCGAACCTCGATCGCATGGTGCTTGCCGTCTGGCGGCCCTTTCGGCTCGTAGGCGAGCGTGTATTGTGAGCCCAGCTCCTCAACTATCGCTCGAAACGCCGTACGCATCGCTGCGCCACCGGGCGTTTCGATAAATGTACCGCCGGTCTTTTCGGCAAATTTTTTCAAGACGCCGCGGTTCGCGGCCCTTTCAGCCATCGAAAGCTCAGGCGAACTCATATCGATCGTGTAGATCGTAGCGTTCGCGGCATCAGCTGCTTTGAGTGCCTTCTCGCTCGACCGCTTACTGATATTGTCACCGCCGTCAGAAAGGACGATGATCGCTCGCCGCTTTTCGTGCCGCTGACTCAGAACTTGCGCAGCTTCATATACGGCATCATTGAGCGCCGTCATTCCGTCTGGCTTTACGTCGAAGATCCTTTCGCTGATGTCGTGTGAATTCGAGAAATCCTGTACTTGTACGACCTTTGAAAAAAAATGGTAGATCGCCGCCGCATCGTCCGTTCGGAGGCCGTCCAAGAAGTTGATCGCGGCGGAGCGGGCGAGGCTTATCCGCGACTCCATACTTCCTGAAGAGTCGATGAGAAGGACCGCTGCGAAGGGCGTGCTTTCTGAGCCGAAAATGCTGACCTCCTGTTCTTTTCCGTCCTCGAGGACGGTGAACTCAGAGCGCTTCAGCCCTTCAACGGCAAGTCCTTCTTCATCAGTTACAGCTACGTTCACAAGGACTATAGCTGAATCGACCTTAATTACATCGTCATCTTGCTTTTGTGCAAAGGCTGAAACGGAGGCAGCCATCAGAATGGCAAAGGAAGCAATGCAAAGCGAGCTCGTCTTGGATCGGAACAACCGCATAAGGATCTCTCAGCTAGCGTTGCGATCGAAGGCTGCGCGTGAGCCGAAGGACTGCGTTCGCCGCATAGATGGCCGAGGCCGAGATCGAAAAACGCGTCGTTTTCTTAAGTTCATCGACCAAGTTCGCGGCGGCTTCATGCAACGCTTTTACACCGGAAACATGATCCTTCGGTGCTTCTGTGAATTGCTGCCCATCACGCTGCGGCTGATCAGCGTCGTCATCAATATCATCCTCTTTTCCGCCGAGACTGCTCCTGATCTTCTTGACGAGTTTCTCGAGCGCGACGATCTTATCTGCGTCGGAACTTGCCATTTCGGCCGAGGAAACGTTCCGCTTTTCAAGGTCGGCTGATATCTTTAATACTTCATCTCCCCGATCGAGCATCTTCTTATAGTCTTTCTTGTTCTGTTCGATCCGAAGTTTATCGAGTTGTTCGCGAATGTCTTTTGGCAGGTCTTTGCGGCCTTCTTTTGCCGTAGCGGTGATCTCGGTCGCGTTATCCGCGTTCTGAGCGAGCGCCGGCATTGCAAATACCGAAACGAGAACGAAAAGTACGATCAAATGTGCTCGGTCGATCATCACGGTTGCTTCTCAACGTCCTGAACAGGCTCCGGTGATACGCCCGTTACCGCTTCTACCAGTTTTGAAAGGAACTCATCCTCGGCTAAGCCTGAACTCGGCACCGTACGCCACTCCGAACCAAGTCCGTTGCCGGCACGTCCCTCTACCTTTGCAATTACGGAAATATTATTCTGGATACCGTCGATCGGCTGTATTTCGATGGTCAGCGTATATTGGCCGCGGGTCCAAATCGAATCGTTGTCTGAAAGTACACCGTAGCGGCGGAGTTCCCCGGCCGAGATCACGGCACCTTTTGCGAAAACCACCGGCTGCGTAACGATCAGGCCGTCGCGCAAACGCGATGACGCCTCATCCACAACGATCTTTTTATCACGCAAGACGCTAATTATGGTTTCGGTAAGCGAATCACGCCGTGAATTGAGCTTATACGGATTGGGCAAGCGATCGCGGACCTTTGTTTTCCCCTTGCCCCAGTCGATCGAATGGCCGACCTCGACCGAGCGGGTAGTAACCTTTACCGTTTCATCTTT
This sequence comes from Chloracidobacterium sp., assembly GCA_015075585.1. Classification (NCBI taxonomy): domain Bacteria; kingdom Pseudomonadati; phylum Acidobacteriota; class Blastocatellia; order Chloracidobacteriales; family Chloracidobacteriaceae; genus Chloracidobacterium; species Chloracidobacterium sp. The sequence continues at coordinate 1,626,970 of JABTUB010000001.1, forward strand.
GATCTTTTGAGTTTGAGTATCAACACCCTTTTGTGCGGATATGCAAACAGAACCCGCAAGCAGGAAACAGGCGATAAGGAGCAAGTGCTTCATTATAGGAAACTATACCAAAATTACACCGCGACAGTGTAAGGTTTTGATGTTTCGTTAGCACCGGCGGTTGTCTTTAGGCCATATTTATCGGCGTTAGCGGCCAGTTCTCGCGATACCAACGCACCGTCAAGGCCAACCCGTCCTTCAGGGTGTACTTCGGCTGCCAGCCGAACCGTTCATTCACTTTCTGCGAGGAGAGATATTGTGCGTCGATCTCGCGATCGATCTTTTTATTTAGCATCACCTGCGGCGTAAGTGTATCTGTACGGCCCATTTCATCGATGATCATATTCACCAGATCAAGCATATTCACCGGTGCGTTCGATCCGAAATTGAACGCTTCGCCCTGTACTTCGTCAATATGTTCCGCCAGCAGCAAATAGCCGTCAACAATGTCATCTGTAAAGATAAAGTCGCGGACGGGCGTGCCGTCCGAGCGGATGATAGGGCGTAAACCCTTTAGTACAGAAATGATCGTTCCCGGAATTATCCTTGAAAGATTAACGTCGGCCGGGCCGTAGATATTTGCCGAACGTGTGATCGCAACGGGCATATGGAAGGTCAAGGCGAATGACCGCGAGATCAGATCCGTGCAGCTTTTTGAAACGTCATACGGAAAAATGCCGTCAAGGGCGAGATCTTCAGAGTAGGGAAGTGCGGTATGCGAGCCGTAGGCTTTATCACTCGATGCTACAACAACGCGCTTTACGTTCGGTGAAAGCCGGCATGCCTCGAGCAGGTGGTATGTGCCTCGGATATTGGACTCAAATGTTGAAACGGGCGAACGATTTGCTGAGCCTACCAAAGCCTGCGCCGCGAGGTGAAAAACGGCGTCGATCTCGAATTCATTCAGCACACGCGTCATCAAAGCAAGGTCTTCGACCGAGCCTCTTATGATGGAAACCTTGTCCCGCAGCCTGAGCAGGTCAAGTGAGTTCGGGTTAACGGCATCGCGTTCAAGGCAAACGACCCGCGCGCCTGAGGAAACCAGCCGCTGCGTAAGATTAGCCCCTACGAAACCCGATGCACCCGTAACGAAAACAGGCCTGTTCGTCCAAAGATCGGTCATATCACTCTATCGCGTCCAAGGCGCACCTTCGCGCCACAGTTTCTCCATTTCTATTGTGTCTTTATAGGTGTCCATACACTTCCAAAAGCCTTCGTGCTTGAACGCACGCATCTCATCCTCGGCACACAATTGCTCGAACGGCTCCCGCTCAAGAACTGAGTCAGCCGTCAAATATTCAAAGATACTACTGTTAAAAACAAAAAAACCGCCGTTGACCCATTCGCTCATCACCGGCTTTTCTGTAAACCGTCTTACCTCGTTCTCCGGCCCGATCTCGACAATGCCGAAATTCGAGATCGGATGTACGACCGCAATAGTCGCCGCTCGGCCATGCGTTGCGTGAAACGCCAGCGAGCTGCTGATATCGATATTTGAAAGCCCGTCGCCATAGGTTGCGCAAAAGGTGCCGTCACCAACAGCATCCTGTATTGCGAGAAGCCGGCCGCCTGTATTTGTATCAACTCCGGTATCGAACATCTGAACCGACCACGGTACATCGTTTTCAGCGAACCAAGCGCGTATCACATCGCCAAGATGGCCGAGACAAAGGATAAATTCCGTAATGCCGTGCCGCGCATACGCCGACATCAAATGCCGTATCACTGGCTGGCCGCCGATCGGTATAAGTGCTTTCGGCAGGGCAAGTCCGTGTTCACCGAGCCGTGTCCCTCGTCCGCCGCACAGAATGACTGCTTTCGTCACTGCTTTTGTCGGGCCTCCCAGAGTTGTGCGTTCTTCAGAAAGACGCCATGAGCGACCATGTACGCAATAATAAGCCCCTGTATCCCGTCAAGAAAGCCGAGCCTCACAAAATACACGCGCAGGAATGCAAATATCGGTTTGAAAAAGATCGAGACAAAGCCGGCACGGCGTCCATTTTTTGCATTGAACTCGGCAGCCAACGCCGCATAGAAACCCGTTACGTGGTGGTGCTCGGCAATATCCTGCTTCGTGAAATGGAGCAGTTCTCCGTCCAAAACACCAAGCTTGCCCTGAACGCGAGCCGACTGATGCGGCGCGACACCGTCCCAATAGCTGCCTGCTTTTCGATAAAACCGCATCTGCATATCAGGGTACCAACCCGAATGTTCGATCCATCGGCCCAAGTAGAAAGCCTTTCGACGGACCTTGTACCCATTCAGCAACTTCTCGTCAGGCACGGAGCGAAGTTTCTGTATGGAAGCGGCAAGTTCGGGTGTTACGCGCTCATCCGCGTCGAGCCAAAATATCCAATCGCCGGTCGCCTGTGCATCCGCAAATTCGTGCTTATCCTTAAAGCCCCGAAATTCGCGGTTGAAAATATTTGCAGTGTATTGCCGTGCTATCTCGACGGTGCGGTCAGTCGAATCGGAGTCAACGATAACTATCTCATCGACCCAAGGGATCGTTTCACAAAGTCCGCCTATATGGAGCTCCTCATTCTTGACGATGATCACGGCTGAGATCTTCACGAGCAAGATTTTCTCAGTTTTCGGCGAAAATCGAAAGAATAGCGAGATGATTATCGCCCCGTCATTTGATCTCGACCGGTGAGTCGAGGGTAATGTTATTCTCCCTAAAGGTTGTTGCAGTTACCTGCTGAAGGGCTTCGATCGCCGAAATATAATCCGTTTCTGCGCGGATCTCTGCCGTTCGAGCGTTCGCCAATGCATTCTCACGTTGGAACAGAAGGAAGGTCGTTGAGCGGCCTGCTTCATAGAGCTTTCTTTCGCCGTCAAGCTGCACTTCGGCACTCTGGCGTGCCCGGCGCGCGGTAAGAACGCGTTTGCGTCCCGTTTCGACGGCCTGAACCGCATTCCTGACATCGACGATGATCGCTTGCTCCTGTGAACGTGTCTGGGCCGCGAGCCTTTCTGAAGTGATCTTCGCCGCTTCAAGATCAGCTTTCGCCGTCCTGTTGCGAAATGGGAACGAGATCGTAACGCCGATCGAGTAATTTGGAGCGTCACTGCGGAAGATATTCGACAGCGACCTCCCGAAGCCTCCGTAAAGATACGCCGGCGACGCCGGGACAACAAAACTCGGATTGGCCAGCACCGGAAGCCCGACGAACGATCGCGTCGTATTTATCCCGTTCAAGAGGAAAAGATCGCCCGTGCTTGTAAAGAGGTTTGTGGTAAACGCACTGCTTGAGCCGCTCTGTGAGAGGCCGTTCAACGAAAACTGCGTATTAAGGTCGATCTGCGGCAAGGTCTGATTACGCAGATACTTGATATCGATAGCGTTGATCTCGCGGGCAAGCTTGAGTCGCCGAAGCTCAAAACGATTATCCATCGCATCCTTCATTGCCGCATCGAGGCTCACTGTGTCCGTGGAAAATGCCGGCTTATCTGTCGGCACGATGCTCCGCTCCCAATCCGGCGATATCGGATCACCGAAGATCAGCTGCTTCAAAGCATTCTCCGCAACAGTTACCTGCTGTGTAGCCAAAAGGAGATTGCCTTCGCGGGTCGCGAGTTCCGTATCAACCTCGGCCTTATCCAGCGGAGCCGCAGCGCCCGCGGCAATGCGGGCCTCTATCTGCCGAAGATTCTCACGTGAAAGCTCAAGATTGTCGGATTGATTCTGCTGATCGCGGAGAGCAAATACCAGATTCCAATACGCACGCTGTGTCGCTGCGATGGTATTGATCGCCTTTGATCGAAAATCCGAATCAGATTGAGCAAGCTGCTTCTTAGCGATCTTTATCGCATATCGTTTGCTGTCAATATTGAAGTTACGCGCCAATGGCTGCGTATATGAGACCCCGAGGCTTGATGTGTAAATTGCACCGCTGCCGCCCGAGAGTCCGCCTGAGCTTGCCTGTGCCTGGGCAAAAGCATTCTCGGTTCTATTATTGTTGAAAAAAGTATTAAAGCTGCCGCCGCCCGGCCTGATAAATTGATTTAATCCTGCGCTCGTACGAAGATCGTTCGTACCCGCTCCGCCCGTTGTTTGACTGTGAGAAAGCGTCGGCGAGAACGAGAACGTCGGATCATAGATCCCAAGCCGCGAACGAACCGTCGTTTCCGCGATACGGACATCGGAACGCGACATCTCGATATCATTATTGTTCTTTAGTGCCCGCTGAACAGCTTCGTTAAGCGAAAGGGCAAGCGGCTGCGCTGCTTGTACTCCGACTCGGTCCATCGTCGATGAACTTGTATTGGCCGCGGCCACGTTCTCCGGCAAAAAGACGACCTTTACCTTAAGAAGGTTTTCTGCAACGGTACCGGAATGTGCTACCTCTTGGGCACTCAAATGCGCCGCCGCGAAAAAGATGAATGCGGCGGCGAGAATTGTCCTATACTTTAACCTTTGCAGGAAAGAGGTCATCTGTTAAAAAGGCGTCTCCGAGCTAAGGATCGCCACTTTAGGCGTCGAATACATAGTACGGAGTGAAACAATGCCATGTTTCAACAATTTGTCGGCTCATAAGGAGTGCCGCGAGCGGCGATTTTTTGAATTTTACGGCCGCGTGCGTTAATCTAAATGTTTTGGGACACAAATATTCCGGGAGGAGCTTCTTAAAACAATGGCTATCAAAGTTGGCATTAACGGTTTCGGACGTATCGGACGCTCGGTAGTCCGTACATGGCTTGGCGATAAGGATATTGACCTCGTCGCAGTAAATGATCTCACAGACACAAAGACGCTGGCACACCTGCTCAAGTATGATTCTGTGATGGGAAACCTCGAACACACGATCACGGCAAATGAAGGCTCGATCACGGTCGAGGGAGACACTTTTAAGGTTTTTAGCGAGAAAGACCCTGCCGCGATCGATTGGAATTCCGTCGGAGCAGAGATCGTGATCGAATCGACCGGCCGCTTTACGAAGGCCGAAGATGCCCGCAAACACCTTCGCGGAAGCGTAAAGAAGGTCATTATCTCGGCTCCGGCAAAAGGTGAGGATGTTACGGTCGTGCTTGGCGTGAACGAAGAGATGTATGATCCGCAAAATCATCATATTATTTCGAACGCGTCGTGCACAACGAACTGCCTGGCACCGGTCGCAAAGGTAATCCACGACAAGTTCGGCATCAAGAATGCCTTGATGAACACGATCCACAGCTATACGAACGATCAGCAGCTGCTTGACCTTCCTCACAAAGACCTCCGGCGTGCACGCGCCGCAGCACTCTCAATGATCCCAACCTCAACGGGTGCGGCAAAGGCGATCGCTCTTGTCATTCCTGATCTGAAAGGGAAGTTTGACGGCATTTCGGTTCGCGTTCCCACTCCGGACGTGTCTCTGGTCGATGTGGTCATCAATGTTGAGAAGGAAACGACGACCGAAGAGGTCAACCAAGCCCTCAAGGATGCTGCGAACGAAGAACTGCGGGGCATTCTTGCGTTCTGCGAAGAACCGCTTGTCTCGATGGATTTCAAAGGTAACTCGAACTCATCGATCGTTGACGCCGAAAATACGACCGTTATCGACGGCAACTGCGTAAAGATCCTGTCATGGTATGACAACGAGTGGGGTTATTCGTGCAGGGTACGCGATCTCGTAAAATATGTCGCCTCAAAAGGACTTTAAGGCCATCAATTTATGACATCTCTTACAAAGGCCTTCCATGCGTGCCTCGCAGTTTGTTTGCTTGGCACGCTTTTGCTTGTATTCGCACCGGCGGCCTCCGCACAGAAGCGCAAAAAGGCCGTCCAGCGGCGGGAGATCATAGCGAATATCTACACAACCGTAGATACGGACGCCCCGCCGAAGAACGCAACGCCCGAACAAAGGATCCGACTCGAAACTTTTGTGCGCATCTGGGAGACCGTTCGCGACAACTACTTTGACACTACCTTTAACGGAAACGATTGGAACAAGGTGAAGGTGCGTTTTCGGCCCCGCGTTCTTGCAGTTCAGAACGATCTCGAGTTCAACAAGCTGATGTATGAGATGCTGAATACGCTGAACAGGTCGCACTTCGCCGTCATAGCTCCATCCGCGTATCAAGAAATAAACAAGGCCCGGACAGAATCGCGGGCACGGGAAAAGGCAATGAACAAGCCTCAGGCCAACGCGGGCATTCCCGATGATAACGATGAGGACGAACCGCTGATCCTTACCAATGAATCGAACTACAGGTTCGGTATTGGCGTTGAACTACGCCTTATTGGTAAAAAATTGGTCATTTCGCGTGTCGAGAATGATTCGGCTGCGGCATTCGCAGGCGTTAAAGCGGGTTATATTCTCGATAAGATCAACGGCGTCTCGATGACCGATGTAATGTGGCGCACACTTACCTTTTATTCGTATATCCGAAATATGGAGCGGCGGCTTCCACGCGAGATCGTCGAATGGTTCCTTAACGGAGAAAAGGATACGAAAGTCGCCATAAGCTGCCTTGACGGTGAAAATAGGCCCGTCGATTTCCTGATAAGCCGCGAGCGTCTAAAAGGCGAGTTGATCTCGATCGGCCCAAATTTCCCGCGCCAATTTCTCGACTTCGAGGCCAGGTCACTAACGGACGACGTAGGCTATATTCGATTTAATCTTTTCGCCGTACCTGTTATGGATCGGTTCTGCAGTGCTGTACGGGATTTCAAGAACAAGAAAGCCTTGGTAATTGACCTTCGGGGCAATGTCGGCGGCGTTCTGGGGACGATAAACGGATTATCCGGCATGCTCGTTGACAGAAAGGAATTGATGGGTACGGCGATATACCGCCATGGAAATGAAGAAGTACTTGCATATCCAAAGGCGAATCACTTCACCGGCTCACTCATCTTGCTAACCGACGCCTATACGCTTTCGACCGGAGAGGTCTTTGCGGCAGGACTTAAAGAGAATGGCAGGGCATTGCTGGTAGGTGAGCCGACGGGCGGCGAAGCATTGCCGTCGCTCAGCCTGCGCCTTCCGGATGGCGGCGTTCTGATCTATCCGGCGGCGAATTTTCGTACGCGCGACGGCAACCTGATCGAAGGCAATGGCGTAAAGCCCGACATTGCCGCGGTAAATGACCGAGCGGCCATGCTGGCCGGACATGATGTTCAGCTTGACACGGCCCTCGCCGCTATTGCTCGCGGCGACGCACCGCAAAAGCCCAAAGTGATCCCGCCGCCTGATGCTAAGGTCAAAACGATAAGCGGCAATGCGATTCAGGCCGCCGATCGTGACTCACCGCCAAGGGCTAAAGTAACGCCGAGTGGCGGCATTCGCGAAGCAGATCCATCGCCGCCAAGAACTTTAGGTTCCGGTTCGGGTTCCGGCTCGGGACAGACAACGCCATTCGACCCTGTTGCTCGAAAACTGATCGATGATTTTATTGCAAAGATCGGTGGCCGTTTTGCACTCGCAAAGCTGCGTTCATATAGCGCAAGCGGTATGGATACGGTTGAGATCGCCGGCTCACTAACGGAATTTGGTTTCAAGGTCTTTGGAAATGGGGAAGGCAAATACTTGATGCTCCTCTCGTCCGAAACCGTTGGTGAGGCAAGGCAGGTCTTCGACGGTAAGACGCTTTTACTCCAGACCGATTTCGGACTTGAAAAGACCATTCCGGGTATAACCACGATCGACAATGTCGATATTTTTTATATTTTCAAACTGATCAACGATCCGGATGCCGCTTCCGGACTGGTTTATTACGGACGGTTCGATTCGCCGAGAATGCCGAACGGTAAGCTGGATATTATGGCCGTCAAATTAAAGGCGGGTGGTGAGGTGCTGCTGGGTTTCGATCCGGTTTCCGGGATGCTTCTCTCCTACTCGCAAGCCGCAGGCCTGTTTGACCTTTCGGATTATCGTAATGCTGACGGCCTGCTTTTGCCGTTTCGGCTTAAGAGCGGCAAGGTTGTTGACATCGCTCTCGATGAGATCAAACTTGATCAGAAATTTGACGAGGCCATATTCGAACGGAAGAAGTATTGTTTCGACGATCCTTAAGGCGCCCGTAAATCGAAAAGTTGTTGAAATTGGAGCCTAAACGCTGAACATTCACATCACACCTAACGCGCTTTTGACCAAGAATGGTAAAGTATTGGCACGCGCCCGCATCGGGCTTGGACAGAACGGATGAACAAAAAGAGTATTCGAGAAGTTGATCTCGCCGGTAAACGTGTATTTTTGCGGGTCGATTTTAACGTACCTATAAAGGATGGCGTCATCACCGATGACACCCGCATAAAGGCCGCTTTGCCGACTATAAGATACGCGTTGGAGCATGGCGCCCGACTTGTGATCGCATCGCATCTCGGCCGGCCTCTCAAGGATAAGAAGAAAGCGGAGGAACGCGGCCTGCCGTACGATCCGGCTAAGTATTCATTGAGGCCTGTCTTTGAGTACTTGTCGAAGTTAGATGACTTAACTATTGCATTTGCAGGCGATTGCGTTGGCGGTGATGTATCGGCGAATGTCTCTGCTTTGAATGATGGTCAGGCACTGCTGCTTGAGAATCTACGACTTTACGCTGGCGAAGAGGCCAACGACGACGAGTTCGCAAGACAACTTGCTGACGGCGTCGATGTTTATGTGAATGATGCATTCGGCACCGCTCACCGCGCTCATGCGTCAACCGAAGGCATAACGCACTTTGTAGGGGAAAGGGTCGCCGGCCTTCTGATGGAAAAGGAGATCGAGTTTCTCGGAAGGGCCTTGCATGCCCCTCAAAGGCCATTCGTCGCCATTTTGGGCGGAGCAAAGGTTTCGGATAAGATCCCGGTCATCGAATCGCTCATAGAGCGAAAGGTGGACAAACTGCTGATCGGCGGTGCTATGGCGTACACATTCTTCAAGGCACAGGGCTTCACGGTCGGAAAATCACTTGTCGAGGACGATATGATGCCCAAGGCACTCGAGATCGAGGCAATGGCGAAAGCCGCAGGCGTTGAGCTGATTCTGCCGACCGATCATCAGGTTGTTGATTCATTCGATCCGCTAAATTCACGGCGTACGATACCGATCGAGTTCACTAACGCGGGACTTGTCGGCCTTGATATCGGCGTCGAAACGGCGGCGCGTTTTGCCGCAGCACTCGAAGGTGCCAAAACTATCGTTTGGAACGGCCCGATGGGGATGTTCGAGGAAAAGCCATTTGACGAAGGGACGCTTGCTATTGCCGAAGCCGTCGCACGGGCGACGGACGCCGGTGCGACGTCGATCGTAGGCGGCGGTGATTCAGTTGCGGCGATAAACCTCGCAGGGCTTAACGATCGGATCACACACATTTCGACGGGCGGCGGCGCAACGCTCGAATTCCTTGCGGGCGATGTTTTGCCCGGAGTTGCTGCTTTGAACGATAAATAGATGATAAAAGGAGTTCCCGGTGCAGTTGTGAATTGCGGCCTTATTGCCTCAGGTATCTTTTCAGCTGCATTCGGACTAAAAGGTTTCCTTCTATCAAGCCATTTCATCGACGGCGGCGTCACGGGCGTTTCGATGCTCGTATCGAATATATTCGGATTTTCATTGCCCACGCTGTTGGTTATCTTTAATCTGCCGTTCATCGCTTTTGGATATAAACAGATCGGCAGGGCTTTCGCGATCAAAAGCACGCTCGGCATCGTCGGGCTTGCCGTGGTGCTGCAGGTCGTACATTTTCCCGACGTAACGCCGGACAAACTTTTGACCGCGGTATTTGGCGGACTCTTTATCGGTGCGGGCATCGGCCTCGCTATCCGCGGAGGGTCAGTTCTCGACGGCACCGAGATCGCCGCTCTATTGATCAGCCGTCGCAGTTACATACTGAACGTCGGCGATGTGATACTGATCTTTAACGTACTGATCTTTCTTGCTGCGGCGTTCTTTTTGGGCATCGAACCGGCTATGTACTCCATCTTGACCTATGTCGCGGCGACAAAGGCGATTGACTTCCTGATACACGGCGTCGAAGAGTACACTGCAATAATGATCGTATCGACAAAGAACGATGAGATCCGAGAGGCTCTGGTCACAAAGCTTCGACGCGGCGTAACCGTCTTGAAAGGAAGCGGAGGACTTCGAACAGCGGGTGAGGCCGCTGAAGAACGCGATATTCTCTACTGTGTAGTTACGCGTCTGGAGATCGGAGTGATCAAGTCCGCCGTAACGGATATTGACCAATATGCGTTCATCACTACACACACTTTGACCGATGTGGACGGAGGCCTTATCAAACGGCAACTCCTTCATTGATGCCATAAGATCACACTATGCGAAAACCTGTAATTGCCGGAAATTGGAAGATGTATAAGACGCTCGCCGAAGCCGTTGAGACGGCTCTTGCTCTTAAACCGCTCGTTGCGAATGCGAACCATTGCGAGGTCATTATTGCACCTGTTTTTACCGCACTGAAGACCGTTGCAGACCGTATGGAAGGCTCAAATGTACGTATCTCTGCCCAAGATTGTGCCGAAATGAACGAGTTCGGAGCACGAACCGGCGAGGTTGCACCTGTCATGCTGCGCGACGTAGGCTGTACGCATACCATTATCGGTCACAGCGAGCGGCGGCAGTTCTGCGGCGAGACCGATGCCTCGGTCAACAAGAAGACGGCTGCAGCACTTGCGGCCGGGCTTACGGCGATCGTTTGCGTGGGCGAAACGCTCGATCAGCGTGAGATAGGTGCGGCAAATGCAGTGGTCGAGGCACAGTTGATACAGGGCCTGTCAGGTTTGACAGTTGCCGACATGGAACGTATCATAATCGCTTACGAGCCTGTCTGGGCGATAGGTACCGGTAAGACGGCAACGCCCGAACAGGCTCAAGAAATGCACGCTCATATCCGCCGAACGCTTAACGATACGCACGGCGCGGATGTAGCAAAAGCCGTCCGTATCCTTTATGGCGGCTCGGTCAAACCGGACAACATCTCGACGCTTATGTCGCAGCCCGATCTTGACGGTGCATTGGTCGGCGGAGCCAGCCTCGATGCTGAAAGCTTCGCTAAGATCGTTAATTATAAGTAATCGGGAGTCGCGACGTTGGAATACCTCTTGTACGGAATATTTTTTCTCTCTTGTATCGTCTTGGTCGGCGCGGTACTTTTGCAGCCCGGCAAGACCGATGCGGGAGCGTTGTTCACGAGCAACGTTGCGAGCTCGGCACTTGCTCCGCGCGGAACAACAAGCGTCCTGTCAAAGATCACCATCGCGGCAGCCGTTATTTTTATGGTCTCGGCTCTTTTGCTTTCGATGCCGGCATTGACAGGCAATGTTTCAGTACTTTCGAGCAACCCTGACAGTACTGCTTCGGAAACTGAAGCAGTCACCGAGGCACCCGCTAATCCGGCACCCGCGGATGCGAATGCGAATACTGCGGCTCCCGCCGATAACACGGAAGCGGCGCCGGCCGCGAATTCAGTTCTCGTTCCGGATACCGGCCATGGCGCGGTGATCAAGGAAGAACCCGACAGCACAAAGAAGCCCGTCGAGAAGAAGTAGGGCTTTGTTTGAAAATTTTGCTCAGGTGGCGTAATTGGTAGCCGCGCACGTTTGAGGGGCGTGTGGAGTGATCCGTGCGAGTTCGAGTCTCGCCCTGAGCACCACTCATTTAATAAGAAATGCAGGCAGCACGAGGTGCACAGCCTGCATTTTTTGCCTACGATCTTACGACCATCGTCCCTGTTCCTTCATCAGTAAAGACCTCAGCCAAGATGGCGTTACGATGAGTGCCGCTGACGACGTGAGCTGATGCTACGCCGCGCTCCAGCAGCGAGATCAGGCTTTCGAGTTTCGGTACCATTCCGCCGAGGGCCTTTCCGGTTTCGATCATTCCACGAGCGTCATCGGTCGTAATGCATGAAAGTTTTGTCGTTTCATCCTCCGGTTTGAGATAGATGCCGTTCACATCCGACAGCAAAATTAGCTTTTCGGCGTGCAGGCTCACCGCGATCTCCGCAGCGATAGTGTCGGCATTTATGTTGAACACGCGGCCGTCGTCATCTGCCCCGAGCGATGAAACTATCGGCAGGTAGCCTTCGGCAAGCATTGCATTTATCAAAGCAACGTCAACGCTCACAACATCGCCGACATGGCCAAAGTCTATCGTCGTCCTTTCGCCCGTATCCTTATCGAGGATATCTTTTGGCGGCCTGCGTCGTGCCGAAATAATGCCGCCGTCGATACCTGAAATGCCGACCGCGTGGATACCTCGTCGGCGGAACTGCGCGAGAATTTCGGTATTGATCTTACCGCGAAACACCATTTTCGCGAGTTCGAGCGTGTCATCATCCGTAACGCGACGGCCCTCGACTATCTTTTGGACCACGCCGAGTTTCTCTGCGAGTTCGGTAAGCTGCTTGCCGCCGCCATGGATCACGCACACGCGGATGCCGACCTCGTGAAGCAAGGCGATCTCTTCTGCCAGTGATTCGAGGTTTGCCTTATCTTCGGTAACCTTGCCTGAAAACTTGATGACAAAAGTCTTGCCGGCAAAGCGTTGAATATACGGAAGTGCCTCGCGCAGCAGGTCAAGCATTTCAATATTCATTTAAACACCTCGGTCAAGATCGCCTTCTGAATATGGAGGCGGTTCTCGGCCTCATCAACGACGACGGAGCGGGCAGATTCTATAACTTCGTCGGTAACGACCACATTTCTGCGAACCGGCAGGCAATGCATAAAGATCGCATCATTGGTCCGCGACATCTTTGCGGCGTCAACGATCCATTGGGGGCGTAATTTTTCACGATACGCGATCTCCGCCGCCGCATCACCGTAAAATTGTTTGGCGCCCCAACTTTTTGCATACACGACATCTGCATTCTCGAACGCAGCGTTCACGTCATCCGTGAGTTCAACGGTCGTTCCGTTCTCATCAGCTTTTTCGTTGAGTGTCCGAACAAGCTCATCATCCAGCTCATATCCTTTCGGTGCCGCGATCGTTAGCTCGTGGCCGATCTGCGCAGATGCAAGAGCAAAGCTGTTAGGCACGGCCATCGGCAATGGCTTAGGATGCCACGCCCAAGTCATCACGACCTTCTTTTTGCCCGCACCGAGCTTTTCGCGAATCGTCATCATATCTGCCACTGATTGACACGGATGGTGCATCGCCGATTCGAGATTTATGATCGGTACCGATGCGTATCTCGCGAAAGCATTAAGGATCGGATCCGTTCGTTCGCTTTCCCAATCCGCGAGTTTCGCGAATGTCCGCACCCCGATCGCACTAACATAACGTTCAAGCACCCGAACAAACTCCTTCAAATGTTCCGTCTTATCGCCATCCATCACAACACCTTCGCGGTGCTCTAAACTCCAGGATGTGCTTCCGGGTTCAAGAATGATAGGATTTCCGCCAAGTTCGTAAACGCCTGCCTGCATCGACGCTCTTGTTCTCAAACTCGGATCAAAGAAAACAAGCGCGACGGACCTTCCTGCAAGAGGCTTTTCGACGATCGCGCCGCTTTTGATCTTTAATGCAAGATCGATCAGTGAGTTGAGCCGTTCGGCCGAAAGCCCCGCGGTCGAAAGATAATTTTTCATTCAGCCAATACCTCGATCAATTTATCCAACTCATCCGTGCTGACGCAGAGCGGCGGCAGAAGCCGCATCACATTAGGATCGCTCGATGTTCCGGTAATTATTGCTCTTTCGATAAGTTTCTGATGGATCGGAGCACATTCAGTGTCAAATTCGATCCCAAGCAAACAGCCTTTTCCGCGTATGCTGATGACACTGCGGGCCCCTTCGAGATACGAACGCAGGTGTTTTTCGGCGGCCAGTGCATTCTCCAGCATATTCTCTTGCTCGATGGCTTCGATGGTTGCCGAGACCGCGGCCATCGCAAGCATTCCGCCTCCGAAAGTCGTGCCGAGGTCATTTGTTCTGATCTCCGAAGCCAAACTTTCGCTCATAAGGCAGGCGCCGACCGGAACACCGCTGCCTAAGGACTTTGCGAGCGTGATCACATCAGGACAAACTCCGCCGGCGTTATCGCTGCCAGAAAAGAACCAGTTGCCCGTGCGTCCGACTCCCGTCTGAACTTCGTCGAATATCAGAATGATGCCGAGTTCATTACACAATTCACGCAGGGAAATAAAGAATTCGGGTGGTGCCTCGCGCACGCCTGCCATTGATTGTATCGGCTCGACAATGATCGCCGCTGTGTCGCGATCTGCAACCCGACGCACACTTTCGATATCGCCGAACGCTGCCATCAAATGCAAAGGAACATTCGGTTCGCCGATCTGCCGGTATCTTCCGAGAAATGTTGCTGAGATCGAATCGGCAGTTCGTCCGTGAAAGCCGCCGTCGAATGACACGACCTTCGCGCGGCCGGTTGCAAGGCGGGCCGTCCGCATCGCATTTTCGTTCGCTTCTGTCCCCGAATTGCAAAAGAACGCGCGGCTCAGGCTGTCGGGAGCTATCGAGACCAATTTTTCTGCGGCTCTTGCACGTACGTCAGAATAAACAAGATTCGAGTAGAACATCAGCCGGTTTGCCTGTTCTGTTATCGCTCTGACAACGTGCGGATGCGAGTGGCCTGTCGCACACACCGCATGGCCTCCGTAGAGATCAAGGTATTCGCGGCCCTCGCTTGTCCAAATTCGCGTGCCCGAACCACGCTCAACAGCAATACCCATCTTTGCGTATGTGGACACTTCGCAGTTGTCCTCGATGTGTTTAATATCTTCGAATTTCATTTGAAACGCCCAAAATGACCGCCGCTCTTATCGGTCGCGGCCGGCCGCCCCTACGGATTTGATCCTGTGAAGACAAGGCCCGTTCGCTCTTCGAGGCCGAACATAAGGTTCATGTTCTGCACCGCTTGGCCCGCAGCGCCTTTGACGAGATTGTCGATCGCCGCGAATATAACGACCTGATCATTGCTTGTGTAAAGAGAGATGTCGCAGAAATTCGTGTTCTTCACCCAATTTATATCTGGCGAGCCGTCAACCACGCGAACAAAGAAGGAACTGCGATAGTAGTGGGTAAAAAGGTGCCGGAGGTCATTGTTAGTAACCAGAACCGTCGTGTCCAGATAACACGATACAAAGATCCCGCGCGAAACCGGCATGCTGTGCGTCATGAATACCAGACGGTCAGCGAACGGACCGACCTCGCATAAATGCTGGGTTATCTCCGGTAAGTGTTGATGAACAAATGGTTTGTATGCATAAAAAGAATTGCTTCGCTGCGGATGGTGCGTATTTGCGGTCGGCTTTGCCCCCGAACCGCTCGACCCCGTCTTGGCATCTACTATGATCTTTCCGCTCAAAAGGCCGCTGTTCACCATCGGGGCCAGCGCGAGCAATGTTGCCGTTGCGAAGCAGCCCGGATTTGCAATGTATTGAGCGTCCTTTATTCTGTCGCGATTCGTCTCGGTCAGGCCGTACACGAACTTCTTCTGCAGATCACCGGCATGCTCGCGGCCATAGTATTCCTTGAACACGTCTTCGTCGTCCAAACGAAAATCGCCCGACAGATCAATTACCTTGACGTTCGGCGGCAGCTGCGGGACGAGTTCAAGCGCCTGCCCGTGCGGCAGTGCGAAAAATGCGACGTCGATCTCCGATTCGGTAAGATCTTCCGGTGTCGGTATGAACTCCAGATCGGTGAGCGAGTAGAGGTTCCGATGAACAGAACCGACAGCCTTCCCGCCGTGTTCATTAGCGGTAACGAAGACGATCTCCGCGTTCGGATGGATCAAGAGTATTCGCAGCAGCTCACTTCCTCCATAACCCGAACCACCGAATATGCCTATACGGATGCGTTGATCTCGCTGATCGGTCATGCGACTGCCTCCGCAAAGGTGTGTGCGGCATCGACCAATTCATACAGTCTTTTGCCGTCGCGCCGAGCATTTCCGGCCGCGATGCCGAAATTGTGTGCAACAAAGTCCTCGCCCATCTGCGAATCGGTTACGGAACCGGCGATCACATCGGGAATGATGCCGAACTGCTTCAAGATCGAAATGCCGCCGGCGACACCGACATAATCTGATGCGCAGAAAACAAAAGCTCCCATCGCATCACGGATCTCAGCATCAGCAAGGATCGATTCGACAGAATAGCCGCCGAGGATGCCGTCACCCAATTCGGCAACGATAAGTTCAGGCCCGCTTTTCTCAAGATGGTTCAGAATACCCTTCGCCACTGATGCGAGGTCAGGATGATCGACCGAAGAGGGAAGCCCGCAATCAAGAAAACTCGCCGTCGCGACTGCCCCATGATCCTGCATATTCAGTGTATCCCGCATACAGGCGATGCCTGTCAGCTTTGCGCCGGCGACACGCACGCCGGCATAGGCTGCTTGCTTGATGATCTCGGTCGCTGCAACCGTCTTACCCGAATTCATACATGAACCGGCTACTACGACCAGCCTGGAATCGATCTTCAGCGAACTTTCCGAGGGCAATGCACTCCGGTCGATGTTTACCATTCCGCCGTTATCACAGCATACAACGCCGATAACCTCGACCTCGATCGCATCCGAAAAAGACGAGTGGTGGCCGCGGCACTCTCCTATGACGCCGCCCATGTTGAGCAAATGGAGACGTTCGCCTTGTTGAACGGATTCCGGCACCTCGCCGACAAATCCCTTTAGAGCTCGGCGCTTTCCAAATGCCCCGATAAAAACATCACCGGAATTTACCTTTGCAAGGCGGCCCGAAGGAAGTTCTATGTTGCCGTAGGTAAGGCTTTCCGTAAGAGCTCGAACCGCAACTACATCGCCCATCCGAACTTTCCTTCGCTCGGTAACGACAGAGACCGTTCGGCCCAAACCAAGATTTCCGACAACTGAGCCGTGCTTTTGCACCTCGACCATTTTCATATCTCGAACAACTCCCAAATCGCTTTGACCGCGGCCGCCTGCATAGTTTCGTCGGCCACTGCAATAAATATCGTATCGTCGCCGGCGATGGTGCCGATGATGTATGGAATGGCGGCGGCATCGATCTTAACAGTAACAGCGGATGCGAGGCCGGAAGGGCAATGGCCTACGATCAGATTGCTTCCCGCCGGTTCCAGAGATCGCAGCATCGGGTCGCCGATAGCAACAGGCGGCATTTTGTAATGCCCGTTCACCTTTGCAATACCAAGTTCCTCAATATCCCGCGAAATGCTCGCCTGCGTTACCGCAAAACCGACCTCGATCAGTTCTGCAACTAACTCTTCCTGCGTTGAAATGTCTTTCTGCCTAATAAGCTGCTGCAAGGCCTTTTGTCTGTCGGATTTTTTCATAACGAACACAGAATATCAGCGGAACACCGATGCTCAGTAAGCAAACATAACTATACAAATAAATGTATGTTTATGCAAGTACGATGTATATTTATGCGGAACTTTCCTAAAACAAGGCAAGTTTTATGCGGAGGAATTTTTTCGGATTTGCTCGAAAGTCCTTAACAAGCTGCGTCCCTTCACCTGTAAATGTCGCCACATTATTCGCTGTAACACTTAGATTGTTATACAACGTCTCGTCATTCAATATCTTGCCGAGCGTGCCTTTGCCGTTGTGGGCATCGCCAAGTATCGCGTCGAGCTTTGCCGCTACAGTATTAAATCTGTCAAGAGCAGAACGGGCATCGTTATAAAGGGCCTCGTCCTTCAGCAGCTTGCCCGCTGAACCTTTGCCGTCGCGCAGGTCGGCAGAAACGACCTTCAGATCGGCAGCAATATCGTTGAACTGACTTACCGCTTTGCGCAGATCGGTAACCGCCGCACGGGTCTCGTTGTAAAGCGCATCATCAGAAACGAATTTTCCGGCCGAGCCTCGGCCCGCTTTAATGTCAGCGGATATTGCCTCGAGCTGAGCAACGGTGCGGTTTAGGCTGTCGTAAAGTTCGGGGTCGTTAACAAGTTTGCCTGCGCTGCCTTCGCCGCTGTTTATCTTTTCGATCGTTGTCTTAAGGCGCGATACGGTGTCGCGCGTTTCCGCCACGGCTCCGTCAAGATGGTCGTATAACTGCTCGTCATTGATCACACGTCCCAGCGTACCTTCGCCAGTATTCGCCTTGTTCAAGATGTCGTTAACCGGCGTTGCGAGCTTATTGATCTGTTTGAGAAGGTTGTTACCTGTTTCGGTTAGCTGATTCATCGAGATCGATTCGATGCTCGGCAGGAT
Organism: Chloracidobacterium sp.; assembly: GCA_015075585.1. Taxonomy (NCBI): domain Bacteria; kingdom Pseudomonadati; phylum Acidobacteriota; class Blastocatellia; order Chloracidobacteriales; family Chloracidobacteriaceae; genus Chloracidobacterium; species Chloracidobacterium sp. The sequence continues at coordinate 1,645,106 of JABTUB010000001.1, forward strand.
GGCGTTCTCATCGATGGGCGAACCTTTTGACGTGCCCGGCGAAATGTTTATTAGCTTGTCGTTCGCAAGCAGCGAGGTTGCCACCATCTGCGCGGTCGAATCCGTTCTGATAAGCTCGGTGATCGGGCGCTTCTCGAAGGTTCGCGTAACCGACATTGACGCCTCGACACGCTCTTGCTCCGTTGCATCCGAACCGAGGAACGTTACCTCATCGACCTTGCCGATGGAAACGCCGGCGAGCTGCACTTCAGCTCCGGGTCTGAGCCCGTCCGCGGTTGGAAAGCGAGCCTTCAATCGAAGCTTCTTTGCAAATGGGTTGAAATCGCCGCTCGAATTCAGGATCAAGAAACCGAGCGCGATCAGAGCCGCCAGCACGAAAATACCGACGCGTAACTCGCTGATCGTAATGGCCTTATTGCTTCGTGGCATTCGTCCTTCGTCCGCGAATAAAGTCGTAGATATAGTCTTCGCGGCTCTCGAACAGCTGGTTCTCAGAGCCGCTGAATATGATATCTCCGTGTCTGAGCATCATAACAGAAGTATTCAGCATACAGAGCGTTTCGCCCTCTTTTTCGAAACTAACGCCGCCCTTGTCGTCAACAATAGCATATTCTGACGCGAGATACTCAAGGTTGTTCATCTCGTGCGTGACGAAAAGGGAGGATACTTCCTCAAGATCACGGAGCTTGATCGCAAGTTCGCAGATCGTGCGTGCCGTCGGCGGATCGAGTCCCGCTGTCGGTTCATCGAACAGCACAATGGTCGGACTTCCGACGAGTGCCCGCGCGATGCCGACGCGCCGCCGCATTCCGCCCGACAGTTCGGACGGCATCTTGTCTATCGCGTCCGCGAGATCGACGAACTCTAACATTCGCCTCACTTCATCCTCGATCTCGTCCTCATCGACATTCTCCTCGGCAAGCCGGTAGGCGACGTTATCGTAAACCGAGAGCGAATCGAAAAGAGCACCCTCCTGAAAGACCATTCCGATCTTCTTCCGGATACGCATCATTTCCTGATCATCAAGCTCGGTTATGTCTTCGCCGTCAATAAAGACCTTTCCCGAGTCGGGGCGGATAAGGCCGAGCACCAAATTGATGATGGTTGACTTCCCGGTACCGGAGCCGCCGAGTACAAGCCGCGTTTCACCGCGTCCGAGCGTAAAGCTGACCTTATTTAGGATCACGAGGTCATCAAACGCCAGTTCAACATCTTGAAACTCGATCGCCGGAACAAGCCCGAACTCTTCGCCGCGGCTTTCGACGACAGCGTTATCAGCGATTTCGTCAACTGCGATCATCAGAACATCGTACTCGAAAAGAAGGTTTGCAGGATCTTTGACAAAAAGAAGTCGGCAATGATCACGCAGACAGAGGCAGCAACCACCGCATTCGTCGTCGATCGCCCGACACCAACGGTACCGCCGGTTGTATTCAGACCCTTGTAGCAGCTAACAAGCCCGATTATCAGCCCAAAGACCAAAGGCTTTATAACACCGCCGAGAAGGTCGGTAAATGATACACCCGCACGGACCGACGAGCTATAAACCGCCATATCAAGATTGTAAAGATACTTTGCTATCAAACCGCCGCCGATCAGTCCGGCAAGGTCCGCCGCAACGGTCAAGAGCGGCAGCATCACGATCAAGGCGGTAATGCGCGGCGTCACAAGTTTTCTTGCAGGTGATGTGCCGAGCGCCCGCATTGCATCGATCTGTTGGGATACGACCATTGAGCCTAATTCCGCCGAGATCGCACTGCCCACGCGGCCGGCGACCATCAATGCGGTCAGTACCGGCCCAAGTTCGCGAATAAGCGAAGTGGCGACACCCTGGCCGGCATTATTTTGTGCACCGTAATAAACCAACGTCGGATATGCCTGGAGAATGAGGACACCGCCGGTAAAAAACCCTGTCAAAAGCACTATGCCTGCCGAACCGACACCGATCAGATCCATTTGCCGTATGATCTCTTGGGCGTAGCGAGGCTGTTTCCCAAGCCCTTTAATCGCACGCCACAAGAGATTGGCTGCACCTTGAAGCTCTAACAGGAACTTTTTGAACAGATTCATCGCGGCAGGACTAAAGTCGTTTCGCAACAATGGTATAACGAATGAACGTCCATAGCAAAAAGGCCTTTCCCAAAAAGCGAAAGGCCGGGTACGGAGGGTTGCTGTCTGCCGTTAGTTCGTTCGCGGATGCTGCATCGGCGGAGCCTCACGGCTGTCTGTGCCGCCGGGACGGCCGGGAGCCATTCGGTTTTTGGGCATCCTTGGCCGGGCGGCGGGCCGGCGCATTCCTTCGAATTGCTTTCTCAGATCACGAAAACGTATAAGCTGCTCAGGCGTCAATATCTTACGAATCGAAACCTCAGAGATGTTCCGGATTCGGGCGACCTCGGCCTGCGCTTCCTGCGTTTCCTTCAGCTTCTGCTGCACATCCGGTTCATTAAGGGTGTCAGCATAGATCGCTTCGTCGAGACTCTTCGTTGCTTCGCGAAGACGATGCTGCGCCGCCTGAAGCACAGGCTTCTGCTTTGCATAAAGAGCCTTGACATCCGCCCATTGCTCGGCCGTTAGTCCTAGGTGCATCAAAAAGCTGCCCCGCTCAGGGTTGCCTTTCGACATCGGCGGAGCCGGTGCTTTTTGCGGAGGAGCATCCTGAGCATTGGCGGCCGCTGCAAATGTAAAAACTATCACCGACGCAGCGGCCGTCAACCCGATATGTTTTACAAATGAACTTATCATAAGCTTGCCTCTTCCATGTCAAAAAGGTCCCTCAAACGAAGTGACTGATCCTCTTCATCCGCCTCGAACTGCGGATCGGGAACCGTCCGGGCAGGCGAAGCCGAGCGCGTCTTCACCGCAGGAACGTGAGGGGCACTGCCGGTCGATGCAGCCGTTTGAGGCCGTATCGATCCTTGTCTGGGCCGAACAACCTTCGCCGCAACGATCTCGGCAGAATTGTCATCAGTTACAGCATTTGCCGTCTCGGTTTCTGTCGCCGCACGCTGATCCGCCACCGCCGGCGAAATTACCGCAGGAGCCGCACTGTTGCGTGCCGTTAAGGTCCGATCGCCGCTTCGTTGAACCAACATCAGGGTCATCAGGCCCAGTACGATCAAAACTGACGCACCGACGAATGCGGGTGTTGACCAACCCCATGAGAATGCGCCTTTCAGACTTTCAATGAATCCGGGCTGCCTTTCGCCGTAGGGAATTACGATCCGCGGGGTTCGAAGCGGCTCGAATTCTTCATTTTTCCACTCAAAGACGGAATAGTGCGACAGCGAAACGGCTGCCAGCTCATCTATACACAAAGAGCAATCAGCCAGATGGCCTTCGAACTTCTCTCCGTCCGTGGTCGAAAGCTCGCCGTAGATATACGAAGTCAAATATTCGTAAAATTCACAGTCGTTGCTCTTAATTGCTTTCATCGCTAAACCACCTCGATGGGCGTTCGATCCAATTTATGCCGAAGCTGCTTCAACGCCGTGTAAAGCCTGCTTTTGACCGTACTCAACGGTAATTCAAGAGTGTCGGAGATCTCCTGGAACGTCATTTCCTCAAATTCCTTCATCACGATCACCTGCCGAAGGTCGCCGGGCAACCCAGCTACCGCATTTCTGATAAGCGACATTCGCTCCGCTCGTTCGGCTGTATTGGCCGGTGAAGCCGATGCCGATGCCACAAATACGCGATCTTCGCTTCCGTCCTCGCTGTCCAAGTGGTCTTCCGCCCGGGACTTTTGCCGCCGCTTGATCGTAAGACACTGGTTAACGGCAATTCTATGGAGCCACGAAGAAACCTTCGCCTCGCCTCTGAATTTTTTGATATTTCGATATGCCGCCACAAAAGCCTCTTGGGTCGCGTCTGCCGCGTCGTCCTCACGGCCCAGCATTCCGAAACACAATGCAAAGATCTTCCGTTCCCAACGGCGCACGATCTCACCGAACGCGTCATCATCGTCACGTATTGCAAGCTCGACCAATTTTTCGTCAGTCAGGTCCCTGTACATTCAGAAACGGCCCTAAAACTTTCGCGGCCGATACGAAAAACGACCGCCTTATGTAACATTAGACGGCCGAATTACAAAAAAAGTCGAATAAACCTAGATCAGTACGCTTTTGCGAACACTACACGACGAGCTGAGTCTCTGCCTGAGAACACGCATTTCCCGGCGCCGTCGCCCTCATCGAGGGGAATGCAGCGAATGGTCGCCTTTGTCTCAGCCTTTATCGCCTCTTCGGTTTCAGCGGTGCCGTCCCAATGCGCCGACACGAAGCCTCCGCGCTCGATCTGTGCCTTAAAATCGCCCCAACTGTCTATAACAAAAGTATTTTCAGCACGAAACTTCAACGCACGTGCATAGATATTCGACTGTATATCATCGAGCAGCCGCGTAATGTGGCCGACAATACCTTCAAGCGACACACTTTCCTTTGTCAATTCATCACGCCGCGCAACCTCAACGGTATTGTTTTCGAGATCGCGCATCCCGATCGCGAGCCTTACCGGTACGCCCTTAAGTTCATACTCGGCGAACTTCCAGCCCGAACGCTGATTGTCGCTGTCATCGTATTTTACCGAAACGCCTGCGGCTTTGAGATCGGCAACTATCGGATCGATCTTTGCGGTGATCGCGGCTAAATCTTCCGGTGCTTTGTAAATAGGCACGATCACGACCTGGATCGGCGCCAATTTCGGCGGCAGCACAAGCCCTTGATCATCGGAATGAGCCATTATCAAGGCTCCCATCAACCGCGTTGACACGCCCCAGCTTGTCGCCCATGCATATTCGAGCTGATTTTCCTTGTTAACGAATCGCACGTCAAAGGATCGCGCAAAATTTTGCCCTAAGAAGTGGGACGTGCCGGCCTGCAATGCCTTTCCGTCCTGCATTAGCGCTTCGATGCAATAGGTCTCTTCCGCACCGGCAAATCGTTCGTTCGGCGTTTTCACGCCCTTCAACACGGGCATCGCCATCCAATTTTGGGCAAAGTCCGCGTAAACGCCGAGCATCTTCTCGGTCTCTTCTACTGCCTCGTCCTTCGTGGCATGAGCTGTATGTCCTTCCTGCCACAAGAATTCCGTTGTACGAAGGAACAGACGCGTCCGCATCTCCCAGCGGACAACATTTGCCCATTGATTGATCAAGAGCGGCAGATCGCGCCACGATTGGATCCAGTTCTTGTAGGTATTCCAGATCACTGCTTCCGAGGTAGGGCGCACTATCAGTTCTTCTTCGAGTTTCGCATCCGGATCGACCATAAGGCCCTTACCGTCAGGTTTCGCCTTCAGGCGGTAATGGGTGACGACAGCACATTCTTTTGCGAAGCCCTCCGCATGTTCTTCCTCCTTTTCAAGGAACGATCGCGGTACAAAGAGCGGAAAATACGCATTCTGATGGCCTGTTGCCTTGAACATATCATCAAGAGCGCGCTGCATCTTCTCCCATATGGCGAAGCCATACGGCTTTATCACCATGCAGCCGCGAACGGAAGAGTTCTCCGCCAGATCGGCCCGTTTGACGATCTCGTTGTACCACTCGGAGTAATTCTCCGACCTTTTCGGAAGTCCTTTGCTCATAATGATGTATCGCGCGGCTGTGCCGCGTCGGTAAAACTGCAATGATAAGGCAATTGGCAAAATGTAGCAATTTTGCCTCAACTCCGCACGCCGCCACTGCGTGTTCGGTTGGCGTTATGTTAGAATTTTCGCGCTATGAGCGAATTTCGGCTTGATCTTCAAGATACGGCGGTCGCCTTTGCCGACCGCACCGATGCGGAACTGAAAGAGAAACACAGATTGTTCAAACTGCTGAATTCACCGGCGCTCAATTCATTGGGTGCGTCGGCGACCAAATTGGCGTTAAAGATCGGACTGCCGGTTCAAGGGCTGATCAAATCAACGATCTATAAACAGTTCTGCGGCGGCGAAACAATAGCGGAATGCGACAATGTCATCCGCCGGCTCGGAAACGCGAAGATCGGAACCATCCTTGACTACGCGATCGAAGGCAAATCCGCCGAGGCTGATTTTGACGCTACGAAAGACGAGATCATCCGAACGATCGAAAGGGCGAAGAACGATCCGAATATCCCGTTCTCGGTGTTCAAGGTGAGCGGTATTGCGCCGTTCGGCACACTCGGCCGCATGAGTGCAAAGAAAAAGCTCGATGCAAAAAGCCAAGCAAAATGCGAACGCATTAAAAGCCGCTTTTATGAGATCTGCCGTTATGCATACGATGCCGGACAGCCGATATTCGTTGATGCCGAAGAATCGTGGACCCAGGATGCCGTCGATCGGATGACGACAGAGATGATGGAGCAATTCAACCGAGAACGGCCTATCGTTTTCAATACGCTTCAAATGTACCGCACCGACAGGCTACAGTTTCTCAAGGACTCACACCAAGAAGCGGTCAATAACGGCTATTTCCTCGGCGTCAAGCTTGTGCGAGGCGCGTATATGGAAAAAGAACGCGAGAGAGCCGCAGAGCTTGGCTACGAATCGCCGATCTATCCGACCAAGCAGGATACCGATACTGCATACGATGCGGCGATCGAACATTGCCTGCGGAATATAGATGAGATCGCATTCGTTGCCGCCACACATAACGAGGCGAGTACCGAAGCACTTGCTGCCGCTATGTACCGGGAAGGCGTGCCCGTTGACCACGAGCATGTTTTTTTCTCGCAGCTTTACGGAATGGGCGACAATATTTCCTACCTTCTGGCCGACAATGGTTATCGCGTGTCGAAATATGTGCCGTACGGCCCGGTTTCAGACACGGTTCCGTATCTCATTCGCCGAGCCGAAGAGAACTCATCGGCCGCAGGGCATATGAGCCGCGAACTCGTTATGCTTCAGAAGGAGATAAAGCGCCGCTCATCATTGCGAACTTCGAACGCGAAAGCCTCGTAACCTCAGCTGATGTTCTGTCCAAAATGCGGTAACGCCGACCAACAAGCCGAAACATTCTGCCGCCGTTGCGGCACCTACTTGCCCGACCTCGATAAGCCAAGAAAGAAGGCACAAACTCCGATCCAGAACGTGAATGCGAATGCCGTGCTGAGCGTTATGACCGTGGTCGTCGCCCTCGGACTGGCGACGCTGCTGTATGTGATGCTGGGCTTTCGCGAAAATACGCACCCGCTGATCTACGTAACCGCGGGCTTCCTCATCGCGATCGCCGCATGGAACGTCCAAACGTTTTGGCGAACGATGCTCCTGCGTAAACATCTAAAGAGATCGCCGCGTGCCGTTGACGAGATCACAGAAACGCGGATTCTCGGAATGCCCGCGAACAACGAACTTCCCGCTGCGAATTTCAAAGATATCGTGCCGCCAAGCGTTGTTGATGCGACCACGCGGCGTTTGGACGAATCCCGCGTGTCAAATGAATCCAAGCAATAAACGGATCGGTATATTAGAGTCTCTATGCCGGACATTCGAGTGCCGGACGCCGAGCGCGGATCATCGAAATCCCATCAACAGCCGCACCGATCTATCATAGATCGTGCGATCGGGCGTGCTTCGCCAGCGGTCTAGCGGTTCGATCTCGGCGTCAGAAAGTCGGATATTGATGAGACGCGCGACCTCAGTGCTGCCGAATGCACGTTCTGTCAGCGCCGCGTGCGAAAGTTCGAGCGTAAGATCGCTCGGCGAATGAGCCGCCGCTTCCGCCGAATCAACGTCCGGGAAGAAATCACGATAGCCCGCGACATGCCATACACGTTCGTCGCCACTATCCACCGCGAGAAGCCGAAGCAGACCAAAACCCGATTCAAGCTGAAACACCAAAAAGTCGCCTGCCGAAAGATCATCCTGCATCATCTAACATTAACATACGCATACCATTCGAGTTAAAATGCTAACCAATATGGACATTCACGGAATGCTGAAAGTTGCGATAGAGGAAGCGAGGCTTGGCCTTTCAGAAGGCGGGATCCCTATCGGAGCCGCACTCTTTGATTTGAAAGGGCAGCTGCTTGGCCGAGGACATAATCGACGCATCCAACACAACGATCCGTCGATCCACGGCGAAACCGATGCGTTTCGAAACGCAGGCCGTCGCCGCAGCTACAAGGACACGGTGATGGTTACGACGCTTGCGCCGTGCTGGTATTGCAGCGGCCTCATTCGACAATTCGCCATCGGTACTGTCGTTGTCGGTGAATCGAGGACATTTCAAGGCGGTCTCGAATGGCTTCGTGAAGCGGGCGTAGATGTTATCGACGCGGATTCGGATGAATGCGTCGAAATGCTGGCAAGCTTTATCAAACGCAGCCCTGAAATATGGAATGAGGATATCGGCGAGGAATAATGTTTGTCTGCTGCCGCATATTGCCGATTTGCAAGGCGATGCGGCCGGTGCCACAATTATAACTTGATAACAATTTCTTTTACTTTTTAGAATATTTATGAAATATCCGATCATTATCAGCGCGGCGAGGACGCCGACGGGAAAGTTTCAAGGTGCATTAAAGGGTTTTACGGCTTCTGATCTCGGAGCGGTTGCCGTGAAAGAAGCGGTGAGCCGTGCAGGGATCGCACCTGACAAGGTTGACGAAGTGATATTGGGCTGCGTCGTGCCGGCCGGCCAAGGACAGGCCCCCGCGAGGCAGGCGGCACTAAAGGCAGGCTTGCCGCCGGAAGTTTCGGCATTGACGGTGAATATGGTTTGCGGGTCGGGTCTGCGTGCGGTAGCTCTTGCGTCGCAGTCGGTCGCCCTTGGCGATGCCGAATACGTCGTCGCAGGCGGTATGGAATCAATGTCAAACATACCGTATGCACTGCAAACCGCACGTGAAGGCTTTCGCATGGGCGATCAAAAAGTTACGGACCTTATGGTGCACGACGGCCTCTGGTGTCCGTTCGAGAACTGGCACATGGGCAACACCGGCGAGGTCGTAGCCGAAAAGTACCACATCACGCGAGAGCAGCAGGATGAATACGCCGCGGCTTCACATCAGAAGGCGGCGGCGGCACAGGCTGCGGGCCGCTTCAAGGATGAGATCATCCCGATCGAGATACCGCAGAAGAAGGGTGATCCGATAATTCTCGACCACGACGAGACCGTACGGCCTGATACTACGCCGGAGGTTTTGGCAAAGCTCAAACCCGCGTTCAAAAAGGACGGCGGTACGGTAACGGCGGGAAATGCGCCCGGCGTGAACGACGGAGCGTCGGCAGTGGTCGTTACGAGCGCAGAGAACGCTGCGGCGGCCGGCATTGAACCGCTCGGCCGTATCGTTGCTTGGGCATCGTCGGGCATCGAACCGAAACTCATTATGATGGCGCCGGTCAAGGGCGTTCAAAATGTACTCGCAAAGGCCGGTTGGGAAATGTCCGAAGTCGATCTTTTTGAACTGAACGAAGCCTTTTCGGTACAGGCGCTCGGCGTTATGCAGGAACTGGGCCTTGATATCGAAAAGGTCAATGTAAACGGCGGCGCGGTCGCCCTCGGGCACGCTATCGGCAATTCCGGCGCCCGTATCCTTACGACACTTCTGTTCGAAATGAAACGTCGCGGAGTAAAACGCGGCGTTGCGGCACTTTGCCTAGGCGGCGGAAATTCCGTCGCGATGGCGGTCGAGCGCGACTAACGGAACGACGCATCTCGTGGGTAAGGCGGCTCGCAGTTTCGGGCCGCTTTTTCGTTTTGGAGCGTATTTCTGATAAATTCTAAGCTTGCTTTGACTTACTAATATCATAAAGAAGACTATGGCTGATCTTATTGGAGTAATTGGGGCCGGGACAATGGGTAACGGCATTACGCAAACCGCAGCGGCTTCGGGGTTTGATGTGATCGTCTGCGACGTATCCGCCGAGATCGTCGAACGCGGAATGGCGAACATTTCCAAAAGCCTCGACCGTTTTGTTAAGAAAGAGACGATCACGGAAGACGCGAAGGCCGATATACTCGCACGCATAAAGACCACAACGAACATTGACGTCCTTACGGGATGCAGCCTGATCGTCGAAGCTGCTTCTGAGAATTTTGACATCAAGAAGCAGCTTTTTGAGAAGCTTGATTCGATCTGCACGCCTGACGCGATACTTGCATCTAACACATCGTCGATCTCGATCACGAAGATCGCTGCTGTTACCAAACGGCCCGACAAGGTGATCGGGATGCACTTTTTTAATCCGGTACCGCTGATGCGGCTGGTCGAGGTCATCCGCGGTATCGCAACGAGCGACGAGACGTATTCGACTGTCAAGGAGCTCTCGGAAAAGCTCGGCAAGGTGCCGGTCGAATGTAATGATTATCCGGGCTTTGTCTCGAACCGCGTGTTGATGCCGATGATAAATGAAGCGATCTACGCTTTATACGAGGGCGTGGCTGCAAAAGAGGCGATCGACGAGATAATGAAACTTGGTATGAATCACCCGATGGGGCCGCTTACGCTGGCTGATTTTATCGGCCTCGATGTATGTCTGGCCATACTCAACGTGCTTCACGAAGGTCTTGGCGACCCGAAATATCGACCCTGCCCGCTGCTCAAAAAATATGTTGATGCGGGCTGGCTCGGCCGCAAGAGCGGAAAGGGCTTTTACGATTACAATTAACGCAGGTTACGGCAAGATCCATTGCCTGCCATTTTGGGTCAATCGATCCGATATCGAGTAATTATGAATGCGAAATATGTTAAGTCGATCGTCACCTCAGCGGTTGCTCTCATTTTTCTTTGGCAGAGCGGCATGGCACAAATAAAAGTAAAGCCGCTTGCTATCAAAGAACGTACGTTGGCGAACGGCCTCAAGGTCGTATCCGTCCGCGATAACTCCAGCCCGACCGTTGCGATCCATGTTTGGTATAACGTCGGCGGAAAGAATGATCCGCAAGGCAAGTCGGGTTTTGCCCATATGTTCGAGCATATGATGTTCAAATCCACTAAGAACATGGCAAATGAGCAGATGGACCGCCTCACCGAAGATGTCGGCGGTTACAACAACGCCTCGACGTGGGATGACTTTACTAACTATTACGAGGTCGTGCCGTCCAACTATCTGAAGACGCTGCTGTGGGCGGAAGCCGAGCGAATGGCGAATTTGAATGTGGACGATACGAATTTCGCCTCGGAACGAGATGTCGTGAAAGAGGAATTTCGGCAGAGCGTACTTGCACAACCATACGGCAGGCTCTTTGAATACCTTGGCTCACTATCATATACGACGCATCCGTACAAGCGGGGCGTTATCGGCGACCTCGATCAACTCAACGCGGCAACATCAGCAGATGCGCGCGCTTTTCACAGCCTTTATTATCGGCCGGACAATGCGTATCTGATCGTTGTCGGCGATTTTGATCAGAAACAGTTCGATGGATGGGTCGATGAGTATTTCGGCAAACTCGCAAAGCCTTCAACGGCGATACCTCGTGTTACGGTCAAAGAACCTGCGAGAACGAAGGAACTTCGTTTTGAGAAATCGGCACCGAATGTACCATTTCCTGCGGTTGCTATTACATATCTGGGCCCGCGTTCGGATGATGCCGACATTCCGGCACTCAAAGTTGCCGAAAATATACTTGCTGCCGGCGAGAGTTCGCGGCTCTATCAGTCGCTTGTTTATAAGGAGCAGATCGCTCAAGAAGCGGAATTCAGTATTGACAATAAGGTTGACGGCGGCTTGCTCTATTTCCTCGCGATCGCTTCCGAAGGCCACACGCCAAAGGAACTTGAGGCGGCGCTTCTTTCTCAACTCAAACTGATACAGGAGAAAGGCATAACGGCTAAGGAACTTCAAAAGGCAAAAAATCAGCTCATCGCATCGGCGGTCAAGGATCTGGAAACCAATGACGGCAAAGCCATCGCGATCGAGCGTGCGGTTGCGTATCAGCATGATCCGTCGGCAGTGAATCGAAGCGTCGCGAAACTTCAAGCGGTAACGGCAGCCGATGTTCAGCGGGTTATGAAGAAATATTTTAACGACAACAATCGCGTAGTGATCTACTACACCGATCAAGGAGGCGAAAAATAATGCCGGCCTATTTCAAGTTAATTTTCAATCGTTTCTGCGGTTTTGTATCGTTAATGGCTATTCTCAGTATTTCATCGTCCGGCACAATGGCACAGGTTGAAACGCCGCCGGCTCCTTCCGCCCCGAGACCTGTAAAGGTGCCTCCTGTGCATGAGGCCAAGCTGAAGAACGGCCTTAAGGTGGCGGTCGTTCAGAATCATTCTTCGCCGCTTGTAACCGTGTGGCTACTTGTAGATGCCGGAGCGAATTTTGACGGCGCCGATAAGGCAGGCCTCGCCAATATCACGGCCTCTATGCTCACCAAAGGAACCAAGGCACGAAGTGCGACAAAGATCGCCGAGGACATTGCATTCCTCGGCGGCACGCTCGACACGGATGCGAACTGGAACAGCTCGGTCGTAACGGTTACGGTCACTTCGGATAAACTCGCTCAGGCAATGGCCATTCTTGCCGATGTCTTTAGCAACCCGTCATTTGATGAAAAGGAACTCGAATTACTAAAAACGCAGACCTTGGACGGCCTTGCCTACAGCCTGAAGCAGCCATCCTCTCTGGCGAATTATGTTGCGAGCAAGTATTCGTTCGGCGAACATCCGGCCGGCGGCACGCCTGAGTCGATAAAGTCGATAACAGCGGCCGATGTTAGGAAATTTTATGATAGTTACTATTCGTCAGGCCCGGCCGTTGTGATCTTTACAGGCGATATAACGCCTGCCAAAGCCCGCACGCTCAGCGCCAAATACTTTTCCGTAAAATCCGGCAGGGGCTACGGCGCCGGCGGCATAAGGTCGGGAAGCGTTCCAACATCTACCGTCGGGAGCATCCTTGTCGTTGACCTCCCAAATTCGGGCCAAGCCTCTGTCGGCTATTACGTCAAACGCGATGGCATTGGGCGGAACTCTCAAGACTTTTATCCCGCATCGGTTATGAATTCGATCCTTGGCGGCGGCTATTCGTCCCGGTTGAATCAGGAAATAAGGATAAAACGCGGATTGAGCTATGGCGCGGGCAGTTCTTTAGCGTGGCGCAGCGACAGTGCAAATTTCAGCGCGAGAGCCCAAACAAAGAATGAGTCGGCGGGTGAGGTTGCGGCCTTGCTTGTCACTGAGCTTGACAAGATACGAACCAAGATCGTTACCCCTGCCGAGCTCACGCCGCGCAAGGCCGTGCTCATCGGAAGCTTCGGACGCGGGCTCGAAACGACGTCTGACCTTGCCATGCAGCTTGGTTCGCTTTACAGTTTTTCAATGCCGACATCGGAATTGAATAAGTACGTCGGCAGCGTTGAGGCAGTTTCTGCCGAACAGGTAAAGGCGGTTGCGGACAAGCTTTTTGTCAACGGCGACCTGATAATCGTTGGCGATTACTCGGTCTTCAAGGACGATCTTGCAAAACGGTTTCCGAAGCTTAAGCCGAAGGTCATTGCGGCTGACAAGCTTGATCTCAGCAGCCTGATGCTTCAAAAGTAGCAAAACGGACGCATAACGGTTCGGCCGTCGCCATATGCACAAAGACCTTCGTTCATTCATCGAACTTCTCCGGCGTGAGAACGAGCTGATCGAGGTCAATGTTGAGGTTGATCCGTATCTTGAGATCGCCGAGATCCATCGCCGTGTGATCGAAGACGGCGGCAAAGCCCTTTTTTTCACGAACGTCAAGGGCTCCGATTTTCCGGTCGTTACCAATCTGTTCGGTACAAAGCGACGCATCGATCTTTCGTTCGGCCCGCGGCCTCTTGAGTTCGTAAAACGTGTCGTGCAAGCCGCCGAAGAGCTTTTGCCGCCGACCCTATCGAAGTTATGGCAGTTTCGCGGTCTCGCGATGCAAGCCTCGCACATTGGCCTTAAGAAGGTCTCAAACGCCCCGATTCTCGAATCGCGGCAGTCGAGTGTCGATCTTGATCGCTTGCCGCTTTTGCAGTTGTGGCCCGACGACGGCGGCCATTTCATCACGCTGCCGCTGGTCTATACGGAAAGCCCTTCGACCGGCAAACACAATCTCGGAATGTACCGCATCCAGCGTTTTGATGCGGCGACGACGGGAATGCATTGGCAGATCGGCAAAGGCGGCGGTTTTCATTATTTCGAGGCCGAACAAAGAAGCGAACCGCTGCCCGTTACGATCTTTCTTGGCGGGCCGCCTGCATTGATACTTTCAGCAATAGCACCGCTGCCCGAAGGCGTGCCGGAATTGATGCTCGCATCACTCCTCGCGGGAGAAAAGCTTAGAGCACTTACCGACCCGCGTTGCCGTCATAGACTGCTTGCGGATGCCGAGTTTGCCATTTGCGGTAGCGTTGCTCCCAAAGAGCGCCGGCCCGAAGGCCCTTTCGGCGATCATTACGGCTATTATTCGCTGCAGCACGAGTATCCGGTCTTCCGTGCCGAAACTGTCTTTCATCGCAAAGACGCCATCTATCCGGCAACTATCGTCGGCAAGCCCCGACAGGAAGATTTCTTTATCGGCGACTACCTGCAGGAACTGCTCTTGCCGCTGATACCTCTCGTAATGCCCGCCGTTCGCGATCTTTGGAGTTACGGAGAAACCGGTTTTCATTCACTCACCGCTGCGATCGTACGCGAACGCTACGAACGAGAGGCCCTTTCGGCTGGATTCCGGATACTTGGTGAAGGGCAGTTGACGCTCACGAAATTCCTGCTTGTTACCGACAAGGAGCAGGATCTTCGTGACTTCAAAACAGTTTTTGAGTACATTCTCGCTCGCGCGGATTGGCAGCGTGACCTTCACATTCTGAGCCAGACCGCCTTTGATACGCTTGATTACGCAAGCGGAAAGGTGAACCACGGCAGCAAGGCAATTCTGTTGGGTGTCGGTAATGCAAAACGTGAACTTATCCGCGAATTTCGCGGATCGCTTCCGGCCGGTATTTCCGCGGCTGAGCCGTTCTGCGCCGGCTGTCTCGTCGTCCAAGGGCCGTCGTACGAAACCTCTCCTGGGCTAGGCAAAGAGATCGCCGCGTGCGGCATTTTCGACGAATGGCAGGTCATAGTTCTCCACGACGATATCGAGTTCGCCCGCTCGACCGAGAAGTTCCTCTGGGCAACTTGGACCCGCTTCGATCCTGCACGCGACATCTACGCGAAGGATGTCTCGCTCAAGAATAATCACATCGGGTACACCTCACCGATCGTCATCGACGCTCGAATGAAACCTTGGTATCCGAAAGAAGTAGAAGCGGATGAAGCGACGGTCGAACTCGTGAACAATCGCTGGGGAGTGTATTTTCGATAAATGAAAATGCCTCGCCGCCGCCTGCTACGGCTCATTGGCCTGCTGTTTATCGCCGCCGCAGCGTGTCTCGCCTACAGCTACTTTATTGAGCCGCACCGCCTCGTTGTAAGAAATACAGAGATCAGAGTGAAAGGGCTCGACAGAACTCTCGATGGTTTGCGAATCACGGTCATCTCCGACATTCACGCGGGTTCGAACGCAGTTGATCATGCCTATATCGAAAATTTAGTTCAGACCGTAAACGCTCAAAACGCTGATCTTATCGTTATTCTGGGTGACTTTGTTGCTCAGACGCATTCTGCCGAACCCGCTGGGCGGCGAGCGCTTCGAATGCCGGTTGATGAGATCGGAAAAGCCCTGTCAGGCCTCCATGCCAATATCGGTGTTTTTGCGGTGCTGGGAAATCATGACGGCTGGTATAGCGATGATGAGGTTGCTGCGGCCCTCTCACGGAACGGGATACGCGTATTGCAGAACGAAATAGCGGCGGTTCAATATAACGGAACCGCCTTCCGATTGCTCGGGCTTCGGGATCATATGCATATAAAAACGTGGAGCCGGTGGAATACGGACATTGAGAAAGTGGTTACCGAGGCGGGTGGATCCGGCGACCTCATCGTGTTGGAACACAGTCCTGACGTGCTGCCTATAATGGCGGGTTCGCCCTTGCTTTCGTCACAAATGCGACTATTCCTGGCCGGCCACACACACGGCGGGCAGGTTTGGCTTCCGATATTAGGCCGCCCGATGATACCTTCAAGCTACGGCCAGAAGTTCGCGTACGGCCATATACGCGAAAAGGGAATTGATATGTTCGTCACGGGCGGCGTCGGAACGAGTATCCTGCCGTTCCGCTTTATGGTGCCGCCTGAGATCGTCGTGCTGACCTTGCGGCCTGAGCAGTCGGTATAAACTTTACCTCAAGAGTGCCGTTACGTGTTCTATATTGCCGTCGTTAGGAGCCGGTGTAAGCCCCAGGATCTTGCACATAATGTTATAGACCTCGACATTCTCGAACGGCTGTGCAACGTAGCCTTTCTTGAACGCCGGCCCGCGGGCGATAAATATCGCCTGCATCTCCTGATATTTGTTGTCGTAGCCGTGTGCACCGCCCAGTTGGAGATAATCAGCACGCTTTTTGTTCTTTTCATTACGGTCGCGGCTCGTCATCACCCAGCCGAGGTCTGACGAGCAGACTATCGGTGCGATACGCGGGCTGTCCTGATAGTTCAGCCTCGCGGGTATATCCTTTTTTGCCCAGCAGGTCGTGTGAATGCCGGGCTGATGTAGCTTTTGCAGGATCTCGTCCTGTTTGCCTTGCTTCGGAAAGATCTGAACGATCTCGCCCGTCCATAGGATGCGTTCAGCATCGTCAAAATTGAAGTAATCATCCAGCACAACGGCGTTCCGCTGATCGACGGTTGCCATTCCGTGGTCAGAGACGATGATAAGATTCACCTTCTTGTTGATCTTTCGCTTTTTCAGGCCGTCCAAGAGCCTCTGCACATCACCGTTGACCTTTTTCACCGCATCAGCAACTTGCTGCGAATCCGGAGAATATTTATGCCCGGCGTCATCGGTATCGCTAAAGTACATCGTGTACATCGTCGGCCGCTTGTCAACAGGAAGGTCGAGCCAGCCTAGCACGGTATCGACACGCTCTTCATTCGGGATCTTGCCGTCGTATTGTTTCCAAAAGGTCGGCTGCCGCCCTTGTATCTCGCTCTCGGTTCCGGGGAAGAAGAATGCCGCGGCCCTTTGCCCCTGCTTTTCGGCGGTAACCCAAATCGGTTCGCCAAGCCACCAACGGCCGTTCTGCACCTCTTCGCGTTTCGACATTCCAAATACAACACCAAAGTCCCAGATATTATTCTCGACAATGCCGTTATGTTCGGGATAAAGGCCAGTCGCGATCGCATAGTGATTCGGAAAGGTCTTTGTCGGGAACGAAGGGATCATCCATCTTGCACGCACGCCGCCCTTTGCGATCTTCTTGAGTGCTGAGGGCTTGAACTTGTCGATGTAGTCGTATCGAAAACCGTCCAGCGAGAGCAGAATGACCGTCGGTTTCAGGTCCTTGATCGGCTTTTGCGCCGCCGCGGAAGCGACCGCAACAGCAACCAAAACGAGAGTGTACAAGTAACGTCTTATGATCTTCATCGTCGAATACATGGGTAGAACATCTCCTTACGGTCTCAGGCGATAGAGCATCCTCGGAAATGGGATCGTTTCGCGGACGTGTTCGATGCCGGCCATCCAGGCGGTGCAGCGTTCGATTCCCATGCCGAAGCCCGCGTGCGGCACGCTGCCGTAGCGGCGAAGGTCGAGATACCATTCGAAGACTTCCTGCGGCAGGTCATGGCGTTTTAGCTGTGTTTCGAGATATTCGAGCGAAGCGGCACGTTCGCCGCCGCCGATGATCTCGCCGTAGCCTTCAGGGGCAAGCAGGTCGATGCCGAGGGCGTATTTCGGGTCATCTTTATCGACCTCGAAATAAAATCCCTTGATCGCGGCGGGGAAGTGGTGGACAAAGACCGGTTTGCCGAATTGATTCGACAGGTACGTTTCGTCCGGAGCGCCGAAGTCGCCGCCCCACTCGAACCGGTTCTCAAGCTCGCCTTTTGCGTGGCCATCCTGCAGCATTTTGACCGCATCGTCGTAATGAAGCCGCGGAAACGGTGCCGTAATGGCCTCCAGCTTCGACACATCGCGTTCGAGAGTTGCAAGTTCCTCCTGCCGATCGGCAAGGACACGCTTGACGATAGCAAGAATGAGGCCTTCGCCGAGTTCCATCATATCCTCGTAGCCTGCGTATGCGACCTCAGGCTCGACCATCCAGAACTCGGTAAGATGCCGTCGCGTCTTTGATTTCTCGGCGCGGAACGTGGGCCCGAATGCGTACGACTTGCCAAAGGCCGCGGCCGTTGCTTCGTTATAGAGCTGGCCGCTCTGCGTAAGGTAGGCCTTGTCGTCGCCGAAGTAATCCACTTCGAAAAGGGTCGTCGTGCCCTCGCACGCGGCCGGCGTAAAGATCGGCGTATCGGCGAGCGTGAATCCGTTGCCGTCAAAGTAGTCCCGCGTGGCCTTGATAACGGTATGGCGGATCTTCAGCACGGCGTGCTGCTTCTTTGAACGTATCCAGAGGTGCCGATGATCCATAAGGAAGTCCGTGCCGTGTTCTTTCGGGGTTATCGGATAGTCGTGTGTATTCTGAAGCACTTCGACGGCGGTTACGTCGAGTTCGACGCCGATCGTCGAACGAGTATCCTCCTTTACGGTACCCGTAACGATGATCGAGCTTTCCTGCCCGAGGCCCTTCGCCGTTTCAAAAACGGCCTCGTCATTGCCTTTGAAAACGACGCATTGCACGATGCCGGTTCCGTCGCGAAGCTGCAGGAACACGAGCTTTCCGCTCGAACGCGAGTTATAAAGCCAGCCTTTCAGCGTGACCGTTTCGCCGATCTTATTGTTAAGTTGGTTGATATAAGTTTGTGCCATTATGATCTTGATGACCCGCAGAGGTAAATTTTCCGGTGCATTCGCGTCATCGGTGAGATTATAGCATTGCGATCCAAAGTGCCTAAATTACGCAGCGGCCGGGCCGAAAATGATGCCTGCCGCCGTGCTTTTGGGCTGTCCCGCCGAGGTTCTCGGACGACTCATCTCACATCTTAACCGGACCATAAAGCCGCACGTTCGGGCCGCGGGCAGTCGCGCGATCGCCGCCTCCGGGATGAACTTCTTCAGATTTGTACGGTTTTTGCCCATCGCCTGCTTGACTTAGCGTATATCGAAGCCAAAACTGTACCTACATGTCTGACGAACCCAAGAAAAAGGTCAACTATGCCTCGGCGTGGTATGAGGCGAGGCGGATCATTTGGTCGGCGCGTTGGCGGCTGAGTTTGGGGGTCATTCTGCTTCTTATCTCGAGGCTTGCAAGCATGGTTTTGCCCGCCTCGATCAAGTCGCTGGGCGACGAGGTTTTCGCGAAGCAGAACTACGGCCTCCTGAAATGGATCGCACTTGCGATCGGGGTTGCCGCAATTGTGCAGGGAGCCACGGGATTTGCTTTATCGCAGATCTTGGGCGTCGCGGCACAGCGTGCGATCACGGAAATGCGCAAACGGGTTCAGCGGCACGTCGAACGCCTTCCGATCTCGTACTTCGACGCTACGCAGACCGGCAATTTGATCTCGCGGATAATGAACGACGCCGAAGGGATACGCAATCTTGTCGGCACCGGGCTCGGCCAGCTTTTTGGGAGCTTCTTCACGGCTGTCGTGGCTATCGGCGTGCTTTTTTGGCTTAGCTGGCAAATGACGGCGGCAACCCTTTTGATCTTGGCGGTGTTCGGCGGTGCGTTGTACCTTGCCCTCAGATATCTGCGGCCGGTCTTCCGCGACCGCGGAGCTATCACCGCAGACGTTACCGGACGCCTCGGCGAATCGCTCGGCGGCATCCGCATCGTAAAAGCGTACACGGCAGAAAAACGCCAGGAACTCGCGTTCGCACGCGGCGCTCATCAGCTCTTTCGCAATATCGCAAGCTCGGTTACCGGCGTCTCAGCGATACAATCCTTCTCGGCAGTGCTTGTCGGCGCAGTGGCTCTCGTAATGATGGTAATGGGCGGGAACGCCGTGATGTCGGGCGCAATGACGCTCGGCGACCTGCTGATGTATATCGCGTTCACGTTCATTCTTGCCATGCCGGTCTTTGAGCTGACCGCCATCGGAACGCAGATGACCGAGGCTTTCGCGGGCCTCGACCGCATCCGAGAAGTGCTCAACGAACCGACCGAGGACGACGATGACTCACAGCGGGCCTCGCTCGGCACGATCGAGGGCACGATCGACTTCCGCGATGTCCATTTCGAGTACGACACGAATGTTCCCGTGCTCCATGGCGTCTCGTTTCATGCCGAAGCAGGCTCCACCACCGCACTTGTAGGCTCCAGCGGCTCCGGAAAATCAACGATCTTGTCGCTCGTGCTCAATTTCATACAGCCGAGTGCCGGCGCCGTGATGATCGACGGCAAGGACCTCAATTCGATAAAGCTCCGCGACTATCGGCGGCATCTTGGAGTCGTTTTGCAGGATAACTTCCTGTTCGACGGCACGATCCTCGATAATATCCGCTTCGCCAACGCTCAGGCGAGCATCGACGAGGTCAAGAAAATGTGCGTCATCGCCAATGCGGACGAGTTCATCGAGAAGTTCCCGGACGGCTACAAGACACTCGTGGGCGAGCGCGGCGTAAAGCTCTCCGGCGGCCAGCGGCAGCGGATCGCCATCGCAAGGGCACTGCTTGCCGACCCTCGTATCCTCATCCTCGACGAAGCAACCTCATCGCTCGACTCGGAATCCGAAGCCCTTATCCAACAGGGCTTGAACAATCTGCGCCGCGGCAGGACAACGTTCGTTATCGCCCACCGTCTGTCAACCATCCGAAGCGCCGATCAGATACTCGTCGTCGAAGCCGGACGGATCATCGAACGCGGCAGCCACCGCGAACTGCTCGCTATGGACGGAAGATACAAACAGCTTTATGATAAACAATACCGATTTGAGCAGAATCTATTCGTGAATCCGGGCGAGGACTTTACCGGACACGCCGCCGAGACCGTCGCGGCATCGAAACTGTAAAAGGAAGGAACCAGATGTATGGCTGAACAATCTTACGCGAACCACAGACGTTACTACCCGCTGTTCCACTATGTCGTCGTGCCTCTGCTGGCACTCCACTTCATTTCGCAAGTAGTGCTCCTGATCATGCACCCGAGCATGAATGGCGTGTACTGGTCCGTCTTTGCCCTCACGCTTGTCCTGCTCGCCATCACCGCACGCTGGCAAGCTTTGATCGCACAGAACCGTATCATACGGCTCGAAGAACGCCTTCGCTATAAAGACATTCTGCCCGCCGACCTTGCCGCCAAAGCAAACGATCTGGACGTGCAGCAGATCATCTCACTCAGATTTGCTTCGGATCAAGAGCTGGAAGGCCTCGTGCGGCGTACGCTGGACGGCGAATTTGCCAAACCGGACGACATCAAGAAGGCCGTAACCCATTGGCGCGCCGATCATCTTCGCGTCTGAGGCTCCGCAAATCTACGGTTCATCGCAGCGCGATGTTACCTTGGTGAAAAGCTTTCGGAACCGGCCGGCAGCCGTTCCGTCGGACACAGCGTCAACGCTGTGCGTAAGATCGTTGGCACAATTTGTCCAGCCGAATGTTACCAGTTCGACAAGCGCATAGTTTCCCTTGTCAGGCGACGTACTCTGTGTTCTGAATTCCTGTTCGAGCCGTTTCGGGTCGGCATTTTTCTTCTGCTGTTCGAGATTCAGCTTACGCCACGCATTGATCATAGCATCGCCGCCCTTTATCAGCGGTTCTACATAGGCGGCCTTGCAGGCGTCAGCGCCTTCATACTTTAGGAGCACCTTCGGATCCGAATAGCCGAGAGCCGTTGCCCGCTCAAGCCGATACCTTTCCTCAAGGGCGCGGATCTCGCTTTGGCGAAGTTCCTCCCAATACTTGCCGGGCACAAGCTTTAGGGCTTTGAGCGTCTCCGATTTCTGCCGGTACTCGGCATCAATGGCTGCCACATCGATCGAAGCGATGTCGGCGTATTTGAATACCATCGCAGACGCAAAGATCGCCGACAACTCGCCTTTGACCAGCCTCTGCGTATCTGAAAGCTGCGTCTTGGTGTAGCTCTTGGAGTTATAGGTGCCGGTGTGAACGCACAGTTCGTCTTCCCACTTGAACTTACCCGTCTGCGCGGCCGCTGCAATGCTGAGAACCAGTGTAATAACAACGATGTATATGACCTTCATAAATAATTCGGCGGATATCCGCGTGTGTGTCTGCACATTGCTTTATATGTAGGCGGCTAATTCGTCTATCAATTCGGGATGTCAGCCGAATGGGCCGCAAGTTCCTTTTCCAGAACACTGATAAGCGTGGGAAAGCCGCTGATATTTCGCGACGACCGCAATACGATACGGAACATCGGCAGAATGAACGGCTCGAAATATGCCTTGCCGCGCATAGCCGATTGATAGGAGAATGTCCCGGCGGCCTTTAGGCATCGCTGCAGCGTCTGAAGCCTGAACTGATACGCAAAGTCGCCTTCGTCGATCTTCGGCAGCCCGAACTTGCGCCGCATATCAAGGAAATACAGGCGCTTCTCGGCAAGCCATTCCGGTGACGGCGGTTCCGTTATCCGATCGAGCAAAAGCGAGACAAGGTCGTAAGCGGGCGCACCGATACGTGCGTCCTGATGGTCAATGATCCGCATCTTGCCTTGCGGGTCGATCATCAAATTCGCGGCGTGAAAATCGCGATGACACAACACGCTCGCATAGCCTTCGAGCAGCCGCGACAGTTCGGCAAATTCCTCCGAAAGCCGCCGATCCGTCCTTTCGTCGAGCGGCGTCTTTCGATACGTCGTGAAGTAGTGCTCCTTAAAGAACGACAGCTCCCACAGCAGCTTTTCGGTATCGAATTTTAGCCTCGACGCGACGGAATTCATCTCATACGCAAGCTCGGTTGCCGTCTGAATACGTGCGATCAGCGATATCGCCTCACGGAGCGAGCGTTCGTCCTCGGTGTGCATTTTCTCGATCAGGACATCGCGAAGTATCCTGTCGCCGAGATCCTCTTGGATGATAACGCCGAGGCCGCCGTCAACATCGTAAATACCCGCAACAGGCAGATGGGCTGCAAGGAAGAGGTGCGTAACATCGATGTAAGGCTGCTCGGCCGGATCGAAAGGTTCGGGATATACGCAGGCGACGGCCGTCGTGCCTTGCCATTCGATGCGAAAGAATTCACGCGTCGAAGCATCCGCCGTGAGCGGCCGGATAGGCGATGTGACGTTTCGAGCGGCAAGAAACTGCCGGAGCCTTTCTTCTAGCGGCGACTCTTCCATATCTAAAGCCTAATTCAGCGGAACTATGTAGTTTTCTCCCTGCACGTAGCCGCGAAGTGCCCTTTCAGGGATCTCACTGCAGCCTCGGACCATGTCGGCGCGGACTATGGCCGCATTCTCAAAGTGTTCAGCATCCGGGATGACGACATCATCGGCAATGATCGTTCGATAGAGGCTGACGCCGTCGCCGATGGTGACGTTATCCCATATCACCGAATCCTTTACGTTCGTTGTGCCGTTCATCGTGCAGTTATGGCCGAAGTGGACATTGCCGCTTTTCATCATCGCAAGTGATATGTCGAGATAGCGAGGGATCGTCGAAAGTTCGTACCACTCGCCTTCGGCGACGTGTGCCGCGATCTTTTCGCCGCCGTGAAGCATCGGGATATAGACGTCCGTAACAATGTCGGAGAATCTGTTATCGGGAATAAGGTCAAGCAGTTGCGGCTCGACCACATGAATGCCCGTAAACATAAGCGGCACGGGTATGTCGTGCTCGACATCGCGCAACTCGGCTTCGGTTACGGGTGTCGCATGCGGTCCGAATCGCTTTATAAATGCGCCGTCGGTCTCAACGACGGTGAACTTCTCGCGTTTATGATTTTCCTTGAGCACCATCGTGGCAAGAGCACCGGACGCCTTGTGTGTCTCAATAACCGCACTTATGTCGATATCCGTGATGATCTTCCCGTTCACAAGCAGGAATGTTTCATCACCGAGCAGGGAATGTGCGTGCCGAAGAGCACCCGCAGTGCCGAGAATATCCGGCTCCTCGATCGAATAGCGGATATCGACCCCGAATGTGCTCCCGTCGCCCAACGCTTCGATAACGGAATGCGGCTGATGATGCAGATTTACGACGAATTGCGTGATGCCAAAGCGTGCAATGTACTCGGCTACATAGCCTACAAGCGGCTTGCCGAGGAACGGTATCGCCGGCTTTGTACGATCGATGGTGAGTGGAAAAAGCCGCGTGCCAAAGCCCGCCGCGAGGATCATTGCTTTCATTGAGTATCTATCCGCCGCGAGACGGCTTAAAAGAATACTTTAAGCGATACGAGCGGACACGGCAATTCACACAAGCTGATAGCAAACGAAAAAGGCCGCCTCGCTTGGCGGCCTTTTCCGTCTATCGAACGTAAGCTCAATGAGAGTTGTAGGTCGCGACCGGGTAATCCCCGCTCGCACCGAACGGTTGGCCGCTGACCGAGCCGCCTGAGTTGAGAACCCAGAAAGCAGATGCACCGGGCGTCGCGCTCGGCCGCCATATCGCTATGTCGGTCTTGCCGTCGCCGTTATAGTCGCCCTGCACGGGGTAGTCCGTTGCAGTCGAACCGAACGTATTGTAAAAGATGGTGCCGCTCTGGCTCGACAAATATTGCCACTGAAGAGCCCCTCCGACACCACGCACAGTGGCTAAGTCGGTTTTTCCATCCCCGTCATAGTCGCCCGGCACGATGGTGTCAGTTGGTGTGCCAAAGACCTCTGTAGCAACACCCTTGGTGAACAGACCCCAGAAACGGGCTTGACCGCCGCCATTGTTACGCTGAACAACAAAGTCCGCCCTTCCGTCGCCGTCATAATCGCCCGGTGCCGGGAAATCGCCGTTCATACCCCAAATCTGATACGTCACGGGGCCGCCCGGAGTCGTGCGGTAGAACCACGTGCTCGCATCCCCCGCATTCGCTCCATCGCGATAAACCGCGAGGTCGGTCTTGCCGTCATCATTGTAGTCGCCGACGACCGTCGGATCGTCTCCGGTTTGACCGAAGGCTTCGACCCGTGCCGTAAAGTCGGTGCTGTTAAGAACGTAAAACGCTGCAACGGTCGGCGCACCCGATCGCCACACTGCAAGATCCGATTTGCCGTCGCCGTCAAAATCACCGCTTACGAAGGAATCTGATGCCAAGCCCCAGTATTTCGCTTCGGTCGTAGCCGTTCCGTTGAGGTTGTAGAACCAAGTTACCTGGCCGTTGGCTCCGCCGCCCGTGTTGCGAACAACGGTCCAATCCGTCTTGCCATCGCCGTTGAAGTCAAGTACATGCTGAACATTAGCAGGTGCCGCGTTCGGCGTATAGCTGAACGTATCTATGCCGATATAGTTCGAGTTATCTCCCGTCGGCCCGCCGTTTTCGACGAAATAACGGAAAGCAAATCGCCCGCTTGTAGGACCCGACAGACCGCTGACAGTAATGGTGTATTCCGTCCAAATATCGGGGTATGTACCTGAATAGGTCGGGTCAATATCCAACAACAGGGTCGTAAAAACACCGACCGACGTTGCCGAAGTTCCGACATCAGTGCTCGAGCCGGACAAAGACATACGCACCTGCATACGATCGGGATACGGATCACCGTCAACACCACGCGTCCAAAACTTCATTACATCCCCGTTGCTAAGCGTTCGAACCGGCGTCAACAGCCAGTTGCTGATCGTTCCCGTCCCCGCGGTATTATTGAAGTTGGCTCCGATATACGCTGTTGTAGCACCGCCTTGCGACGGGAACACGGTGGCGTTGCCCTGGAACCAGTTCGTAGTACCAACCGGAGAGCTGTTGTTCTTTGTGAACCAGCCGTTGCCCGGAAGTGTCGTAATATCATCAAAGCCCTCAGTAATCGCCTGAGCACTTACGGCAAAGACACACGCCGCCACTATCGAAGCGACGAACGCTGCCCTAAAAACATTCGAGAAGGCTGTCTTTCGCCAACTCTTGTTCAAATTAGAAAACAGATACATAAACTCACCCTCCAAAGATATTAGTTCGCCGTATCGGCCATCGATAGACCGCTACCGACTCCTTCTACTCTCAAACCATGGTCGGAAATCACAAACAAGCTCGTAATTGCCGGAATCTAAACTTTCTACAAAGTGAATTTACTACTGAAAGGTATCCGTGTCAAAGCAAAATACGGAAGAGATCGGCTTGCCGCAAAATTCGAACAATGCAGAATTGGACAAACCCCGACACTTCGTTCTATCGTACGCTTAGCTTCCTGAACCTGAGATCTTGAGCTCAGCCGAAAACCGACGAATGAAGAACGACCGACGAGAGATCTTTGGATGGCTGTGTTACGACTGGGCTAATCACTCATTTTTTACGCTCGTATTGGGCGTTCTGATCGGCGAATATCTTACATCACTGGCTCAGCGGAGCGTCGGTGATAACGGTGCGATCTTATCGTTCGGCGGCTACGGACTGGTAACGGCAAAATCACTGTACTCTTACTCGGTCGGCATTTCGGTATTCCTGCAGGTCTTCTTTTTGCCTACCCTCGGTGCGATCGCCGATTACACGCATCTCAAGAAGACATTTCTCGCGGTTTTCTGCTATCTCGGTGCGTTCGCCTGTGCTCTTCTTGTCTTTGCCGGTGAAGGGCACTACCTTTTCGGCGCCTTGCTCTTTATTCTGGCAAACCTCGGAGCCGGTGCGTCGATCGTGTTCTTCAACTCGTTCCTGAGTGATATCACGACCGAGGATATGCGCGACAAGGTCTCCAGTTGGGGCTTTGCCGCAGGATACCTCGGCGGCATAGCAACGCTGATCGTCGGCTTTCTGATACTGTACAACGCCGAAAGGTTCGGCCTAAGCAGGGTCGAGGCCGAGCGGCTTTGCTTTTTGGCGGCCGGTATCTGGTGGGGCGGCTTTTCGATCTTTACCCTGCTTTTGCTAAAAACTCGCCTTCCCGCACGCGAAGCTCCCGCAGGCAAAAGCTATCTTGCCATCGGCATCTCAGAATTGACAGACACATTTCGCGAACTCTTTCGCCTTAAGCGGACATTCCATTTCCTGCTTGGCTATCTGCTTTATAATGACGGCATTCAGACCGTGATCGCGATGTCGGCCGTTTTTCTTTCGCAGGAACTCTTCGAATCACGCGGCATCGAGACGGACCGCATCGTGCTTCTGATAGCGTTCTTTCTCGCACAGATATTCGGGTTCATCGGGGCGCTTCTATTCGAGCGGATCGCGAACTTCACATCGACCAAGACGGCCATTCTTATATCGCTGGCTATCTGGTCGCTGATCGTTATTTATGCTTACGGATTTCTCGAAAACACGACCGAAGCATACATAATGAGCGCGGCGATCGGACTCGTGCTCGGCGGTTCGCAGGCTCTCTCACGGTCGCTTTTCTCCCAAATGATCCCAAAGGGCCGCGAATCCGCCTTTTTCGGGCTTTATGCGATCTCCGAACGCGGCACATCGTGGATCGGGCCGTTGGTATTCGGCCTTGTCGCTCAGCTCACTAATTCCTATCGGCCCGCGATCCTTTGCCTGATCGCTTTCTTTGTTATCGGAAGCATCATTTTATTCTTCACAAACACTAAGCAGGCGATCATTGACGCCGGGAACACGGCACCGGAGAATGCTGCTTAGGCTGTTTTTTGAGTGTTTGGCCGGGAAGCGATACTCGGCTATACTGTCCCTGCCGCAAGCAGCAGCGAACCCGAACATATGCTCGAAAACCCGACTGAAAGGATCATAACCATCTTCGGCGGCTCCAAGTGTCGTTCCGACGCACCGGAATACATCGAAGCAAAGGAATTGGGCGAACGTCTCGCCGATGCGGGACTTACGATCTGTACGGGAGGCTATTTAGGCGTGATGGAGGCGGCTTCACGCGGAGCTCGCGAACGGGGCGGCCGTGTGCTCGGCATCGTGATGAATCAATTCAAGCACGAGCCGAACCGCTTTCTGACCGACAAGGTTGCGACCGATCATTTTTATGACCGGCTCCAGAACCTTATAACCCGATCTATAGGCTTTGTTGCCTTTCGCGGCGGAATGGGCACCGTCACCGAGGTCTCGCTTGTATGGAACAAACTGCAAACAGGTGTGCTTGAAAAGAGGCCGCTAATTCTCGTGGGAGACTGTTGGCACGGCGTCGTAAAAGCTTGGCAGGATAATCTTGTTGTCTCCGACGCAGACCTGTCATTCTTGACCTTCGCCAACGATGCCGCTGAGGCGTGCTCGATCTTACTGGATAACCATAAAGGAGTTTAACTATGAATTGTCCGCGTTGCGACATGAGCCTTATGGACGGTGCAAAATTTTGCGGTTCATGCGGATTTACGATTTCCTCCCAGCAGCCTGTGGCCCAACCGGCGACCGCACCGCCGCCTGCCGCCGGAGCCTTTCAGTTCGATTCGGACGGTCGCGGTCAAGGACGCGGCTATACTTGGGCGATCGAACACCAAGGCGCCTTCGCGCTCGCGGTCGTAAACCTCGCCGCGGAGCAGGCGATCTGTGCGGAAGCCGGTGCGATGGTCTCAATGTCAGCGAATGTCGATCTTTATTCCGAAATGAAAGGCGGCGTTTTCGGTGCTCTCAAACGTGCGGTCGGCGGAGAATCGGCTTTCGTTTCAACATTTACGGCCAAAGGCGGTCCCGGCGAAGTGTCGTTCGCTCCGGGTGCACCGGGTGACGTTGCAGGTATCGAGATGCAGAACCAAGCATTCTGCGTACAGTCGAGTTCATATCTGGCGGGTGACACCTCGCTTATCGTTGATACAAAATTCGGCGGTGCAAAGTCGTTCTTTGGCGGCGAGGGCCTCTTCGTACTCAAGATATCCGGAACCGGCCTTCTGCTCGTCTCGTCATTCGGCTCGATCCACAGAAAGACCCTGAGGCCCGGCGAATTGTATGTTGTTGACACGGGGCATTTGGTCGCGTGGGAAGCACAGATGCAATACAACCTGCGAAAAGCAGCGAAAAGCGGCTTTTTCCGAAGCCTTGTAAGCGGCGAAGGTTTGGTCGCAGAATTTCAAGGCCCCGGCGAGATACTGATCCAAACCCGCAATCTGGCGGCGTTTGCCGGATTGCTCAAACCCTTCTTCCCGACGCAAAGCAGCGGCGGCGGCGGTTTCAGCTTTGGAAGTTAATTGGCTTTTTCGGCTGCGAACATCGAAAATGGTGAAATGATGCCCGATCCGACACCGCGACGTGAGATACGGATCGAAGGCCGAGTGGCTTCACGCGGCATCGGCATTGGGAGGGCTTTTTGCCTCACCGATGGCCGTTTCGAGACGATCCGTCGCAGGCCGGCACCCGTAAATAGAGAGATCGAAAGGCTCGATGATGCGGTCAAGGAAGTGCTCGACCAGCTCGATCAGTTTGCCGCGCATTCCGACGGCAAACGGCCGGACCCGGCCGCGGAGATATTCGATATCCAACGCGCGATCATAAATGACTCATCCTTGCTCGGGCGGATCAGAGAGATCATAGCCGATGAGTCCTGCAATAGTGAATGGGCCGTCAACGAAGCGGCCGCCGAATACCGAGAACGGCTAAGATCAAGCGAAGATGAGCATTTCAGGTCGCTCCTTGCCGATCTTGATGATGTAATTGACCATCTGATATCGGCACTCTTGGACGACCGGCAGCCTCCGGAACCGCCGAAAGATGCGGTCGTGATCACACGGGAACTTCGCCCTTCAACGATCCTCAATTTAGCGAAACACGAGCCAAAGGCCATAGTCACCGAGATCGGCGGCTGGACATCTCATTCGTTCATAATGGCACGCGAATTGGGCATACCGGTCGTTTCCGGCGTTCGCAACGCTCTAAAACGCATCCCGAACGATTCAATGGTTGCCGTTGACGGCCTTTTGGGACAAGTGATACAGGAGCCTGCGGCCGATACGGTCGAACGGCTGAAGCACTATGACCTGCCGTCTCGAAAGGATCTGAAAAAAGGGATCGGGCATATCACAACGGCTGACGGTGTATCGGTAACCATCGCGCCAAATGTTGACAATATTGAAAAATGCCGACAAGCCATCGACGCAGGGGTTTCGTCAATTGGCCTGATCCGGAGTGAATACCTTTTCAATATCGCAAGCCGCTATCCCGGTGAAGAAACACAGATCGACGTTTACAGCAAGATAGTCGGCCTCGCGGGTGAAAAGCGTGTGTGCGTGCGAACGTTCGACTTAAATATGGGCCAGCTTTTGCCGGCCCGCGCCGGCCGTGAACGCAACCCGGCATTAGGATTGCGGTCGATCCGCCTCAGCCTTAAACACGAACGGCAATTCCGAATACAGCTTAGATCTCTTATCAGCGCGGGCGGATGCGTGGACATACTCTTGCCGTTGGTTTCGAGCGCCGATGAGGTAATGCGGGCTCGTGAGATCCTTGCCGACGAGATCGATGCCTTGGGCGCAAGCAAAGCTAAAGGCGAGTGCCCGAGACTCGGCGCGATGATCGAGGTTCCGTCGGCCGTACTGACGATCGACGCGATGCTGGCGGCGGCGGACTTTGGATTTCTCGGTACAAATGATCTTGTCCAATATCTCCTGGGCGTCGATCGTGATAATGAGGCGGTTGCGGATTGGTATCAGACGCTGCATCCGGCTGTCCTAAAGGCGATACAGATCGTCGTTTCAGCGGCTCGAAGGTCAAGAACGCCGCTTGTGATCGGAGGCGAAATGGCCGGCGCGGCCTATTACGTACCGATACTGATAGGACTTGGCGCCCGCGAATTGAGCATGAACCTTTCTTCGATGCCGGGCGTCGCTGAGATCATCGGCTCAATAGATTCAGAAAAGGCCGCCGAACTGATCGCTCCGTTATGCACACTCGGAACAGCGGGCGAGGTCGAGGATGAACTTCGCAAGATCTACGCTAAGTATTGGCCGGAATTACTCCTCACGCACCCGAGCACTCGCCCGTTTGAAAGGTCTTTCTCTTCAAAAATTTAGAAATATCAAGGACTTCGTTGTTTATACGAATAGTTGCCGGTTGATCGGCAGTGATCAGAAATGAACCGAGTGCTGAAATTTGTAGTGCTTGCGGCCATGGCCCTGCCGGCCTCTGTCGCCGCTCAATCAGGGGCGAATGACGGAGCTTTGTCAGCACAAATGTCGGCACCTACCATCAGGATCGAGCCTGCCGCGAACCGAATTTCACTGACCGAGCCGAAAGATCAGTTAGGAAAGACGCCGACCTCGCGCGTGCCGGATGCTGACCCGACCGCATCATATCACCTCGGAACCGGCGATGTGCTTTACATTGAATTTCTCAATGGTACAAAGCTTCGCGGAAATTTCCCGATAACCGAAGACGGCACTATTGACTTTCCGCTTGCCGGAGGCAAGGTCTTCGTCGCGGGAAGCGATGTTGATGATGTGAGACGGTCGATCGAATCACGGGTTCGGCTCTTCAATAACCCAAAGGTGAAGGTCGTCCTCCGCGAATCGGGAAGCCATGCGATCATCGTTTCGGGGCTTGTCGCCGCTCCGGGAGCACAGGATCTTCGGCGCGATGCAGTTCCGCTCTATGTTGTACGGGCAACCGCAATGGCCCATCCGCGTGCTGCGATCGCGAAGGTGAGCCGCGTGGTTGACGGCAGCCTACAAATATACTCCTTGGACCTTGACGCAAACTCCAACTTTTCGATACTCCCGGGCGACCAGATCGAATTTGCCGCCGGCACGAATCCGGGGGTTACCGGCTACTTCTATCTGGCCGGACAGATCGTTTCAGGTGGACGAAAGGAACTTTACGAAGGAATGACCTTGTCGCAAGTTCTGGCTGCATCCGGCGGAGTACGTGATAAAGCCAAGACCGCGAGGATCAGCTTTCGCGATGCATCCGGCCAGCTTGTTGCGATCGATATCGATCTCAAGACATTGAGCTCGGGGAAAATTGCCGACCCTATCATCAGGCAGGGCAACATAATCGAATTGATCGGGAGATGACTTATAACCGGTATTTCAATGTTGAACAGTTTTTGTTATACTTTTTAAGCCTTAGTATGAGGCTCGTCGGGCGGCCGCTGCTGCGATATGCAGGAGAGGAAAGTCCGAACACCATAGAGCAGCGAGCCGGATAACGTCCGGGCGCATTTAAGTGCGGGTACGTCCTGCACCTAACTGCGACGACAAGTGCAACAGAAAGCAAACCGGCCCTTTCAAGGGTTACGGGTGAAACGGTGAGGTAAGAGCTCACCGGCGCGTGTGGCAACACTCGCGGCCGGGTAAACTCCTCGTGGTGCAAGATCAAATAGGGAACCCTGTCGTTCGTACGGCTCGTACGCGCGTTGCTCCAGGGCAGCCGCAGGTTCCGGGTAGATCGCTTGAGCAGGCGGGTGACCGCCGGCCTAGACGAATGGTCGCCGCCTGTGCGAACAGGCACAAAATTCGGCTTATAGGCGGGCCTCATCGCTAATGGTATTTCTGAAGAACCCAAATTTTGATTGGAGAATCGTCGTAAATTATGGCTAATCGCAAAGGTGTGTTTATCGGGGCTTATGTGCCCAGCGAACTGAAAGAATCTCTGAGGCGTCGGGCGGCCGGCGAACACCGCACCTTGTCACAAGAGATAACACGCATACTAATTGAGGCAGTACATGGCAAGGGGCTGCCGGCAGGAAGCGTGGACCGGCGGGCGGGCGCGACGATCCCGCGTCGCCGCGAAACGGATCCGCCGATCCGCAGGCGTGCTGAAGATCTGCCTTTCCTTTCCGGCGGCGAAAAGAAATAACGACAGTTGACACTTTTTAACCGGCCGTCCGTTATCGCGGGCGGCTTTTTTCTTGCCTGCGGGCGTATGTTAAACTGATGCCGTGAATTCAAAGGTTACAGTCGTCGGTATAATCGCGTTGGTCATTGGCCTTGCGGGCGGTTTTTTGCTTGCCAACAACCTGAACAGAAGCACCATCAACGCGCTACGCTCCCAACTCGACAGCCGCGGCGGCAATGCTAATACGTCGGGCGGCGGGAATGATCTTGGCGTTTCCGATGACGAGATACGCGCAAAGATCGCAGAGGCTGACGCCAATCCGCAGGATCTTGTTTTCCAGAAGAATCTCGGCCGAGGTATTTACCGCCTTGCAGCGATGAAAAAGGACGTTACCCTGATCGAGGAAGGCAAACGCTTACTCGAACGTGCAAATACGCTTGATCCAAAGGATGTTGATGTGCTTGTCGACCTTGGCAATGCCGAGTTCGACCTTGCGTTTTTTCGTAAGGACCCGAAGATCTATTTAGCCGCTCGCGATGCGTATCAGAAAGCACTTGCCGTCAAACCGGACGATGCCGACGTGATCACGGACATGGCTTTGACATACTATTTGACCGAACCTCCGGATCTCAAACAAGCGGCAGATCAATTTCAAAAAGCGATCAAGATCAACCCGAAGCAGGAAAGGGCTCTTCAGTTCTTGACATCCACATTCATACGGCAATCGGACTTCGATTCTGCAAAGAAGGTTCTTGACCAACTCAAGGCCGCAAACCCGAAGAACGAACTGATAAAAGAGCTTTCGTCGCAGATCGACAATCGTACTTACTCACCGATCCATTGAGAGAAGCCTTGTTCATATTTGCTGTCGTCTTGGTGCTACTTGGCTTGACGGCGGTCAAGTATCGCAGGCAGATCGCGCAGATCATCGGATTTGCAAAAATGCTTACCGGTGCGGCCGCGCAGAACGCTTCGCTTCAACCTTCGGGCGGTTCAAAACAGTCTGTTCATCTTGTTAACTGCTCGGGGTGTTCGGTTTGGGTCCCGGCTGACAAGGCTATCCTTAAGAGCGGGAGCACCCTTTGCGTCAGATGCGCTGAAATCGGTATCGACTAGAATCTGCCTAAATACCAACTCACCATTTGCTCACCCCAAAGCATTGAGATAACAGAACCGATGCCGAGGAAAATGCCGAAAGGTATCTGTGTTTGCAGGTCGCGATCCTTTTGTCGCAACACAACGCCAATGCCGGCAAGCGCGCCGGTTAAAGCTCCGATGAATATCGTCAATAACGTGAGCCTCCAGCCAAGTAGAGCTCCGATACCAAGCAGCAGCTTCACGTCGCCTAGCCCCATTGCATCAACGCCGCGAAGTGCTTTCCAAACGGCTCCGACGAGCCAAAGCGAGCCGCCGCCGATCAAAGCACCGAATAATGCCCCGGCAAGGCTCAGCGCCCACGCAGGCCACGTACCGAGCATTGAAACAGGAGCATATTGCGTGTCGGAGAACGTAAAGCCGGTAAAAATGATAGGAAACAGAATGCGGGCGAGCAGTGCGATCACGAACATCGGGTACGTGATCACGTTCGGCAGGATCATATGTTCGGCATCGATAAAGATCAGTGAGATCATCGTTGCCGTAAATGCCAGCGCTAGAGCAAAATACGGCGTGAAGCCGATCTTCCAATAAACGACGCAAAAAAGCACTGCGGTGAGAAGTTCGATCGCCGGATAACGCCACGAGATACCGCCGCGGCATTCGGCACATTTACCGCGAAGCATCAGCCAGCCTAGTATCGGCACGTTATACCATGGCGTGATCGCTTTGCCGCACGCCGGGCACTTCGACGACGGAAACAGCGACATTTCATTCGGCACTCGATAAATAACTACATTCAGGAAACTGCCTATGCAGGCTCCAAAGACAAAGATCGCGATATACGCAAGATACTCAGGCAAGCCGAGTACGGACTCAACTGACGGGGCAAGATTCTGCATTTCGGATGGACATGTGCGGCCGAGCATGCCGCGACAAACTAAATCATACAGTTTGCAGGCCGTATTTGCTAGAAAATAATTTTCCGTTCAATTATCATATTCGTGTCACATTTCCATCAATAGAAGGGCTTTTTTCATTGAAACCAACGAATATCAAAGATCCTGAGTACTTTCACAAGGTCGTCGATTGCCAATATGCTTGCCCGTCGCATACGCCGGTGCCTGAATATATCCGTTTGATCGCTGCCGGGCGATACACCGAAGCGTATATGGTCAATTGGGATTCGAACGTCTTTCCCGGCATTCTGGGGCGAACTTGCGACAGGCCTTGCGAGCCTGCGTGCCGGCGCGGCCGCGTCGAAGAACAGCCGGTTGCGATATGCCGCCTGAAACGGGTTGCGGCGGACAATCGTGATGAGGTGCTGCCGTATATGCCGCAAGGGCCTTTCACGCCGAACGGCAAGAAGGTCGCATTGATCGGTGCCGGGCCGGCGAGTTTGACGGTCGCGCGCGACCTTGCACCCTTAGGTTACGAGATACATCTGTATGATGAGCAGCGAAAAGCGGGCGGCTTTATGCGTTCGCAGATACCTGCATTCCGCCTGCCGGAAGAAGTGTTGGACGAGGAGGTCGGATATATTCTGCGGCTCGGCATTCACACGCACTTCAAACATTACGTATCGTCGATGAAGGAGCTGCTTGCCGGTGATTATGACGCCGTATTCATCGGTTCGGGGGCACCGAAAGGGCGCGACCTGCCGGAGCTTCCGGGCCGTCAGGAAGGCGATGCCAACATTCACCTCGGTATCAACTGGCTCGCCAACGTTGCCTTTGAACACACAAAGAGCATCGGCAAGCGTGTGATCGTGCTTGGCGGCGGCAACACGGCGATGGACTGCTGCCGAACAGCACGCAGGCTTGGGGGCGAAGATGTAAAGGTGATCGTGCGTTCGCCATTTGCATCGATGAAGGCAAGCCCTTGGGAAAAAGAGGATGCGATGCACGAAGGCATTCCCATTATTGACAACCACGTGCCCAAGGCGTTCGTCTTGTCAGAACCGGAAGCGGTAGCGACTGGGTCTCCTCCTCGCCTCGTGGGCATGACATTCGAGAAAGTAGAAGCCAAATACGACGAGAACGGCAAGCGTTCGCTCGTCCCGACGGGCGAGCCTGACGTGTTCTACGAAGCTGACGACGTCCTGATAGCGGTTGGGCAAGAGAATGCGTTCCCCTGGATTGAACGCGACATCGGCATCGAATTCGGCAAATGGGAACTGCCGGTCGTTGACAAAACGACCTTCCGCTCGACGCATCCGAAGGTCTTTGTCGGCGGCGATGCGGCGTTCGGCCCCGAGAATGTGATCACGGCGGTCGCGCACGGCCATCAAGCCGCGATATCGATCGATCTGTTCTGCAGCGGTAAAGACCTTGTCGCCGACAGGCCCTCGCCGTTTGTCAACCTTCATTCGATGAAGATGGGCATTCACGAATGGGCGTACGACAGCACGATCGATCACGACAAACGCTTTGTCGTGCCGCAGGCGCCGAAAGATCTCACGCTGAAGGACAGAAAGAAGGAGGTCGAACTTGGCTTCGATCCGCTGACGGGTTATGAGGAGGCACAACGCTGTCTGAATTGTGATGTGCAGACCGTTTTCGACGCGCCGAAGTGCATCGAGTGTGATGCGTGCGTCGATATCTGCCCGACAAGCTGCATTTCGTTCATTCCTGACGGCGACGAGGACGATCTTCGGAAACGCACTAAGGTTCCCGCGCTCAACACCGCACAGGACATTTACGTTCAGGACGGCCTGAAGACCGGCCGCGTCATGGTCAAAGACGAAGACGTCTGCCTCCACTGCGGCCTCTGTGCCGAACGCTGCCCCACCGCCGCCTGGGATATGCAGGCCTTCTGGTACAACGTCACCAAAGCCGGCGAGATCAAATACGGCCCGACGGTGGTAGGTAATCTGGTGCAGATAGAAAGGAATGGAAACGGCGCCGCTTAGTTTTATGTCGAATGAAGTGTGGTTATTCGCGTTCCCTGTAAAAATTAGCGGAACACAGTGCTAATCGACACTCGAAATCAGATGGATCTGTCCCGAAGGGCAATTAGCCACGGCCTTTAGGACGTGGTAGGAAGCCGAGAATCCTATTTTAGGGCGTTTTAACGTCCTTAAAAAAAACGCAAGAAAGTAAATGTCAGACAGCGTATATTCCGAGATCAATTTACACATCACGTGGCACACGAAAAATAATCTGCCGATGATTACGCCGCGGATCGAGGACCGTCTCTATCATTTTCTGATACACAAGATCATTGAAACTCCCGGAGCCTATCTTCACGCGATCGGCGGAATCGAAACCCACGTTCATATCGGCATAAGTCTCGAACCAAACATCCTCGTTTCGGATTGGATAGGAAAACTAAAAGGCGGCAGTTCATATTACATCAATCACGAGGTGCAGCCGAAAGCGTTGGAATGGCAGCGTGGTTATGGGATTGTTACGTTCGGAACACGGGACTTGCAATGGGTTGTAGCATATATTATAAAGAACCAAAAGGAACACCACCGAAAAGGCGCGATTCACGAACGCCTTGAAAGGATCACGAGCTATGATGCTAAAGCGGCGCGAGAAGGACGTTAAAACGCCCTATGAAAATCTTAGCGATCATTACCACGCCGTAAATGGCGTGGCTAATTGCCGCGAAACGCGGTTCGGTAAAGCCGCGTTCGAAGCGACTTTCCCAACAACTGCCCCGGCCACCGCCGAACACGTCCAGGCCACTGCCGACGATGCAGCGAAAGTCCCTCAAGGAATGGTCATCGTCCGCACCCTCGACGGCATCGTCCGCAACGTCTATTCCGCCGACCCCGGCAAACTAGCTGCGTGGATTTCAGCGTCCCACGTCGAAAAAGCACCGAAGAAACAGACGCCTTAGCCTTTAGGAGGGAATAATGAAGGTATGTCTCTGTCTAATATTTGCTCTCCTAGCGTGCACCGCCGTAGCTCAGGTCAACACGTCTGATCCCGAAGCACGTAACCGGGAACTCTTTCAGACGTACGGATATTGTTTAGGCCAGCAACGAAGTCTCGATCAGATTCGACGTGATTTCCCCTCATTGGGCGTTTCGCTCTACCAGGCTGAAGCGGCTTTCAGTGTCACGTTCGGGAAGTCCTGTACTGCAATAGGAGAACAATTCAGCGACGCCGTCAGGCAGCGTTTGAAGGACGAGTTCGATAAAAAACTGCCCGCAACCTCTATAACGGAATCCGTTGCGAGAGATTTCATTGCAAGGGTTTCTTCGAGAGCTAAGGGCGATATCGACACGCCAGTTAAGGAAACACTTCTTTCCTTTAACCCGGATTTTAGAAAGAGTCCTGGACTAGAATTCATGCGAGGCTTTACGAGAACGTACAGTACGGCGAACCACCCGAAGGCAAAAGGGTTAAATCTCGAAATCAAGGTTCCAATGAGTTGGATGGCTCGTGAGGGCAACCGACCCAACGTGGTGCAATTCTTTAAGGCCGAATATGGCCGGAGTGATGTCGCCGCTCTGATAATGGTTCAACAATTCACGCCGCCAAAGGGAGTGCGCGTGACCCAACGTGATATTGACGAGCTATTCTCCGCCCGAAATCTCAAGGATTTCGTTCCTGACGGCGCAAAAATACTCGAGAGCAAGCCGATAACCCTCGAAGGATCGAACGGGGGAATGTGGGTACTCGAAGAGCGGGGTGAGCGTTTGGATTTCAGCATGACGATGCGCACGCTTCAATATGCCATCCTCTACAACAACCGCTTAATTTTCCTGAAATTTGCCGCTGGCGGAACTGAAGACACGAGAGCCGAATAGGTAGCAACCTTTGAAAGGAGTCGTCCATTATTTCAAATGGTGGCGAATTCTCTAGTGATTGTCGATAAATATCGTAACTGAACATGCCAATTCTCGATCTCGACGATAAGCTTCCCGAACAGGCTGCGTCAGAAGCTACCGAACTTGCCGCTGTTTCCAAACAAGCGAATACAATCCTTGTAATCAGTGCAATCAGCATTCTTTTTTGTTGTCTGGGCGGGGCTGTCGCTACTTACATGGCCTATCGGGCAAAACAAGTAGCCGATGCCGGTAATCTCGCTGCCGCTCAGAGAGGTGTGAAGTTTGCGACAGCCTGGATGATTGCGACCTATATCATCGGCATTTTCGGAATCATCGGAAGGCTAAGTAGCGGGCGTTAATCACAACCTGCAAAAACCGAGAACGGTAGCGACAATCTCAATGACACAATCCTTAAGCACAATCGCCTAAATCGCCGCGAGTGCTCTGTTTATCCTGAGCCTTGGCCGGTTGTCGCAGCAGGAGACGGCGCGGCGGGGGAATGTTTAGGGGCCGTCGGGATGCTTCGAGTGGCAAGACGAGTATTTCGTTGCATCTGTGAGCGAATCAAATCTTGAATCGGTCCGTAAATACCTCGCCGATCAAGAAAAACATCATCAAAGGGTTTCATCGGAAGACGAGTTTTCGGAGTTTCTGTCGAGGACTGGTTTTGAAATACACAAAGATGCTTCGGCTTGAGATTGGTTGGGCTAAAGCCCGATTCTTTTTTTCCCTCATTCCTCCAGCTAAAGCTGGAGGCAATTTATGGAAAGTTGACTCGGGCTGTTTCACCGGGACGAACTTATGAATTCGAATTGGGAAAGGGTTTTCGCGATGAGTTTTGCGGGTGTGTACCCGCATTACGTAAAGAAGGCGGAGGCAAAGGGGCGAACCAAAGCTGAGCTCGATCAGGTCATTCGCTGGCTGACAGGATACACGCAAAAAGGTTTGGAGAAACAGATCGAGAAACGAACGAGCATGCGTGATTTTTACGAAAAAGCTCCGAAGTGGAACCCGAACGCCTCGCTGATCACCGGCGTCGTCGGCGGTGTCCACGTCGAAACTATCGAGGACCGGCTGATGTAAGAGCTGCGATTTCTCAACAAACGCGTGGACGAGCTTGCAAAATCGACGAAAATGGAGAAGATATTGCAAAAGACCTAATAACACGACGGTAAAGGAAAAGAAATGTCGTCAAAAATACGCAGGATATTGAAGTGGGTTGGCGTAGTGATCGGAGTCATCCTGCTGACCGCGGTTGGCTTGGGCATCTATGTTTACTCACTGATACCGAAGCCGATCGGCGAGAAACCTGTTTTGCAGGCAGAGCTTTTTGAAAAGCCCGAAAAGGAACTGCCTGTTGCGGGCAAGTTTATTTTCAAACCGGCAACCGAGCTTGCTGCGATGATCAAGAACAGGCAGGCAACCTCTGTCGAGATCGTTCAGGAACACATCAATTACATCAAGAACAACAATTACAAGACGAACGCATTCGTTTGGCTGTTCGAACAAGAGGCGCTCGACGCCGCGAAGAAAGCGGACGAAAAGGTGGCTAAGGGCGAACCTCTCGGGTTGCTCGAGGGCGTGCCTGTCAGCATAAAGGAAGAATTTGCCGTCAAGGGTAAGCCCCAAACAGTGAATGCAGAGATGTTTCAGGGCTTTGTGGCCGCTAAAAATGCCGGTGTCGTTGACGCCCTTATCGATGAAGGCGCGATCGTACTCGGAACGACCAACGTGCCGAAGATGTTGTTTGACGCGCAGACGATCGGTGAAATATATCCTCGGGCAAACAACCCCTACGATCTCACGCGAACTCCGGGTGGCAGCACGGGCGGCGGCGCGGCGTCGGTCGCTTCGGGCTTTGCTCCGATCGCTCTGGGCGGAGATTTTGGCGGCAGTATCCGTATCCCTTCAGCCAATTGCGGACTCTACGGCCTCAAGACTACTGACGGCAGCATGACTGATGCAAATCAGTTTCCCGGTGAACCCGGGAATCCTAAATACCGTCGGATGATGGTCGCCGGCCCGATCGCTCGCACCGTCGATGATATCGATCTCGCTTGGAACGCTATTATGAACAATTGGCCCGAGCAGAAGGCGAAGATGCTCGAGCCGAAAGACGATCTTAAAGATTATAGGATCGCGTATTTCGACGAATGGAAATTTGGCAATGACAAAATTCTTGTCAGTAGGGATATCAAGGATAGGCTGAGAAAATTCGCGGAGGCTCTCAACTCGGCGAACGTCTCCGTCACCGAAGATCAGCCTGCCGATTTTGACAAGATGGTCGCGATGCACCGGATGCTCGCTATCTATGTGATGTTTGAGAAGGTGCCCTGGCTGTTAAGGCAATTCGCCATTCGTGAGTTCAAGCAAGCAGACAATCACAGAATAGATCTGTCCGAGGTATTCGACCGCATGTCGGACCTCGACGCAGCCAAGTATGATGATTACATTCGGCGTCGCGAAGAGCAGACAAGGGAACTGGAAAAATTCTTTACTAAATATGATCTGTTGATAATGCCGGTAGCGTCCGTTCCCGCCATTAAGCACAACCCTGAGCACTCGCCCATATCCGTTGACGGGACAAATGTCGATTACTGGGACAACTTCCTTTATCCCGTCGTCTTTAACGCAACCGGACACCCTGCGCTTACTATCCCGCTGGGGCTAAATAGCGAGGGCATTCCAATCGCAGTGCAGGTCGTCGGACCGATCAACTCAGAGAAACGGTTGATCAAGTTCGCTAAACTGATCGAGCCGCTGCACGTCGGATTTACAAAACCGGTCGTCTAGTTCATTCATTTTCGCTCTAATCGAGTGAGGGTGTTCACCGATGAAACCAAGCGCAAAACGCGTCATCCTTCGCATCGTACACCTTGTCGCCGTGATACCGGTGCTCGGGTACGTTTATCAGCCGGTGGCAGAGGCGGCCGAATACCAGCAGTTCACGCAGATGGTATTTATCCCGCTCGCAATACTCACAGGCTTCTGGATGTACATGGGCATCGTCTGGGCCATCCTTGGTGCGTCCTCGTGGGTTGCATTGACGTACTTCTTCGGCCCGCAAACGGGATTTGGCATCGCCCTGCTTGCGCAGATCGCAGTATTTGTTACACGATATTTTTATTTGAAGACGAAAAGGAGAGCTGCGGCTGAATAGGCCCCATTGATCGACGTTATGGCAAAAGTAACCGGCATTGGCGGAGTTTTCTTTAAGAGTGCGACGGATCATACCGAGCTTTCGGAGTGGTACGCAAAGCATCTGGGCCTCGAGTTGGAGCCTTGGGGCGGTGCGATCCTTAAATGGGAAAGTGACGCGGCTCCGGACGGCGGCATCACCGTCTGGAATGCGGCAGCACACGATACGGCATGGTTCGCACCAAGCGACTCTTCGTTCATGATCAACTACCGGATCGATAATATGGACGAAATGGTCGCACAGCTTACGGCTTCCGGCATTGAGGTCATCCAAGGCCCGGAAACCCATGAGAACGGCAAATTCGCGTGGATAATCGACCCGGACGGCAACAAGGTCGAGCTTTGGGAACCGATCTTCGAATAATTGAAGTCCGTTCGGCAATTCTGGTTTTTCCGAGGTTTCGTGAGAAAATCTTAATCGGATGAAGATATCGAAGAGGGCCGAGCCGATACTGACCGCAGCGAGTGAGGCGTTAAAGGGATCGCTGACAAAATACGGCCGACGGCGGGCCTATCATCCGAACGAAGAGCTTTTCGCTGCCGAAGAACGGGCTGATTACCTGCCGATCATTGTCAGTGGCCGTGTGAAGATGGTGCAGTTTCCCGATGCGGGAAAGGAGGTCATCATCGGTATCTTTGGTGCGGGCGAGATGTTCGCGGTGCCTCCGGTCATTGACGGCGATGTCTATCCTGCGTCGGCCTATGCCCTAGAAGAGTCCGAGATTCTACTGCTCCACCGCGACGATTTTTTTCAATTACTAAAGGAAAGCCCGGAATTCTCACTGATAGTCCTGCATTGGATGTCGGCAATGCTGCGGCAGAAAACAGGACTCATTAGCACCCTCGCGGGCGGCTCTGCGGAGCAAAGGATCGCAGGCGTGTTGATACGCCTTTTCAATGCGGCGAATGATCCGCCGCCGGTTAAGATAAAACTCCGCCGCGAGGACATCGCCAGAATGGCGGGCCTCACGACCGAAACGGCCATCCGCACGATCCGGCATCTTGCCGAGATCGGCGACATCACTATCGAGCGCGGAAAGATCATGATAGGCGACACCGATCGGCTCGAAGCACACTTAAGAACATAGGATCACGAAAAGGAGGGAACCGTGCAGCGTGTCATTACAAGTTTTATTATGGATGAAATGGGACATTGGGTCGCAATGCTCGAATGCGGGCACTACCAGCACGTGCGGCACGATCCGCCGC
This sequence comes from Chloracidobacterium sp., assembly GCA_015075585.1. Taxonomy (NCBI): domain Bacteria; kingdom Pseudomonadati; phylum Acidobacteriota; class Blastocatellia; order Chloracidobacteriales; family Chloracidobacteriaceae; genus Chloracidobacterium; species Chloracidobacterium sp. Next base: position 1,688,025 of record JABTUB010000001.1, read on the forward strand.
TTCGCGTCCGCGAATGGGTGCTCACCGAAGAAGGCCGCCGTTCGCGGCTTGGCCAATCGCTGAACTGCAAGAAATGCGATCAACGCATCCGCAGGGAATTCTGATCGGCCGCGACGCTCCGCGCAAAAATGTACGATCATAAAAGGCGTCTTCATCATTCGAGGTCGTTTCGACGATGACGACGCCTTGTTTTATGTGCAGTGGGATATCGGGTTTTGCTCTTTAGTGATGGCCGCCGCAGCCGCACGCATGGCCTGACGCCTGTACTGCCGGGCCCGGATCGGTTTCACTGATCGTTACGACACCATGCCCGTGGCCGCTTCCGCAGCCGCAGCCGCAGCCTCCGCCGCCGTGTCCGTGTGCATGCGCATGTCCGTGTGCATGGCCGTGACCGTGGCTATGCCCGCAGCCGCAAGCTGCCTCCTGCATCTCCTGCACGCCTTCGGGAACGCCTGCATCCTCCATTGCGATCGCTTTCGGGAAGAGAATGTTGTTCTCGAGGTGTATGTGCTGCCGAATGTCCTTATCGAGGCCGCCAAGTGCCGAAAAAAGCGACCTGTACGACATACACGCGTCGCCGGGCAGCGTAAGGTCATCCGTCAGCTCGCGGATCTCCTTGAGCATCTCCGCCGCCGCATCATGATCGCTGATCATGACGGCAACCGGATTTCGCGTTGAACCGAATGGTGCCGGCGGACAAGGCAGACCAAAGCCGAACGCACTCTCCATCAGGGCGATGTACGGGAACAACATACGCTCCTCCTTGAGCATGTGAGCTTCGAGTTCCGACTTCAGGCGTGAAAAGACCTCACGCACTTGAAGCAGTTCGGGATGATTGCGTCCGTGGACACCGCACACCTTGTCGAGCAATGCGGCTATGCGTGCATCTTCTTCGCGCGTGAAATCGTGGTGGCAGCGGACGATGTGATCCGAAAGTGCCGCCAGCGACATTGCATTGAAATCCAGTTCAGCCGTGCCGCTCTCCGTGTTCTGCGGCCTGTTCGCCTCTTTTTCAAATAGTTCGTTCAGCGTCTCGAATTCGACGCCGGTATCGCTGCAAGCCTCGGTGATCTGTTTTTTGCCGCCGCAGCAGTAGTCAATTCCAAGTTTCTCAAAAACCCTCTTCGATGGCGGAAAGTTCACAACATAATCTGCAACGGTTCGGGTCGGTTCAAGTTTCATTTTAATTACCTCATTCTTCCTTCGCGTGGCGGCCCGATCTGCCGGTGCCCTCCACGCGTCAAACATTTGTTCACTCTCATTCTTTCAGACAGTGATACCGCAATATATGATGCAGCGCATAAACTGCACTCTTTTTTTCATCTAAAATGAACTCGGTTCAAGAGCCATGCCGTTCACGCCGTATTTGCTATCCGGAAAAAGGCAGGATGTACCGATCAGAACGGGTAAACAACATTTGAAGATGCTGCTTTCTGCGTTATTCTATCAACGGTATTTTTATGGCTCATCGATCGGGCTAAACCGCAGCATACAGCGGCGTTCACTTATGTCCTGATCGCGTTCCAACTCGATGAAAATAAATGATTTTGTGGTTCGCTTCGCGAACGTCAACGGTACAGGTTCGGCATCTGCCAACGCATTGTTCACGCGCGCGATCTTTCGGATGGGAATTCCCGTAACACCCAAGAACATCTTTCCGTCAAATATCCAGGGCCTGCCGACGTGGTACGAGGTGCGTGTTTCCGAAAAAGGTCACCTCGGCCGCCGGGAAGGTGTCGATCTGATGGTTTCGGTCAATCCGCAGTCGATCAAGCAGGATCTGGCGGATGTAAAAAGCGGCGGATACTTCGTTTATGACAGCACAAAGCCGCTTCCGCCCGGCTTCTCTCGCGATGACGTTACGATGCTCGGCATCCCGATGACCGAGATCTGCAACGCCGAGTATCGCGATGCACGGCAGCGGCAGCTATTCAAGAACATATTGTATATCGGCGCCCTCGCAACGCTGTTCGACATTGAATTTCCGGTGCTGGAAGGCCTTATCGCCGACCAATTCAAAGGAAAGGAAAAGCTGATCGAGCCGAATATCAATGCGCTGAATCTCGGAGTCAATTACGTAAAGGAGAATTTTGAATTCCCGTTCGATCTGCGCGTCGAGCGCCGTGACCTTCTGGAAGGAAAGATCTTATACGGAGGCAATGCGGCATGTGCACTCGGTGCGGTCTATGGCGGCGCGACCGTTGCAGCGTGGTATCCGATCACGCCGTCAACATCCGTAGTCGATTCATTCTCAAAGTACTGCTCGAAATATCGCGTCGATCGGGAAACCGGCACGAATAACTTTGCGATCGTCCAGGCTGAGGACGAGCTGGCCGCGATCGGAATGGTGATCGGGGCAAGCTGGAACGGAGCCCGCTCCTTTACGGCGACAAGCGGCCCGGGCCTCAGCCTGATGAATGAGTTCCTCGGGCTGGGCTACTTCGCTGAAATACCCGCTGTGCTTATTGACGTGCAGCGAACCGGTCCTTCTACCGGAATGCCGACCCGAACTCAGCAGTCCGATCTGATGCTTGCCGCATACGCTTCACACGGCGATACAAAACATCCGCTGCTGCTGCCGTCCACGCCAAAGGAATGCTTTGAAATGACAGCACTTGCTTTCGACCTCACCGAAAGGCTGCAAACGCCCGTGATGGTTATGACCGATCTTGACCTCGGAATGAACGATCACGTTACGGACGCTCTCGAATGGGATGACAGCCGCGAATACGACCGCGGAAAGGTGCTCACGGCAGAACAGCTTGATGGGATCTATTCGAATGGGACAAAGTTCGACGGCAAATGGGGCCGCTATTTGGACGTTGACGGCGACGGAATACCATATCGCACAACGCCGGGCACTCACGTCGAGCGCGGTGCATTCACGACGCGCGGTTCGTCGCGAAATGAATATGCCGCATACACGGAAGACGCCGCTGCCTACCAGCGCAATATGGATCGTCTCGCAACGAAATGGGACACCGCAAAGGAGATCGTTCCGCAGCCGCATTTTTATCAGGAGGAAAAGTGCTCAAACGACGGCGTGATCTTCTTCGGCACGTCGATATATGCGGCGGAAGAAGCGATCGAAATGCTTGCGGCAGAAGGTATCGCTCTCGACGCCATGCGGCCGAAAGCATTTCCTTTCGGTAAGGCATTCGCTGATTTTGTCGCGTCACACGACCGCATCTTCGTCATCGAACAAAATCGAGATGCTCAATTCCGCAGTCTGATGATGATCGAACTCGGCACCGCCTTGTCAGAACCCGGAGCGATAGCGAGTGGCCTATCCGAAAAACTCATTCCCGTGCTGAACTACGACGGAATGCCGATCACCGCGGATAATATTTTTAGACAGATATGGGGGCGTCTTTAGGTCAAGATATAGTAATAATAGGGGTTAGAGTATTTCGACGACATTAGTTTCTCTCTTTCTTTTCGTCAGAGTGCTGTATTTACAGCTTTCTCAAAGAACGGCGAAAGTGAGATCTGCAAATAAGGCATGCCTACTTACAAAGGATGTGATTCCAACTATTCGTGGTTTATATTTGGGACAGCAACTTTCTGAGATCTCCTTACCTAATATTGATGAAGTATGTGATTTGGAGACGTTGTGGAATCGAGCGGGTATTCTGCATGCTAGAATAAAATTGTGATGAAAGGCGAATACACAGTAGTTGTTAAGCAGGACGGCGATTGGTGAATCAGTTAGGTCGAGAGAATTTCGGGAGTGAATTTTCAGGAATGAACCCGTGGAGAGTTGTTTGAAAGTTTTCGTGTCACGCTTCGCGAAGCATTGGTATTCGGTTAATGTTAGGATATTGATATGTCAGGAAACTACATTTTGAGCGATTACGTGGAACTTGCTCTCCAAGAAGCTGAGTATGACAAATTGGAAGACAATACATTTTCCGGGCGAATCCCATCCTGTAAAGGGGTCGTGGCGTTTGCGGCTACTCTACGTGAATGTGAAAGCGAATTGCGTTCAACGCTGGAAGATTGGGTTCTCGTTGGTCTTAAGCTGGGTCATGAGTTACCGGTACTTTCAAACATCAACTTGAATCACACACCCGCTTATGAGCCAGTGGCACCCGTGTAAGCGAAGCGATTTTATTCGCAGACTTCGGCGACTCGGTTTTGACGGACCATATTCTGGTTCCAGACATCAGTTTCTTTTATTTGAGAATCATCGCTTGACGGTTCCTTCGAATTTAGAGTATTCAGTTCCGCAACTTCGAATGATGCTGCGTGAGGCCGGTGAAATCCTTGGTCGCGATATCACAGTGGAAGAGTGGAATAAACTTAAACTTAAATGACCTACGTAAGATCAACATTCAGACATCCTTCATTGCCGAAGAACGAGCTCGGCTTCACGGTGGACCATTATCAAGGCAGCCTCAGTACACTGTGTGCCGGCTGCGGCCATGATTCGATAAATGCCGCGATCGTAGAAGCCTGTTGGCAGCTTGATATCGAACCGCACAAGGTGGCAAAGCTTTCCGGCATCGGCTGTTCATCAAAATCGCCCGCATATTTCCTGTCGAATTCGCACGGGTTTAATTCGGTCCACGGCCGCATGCCTTCGGTCGCAACGGGGGCGAATCTTGCAAATCGCGACCTGATCTATCTCGGCGTCTCGGGCGATGGTGATACGGCATCGATCGGCATGGGGCAATTCGTACACGTTATTCGCCGCAACCTAAAAATGGTTTACATTGTGATGAATAACGGCTGTTACGGCCTGACGAAAGGGCAGGACAGCGCTACGGCGGATGTCGGTTCGATCAATAAATCCGGCCATGAGAATCTCTTTCAGGCGATCGACCTTGCAGGCCTTGCCATCGAACTCGGGGCAACTTTCGTGGGTCAAAGCTTCTCCGGCGATAAGGAGCAGTTGATCCCGCTACTGAAAGCGGCAATGAAGCACAACGGCTTTTCTCTGTTGAACGTGATCAGCCCATGCGTGACTTTCAACAATAACGTCGGCTCGACCAAGTCGTATGACTACGTTCGCCAGCATGTGGAAGCGACATCGACCATTGATTTTGTGCCCTTTGCTGAAGAGATCGTTACGACTTACGAAGCAGGCAGTGTAAAGGATCTGCTTATGCACGACGGCTCGACGATCCACCTGCATAAGCTGGCAAAGGATTGGGATCCGATGGATAGGATCTCGGCTATCAATGCTATTCAGCGTTCAAAACAAAACGGCGAGATCCTAACCGGCCTGCTGTATATGAACGAAGATTCGCGTGAGCTGCACGATATCATAAACACAACATCGGCTCCGCTTAACACGCTCGGGCGAGACATTCTTTGCCCGGGAAATGCGGTTTTGGAAGAGATAAATACACGATCGAGGTAACATATGATATATCGGCCGCTGCTGGTCCTATTTATTCTGCTCTTCGGAACACTCGGCACATTTGCCGTTTGCAGCGACCGCGAAGGTCCGCTTGTGTCCATGATTCCTGCCGGAAAGGAGGATGCCGCAAAGACGCCGCTAATTTTGATCCACGGGCACGAAGGTGTTCCGGATGACGCCGATATTAACGCTGATGCCCATTACTGGGATGCTCTCCTTGCCGCTTTTGAGAACGACAAGCAGGCGGCGGCGAGATTCACACCTTACTTATTTCAATATTGCAGCGATCGCGAACCTGTGAGCGTCTTGGCCGAAAGACTCCGCGACCTCATTGACGACCGTCTGCCGGATCGTTCGCACGTAATTGTCGCTCACAGCATGGGCGGTATCATCGCGACGGCGTATATGGCCGAGACCGTGCATCGAAGCGGACAATGGAAAGGCAAAAAAGGCGGCGACACTACGCTCGGGCTGATCACGCTTGCAACACCGCACCACGGAACGCCTGCGGCGAACGACACGGAAACAATGAGCAAATTCGTTCCGGCATCACTGAACGCCGCGTATGATGCCCTGCATCGTATCTACTGGCGTTCAGGGCCTGCGGCGACCGCAGCGAACCGATCTGACCTGCGGTGGGACAATTTCGACCGCAAACTGAGCATCAGCTCGACCGACATAAACACGGCCCTCGCTCGACGTAATGCTGCCTTTGCACCATATTCCTCAAAGTTGATCGCGTATTCAGGCATTGTGTCGCCAACCCTCAGCAGTTTTGAACTTGCCGCCATGCTGCTTGATCTCAAATTCGGGAGCGGCAGCGATAACCGCCACAGAATGCTAGCTCTCGCAAATGTCGGTTTGGTTAACGCTCTCGGCAAACGCTTTGGAGATGCGGACGGAATGGTGCCGATATCGAGCAGCCTTTTTTGTGTTGCTGGTACTGTGTCAAAGTCGGTGAAGAAAGATCTTGTCTGCACAACGCTGTCAAGAGTGCGCCGATTCGAGGCGGGTTCAGAAAGTGAGGTGAGAACTGCTGATCTTCCGGATAATTCGACGTTAAGTATCACTCGACGGCCGCACGGATTTGATCACTTGGATATGCTCGTTGACCCACTGGTGATCGATCATGTCCTTAAGGATATGCTCGGATCTTTTAGCACTCAGCCGGTCAAAGCCAAACCTCAAAAACCCGAACGTAAACGGATCATATAGACTTATCAGCTGTTGTACGCCTGAATCGGAACTGCGGATCGAGTTGTATCGAGCGCCGGAAGTGCTTCTTGGCAAGGTCATCCATACCGACATTCTGGAGCCGAAGGCCAAGCATCCAGTGGAAGTAAGGATCGTCGGGAATGACCCTCTCCGCGGCGCGTTCATTGGCCAAAGCCGTCTGCATATCGCCGAATGATTCCGAAGCTCCTGTCAGCATAAGCCTTGCAAGTACTGAGCGCGGATCGTCATTTACGGCGGCTGCCCACTCCTGCAAACCTTCCTTTTGCCGTCCGAGCAGCCAAAGCGACTCACCCTTTTCGACGCGCGCGAGCACCAGATCGGGGCGTTCGGCGATAGCACTGTCGAGATCGGCCAGCGCTTCGTCGTAGCGTCCGAGGCGATTAAGTATCGAGCCGCGATAATAAAGCGATAACGCCTTCGCACGCCCTGATACGCGGGTTGCCGCGTAACCCAACAGCTCGACCGCACGTTCCGTATTGCCGCTTAAATATTCGAGCCATGCGCGCTTTGTCAGCGATTCATCGTTCACGAACAACGCCGCGGCCGCGGCACGGTCAAAACGCTGCTTGCCTTTCGTGATATTCTCGCGGTCAAGCGGTGTAAGCCACTGAGCAGGGTCAGCTTGGGCAAGAACGAGTTCATCCGGGACAGTGATCTTTTCAAATGCGCCGGCTCCCGTGCGCTCATTAAAGTGAACCCAGCCACTGTGAATGTTAAGGCCGATCCACGACACCGCAAAGATCAGAAACACGAAACCCGCGATCTTAAATTTACCGGCTGACCTAAGGCTAAAGCGATAGAATGACATATCGGGAAATTCGATCAGACGGAGAAGCGTCAGCGTCAGATAAACCGTAACCAACGCGGTTCCGACTGCCATGAACATCGGAACCAAATGATATACATCCCAGACGGCAAGCAGACTCAGAATAAAGACGCAAACACCGAGGATCTCTTCGGGCCAAGTTAGCGTATAGCTCTTATTCAGTGATTTGCGGCCCTTAATAGCAATGGTCGGCTTTCCGAAACCGAAATAGAGAGCATCCTGGGGGCAAACGTCCACGCAATCCATCGCTCGGTGACAATTCGGATCGACCACCATGCCGAACTGATCGACCTCAGTATGAACACGAACGTGCGATGTGCAAACCGCAGTACAAAGCCCGCACTGGTCGCACGCCGGCGTTACGCGGATCTTCATCGGCGAAAGCGTGTCCGCAAGCCGGTAAACGCCGCCGTAGGGACAGGCGTACGCACAGAAACCTTTTGATCCGAGGAACCAAACGGTCATAAATCCGCAGATGAACAAGAAGGGAATTGCCACGCCGACAGGCGGAAATGATGCCCAAAATTCGGTCGTCATCAGTTGGTTCGAGAATTCAGGGATCAAACGCTCGGTCGGCGGCTTTGTAAAAAATCGTACGGCCAGCGGCCATACGAACATATAGAACGCCACCAAGAACGGAACGTATATGAGGAGACGCGAACGGAACGGCTTCGGCTTCATTCCGATCTTGGAAAGAAGCCATCCGCAAAAGTCCTGCAGCGCCACCATGTGACACGCCCAGCCGCAGAAGAAGCGGCCGAGTACCAGCGTCGTGAGTATCGCGAGGCTGAAGAAGATAACGCCCGCATTTATCGCACCGCGCTGTAGCGTGTACATTGCCTCGGCAGGTTCGACCGGCGAAACCGTATATCCGGTGAGCCGCCATTGTATGATGTGAGCAACGATCAGGACATTGACCGTGATGAGCGCAGCGGCACGCCAGCGGCTGACCCGTGTCCGGGGAACTCCGCCTTTCTTGCTGACGGGTTTCTTGATCGCTTGCATGGCTTCTATCAAGAGTTCTCTTAAAAGCCTACTATATTGAAGCGGTCAGTACAACGACGGATCGGAGTGGTTTTGGAGGCGGCGATCGGAATCGAACCGATGAATAAAGGTTTTGCAGACCTCTGCCTTACCACTTGGCTACGCCGCCCTAAGATGCGAGTAGGCAGTTGGCATTTGGCTTTTTGCAGATCTAAAAAACACTGCCGACTGCCGACTGCGAACTGCCTACCCGAAAGAGATGGAGCGGGAAACGAGACTCGAACTCGCGACTTCAACCTTGGCAAGGTTGCGCTCTACCAACTGAGCTATTCCCGCGTGGCAAATGATAATTCTACCCTGTGAACGGGCATTGTCAAGTTCTACCGCACTATTGGTCAACGGTAATATTTCGAATAAAGCCCCAATCGCCGCTCGGATTTATCTTTATGTTGCCGATGCGTTTGTTCGCAACAACAATATTCGCCGGATACCAAAGCGGCAGCAGCGGCAGGTCGCTGCTGGCGATCTGCCATGCCTTTTGATACAGCTCCTTTGCCTTTCCGCGGTCGGCCTCGTTCTCGGCATCCGCGACAACCTTGTCGAATTCGGGATTCGAGTAGAAACTCCGATTGCAGCAGCTTACCGTTCCGCTCGGGATCTTCGAGGTTGCGAAGAGATCGCGCAAAAATATCGGGTCTTGGTTGCCGCCGATCCAAACGCCTGTATAGATCCCGTATAGGCCCTGAGCAACCTCTTTACGGGCCGTATTGGCCTCAATGGTTTGAATTTGGACGTTAAACCCTGCCTCGTTCAGCGAGCTTTGAATGACCTGAGCGTACTGATTTACCGCCAGATTTCCCGAACCGTATTTGAAAATGATCGGTTCGCCGTTGTAACCGGCTTCCTTTATCAGCTGTTTTGCCTTTTCCGGATCATAGCTGTATGTGGTGCCCGGGCTGAATGCCCACGACTGCGGCGGCAGGATCGAATCAGCCACCTTTGCCTGATCGAACAGAAGTTCGGCAACGATCTTTTTTCGGTCGATGGCATAGCCGATCGCTTGGCGGAGTTTAGCTTCTTTCAGCGGGGAAGTGCGCGAATTGAAAACAAGATACTGGACATTTGAACCGTCCGACTGCTCAACCTTCAACGTCGGGCTTTGTGTGAACGCCTTGATCGTGTCCGGCGAGATGTTATTCGGGTTCGGAGCCAGATCGACATCACCGCGTTGAAGTTCGGCCTGAAGCGAATTAGCGTCGGTCAGGGTCTTCAAGCGTATCTTCGGCACCTTTGGCGCACCTTCCCAATACTCTTGATTCGCGGCAAGCTCAACGATGCTCTGGCTCGCATCAAAGCTGACGAATTTGAACGGCCCTGTTCCCATCGGCGAATCCTTTTGCCTTGCCGCCGAATCTTTCGGAATGATCGGAACCGCAACCAAATTCGAAAGAAGCTGATTCCGCAGCGATGGCCGTGCGATCTTGAATACAACCGTTTTAGCATCGGGCGTTTCGATCGACAAAATGTGCGGAACGGCCTTGGTCTTTGGAGCCTCGGCGGGCTTCACTGCTCCGTTAGCGTTCGTATTCGCAGCAGGAGCATCAGCGGGAGCCTTCGCGGCGTCAACCTTGTCAGCGGGGACCGTATCAAAGAATGCTCCGGATTTGTAACCCTTGCTTTCGAAAAGCTGATCAAAGGTGTATTTGACATCCGCAGAGGAAAGATCGGTGCCGTTATGGAACTTCACATTATCCTGCAGGATGAATGTGATCGCGGTACCATCCGGCGAAGTTTGGATATCTTTGGCAAGCTCCCCGACGTAATCGAAATTCTCATCCTTCTTCACCAGTGCATTGAACATCAGGTTCTTGACGCGCTCGGCGGCAGCATCAGATGTGGTCGAGGTTATGGTGTCAAAGGTAGAGAATTTCTCCGATAGGGCTATTGTTACCGTGTCCGTCGCCCGCTTTCTACAGGTCGAAGCAGTAGAGATCAGAGCCAGAACAAGTGCAATTAAGATCAGTTTTCTCAAATCGGGTCGAGCCTCCTATCCGTCAAGGTCTTTGGTAAATGCAGCGATCTCGGCAGTGATATATTTAAGCCGGGCTTCATCAAAACTTGCGGGAGGTTTTAGGCCGTGCCTGGCGGCCTCGATGCGTTCGACAGCATCATCTACGCGACGCGAGGCGATCCGGCCTTGTTCTACGGCCGACACGACCGTGTCCCTGACTTCCCGTATATTTTCCGCACCGGCACAAACGGCCAGCATGTCTTCGCCTGCATTTACGGCCATTACTGCTGCCGTGCCGATGCCGAAATTGCGCAGGATCGCCCCCATTTCAAGATCATCGGTCACCGCAATTGATTCAGATCCGAGTTCGTTGCGCAGCAGGCCGGTCACAAAATTGCGGCTCAATGAAGACGGTATGAGTTTGCCACGTTGATCGGTCTCCTGCAACTTTGAGAAAGGGAACGCTGCGTGTGCCGACATCACAAAGCCGCGGCCGGCCTTGCTGCACAAAGCTCGATACGGTGCCAGATCAACACGGAAAAGTTCATCATCGTCGATCCCGACCTCAGGCAATTCCTCGTGCGAATCGCTCGTTGCCGCACCGAGGCCGGGAAAGTGTTTTAGACAAGGAAGAATGTTCCACCGCCTTAATTCTTCGAGAAATGCTGTTGTGAACCGTATCACATCGTCGGCAGACAAGCCGAATGCACGATTGTGAAGCCCGTTGCTGACCGAAGACCTTTGATGATCAATAACATCGACTACCGGTGCAAAATCCGTATTGAAACCGAGGATCGAGATCGCCTCGCCTATGATATTGCCCAGCGTACTGGCATCATCCGCGTTACGCATCTTTGCTGCGGCAGGCATCGGAGCAAGCACACGGCGTAGCCTATCGACAGTGCCGCCTTCTTGATCAAGGCTTAAGAACGGCTCAAACGGCAGCACAGCGCGTATGTCGTCAAGAAGTTTACGCGTCTGCCCTGCATCACGGATATTACGTGCGAAAAGGCACACACCGCCCGGCTTTATATCGCCAAGAAGCTCCAATGCCGCAGCATCAAGTTCCGGCCCGCCGATACCGATGAACATCATTCGGCCGGCCTTTTCTTTTGTTGATAGTTCTGCGATGCTCATCTGCATCTGCTGCAAAAGCTTGAGTTTATCAGCCGGAAATTATTAAATAAAGCAGCCTATGACCGAAGATTTCTACTGCGAGAACGTCTTGAGCGGGCAAATTGACGTAAAGAAGGTTGCTGAGACCGCGAACGTCCTGGCTTATTACCATACAAGGCCCTTCTGGGAAACGCATATCGTCGTAATTCCGAAGCTACACATCGGCTCTTTGTTAACGATCGATGACAACGACCTGCTCCTGGAACTGCTCGAAGTTGCCCGAAAGGTCGCTGCAAGTGTGGTGGAACAGCACGGTGCAGCCCGTGTGCTCACGAACCTCGGGCATTATCAGGACTCAAAACACTTGCACTTTCACGTTTACTCGGGTGATCGGCTCAGGCCGGATGGTTCTGCTTGAAATGGCTTGGAGCTGCAAAAACCTTATTGACAGACGCGTTTCGGACCGAATACACAAAGCCCGGCGTCACTGAGTAAGCTCCGACCTCACCTGACCTTGAGAGTGCAACGAAACCGACCTGGATCGACCTTGCAGAATCACCCATACGCTCGACGATCCGACGGACTGCCTCGGCACACGCTACTTGAGGCGTCCTTCCAAACCGCATTTGCTCAACGACCGTATGCGTGCCGCAGATACGGATCACCTCTTCACCTACACCGGAACTCGTTGCGGCACCGATCTTATTATCCACGAACAGCCCTGCGCCGATGATCGGCGAATCACCGACCCTGCCGTGCATTTTGTAGGCAAGGCCGCTGGTCGTTACCATTCCCGAAAGGTCGCCTTTCGCATCCATCGCGATCGTGCCCATTGTATCGTGGTTGGGCGTTCCATCGGCAAAGAACGCAGGCGCGAACTGTGAAGTGCTTCCGGCTTTGCCTCCGGGGCTTACTTGCCACGGCTTGTAGTTAGACCCTTTCAACCATTCCTTCCATGCTTTTTCAGACTCGGGCGACAGATCACCTGATTCAAGCTCGAAACCCTCGCTGACAGCGAACTGTCTTGCTCCTTCGCCGGCGAGCATTACATGCGGCGTTCTTTCCATTACGCGGCGGGCGACTGAGACAGGATGCTTTATCCGATCAAGAAATGAGACCGAACCGATGTTCGCATTTTCATCCATAATGCAGGCATCGAGGGTTACGATGCCGTCGCGGTCGGGAAGTGCCGCAAGCCCGACACAACAGCTCGGCTCGTCTTCGCTCCTGTTACCCGCTTTCTCGACAGCATCGAGCGCCCTGCCGCCTTTCGAAAGCACTTCCCACGCAGCCGCATTCGGGCTCATTCCGCTGTCCCAGGTTGAAACAACAACCGGCCGTCGAAACCTCTCGGATCCCTCGCCCGAATGACCGTCAACCGACAAAGCCGTCAAGCCTATCGCCGCAGCTTTTAAGAAATCTCTTCTGTTCGCCATCTTAACCTCACACAAGCTTTTGTTTGATCTCTGCCAGAAGCTGTTTTGCTTCATCAGCTGAGATCACATCGACCTCAACCTCGCGGATCGCGTCGATCGCCGACTCATTTGCAACAGCGAAAAGCGAGACTTGCGATGCCGCGTGCCGGCCCGCCGCCTTTGCGAGTCCGTTCCTTTTGTCATCAGCAAAAACCGCCAGCTCGTATCGCTCGAGCTTTTTCAGCACCTCTTTAGCCCGCTCAACAACGGGCAGCGGCAGGCCGGCAAGGCGGGCGACCGCTATCCCGTACGACTTTGACGCTTTTCCCGGTTGTAATTTGTGCAGAAATACGACCTCACCGTCCTTCTCCTCTGCCGTTATTTGATAATTTTTTGCCCCGGGAAGGTTTTCGGCCAACTCGGTCAGCTCGTGATAATGTGTCGCGAACAATGTCTTCGCCGAATGTTCGGGCGAATTATGGAGATATTCCGCAACGGCCCATGCAATAGAGAGTCCGTCGAAGGTCGATGTACCGCGTCCGATCTCATCGAGCAGAATGAGGCTGCGCGGAGTTGCATTATGCAGTATTTCAGCCGTTTCGGTCATCTCGACCATAAATGTCGAACGGCCGGAGGCAAGATCGTCCGATGCTCCGACACGTGTCCAGATCCGGTCAATTATCGGAAGCCTTGCCGCTGCCGCAGGAACGAACGAACCGATCTGAGCCATAACCTGGATCAGGGCAACCTGCCGCAAGATCGTTGACTTGCCGCCCATATTTGCACCTGTGATGATAAGAAGCCGATCCGTGGAATTGTTCATCACGATGTCGTTCGGTATGAACGAACCCGAACCGAAGGTCTCGACGATCGGATGCCGGCCGCGTTCTATCTCGATCGCGTCTCCGTCGTTAAGCGTCGGACAAACGTAATTATTCGCCGAAGCCGCAAAGGCGAGCGAACAAAGCACATCGAGCGTAGCAAGCGCCCTTGCCGTTATTTGCAGCTTCTTTGTCTCGGAGCAAACCTCAGATCGAACCCGATGGAACAACTCGGCCTCAAGTTTTACGATCCTTTCTTCGGCGCTAAGTACCTTCTGCTCCCATTCTTTCAGTTGCGGCGTGGTATATCGCTCTGCATTAGCGACCGTTTGCCGACGTTCATAATCAGCGGGGACGCGATCGAGCTGAGCTTTTGAAACCTCAATGTAGTAGCCGAAGACGCTGTTGAATTTGATCTTCAGATTTCCGATGCCCGTGCGTTCACGTTCTCTCGCCTCAAAGGATGCGATCGTCTGCTTACCGCCTGAGAGTACCTGTCTGAGTTCGTCGAGTTCGCTGTCGAAGCCTTCGCGAATAACTCCGCCGTCAGCCAGATTATTTGGCGCGTCGTCCTCGATCGCCCGCGAGATCAATTCGGTGATCTCCGGCAGTTCGAAAATATTCTCGGACAGAACTTGAAGCAGAAGGGCATTCACATCTGCGAGCGTATTGTGAATTTGCGGCACCTGAGAAAGGGAACCG